>DATGHF010000065.1:0-156416 GCA_035308125.1 Candidatus Sulfotelmatobacter sp.
CCATCGCTCTGGGCGCGGCGTTAGAAGTTCAGTCGCAAGTGCTGGCGGCTCGCGGGCAGAGAACACAGGCCGTTGCACTGCTGCAAACAGCGCTGCAGACTTACGGCAGCACTTCGATTCGGGCACGCTTGCAGAAGAATCTGAACCTGCTTTCACTGGAAGGAAAACCGGCTCCGGCTCTAAAGGAAGCTCAATTTCTCGGAGGGAAGCCTCCTGTGCTCGCCCAGCTCAAGGGCTCGCCGGTACTGCTGTTTTTCTGGGCGCACTGGTGCGCCGACTGCAAAGCGGAAGCTCCGATCATCACGAAGCTTCGCACGGAATTCGCGTCCAAGGGATTGACCGTGATCGGCCCGACCAGGATGTACGGCTACACGGCGCAGGTGGAGCACGCCGCGCCCGCGGACGAGCTGGCTTACATCGACGCCGTCCGCCATCGTTTCTACGGCGGACTCCTGGACATGCCGGTTCCCGTCAGCAAGTACGATTTCGACACCTACGGAGCCTCGACCACGCCGACGCTGGTGCTGCTGGACCGGACCGGGAAAGTGGCCATGTATCATCCGGGCGCGCTGCCGTACGGAGAGTTGAAGGCAGAGATTGAGAAGGCAGCGCGGTAGGAGTAGTGCATGATTCTTCGAGGATATTTTGATGAGAGCTATAGCAGCGAATTCTTTACCTTCTCCTGCCTCATGAGCGACTTCGTGGGCTGGAAGGACATTGAGCGCAACTGGAAGCTCTGTCTCCAAGCCAAGAATAAGGAGCTCAAGAAATCAGGACGAAAGCAATTGACTCGCTACCATGCCGCTGATTGCAGTTCGTGCGTCGCGGAGTTTTCCGGATGGACGGTCGACGAACAGATCGCATTCGTTAAGGAACTGCTCCCGTGTCTGAGCCGAGGCCGTGCCTGGGTGAATGCAATCTCCTATACTGTTCCACTCCCGGATTTCACTAGGGAGTTTCCTCACTGCGCGGATGATCCTCTGGGAGCTTGTTATGGAGAGATGCTGAAGTTCGCGATGTTGGAAATGGTTGCCCAAGTGGAGGATGGAAAGAAGAAGCTGGGAAATATAAAACCAGTCTCTTTTGTTCTCTTTCATGAGAGATGCAGCCACGACGGACGCCTGCTCAGCGCGTTTAACGCCATGCTTCAGGACCCCACGTTCAAAGGCAAAGAGAGATTTTCTACACTCGCCCCGATGGGCTGGGAGCACTGCCCGGCCCTCCAGTGCGCGGACATGATCGCATACGAGAACTTCAAAGATGCCGAGCGAAGACTGACAGGAAGAAAGCGTCGAAAGAGCCTGGAATGCCTCCTGGCCACGAACCGCTTTGGCGGTCGGGCAAAGCAAATGAACACGGAAAACATTCTTCAGTGGCGCGACATCCTGGCCAAAGCCTCTGCCGTATGAGTCTCTATTCCACTTCTTTCAACTTTCCTGTCTTCACATCGTAGACAAATCCCCGCACCGGAATGTGTTTCGGAATCCAGGGATGCGATTTCACGCGCCGCATCTGCTGCCGGACGTTCTCTTCCAGGTCGTCGAAGGCGTGGAAATGCGAGGGTTCGTCCGCTGGTCCTCCCATTTTTTCGGTCAAGCGTGCTTTCAGTTCGTCTTCCCGCACTTTCAGCAAGCCGCAGTCGGTGTGGTTGATGATGATGAACTCCTGCGTGTCGAGCAGGTGATGCGAAACGATCAGCGAGCGCAAAGCGTCGTCGGTGGCGATGCCGCCGGCGTTGCGGATCATGTGTGCGTCGCCGGGATGCAGACCCAGGCAATGCTCGAACAATATGCGGGAGTCCATGCAGGCCAGCACGGCCACGTGGCGCTTCGGCCGGACGGCGAGATCTCCCAGGGTAAAATTGTGGGCGAAAGCTTCGTTAGCTTTTAGTAGTTCGTCGGCAACGGACAAGTTGCTTCCTCCTGATCAGTCCGCAAAACCCACTTCTCGCGCAAGAGACGCGCGAGAAATGCGGCACCCGGCAAGAAACATGAGAAGTCGGGCACCCGAATGTTTCCGTCGGGTCGTTGGCTCCGTTTTAGTGTACCCGTTACAATCGGCGCGTGAACCTCGATGACACGATCGTGGCGATCGCTACGCCGCCGGGACGCGGCGGCATCGGCGTGGTGCGGCTTGCAGGGCCGCAGGCGCGAGCGATTGTTTCGCCTATGTTGCGGCTGAAACATGAACTGGAACCCGGCCGGGCGATTTTCGGGGAACTGATTGAGCCGGAATCCCCGAAGACCCGCGCGGAGGAAGTCAAAGTCCCCACCCTAGCCGCCAAGAACGCGGCTAGGATGGGCCATCCGTCAGGAGCGTCCGGCCTACACGGGCAACGGATAGACGAAGTCGTGGTCACTTACTTCGCTCGGGCGCATTCTTACACTACCGATGACATCGTCGAAATCTCCGCCCATGGCTCGCCAGTCGTGCTGCGTCATATCGTGGAGCTGTGCGTCGCGGCCGGAGCGCGGCTTGCGGAGCCGGGCGAGTTTACGATGCGGGCATTTCTCAACGGGCGCATCGATCTTACGCAGGCCGAGGCGGTCCGCGACCTGATCGAATCGCAGACGCTTTATCAGGCGAGGGTGGCGGCGCAGCAGTTGGAAGGAGCTTTGTCAAAACGGCTACAGCCCATCAAGCAAACACTGGTGGAACTAATTGCGATACTCGAGGCTGGCATCGACTTCGCCGAGGATGACGTTTCGGTGCTGCCAGATGCCACAATCCTCAGCCGAATCGATGACGTCGCAAAACCGCTGGAACAACTGGCCGCCAGCTTTGCCTACGGAAAAGTTGTGCATGAAGGTTTGACGCTGGCGATCGTGGGCCCGCCGAACGTGGGGAAGTCGAGCCTGTTCAACCGACTGGTGGAGAGCGAGCGGGCAATCGTCACGGCCACGCCAGGAACCACACGCGATCTGGTGACGGAAACGGTGGCGATCGGCGGCATTCCGGTGAAACTAGTGGACACGGCTGGCATTCGCGAGGCTCTCGACGAGGCCGAATCCATCGGAATTCGCAAATCGATGGAAACGCTGGCCGATGCTGACCTGGTGCTGGTGGTGCTGGACGCTTCGCAGCCGGCTTCTACCGAAGATGACGAGTTGCTGCGGCACGCAGAAAAGCGGCCCACGATTGTTGTGGGGAACAAGTGGGATCTGAAGGGCAGTGGCCAGGAGTCAGGGGTTAGGGGCCAGTCTTCGATTCACACTTCGGCGTTGACGGGCGAGGGGGTTGCCGAACTGCGCAGCGAGATTTTGCGGCACATCGGCGGCGAGGCGGGAACGCAGGCTGAGAGCGGCTTTCTTACCAACATCCGGCATCAGGGGCTGGTGCGGGACTCGCTGGCGGCGCTGCAGACTGCGGAGAATGCGGTGAGCAACCAAGTGCCACACGAGATGCTGTTACTCGATCTCTACGGGGCATTGCGTCCCTTGGACGCGATCACGGGAGTCACGACGACCGACGATATTCTGAATTTGATCTTCAGCACTTTCTGCATCGGGAAATAGGTCTGAGCTACTTCGACAACGCGGCTAACGCCTCGCGAAACATCCCATCGAACGATCCCCCCTTGCCGTTTTTCGTTGCGACGGCAAGCGCCTTCTCCGCGGCTACGCGTTGATATCCGAGATTAACCAGCGCCGACAGCACATCTTCTTCTGTGGCACTCATTGCATGAAGGGCAGGTTCGGCAGATGGTCCTGCCTCCGGCAGTTTGTCGCGTAGCTCCAGCACCATCCGTTCGGCAGTCTTTTTGCCAATACCGGGAATGCGAGTGAGGCGAGTTATATCGTTGCCGCGGATCGCGCGTACCACTTCCTCCGCTGGCATTCCGCTGAGGATGGTGATGGCCAGCTTGGGACCGATTCCGCTTACGGTAATCAACTTCTCGAACAGCAGCTTCTCCGAAGGGCGCAGAAATCCGTAGAGAGCGATCAGGTCCTCACGCACGTGCGTATGAATGTGCAGCGACACTTCGGTTCCCAGAGCGGGCAGATCGGAGAACGTGGGTACACTGATGGTGATGTCGTAGCCGACGCCACCAGTTTCGACGATGGCTTGGTTGGGATGCTTGGCCAGCAGTTTCCCGCGCAGATGGGCAATCATGCTCATGCCATTGTAATGGCAGCCTCGCGGCCGCGCAGGCATTGCCCCCCATGACTGGCGTTTTAGATTATTCTATGTAGCTCATGTAACGGTGTCTGGGGGAGAAATGATCACATCCAAGGCGGTGCTTCGTCTGCTCGCAGCTGCTTTACTTTTTCTGCCGGCCGGCTCCATCCAAGCGCAAGCGGTTCCCGAGAACGCCTATCAGGAATTGCACTGGCGAATGATTGGTCCCTTCCGCGGAGGCCGGACGCGGGCCGCCGCTGGCGTCCCCACCCAGCCGAATGTGTTTTACGCCGCGCAGGTAAATGGCGGAGTGTGGAAGACGGACGACTTTGGCCGCACCTGGAACCCCATCTTCGATCACGAGTCTACACAATCGATCGGAGCGATCGTGGTCGCGCCTTCGGACGCCAACATTATTTACGTGGCCAGCGGAGAAGGATTGCATCGCCCTGATCTTTCGGTCGGCGATGGGATTTACAAATCGGTAGACGCGGGAAAGACCTGGACTCATCTGGGATTGCGCGACGGGCAACAGATTCCAGCGCTGGCAGTTGATCCTCGCGACCCTAACCGGGTGTTCGCAGCGGTGCTCGGCCATCCGTACGGGCCGAGTGAAGAACGTGGAATCTATCGCTCAACCGACGGCGGGCAGACCTGGCAGAAAGTGATTTCCAAGGACGAGAACACTGGCGGCTCCGACGTAGAGATTGATCCGTCGAATCCTGATGTAGTTTATGCCTCGATGTGGGAAGCACGCGAAGGCCCGTGGGAGGACAACAACACGTTCAATGGCAGCAATGGCGGCCTGTTTAAGTCGGTGGATGGAGGCGTGACCTGGCGTCCGCTAAGCAACGGCTTGCCGAATGATCTTTCGCAAATCTACGTTGCCATCGCGCCCAGCGATCCGCGGCGCCTCTACGCGACCCTGAGTACCAGCGGAGGCAGGTTGAGCGTTTATCGCTCGGATGACGCAGGGGAAAACTGGTCGCAGGCCACGACCGACCCGCGCTCCTCCGGCAGGATCGGCGGGGGCGACCTGCCGATTCCGAAAGTTGACCCAAAGAATCCCGACATCGTGTATGTCGCCAGCACTGTCACCATGCGTTCCGTAGATGGTGGAAAAACGTGGATGGGTTTTCGCGGCGCGCCGGGCGGCGACGACTACCAGAACCTGTGGATCAATCCCAATGACGGCAATATTATTTTGCTGGTCAGCGATCAGGGCGCGCTGGTCACGGTCAATGGCGGAGCGAGTTGGAGTTCCTGGTACAACCAGCCGACCGCGCAGATTTATCACGTGGCCGTAACGAACACGTTTCCATATCGCGTTTGCGGAGGACAACAAGAGAGCGGTTCGGTCTGCATCTCGAGCCGGGGCAACGACGGCGCCATCACGTTCCGCGAGTGGCATCCTGTGGGCGTAATCGAGTACGGCTACGTGGCGCCTGATCCACTGGATCCGGACATCATTTACGGGGGCGGCCGGAGCGAAGTTTCGCGGTTCCACTGGTCGACCGGGCAAGTACAGAATGTAACTCCGATTCCGGTGCGCAGCGACAAATACCGTGCTGACCGTACGGAGCCGACCATGTTTTCCCCGGTCGATCCCCACGTTCTGTATTACGCCACCAACGTACTTTTCAAGACGATCGACGGCGGTAATAGCTGGCAGGCCATCAGTGGCGACTTGACTCGGGAGACTCCGGGCGTCCCCGCGAGCGTAGGCAAGCTTGTGCCCAAGGGCGCGGAAAAACAGCGCGGCGTGATCTATGCCCTCGCGCCGTCTTTCAAGAACGTGAATACGTTGTGGGCCGGAACGGACGATGGTTTGATCTGGCTGACTCGTGACGGCGGTAAGAACTGGAACGGCATCACGCCAAAAGATCTGACGCCGTGGAACAAGGTCACGCAGATTTCGGCTTCCCACTTCGACGAAGAAACCGCGTACGCTTCGGTCAGCCGCTTCCGCATCAACGATCTGCATCCGTATATCTACCGCACCCACAACGGCGGCAAAAGCTGGAAGTTGATCACTGCCGGGCTTCCCGATTTCGGCCCCGTCGATACCGTGCGCGAAGATCCAGTGCGTAAAGGATTGCTGTTTGCGGGCACGGAGAATTCGGTCTGGGTCTCGTTCGACGACGGTGATCACTGGCAATCGCTGCAGTTGAATCTGCCGCATACCTCGATGCGCGATCTCTGGATTCACGAGAGCGATCTCATCGTCGCCACGCATGGACGGTCTTTCTGGATCCTCGACGACATCACACCGCTTCGCCAGCTCACTGAAGCAGTGACGAGTTCCGATGCGCACCTTTTCGCGCCCGCGCCGGCTTACCGCGTCCAGCGGGACAACTACACCGATACGCCGCTTCCGCCGGATGAGCCGGCGGCGGCGAATCCGCCCGATGGGGCTGTGATTGACTACTATCTCGGGAGCGCAGCTTCCGGCCCGGTCAAGCTGGAGATTGTGGATGCACGCGGCCAAGTCGTGCGCAGTTTCTCGAGCACGGATCAGCCTGAGGCTTCCGAGGATGAGTTGAAGAAGCAGCTGATTCCGCTGTACTGGCTGCGTCCATTCCGGTCTCTTTCGGCGGAGGCGGGCATGCATCGCTGGGTCTGGGACTTGCACTATCCGTCGCCAAATTCGTTGCGCCATGAGTATCCGATTGCTGCGATTCCTGGGGATACTCCGCGCCAGCCACTGGGACCTACCGCCTTGCCCGGCCTTTACACCGTCCGGCTGACCGCGAACGGCAAGAGTTATACCGCGCCCCTGACTGTGAAAATGGACCCGCGGGTGAAGGCGCCGGCGCTTGCCCTGGAAAATAAATTTCAGGCGGAATTACGTTTGGCCGCCATGGTGACCCAAACCTCCCAGGCGGTGCAACAGGCGAATTCGATTGACTCTCAACTTAAGAAACATAGCGAACAGTTGAAAGTGGCGGGTGAGGCGGTTCAGACTTTTCAATCAGAGCTTGCGGCGCTGCTGGGCGCTGCCAGGAGCTTTGCTGCTGCCGATGCCGCCGAACCCACGGTGACACGCGCGAACGGGCGCGCCACTACTCTATACGGCCAGGTGTGGCAGGCAGATGCCGCACCGACCTCGGCGCAGATCGAGGCGATCGCCGCGACCGAGCGCGAGAGTTCGGCAGTTATGAAACGTTGGAGTGAGTTCAAAAAAGAGGCATTGCCACAGCTCAATCGTAAGCTTCACGAATCGAATCTACCGGAGATCCAAATCGAACCAGACTTGCGGCTGGAAGAGCCGATGGCGGACGAAGAATAAGTCTCTAAAGAAGTTCCACCACTTTTTGAAGCTCTGCGGCGATCTGCTCCGGCGCAGTTCCGGGGGCGAATCTGATCGGCTGGCCGATACGCACCCGAATCTTCCAGGGAGCGGTGAACCTCTTCCCCGCCTGCTTTAGTTCAAACAGTCCCAGAATTCGCATGGGCAACACCGGGACACCCAAATTGTTTGCCAGCAGCCCAATGCCGGCGCGAAACGGATTGATTTTGCCGTCCACGGTGTGGCGGCCTTCGGGAAAAACCAGGATGCTGTAGGCGCGATCGACGGCCTCTCCGGCGTAGGCGAAGCTGTTCCGGAATCCCGCCTCTCGCGGTAGAGGAAAAAGGTTCAGCAGAGAGACGCCGGAAACCCACAGCATGCGGTCGTAGAGGCCTGCGAAAATTCCGCGGGACGAAGGAGGGTTGCGCAGGGCTTCGAGATCTTCGCCGCGAGTAGCCGTGGCCAGATGGTGCCGAAAACGCGCCGGCAACGCGGTTTGAACAAATGCAAAATCCACGTCGGCGATGTGATTGCACACGACGAGTAGCTGGCCGCTCACCTCGCGCAGGTTTTCGCGGCCCTCGATTCGCGGCCAACCCAACAATACAATCGCCGGCCGTAACAACAAATAGTGCGCGAGGAACCGCAGCCAGGTGGCCGGCCAGCGCAACGCCCACCGTGGATAGTGATATTCGGTCCTCTGCGACTCCTGCCCGCGCAAAAGTCCTTCCAAGTCGCCCACCGTGCGAACGGCGCTGAAGATGGCTTCACTCAAATCGACCTGGTAACGGTCTTCCACTGCGCTGAGCAACTCGACGCGATCGAGCGAACTGAGACCAAGATCAGAATCGAGATTGGCGTTGGCTTGCAGACTGGGGATGGGATGCCCAACCACGCGCGCAAATAGCTCAGCGATGGGGGCGCCCATCGCGGATGCAGTACTGGTTCCAGACGCCGGCGTGGGCTGGAGGAAGTGGTTCTGGGTAACTTCCTGGATCACGCTCTTGCGCGGCTTTTGGGTGCCGGTTCGCGGAAAGTCCTCGTGCGGCCACTGGAACCACATGCGCATGCGCTGATACTCGGCCAGGGATTGATTGGCGCGCTGGACGATTTTCTCGACGACGCTCCCATCATCCGCCATCTCTCTGGACCGCGTGTCGGCCGCGGCCCCTATTTCCTCGCGCAGAATCACGACCGCGCAAGGCTCAACATTTCCGCCGCGGTCGTTGCCCGCCCGATCATCTTTGCTCCGATCAACGCCCACCACCACGCAGTCTTTTATCTCCGGCTGTTGACGCAGCGCGGCTTCGAGGTCCTCGGGATACACGTTGAGGCCTGCCGGGGTGACGATCACTTCTTTTGTGCGGCCTCTGAAATAGAGATTGCCGGCGTCGTCGAGAGCGCCTACGTCGCCCGTGCGATACCATCCTCCATCGCCAGTAAGGTCGCGGCGGCCAGAGGCATCCCAGTAGCCGGCGGCTACACCTCCGCCGCGCACGAGAATCTCACCGTCCTCGGCTAGTTTGAGTTCGCGTCCGGGCAACACTTTTCCAATCGATCCCTTCCCGAGTTTGAAGGGATGATTCACGCTGATCAGCGAAGTGGTCTCTGTGAGCCCGTAACCCTGGATCGCCGCGTAGCCAAGGCGTCCCCAGAACTCTTCGGTCTCACGATCGAGCGCCGCTCCCCCACAGATGAATGCCAGGAATTTCCAGCCGAACTGGCGGCGAATGTCCCGGAAGATCCACCAGCGGCGAAGAAAATGCTTGCCTTCGGCGAAACGGAATCGTTGTTGAAAACCATGCACCTTGCCATGATCTTCCAGATCCCGCTCGATCTTCTGCTTCAGAGACTGCAACACTCGTGGCACGCTGACCAGAACCGAAACGCGTTCCCGGCGGATCGTACGAATCACTTCCGAAGGCTTCAGTTCCTCCTGGAAGATGACCGTCCCGCCCAGCAGCGGGGGCAGGAACATTCCCAGGAATTGTCCGAAGACGTGGCTAAGGGGCAGCAGATTCAGAAAACGCAACGGGTGTACCAAGCGCTCATATTTCATGTAGCGGAGCATCTCCCGCTCGAGCGGAGCGATGTTGGCCAGTACGTTCCCATGCGTGATCACCACGCCCTTCGGTTCCCTGGTGGTGCCGGAGGTAAACACAATTTGCAGAATGTCGTCGCGGCCGAGAGCCGCATCACTGGCTGGGATCGCGGAGTGACTTGCCAATTTTTGCTGCAAATCTTCAAGAATCAGAACAGGATGGTCTGCAGGAGGGGCCCCGTCAACATGCGGGCGCGAGGTGACCTGCAGCTTAGCGTCCACTTGCCGAAACACACGCGCGGCAAAGTCCGTGGAGGCGCCGTTGTCCATAGGGACGACAACCGCGCCGCGCAGCACGCATCCGAAGAAGGCCGCAACCCATTGGGCAGAATTCTCGCCCCAGAGCATGACGCAGTCGCCCTTGCCGATCTTCCGCGACTCCAGTTCACGCGCAAAACTGGAGGCCAGTTCCAGAACCTGCCCATAACTGAACCACTCCATGCGGTAGCCGCGACGCTGCCCGTAGGCGCGCTCTTGGGAGTGCAACTGAAAGTTCGTCGAGAAGAATGTTGCGAGCGAATTGGCCATGAGCAACGGCGAGGCAGAACTTGGAGTTCAGCCTCGATCCAGCTCAAGTTTAGTGGAATCGTCGGGACGAAAGGGCGGCACAAGGACAGTTTTCAAACTGCTCCATTCAAGGTAAGGGGCCATCCCGCCCTACTCCTAGCGCATCTGCAACCCGATTGATGTAGTTGAACCACGAGGCGATCAGCGTGATCTGCAGAATGCCGCGGTCGTCAAATCCGGCTTTCCGCAGACCTTCGATGTCATCTTTCCATACCTTGGTTGCGTCTTTGGTCAGCTTTACCACGTAGTCCACCATCACCCGTTCCTGGGGAGTGATGGGAGCCGTGGCATAGTCCTTCTCCAAGGCCTCAACCAGCGTCTTGTCCAACGTCACCCTACGCAGAAACTCTGCGTGTGACTCGATTCAATACACGCATCGGTTCGTCACCGAGACCATGGTCGCGATCATCTCGTGCTGGCGGCGCGTAAGCGGAAGGTCGGGCGACATGAGCGCGCCGAAAGTGCTGAAGGCGTGATACAGCGCGTCGGGAATCAAGGTGTGGGAGCCCACAATCGACGATCCGCCCGACTCGTCGGGGTGCACCGGTTGGGCGTACTCCCTCGGATACAAGAGCTTCTCGCCCTCAATTGCCTGGCGGAGTTTCTCGTCCGCCTCGGAGAGCGGAACTGTTCGGATCCATGTCATAAATGTGCTTGCCTTTCAGTGCCGCCCGACTCTCGCTTGAGAGGTAAGTACAATTTCGCATCTGGAAAAATACACGGTTGCACCTCGCCGCCAAATAGCACATTCATATTAGAGGCGCACCTCGGGGTATGCGCCTTGAATCTGCGGCTCATTCCTACCGGAATTACGGTTTTTTACCCCGAAATGCCGGACCCGGCCGGGAAATTTCTGCCCGACGTATGCCACCGTGCATTCGTGCAGGGCTGGGGGCTATCCTATCAATCGGGGAATCGCCCAAGATACCCCTAGTTACCCATTCGTACACTCCCTTTTGGTAACCTCCGGTAACCCTCGGTAACCATGCGGGGGATGACGCCCAGAAGTACAATTGGCCTTGTCCGGAGGTTCCGCGTCGCAGGTGAACGATCGCCTTCGCGACACCCGGGGAGCGTTCGCTCGGGAGTAGTTCGGGTTCTGTGTTATACGAGTCTGCGCAGAACGGTTCTTCTCAAAGACGTTTCTATTTAAGACGTCTCTAGGTCAAGACCAGGAACTGGGGTCCGCACTCACTATGGCGTTGTTTGGGTTCAATAAGCAAAAGGTACTCAGCAGCGCGGAGAAGTATGTCCAACAGGGCAAGCTGCAGAACGCCATTGCTGAGTACGACAAAATCCTCAAGAACGACCCCAAGGACCTGACGGTCGCCAACACCGTCGGCGACCTCTATTCCCGCATCGGTGAAAGCGATAAAGCCACCGAGTGCTTCAAGACTGTCGGCGATGCCTATGCCAGCCAGGGATTCACGGTTAAGGCCATCGCCATGTACAAGAAGATCAGCAAGCTCAAGCCTTCGCTGGAGAGCGTGCTGAAGCTGGCGGAACTTTATACTCAGCAGGGGCTTTTCAACGACGCCCGCGCCCAGTATCTGCAGGTTGCCGAAGAATTTCTGAAGTCCGGCGAACTCGATAATGCAGTGCGTATTTTCCAGAAGATCCTGGAAATGGATCCGGAAAATACCACCATGCGCATCAAGCTGGCGGAAGTCTACGTCCGGCTTGGCAAGAAGAATGAAGCATGGCAGATTTTCTCCGCGGCCGCAGAGACCATGCGATCCAAGGGCTCTCTCAGCGGCGCGGAAGAAATTCTCACGCGCATGCTCACGCTCGATCCCGGCAATGCCTATGCCTTGCTCATGCAGGGCAGAAACCTGCTCGAATCGGGAGATGCCGAAGCTGCCATTGGTGTGCTGTCAAAAGTCTCGGATCTTGATTCCAATCCCGAAGGCTTGCGCGACCTCCTGAAGGCTTACCTGCAAGCGGGGCGACTCTCCGATGCCGGGACGATTGCCGGCAAGCTGCTGACCGTGCACAACGACCTGGCGGCGATTTCAGATTTTGCCGATGCGTTGATGCAGGCCGGGCAGTACGAGAGCGCGCTCCAGGTGTACGACGAGAACGCCGAACGTCTGCTGGCGGAAAATTCAGACAAAGTCCTCGGTCATCTGCATGCCATCATCGGGCATGTGCGCGACAATCCTGCGTCGCTGGAAAAACTGCTAGGCCTGTTCAACAAGGCCGGCGAGACCACGCATCTTACGGAAGTGACCGAATTGCTGGCTCACGCCAGCGTGCAGTCAGGCGATCTGGTCCGCGCCCGAGACCTTTACCAAAGCCTGTCGCAGAAGGAGCCGGACAACCCTCTGCATTTGCAAAACTACGAACAGATGCTGGGCCAGCTCGGTGGCGTCTCCGGCGGCACCAAGCTGATCACAGCGGAAGAGGCGGTCGTAATCGTGGACGAACTGGAGGCTACGTCTCCATCCGTCCACCAGCACTATTCGGACGAGGCAGCTCTGGCAGTCCGTTCGGCGCTCACCGATGCCGAACTCTTCATCTCCTACAACATGCCGGCCAAGGCGCTGGGGCCTCTGGTCGCGGCCTTGCCCCAGGCTCCGAACGACTTACGCTTGAATCAGCGCCTCGCGGCACTGCACACCCGCGCCGGCCGTTTCACCGAGGCGGCCATCTGCAGCCGAACCCTGCAGGCGCTTTATTCCGATAATGGATTCCCGGAGGAAGCAACTCGCTACGGAGAACTCGCCGACCGGTTCGAGGAACGTACCGCCGGGCCCTCCACCACGGCCGTGGCAGAGATTGAGATTTCACACGGTCATGCGGAGGCGACCGCTGCCCACCACGAGGTGGCACACCACGAAGTTGCCCATGCGGAGTTCGCGGTCGAGGAAGCTCCGGTGGCTGAGATTGCCGAAGCCGAGGTCGCCGCACCGTGGCCCACGGCGGCGGAGCATGCTCACGAACCTGCTGCAGAGGCGACAGAAGCCGCGGCACCTCCAACTGACGACGAAGCGGCAGACGCTGAGATCGACCTCTCGTCAGAATGGGATGACGCAGTAACGGTTGAATCCGACTCTACTGAGGCTGCGGCCGAAGCCGAAATCTCCCAAGCGGAACAGGCAACCCTTCCCGACGAGAAGATTAGCGAGACAATCGACGAGATTCGCTTCTACTTCGCGCAAGGCTTGCCCGAACAAGCCTGGGCAGCATTGGCCAAGCTGCAGACCCAGGCGCCAGACGACGCCCGCGTGGACCAGATCCGCGCCGAACTCGAGGCTGCCACGCAAAGCGCAACGGACGCTGAAGCAGCCAGTGTGGAGGAGTCAGTCGAGGAGATTACCGTCGATGACATCCCGTCCGCCGAAGTGCAGGCAGCCGAGGCAGAGGTCGCGGAAGCCGAAGCTGCAGAATCAGAAGTCGCGGTCGAAATCGAAGAACCAGCCCCCGAGCCGGAGCCGGAAATTGCACAAGTGGTGCAAGAACCGCCGCCACCGCCGCCTCCGGTGGTCAAGGCCGCGCCAGCGCCAGCGCCGAAGAAGAAGCTTGCGCCCAAACCGGCGCCAGTGCCCGAACCCGAGGTGGAGGAACCCGCACCAGCGGTCCTGGAGGAATTTGTTTCCGACCTCGAGTCCTCGCTGGGTGACAGCTTTCAGCTCGGCCAGGCGGCCAAACCGAGCCTCAAGCCAACCCAAATTCCGCAGACCCAAATCCCGCGAACCCAGATTCCGCAGACCGCCAAGCATGTTCGCCCGGTCGAACCCGAGCTTACTCCAGTCGCCCACAGTGAACCAGTCGTCGCTGGACAGGGCGCTCCAGCTCTGGGCGAGTTCGTAGCCGACCTGGAAGCGTCGTTGGGCGAGGACTTCCTGACCGAAGCTCAGGTGCCCGCGCCTGCCGCCACTCAGCCAGCAACCAGGCCCGTGCCCGCGCCGCCAAGGCCCATACAGGCGCCGCAGGTGAGCGCCCCAGCGGCCAGCGCTGCTGCCGCAGCACCCGCAATGGTGCGCAGCACTCCCACTGTCGCGCCACCTGCGCCCGTGGTACAAGCTCAGGTGTCGCAACCGGTCGAGCCACCCAAGCCGCAACCGCCTGCGCCCGCTAAAGCTTCACCTGCCGGCGCTGTGCCCGGCATCGACTTGGCCGAGATGTTTGGTGAGTTGAAACAGGACCTGGAGGCGGGTGGCGCATCCGCCGAGGAAGACCCGGAGACTCACTACAACCTGGGCATCGCGTTCCGCGAAATGGGACTTTTGGACGAGGCCATTGGGGAATTGCAAAAAGCCTGCCAGTCGGTCGACCGCGGACATGCCTTCCCACAGATCATGCAAGCCTACACCTGGCTGGCGCAGTGCTTTCTCGACAAAGGCGTGCCGGAAGCTGCCGTACGCTGGTACGAAAAAGCTCTCGCCGTGGCCGGGATCGATCAGGAAACGCGCACCGCTCTCAACTACGAAATTGCTTCCGCCCATGAGGCTGCCGGGAGCAAACCCCTGGCGCTCAAGCACTTCATGGAAGTCTACGGCAGCAACATCGACTATCGCGACGTGGCCGAGCGCATCAAGGCCCTGAAGTCGTAGAATAGCCGGATGGGTTCTGCCTCCCATCGCCTTCGTCGCTGGAATCCTGCCAATTGCGGAACTGGCCGGGTCATTCTCTGTCTTATTTGGTGGAGCCCCGCGTGACCACAGATTCCAAGCTCCCCCTGACAGGCCCTTCGGTGGAAGCAGGTAGCCCCGCCCCGGGCCCACAGGAAGTCACCACCGCGCTGCTCGACCCTCCGGCGGAGTCAGCGTCCACAGCGCAACACGAAGGGTTGCAGCTATGGCTACATCGCGTCTCGGTTTTCCTTTTTGTCCTGATCAGCGCCGTGGCGGGCGTCCTTCTGATCATTCTGCCTTGGACCCCGGAGTGGACTGACAACTATTTATTGCTTTCTTATCCCAGCCTGCGGACTCTGGTTTCGAGCGGTTTCTTCCGCGGCTTCTGCACCGGGTTGGGCCTGCTCGACATCTGGATTGGCTTCTGGGAGGCGCTCCACTACCACGAACACAGGTAAGCTGGCAGACCTCGTGAAACATCCGGAGATGAAACATCCGGAGATTCCTCCAGAGGCTCCCGCTCCGGTATGCTGGTAGCCTGCGCCGAGGCGCGCTTAATATTTCACTTTCTGAAGTTTTTGGAACGAGAGTCTTCCATGACAGACCCGCTCAAGTCCGCGCCGCTGGCGTATCAGAACGAAACCTTTCTCAACAGCCCCGATGGGCGCATCCTCCGCATCTTGTCGGAGTATCAGGAGCCGCTGGCGCGCTTTCGCCGCGAGCAGATTCAGGACACGGTGGTCTTCTTCGGCTCAGCGCGCTTTGAAGGAAAACACGCCGCGAAAAAGAATCTGACGGCCGTGGAGAAGAACGGCGCCGGCTCGCCCGCGGCTCAGCAGGAAATAAACCTCAAGCGAGCCAAGGCCGGCCTGGATATGGCCCGCTACTACGAGGACGCGCGCCGCTTGGCCCACATGCTGACCAAGTGGTCCATCAACATTCCGGCGCGCCGCCGCCGCTTCGTCGTCACCACCGGAGGTGGTCCCGGCATCATGGAAGCGGCCAATCTGGGCGCGCACGAAGCTGGGGGCAAAACCATAGGACTGAACATCGCGTTACCGTTCGAGCAGAACCCCAATCCCTATGTCACGCCGTCGCTGAACTTTCAGTTTCACTATTTCTTCATGCGGAAATTCTGGTTTGCCTACCTGGCCAAAGGTCTGGTGATCTTTCCCGGCGGTTTCGGCACCATGGACGAACTGTTCGAGATTCTCACGCTCGCCCAGACCGACAAACTGGCCAAGAAGATTCTGGTGGTGATCTATGGCAGCGAGTACTGGAACCGCATCATCAATTTTCAGGCCTTCGTCGATGCCGGAACCGTTTCCCAGGAAGATCTCGATCTGTTGAAGATCGTCAACTCGCCCGACGAAGCCTTTGAGTTCCTGCGCGATGGATTGACCAAGCACCATCTCGGGGGCGCGCCGAAAAAGGAGGGCGAAGTCATGCCTGAGATCGCCAGGACCAGGCCCTAGGCCGCGTCGTGCTCTACTACATCACGGACCGAACCGCATTTCCCGGCGACGAGCCTACCCGCCGCCGCCGTCTGCTGGAAAAAATCGCGGAGGCCGCCCGCGCGGGCGTGGACTGCATCCAGCTTCGTGAGAAAGACCTCTCCCCGCGCGAAATGGAACAGTTGGCTCGCCAGGCGGTCCAAGTTGTCCGCGAGGCGAAGAAACTGGCATGTGGCAACCGGCAACTGGCAACTGCTCTTCTAATCAACTCCCGCACCGACATTGCCATGGCCATCGGAGCCGACGGCGTTCACCTGCGCTCCGACGATGTGTCTCCCGCGGAAGTTCGCGCGATGTGGCAATGTGGCGCGGGCACGTGTGGCGCGGGCACTCTTACCCGCGAAAACTCACCACGAAAACTAGTCGTCGCAGTCTCCTGCCACTCGCCACAAGAAGTTAGCGAGGCTGGCGCGCAGGGCGCAACCTTCGCCGTCTTCGCTCCCATCTTCGAGAAAAAAGACGCCCCGCACACTCGTTCCGCCGGTCTCATCGCGCTCCGGGAAGCATGCCTCGCCAGAATCCCGGTACTCGCCCTGGGCGGAGTCACTCTGGAGAACGCTCAATCCTGCCTCGACGCAGGAGCAGCCGGAATCGCCGCCATCAGGCTGTTCCAGGAAAACGACGTTGCAGAAGTCGTGGCCAAACTACGAGGACTTCGCGGCCCTACCCCGTCCACTTCGCCCCGGTCGTCAAAACCTGCATAATCTTAGCGAGACGCCGGGACCGCGTTTCTTCCTGCTTGGCCTCGCGAATCGAAAACGCCATTTCTTTCTTGTGTGAAAACGAGAGCGTTTCCCATTTGTCTCGTGCTTTCTTATTCTTGCTCAATTCCTTTTTCAGCTGCGGCGGCGTTTCCACGGTACGCGCTTCCTCATCGCGCTCCATCACTACATCCACGGTATCGCCCGGCCCAACTCCCGCACCTTGGCACAAAGTCTTGTTCACCGGCATCATGTGACGGCCGCCGCAGGGCATCAGCGACGAACGAAATGGGAACCCGTTAATCGTCCCCCGGATCGGGACCCGGGCGCGCGTTCCAAACGTTTCCGGCACGTCCACCGGCGGCGTGATCGCGGCCACCACTCCTGCCTCTTTTCCTTCGATCCTGGCTTTGAATTGCAGTTTTTCGTTCGGCATTGCCATCCTCCCACGCACCAGATGCGGCCTGCGCTGGTAAACTTTAAATCCGTCAGGGAATCCCCGGCAACCCGCTTCTTTTAAGTAATGGCGCTCACTCCAACTCGGCAGGGCACGACAGACGGCACTACAGTGGGCGCCATAGTGGGCGCCACAGTAGGTTCACCCGCAGAACCGACCCTGGTTCGCATCCCGGAAGGCTGGTTCCTGATGGGGTCTGATTCCGGCCAGGACTGCGAGCGTCCGGTGCACCGTGTGTTGGTGGACGCTTTCCTCTTGGCCGCGACTCAGGTCTCCAATGCCGAATATGAACGCTTCCTGCGCGCGACTGGAGCATTGCCGCCGCCGTTCTGGACCGACCCGAATTTCAGCCAGCCGCAGCAGCCGGTTGCCGGGGTTTCCTGGTTTGAGGCGACGCGATACTGCGAATGGTTGAGCTCGCACACGGGCCGCAACTACCGTTTGCCAACAGAAGCCGAATGGGAGCGCGCAGCGCGCGGCGGCCTCGAACAGAAACAATTCCCCTGGGGCGACGAACCACCGCAGTCGCTTCCGGACTATGCGACGCGCTGGCAAACCGGCCCAGAACCGGTCGCGCACTATACGGCCAACGCTTTCGGCCTTTACGACATTTGTGACAATGTCCACGAGTGGTGCAAAGACTGGTACGATCCGAATTACTACGCGAGTTCGCCGGAGCGCAATCCGCGCGGCCCCGAGAGTGGCCAGCGCAAGGCTTCGCGCGGAGGATCGTGGCGGCATCACGTGAAAGTTGCGCGCTGCTCGGCCCGCTCCAGCATCCCGCCCGAATTCCATTATGCGGATTACGGTTTTCGCGTCGCCTGCGATTTGTAGCCAGATACCGCGCCATCGCTTTCAGGTAGAGGGCGGTTTTGAAATCTTAGCGGATGAGCCAAACAATAGTGCCCAATCCTAGAACGAAGATTGAGAGGGCGACCCACGCTATGACAGTCTGCTTCTTTCGCGCGGCAGGGTCTGTAGAGGCATATATCAAACGTTTGCCCCGCCATTGAGCCGGCTTGTAATAAGTCTTCATCCCGGTCATGCTCTCAGAATACAGGCTATCTGACTACTGCTTTTTTGTAAGAGCCGCGCTTCTTCGCTTCCGATTCTTCGACCAGGGAAGCCATCTCCGCAACGCTCCCGCTTTCATATACTACTCTTGTCATTTACTCGAACCGGGCCAAGCCCGGTGAGGAATCCGCTCCTTGCCGATATCGCCCAAGAATCCCAGGAGGGCACTGATGTTCCGCACTGATCTTCTTCTCAACCAACGCATCTTGATCACCGGCGGCGGCACCGGCCTCGGCAAAGGCATGGCGCAGCGGTTCCTCGAACTCGGCGCAGAAGTCTACATCTGCGGCCGCCGGGAAGAAGTCCTGAACAAAACTGCTGCTGAACTGTCCAAGACCCCGGGCGGACGCATCCACGCTCATCGTTGCGACGTCCGCGAACTCGAGTCCGTCGAAGCCATGATCGATTCCATCTGGAAAGATGGACCGCTCGACATTCTGGTCAACAACGCCGCCGGAAATTTCATCGCCCGCACCGAAGAACTCTCGCCGCGGGCGTTCCAATCCGTGATCGGCATCGTGCTCATGGGAACACTGCACGCGACCATGGCTTGCGGACGCCGCTGGCTTAAAACTGGGCATCGCGGCACAGTCCTCAGCATCTCGGCCACATACGCTCCCGTGGGTTCGGCTTATGTTGTTCCTTCCGCTGTGTCCAAAGCTGGCGTCGAGGCTCTCATGCGCAGCCTCGCCGTCGAATGGGGGAACCGCGGCATTCGCATGAACGCCATCGCTCCCGGGCCAATCCCAACGCAGGGCGCATTCTCCCGAGTGTTGCCCCGTGCAGAACTTGAAACCGCGGCACTCGACCGCAACCCGATGCACCGTTTCGGCACGATCGAAGAACTGGCGAACCTGGCCGCGTTTCTGGTGAGCGACGGCTCTTCCTACATCAACGGTGAGGTGGTGCGCATGGATGGCGGTGAATTTCTGCAAGGCGCCGGCGAATTCAGCAATCTGGGACGCCTGCTCACGAAAGAAGACTGGGAATCCCTGAAGCCGGCCAAGCCGCCGAACCCCGCGTAAAGCAAAGCATCAGGAACCCGCGTTCTCGCCACGGCCCATCAACATAACAAATACGCGCAGACTTAGTAACGCAGACTTAGTAACAACGGCCTCTAGCGCCTGCTGTCAGGGCCGGGACTCAGCAACCCTTTCAGCAGCATGTTGACCAGGCTGAGCAGAATTGCTCCCACGAAGGCCGCGAAGAATCCGTGTACCTGAAAATTTGGCGCCAGCAGTGCCGAAGCAAGCTTCAGCATCAAGGCATTAATCACCAGCCAGAAAAGACCAAGGGTAACAAGCGTCAATGGAAACGTGAGAATCTTCAGGACCAGGCCGATGGTGGCATTGACGAAGCCGATGACCAGAGCTGCAATCAGTGCCGCCCATGGCCCGCTGACGTGAAACCCGGGGACCACCTGGGCGACGATCCAGACTGCCAGCCCGCTAAGAATCCAGTTCAGTAGTAGCCGCATGAGTCCCCCTCCTCGAAATTGTCCTCCGCAGACGCGAAGCTAACTATATCAAGGCATGTGGCCCGCGTGGCCTCGGGTCATGCTTCGCGAAAAATTAACCTCCGGTTCGCCGTCCTTCTCGCCGCCTGCGGTACACTACGAAATTCGACTCGATGCCAGGAGGATTTCCGAATGCCCGACGCCGCTCTCAGCGGTTCTGAATTCAAGAAGCAACTGCGTGCTGGGACGCCCAAGATGGGCTTGTTCCTCAACGCCCACAGTCCCACCGTCGCCGAACAGCTCGCCCACAGCGGCTACGACTGGCTGCTGGTGGATACGCAGCATGGCCCGATGGGCTACGAAAAACTTTCCGCCATGCTCAGCGGCATTTCCAACGGCGGCGCCAAGTCGTTGGTTCGCGTTGGCGGATACGATGACCGCCCCGGAATCCAGCAGGCTCTCGACATGGGCTCCGACGGCGTTCTCATCCCTTACATCAACACTGCCGACGAGGCGCGCCAAGCCGTCAGTTGCGCCAAGTATCCCACCGTCGGCACGCGCTCCGTCTACTTCCCTCAGCGCAGCATGAACAAGAATGGGCTGCTCGGCTACGCCGGCAACTGGAACAACGAAGGCATCGTGGCTCTGCAAGTCGAGACGGCGTCTTGCATCGAGAACATCGCCGAGATTGCCGCCGTCCCAGGCGTTGATATTCTCTTCCTAGGCCAGAACGATCTCTGCATGTCCATGGGCCTCTACAACAAATACGAATTCCCGCACATGTACACCTCGCCCGAACTCGACGCGGCCACGAAAAAGCTTGTCGAACATGCGCACAAGAACAACGTGATCCTCGGCCTGTTTCTGTTCGGCACCTCGCGCGTCGGCGAGTTCCTGGAAAAAGGTTTTACCTTCATCAGCGTCGGCAACGATCTGCACCACGTACTGACGCAAGCCGGCGCCTACGTCAACGACATGGAAAAGATTGCGAAAGAAAAGGGCAAAGCCTGGAACCGCCGCCCCACTGCCTTGTTCTAAACAGAGTCCGAGGGTGCCCCACCCTTCTCGCGGTATTTGCGAGAGGGTGGGGATTTTGACGTGCCGGCTCCGCAGTCTCTCCCAAACCCTCGCGCTCCGTTAAAATCAGAATGCACAACATGCTCCGCTTAGCATCGTGAACCTCACCGAAATCGAAACCCGCGTTCTCGGCTCCTTGATCGAGAAAGACATCACCACGCCCGATTACTACCCGCTCTCGCTCAATGCCCTGGTCAATGCCTGCAACCAGAAAAATAATCGCGAACCGATCATGACCCTCGACGAAGGAGCTGTGCGTACGGCCCTGGCTACGCTGCAGGAAAAGCGCCTCGCCGGTCCGGCCGGAGGCGCAGACAGCCGCGTCCCCAAGTACGAACACCGCCTGCAGGAAGTCTTCAACTTCGATCGTCGCGAGATCGCCATCGTGTGCGTGCTTCTGCTACGCGGCCCGCAGACGCCCGGCGAACTCCGTGGCCGCACCGACCGCATGTATCACTTCGAAGCGCTCGATGACGTGGTCTCAACTCTCGATCACCTCGCCCAGCGCGAGCCTTCGTTAGCGCGCGTCTTGCCGCGACAACCGGGCACCAAAGAATCGCGCTACATGCATCTCTTCGCGGGCGAACCGCAGATTCTGGATATTCCGGCCTCACCCGCGTCAGACCGCTCAAGGCATTCTTCTTCGGATACCGAACGCCTAGCCCAGATCGAAGAAGAAGTCGCGTCCCTGCGCCGGGAATTATCGGAGGTCCAGCAGCAACTCGCAGCCTTCCGCAAACAATTCGAGTGACCTCTAATCCAGAGTCTAAGGATTGTTGCCGGAGCAACCTGATGGCGTCATCCCGAAGCCCCGCGCCTTCACCAGCGGGGCGAGGGATCTCGCGAGCGCAAGACTGCCTGGCCGAAAGTGATAACGATTTCCCGACTCACCCGTCCATCCAAAACAGGCAACTCTCCGCGATCTCCGCGGCCGTGCTCAGCGACCTCTGCGGTAAAGCTCTTTTGGGTGTAGTCTCTTAGCAATCGCCGTCGAAGTTAGGAGGACTCATGCACCGCCGCGAATTCCTCGTTCGCTCCGCCACCGGCGTAGGAGCCGCCTGGCTCTCATCCAAGACCATTCTCGACGCCATCGCTGCCCAGCCGCTGTCCACGAAATTCACCGCCTCCGACACCGTCACGCTCGGCAGCACCGGCATCAAGACTAGCCGCCTCGCCATGGGCACCGGAACGGTCGGCTCCGGCCACCACTCGCATCAGACCGCGCTCGGAGTGAAGGGACTTTCCGATCTGCTGCTCAACGGCTATGATCACGGCCTGCGTTTTTTCGACGCCGCTGATTCGTACGGAAGCCATCCTCACATCGCCGAAGCGCTCAAGCACGTGCAACGTGACAAGGTCACGGTCCTCAGCAAGAGCTGGGCGCGCGACGCCGCTACCATGCGAGCCGATCTCGACCGCTTCCGCCGTGAACTGGGCACCGATTATCTCGACGTTTGCCTGATGCATTGCGTCACCGAGGCGGACTGGACCACTCAGTTCCGCGGCGCGATGGACGTGCTTTCCGAGGCCAAAGAAAAAGGCACTATCCGCGCTCACGGCTGCTCCTGCCACAGCATCGAGGCGTTGCGGGCGGCGGCCAAATCTCCATGGGTGGAAATCGATCTCGCCCGCATCAATCCGGTCGGCGCTTACATGGACGCCGATCCCCCAACCGTTGTTGGGGTCTTAAGAGAAATGAAAGCCGCCGGAAAAGCGGTGGTCGGCATGAAGATTCTCGGCCAGGGCGCGCTGCGCGATCGCCAGGACGAGGGCATCAAATACGCGCTGTCGCTAGGCTTGCTGGACGCCTTCACCATCGGCGCCGAAAGCAAGGCGGAGCAGGAAGACCTGATCCGGCGCATCGCCACCGCGTAAGTTGAGGAACGTGTGGCGCGGGCATTCTTGCCCGCGAAATGCCGGAAGCGGTACTCGCTTGCGCGTCAGCTATTTCTGCGAAACTCCACGAAGTGTCTCCGAATCGGTCAAGAACACTCAACCGTGTCACGCCATCCACGGCGTGTTCCGCCCTAGACAACTCTCACCAACGTAGGATCTGCTAACCCCCGCAAAATCAACACCCTTCCACTTGGCCCACCTCATGCACTATCACTGGCGCTGCTCAGCAGCAGGAGGTGACCAACCATGACCCGTACCAACCGTTTCAATTCCGTAAAGAATGTTGCAGAATCCTGCAATTGCGTGACGTGGGGAAAGAACACCGGCGCACTTTTGTTCGCCGCGCTCTTGATCGTTTGTTCGCTGACCGTCGGCTGTTCCAAAGAGAAGCCGAAGCCGGCAAGTTCGAACAACCAGATTCCCGCAACCCAGAACCCAATTTCCAACACGACAAGCTCCAACATGTCTGTTCCCGAGCCCCAACCCGCGAAGCCGGCTACGAAAAAAGTAGTCAGGAAGCGTCCCGCGACGGTCACTTACGTCGACCAGACCTACGGCGTTTCGTTCGACTATCCGCGCAGGTACGGTCTGGAGACTGGCAACGCGGCCAACGAGCTAGTCGCATCCAGCCCGCTGCCCATGAACTTCGTCGTCCCCGGCGGAGTCGCTCTTGCCGCAGTGGAACTGCCTGAGACCGCCTTCGCCGAGACTGACTTGTCGGCGGCCTACTTTAATGTGAGCGTCAACAAAGCCCTCACGGCGGAGCAATGCGGCGAGTTTGCTGCGCCGCAACGCAAAACGGTGGCGTCCGCGGATGCGATGCCATCCTCGACCCAGACTGCTCCAACCCAGACCCTGCAATCGCAGGCCCCCGCGGACCAGGCTTCGTCAACCTCAACCACGGCAGTGACTGCCACTTCAACCTCTGCCGTATCAGCACCAACCAATCCGGCGCCAACCATGCCAGCCTCAGCTCCGACCGCACCGACCTCGACAACGTCTTCGACTTCGAAGCTGATGCTGGGCGATCTCGAACTGCAGTCGGCCGAAGCGGTTGCGGGTGAAGGCGACCGGCAGAGCGACACCAAATACTTCCACGTCTTCCAAAATGGCGGTTGCTACGAGTTTGCGCTTAACGTAACCACCATCGCTCACGAAACGGAAGGTGGAATGAAGCACGTGGATCGGGACAAAGTCTTCAGCCGCCTGGCATCGATCATGTCCACGGTGAAGATCAATCCCGTAGCCGCTCCCGAAGTGACGGCCAGCGCGCCCGCCGCGCAGGCTACTCCGGAAACGCCGGCGCAGTAAGTGGCCCCGGTTTGGCCACCTGCCGCGCTAAAGCAACAGGCCCGCCCGACACAACTAGCAGCACCCGCCGGCCATCCCCAAGATGGCCGGCGTTTTTTTCGTGCGCAGCCATCGCTAAGTTTTGTGTTCTTGCGCAAAGTCTCCCACAGCAGTAAATTGAGAGACCATTCCCCGGGGCGCCCATGAGGGCGGAGTTGCAAAGACATCGGCGCCCGTTCGTTCTGGTTAGGCGATCTGACTCGACCATCCAGGTTGAGGTCGGATCGCGCGGTCCATCCCAAGGAAAATAGCGGGACCTCCGAGTGCTGCGGAGTTCCCGAGCCATGTAGCTAGAGGGGGAGCCCCAGTCCGGCAACGGACTGCCGAAACTCAACGAAAGGAATGCATCCATGCCCAGAAATGCGAAAACA
The DNA here is from genome assembly GCA_035308125.1 of Candidatus Sulfotelmatobacter sp. Lineage (GTDB taxonomy): Bacteria > Acidobacteriota > Terriglobia > Terriglobales > Acidobacteriaceae > Sulfotelmatobacter. The sequence goes on from DATGHF010000065.1 coordinate 24,550, forward strand.
ACGCTTGTAGCGCCAGTCTTCGGGGAACCGGTTTTCAACGAAGGCGTTCCCACTCCCGACCCAACCCAATTCAAAACTCCACATCCATCCGACAGTAAGCTTTACCAGCAGATTCAGAATCTGTTGACCAAAGATGCCGTCCCCTTCCCTGCTTCCACCGGCAAGCCCGGCGATCTCTACGAACTGCAGGATGCCTGGGGACCGCACGGCCCGGAAATCATTCAGAACATCCAGAAGGCCAAGCAGATTTCCTTCCATTCGCTCGGAGACACCGGCGCTTCCAACGCGCAGAAGTTTGGCAACGAAATCCGCGTTTCCGACATGGTGACCAACGACTATCACACCGCGGACCCCGCCAGCCGCCCGGCGTTCCTTTACCACCTGGGCGACGTGGTCTACGACTTCGGTGAGTCTCAGTATTACTACGATCAGTTTTACGAACCCTACCGCAACTACCCCGCGCCGATCCTGGCGATTCCAGGGAACCACGATTCCTTCATCGTTCCAGGCACGGCCGTGGCCGACCAGCCGCTGAAGATTTTCATGCGCAACTTTTGCGCGGCCGGTCCGACCGTAACCACCGAAGCCGGTCCGCTGCACCGCACCGCGATGACTCAGCCGGGCGTCTACTTCACCCTGGACGCTCCTTTTGTACGCATCATCGGACTGTTCAGCAATGCGCTCGAAGACCCGGGCCTGATTTCGAGCGAGTCAGGAAAATGGAAAGGCGTGCCCGATACCCAGCTTGCGTTTCTTACCGCACAACTGCAGCGCATCAAGACCGAGAACTACGCTGGCGCCGTGCTGCTGGCCACGCATCATCCAGCCTTCAGCTACGCTCCCCCGAAAGGAGGCGCCGGCGGTGGCGGCAAACACAGCAGCAGCAACCCCATGCTGCGGGAGATCGACACCATCTGCAAAGCGCAGGGCGTTTATCCCCACGCCTTTCTCTCCGGCCACGCCCACAACTACCAGCACTACACGCGCTCGGTAAGCTTCAACGGCAAGAAGTTCGATGTGCCTTTCATCGTTTGCGGGGACAGCGGCCACAACGTGAATCCGCTGGTTCAGGCAAAAAAGGGTCAGCCCGCGCAGGAGCCGGCCCAGGGCGCGAACGTCACTTATCTGGACGCCAATCCGGTGGTGCAGGCCACTGCCCTCAAGCTGGAAAAATACGACGACAAAAACTATGGCTATCTGCGGATCACGGTCAACGCGCAACAGCTTCGCATTGACTTCCATCCATCGGTAGCTGGGGGCACAGCACCGACTGACACGGCGACGATCAATATCGCGACCCACGCCAAGGCCGCATAAATCAAGAGTCGGCTCCGGAGTCTCCAAGGCGATTCTCGGAGACTCTGGGTCTCTCTCGTGCCGGTGATGGAGCACCCGAGGTCTATACTTTGCGGGAAGGAGTTGCGGCAGGAGCGAGGGACGGTTCGAGAGAAAATGCCATGGAACATGAGCGGCGCGAATATCCGCGATTCAAGGTGAGCGTGCCCATAGAGTTGCACACCGAGGAGAATCCTTCTCCTATTCGAGGAGCCACGACAGACCTGAGCCTGGGCGGTTGTTACATCGATACGTTTTTTCCTTTTCCCGTTGGTACCGATCTCGAGCTGAAGGTGCAGCTCGAAGACACGCTGCTGGTGCTGGGCGCCGTCGTCACCTGCGATCCCCAGGTCGGCAACGGGATCCGCTTTACCCGCATGCTGCCTGAGGATCTCGAAGCGCTGCAGACTTTTCTGGAAGCCAAGCAGAAGGAACAAAGCAAGCAAAAATCAGACTGAATCCCGCCATCACCGACTGCGCCTCCTCTTTTTTCGCCGCTTGGAAAGATCTTCCAGCAAATATTTCAGCGACGCGCATTCTTGAATCACACCTTCCAGCTTGGGAATCGTCACTCTCAATTCACTATCCTCGACAATGCCATCGGCCAGAGTCTCGGCTACGCTCTCCAGCGCTTCCCCGACTTCCTTAATCAGATTGGAGACGGCGAGCAGTTCCTTCTCCAGCGTCATTTTTGGGTCGGGCAGCTTGAAAGCCACGCGCCCAGCCTGGTTCTCCAGATAATCAAGGGCCTCGTAGTTGTTGAGCAGAGTGCAGATCCGCGGCAGCAGATAAGCCGGCATGTTCCGCTCTCCGCGCAGCCAGTACATCAAGGATCGATAATTCGTTCCCAGTTGCTGCGCCAGCAGGCGAATGTCGTAATCGGACTTGGTTTCTACCACTCGGCTCAAGATCGAAGGCAAAATCGAAGGAAGGTTGTCGGCAGCCACGTGGGTTCCATTCTCGAAACTGGTGTCCGTTCAAAAATAGAGGTCATTTTGAACGGCGAAAGTGCCCATTCTAGCTGAATTGATCAACTCCCACGTCTGCGATTAAATTGTTCTAGCTCCGGAGGATTCCGGAGAGTTCCGAAGTTCACAGCGAGCGCGAATCGCCGAGGGCCGGAACTATTTGAAAGAATTGACAAAGCGAACACTGGGCATTACTTTTCAGGGTCACGGTAATCCCCGGTTTCTTCTGGACTAGCGTGGTCGGGCGATTGGACTGCGTCTCACTTACTGGGCTGGAGGTCGAATGTCGAAGAAGTGGTACAACTACATCGTTTCCGTCGACGAAGCGAATCCGGCTGCGCCCAGTTCCCCCAATGCCCCAACCGGCGCGAGGAACGCGCCTGCGGCGGGCAAGAGTGCCGCCCAGAGCGTGGCCGAAATCGCCTCATCTCTGGCTGCCGAGCCGAAGTTCACCACGCCCGTTTCCGATCCAACTTCTTTTGACCAGATTTACAACGCGGCGGAGATTCCGCCGGCTCCCAAGGGCTACTCGATCCTGAAAGTCTCGCAGATGCTGGAAAGCGAGCACATTCGCAATTTGCCTTCGGACGTGAAGAAGTCTTCGGTGCTGGTAGCGCTCGATGCGGCGGGCGTCGACATCAAAGAAGTAATCCAGGACGCGGTACGCCGCGACCGCGCGCTCGACACTTACGAGCGCGTACAGCAGCGTGCCGCGGACGAATTGGAATCCAGGAAGAGCAAAGAGAACACCGACATTCAGGCACAGATCGACCGCTTTGTCACCGAGCAGCGGGCCAAGATTCAAGCAAATAATGATGAAGTCACGCGCGAGAAAACGCGATTCACCGGCTGGCGCCTCAAGAAACAAGCGGAAGAGAAGAAAATCGCCGAGGCGGTAGGCTACTTTGTGACCGAGAACCCGATCACAACCGGCCCGGCAGCAGCGGGGCCGTCCCAAAAAACAGTGCAACGTTCCTAACAGGAGGAAGTTATGTGGCAACGTCTCTCGAGGGTGTTTCGTTCCTTCTTCGGTTTCTTCATCTCCGTAGCGGAAGACCCGGAACTCATTTTGCAGCAGAACATTCGCGACATGAACGATCAGGTCCCACGGATGAACGAGAGCATTGCCATGGTCAAGGCCAACGTGACCCTGTTGGAGCGGGAAGAGGCCAAGTATAAGACGGACCTAGCCAACCTGACCGCCAAGGTGAAAGCCGCGATCCAGGCCAATCGCGACGACATAGCCGGCGCCTACGCCGCTCAGTTGGAGCAAACCAAGAGCGCTCTGGCCAGAAATCAGGGCCAGCTCACGACTGCCCGCGCCGCCTTCGACAAAGCCATGTCGGTGAAGCAGGCCTTCATGCGCGAGAAAGATCGCAAGACGCAGGAGGCGCTCGGCGCCATCGCCGACTATCGCCGTTCCCAGTGGCAGAAAAAGGTCGCCGACGCCATGGAGCAATTTGAGGTCGCCGGCATCAGCCAGACGCACGATGAGATGGTGCGCAAGATTGAAGAGACGACCGCCGTCAACGAAGCTCGTATGGATATGGCCATGAGCAACGTCGACCAGCAAAAAGTGAAGATCGAAGACGAAGCGGAGAAAATGCAGGCCAGCGAACTGGTAAAGCAATTCAAGATCGAGATGGGCCTGGCTCCCGCGCAAGCGGCGGCGCCCAGCGGCGCCGAGAAGACGATCGCCGCGAAGGAACCACAACGAACTTCGTAGCGTGCACGTCTTGTGAAGGCCTTGGGAAGGGCACGGCTTCCAGCCGTGACGCCAGGGGGGCGTATAAACACTGGGCCTTAGCCCCTGAGGGTGCGCCTCGATCGCGAGCGTAGTTCAGCTAACGACGGACTAGAAAGTTGCGGAGGAGAAAGCCATGGCGGTGAAAATTGAGCGCGGCGGATGGGTTCTGATTTTCCTCATCGGCGCAGCGCTGGTGGGCTACAGCCTGAACCGATACGGCCTTATTGATTTCAACAAGCTGACTGGCAGAAGCTCTTCTTCGGCCAGCGGCGAGACCGTGGATGCATCCAAGCCACTGCTGATCCCGGCCTCGTCGAGCGACAGCGACCCCGAGGTCCGCGTCCGCGTGAATGTTTGGGTCGGTTGCGTGGGCGGCCTCGTAGCCAATGGCGGGCTCGACACGGTTCCAGATTCCATCTACGGCAAGAAGGGTCTCAAGGTTTCGTTCAAGATCATTGACGATTGGACCGAAGGCGCGGCAGCGCTCGCAACCGATAACGTCGACGTCATGCTGACCACTGCCGATGTCTACGCCAAAGACTACGCGCAATTTAAAGAAAAAGGATTCGGCTCGCACGCGTTCCTGATGGTCGACTGGTCACGCGGCGCTGATGGCGTAATCGGCAAGCAGGGTATCAACAGCATCGAAGATCTGGCCGGCAAGACCGTAGCGTTCGCCCCGTTCACTCCATCGCACTTTTTGCTCTACAACGGCCTGAAGACCTCCGGCCTCGGCACCGAGCAGCGCCAGGAGATCTTCAACAAAGCAGTCCACACCAAAGACGGCATCGAGCCAGCGACGCTCTTCGCCCAGGAAAAGGTCGACGCCGCCGTGGCCTGGGACCCGGACATGAGTGACGCGGTAGCCAAGCGGCCGGGGTCGAAAAAGATATACGACACGAAAATCGCAAACCGCCTGATCGCCGACATCCTCGTAGTAAGTGACAGTTTTTCGGCCAAACATCCGCAGACTTTGTTGAAATTTGCCCAAGGCTGGCTCGAAGGCGTGGAGTTCATCAAGACTCAGCCGGAACGCGCCTACAACCTGATCGGGACGGTCAAGGATTTCAATATCCCTTCCGACCTCGCGAAAACCATGCTTGGCGGCGTGAAGCTCGCCGACTACGCCGACAACCGTTCGTTCATGGGCACCGCCGGATCGAACGCCGATTACAACAACATTCTCGGCATGGCTCAGGATATGTATCGGGACCTGCGCGTCATCAAACACACGTTCAATCCGGAAGAAAGCCTGGATCGCCGCTACATAGAAAAATTGGCTGACAGCTTTTCCATGGCGTCCACCGAAGCGCCCATCGAATACAAAACGCCGGCCCCTGGCGCAACGCCCATTGCGACGCAGCACCGGTCGATTTATTTCGATCCTAATTCTTCGAGCATGAGCCTCGATTCCCGTGCGGTCGTGGACGAACTCGCCGGCACCATGCGCGCTTACGAGAACACCGTCGTCGATATCGACGGCAACACCGACTCAACCGGCTCGCGCGCCTACAATATTCAGCTTTCACACGCACGCGCCGACGAAGTCAAGAACTACTTGATGCAAAAGTACGGCTTTCCCGCGGCACGGCTGCGGACGGCTGGCAATGGTCCGGATAAACCGATCGACAGCAATGTGACGCCGGAAGGTCGCGAGAAAAATCGCCGCACCGACATCAAGGTCTACGCCAACCCGGCAAGCTAGGGAAAAGGTCAGCGATGCGAAAGGGCGCAATGAATGGGCACGATGAGCACGCATAATGAGTGGGCCGAATGAGTGACTGGTTCACCATTCGGAAAGAAGTAGCGCCCTGGGTCCGGTGGGCGTTCCCGTTTATCAGTTGGGGCGCCATTGTCCTGTTCTGGATACTCTTGCCCTACTGGCAGGGCCCGCATTTTTCGCTGCTGCCCAGGCCCCTCGGAGTGATCCGATCGTTTGGCATGCTCTGGTCGGACTACGACCTGCTCGGCAACGTATTCATGAGCTGGTGGCGCATCGCGCAGGCGTTCTTCTGGTGCGCGGTGGTCGCCATTCCGCTTGGCATTCTCATGTCCAGCTACCGCTGGTTGTTCGAACTCATCAACCCTGTCGCCGCGCCCATGCGCGCTATGCCTCTCACCGCGTTTCTTCCCGCGTTCATCGCTTTGTTTGGCATCGACGAAACCGAGAAGATTGCGTTCCTCTGGTTCGGAATGTTTTTTTACCTGTTGGCGGTCGTCGTCGAAGAAGTCAATCGAGTGGACAACGCTCTGCTGGAAACGGCGTACACGCTCGGAGCAAAGCAGCGGCAAGTGTTGTGGCTGGTATTTCGCGCGTCGTTTCCGGCGATTTTCTCGTCGTTCCGAATCCTCTACGATATCGGCTGGACTTACGTAATCCTGGCCGAGATGTTGAATGCCCGAAAGGGTGTGGGTTATATGGTGGAGGCCGCTCGCAAGGTGCTCGATTTCGATCGCGTCTATGCGGGAATCATCGCCATTGGCATCGCTGCATTTTTGTTTCGTTTCCTGCTGACCTTCCTCGAAGGCCGCCTCTTCCCCTGGCGCAAAGGGATGTCAACCTTCGCAGGCGGAGGCGCTGCCGTCCCCAGCGCGACCGCACACTTGAAGGCGGCCAAGCATGGAACCTAAGAAATCGAAGATCACGGTGCGCAAGCTCGCCCGATCGTTTGTCTCCGCGGACGGCGCCAAAGTCGACGCCCTCGAAAACATTAATTTTGAAATTGAAGACGCCTACTCCCGCGAGGGCCGCGACATTGGCGAGTTCCGCGTGCTGCTCGGCCCTTCCGGCTGCGGCAAGTCCACGTTATTGCGCCTCATCGCCGGCCTCGATTTCGCCGATACCGGCGAGATTCTCGTCAATGAGCAGCCGGTGCACGGCCCGGGCAAAGACCGCGGCATGGTGTTTCAGAAATACACTTCGTTTCCCTGGCTGACGGTCGCTGGTAACATAGCTTACGGTCTGAAAATAAACGGCGTTGCAGAAGACAAACGCAAGCAGACCGTGGCGCAATTGGTCCAGGACATTGGACTCAGCGGTTTTGAGAACTCCTATCCGGAGACGCTCTCCGGCGGAATGCAGCAGCGGGTTGCGATCGCGCGCACGCTGGCGCTTCGCCCGGCGATCATCCTGATGGACGAACCGTTCGGCGCTCTGGACGCGCAAACCCGCAGTGAGATGCAGCAGCTGCTGTTGAAAGTGTGGGATGAAACGGCCAGCACCATCTTGTTCGTCACCCACGACGTGGAGGAGGCGGTGTACCTGGCAGACCGAATTTTCATTATGAGCGCGCATCCCGGCACCATCATCGAAGATGTTCAAGTGCCATTCGATCGCCCTCGCGATCTGGGCTTGAAAGAACGAAATGAGTTCCACGAGTTGCAAAACTATGTTCTCGGCCGCTTGCGGCGCGCTCCCGGGAACGGACAGGTGCGGGTGAGCGTCTAAATGTGCCCCGCCGACTTTCAGGATCCGCCATCGTCGCCTCCTGATCAGCCCAAGGACCTCAACTTCGTAAAAGAAGCCTTCCACCTGCAATACAACGTGATTGCACTGGGCGCAGCCGGCGTGTTCGCCTTGGTGAGCGGCAGTCTCCTGCCGGCGATTCTGGCGGGCGGGCTCGAACTGATGTACCTGGCCATCATCCCCCAGAACTGGCGTTTTCAGCGCTTGGTGCGCTCCTGGAGATTCGCGGAAGAACAGCAGAAGCATCAGCAGCAACTCAGCCAGATGCTGCGCACTTTGCCTTCTGACATGCAAAGCCGCTACTGGAAGCTGGGCGAGGTCTGCAATTCGATCCACAATAATTTCAACCAGCTTTCCACCACTTCGCAGATCTTCCTGCAGCAGATGGACGGGCGCCTCAGCGGCCTGTTAAACGGTTACACCCGGCTCTTGCTGGCGGCTGCGCAGCAGCAACAGTACCTACGAAGCACGGACCAGAACGAAATCAAGCGAGAGGTAGCGACCCTGCAGAAGTCGCTCAGTACAGATCCTCCGCGCGTCCAGGACATAAACAAGAAGCGCATCGAGATTCTCAACAAGCGCTTGGAAAAATACGACAAGCTCTGCGAGAACCGCAAAGTTGTGGACGCCCAATGTTCCGCGGTGGAAGACGTTCTGCACCTCATTCGCGATCAATCGGTCACCATGCGCGATCCGCAGCAGATCAGCGATCAGCTCGACAACCTGGTAAAGGACGTGGAAGAGACCGAGCAAACGGTGCAGCAAGTGGAAGCGATTTTCAGCGATCTAACGCCGGACATGGAGGGGATTATGTCAATGGACGATACTTCCACGGCGACTTCTTCGGCGCCGAATCGCACCAGAATTCCAAATTAAAATGCCAGCGAATTTATCAGCGACGGGAAAATATCTGGACGCGCTTCCCGCGTGGGCGCGGGAACTTTCGGAAAAATACTACTCGCGGTCGTATTCCCTGTTCGTGCTCTACGGAAACGTGCGCGATCTGGTGCCGCTGCGCCGCGAGGACGCGACCACGTTTGTTGCGCTCGACGAGTTTCTCTTCGGCGCGCTTTTCGGCCAGCGTGACCTGATTCTGCACTACGACCGCGGCGGACTAAGCTTTGGCAACCCTGCCAGTCAATCCGACTTTCGCCGCGCCCTCGAAGGCTACGACAGCTTTCACGGCACCACTTATGCGCAGGGCGGAGTGCCGCACAGTCCCGATGCGGTTCTGAATCTGCTCGACAACTACTTACGCCTGCGCATCGCAGATGGCAAGAAAATCGGCCTGGTCATCGACTTCGCCGAAACCATCGCACCGGCTGGTGATGTTTCCAGCATGCCGGCGGAAGATCGCAATTCTCTGGTGATCCTGAAGCGGTGGGCGCGCAATGCGGCGTTTCTCAACGCAGACGTTACCATCTGCCTGGTCTCGGAAAATCAGATCGAGCTCAATCAAGGCATCGTGCAGAATCCCGGGGTCTCCTCCATCGCCGTTCCGTTGCCGGATTACGCGGAACGCCTGGATTTCATCCGCACCCAACTGAAAGACAAGGGACTGCCCCCCGGCTCCGAAGTTAGCAACGAGACGCTGGCCACGCTGGGCGCGGGTTTGAAGCGCATGCAGTTGCAAAGTTTGATTTCGCATGCGGTGCAAAACCAGCAGCCTCTCACTCTCAAGTTTCTTTCGGAACGCAAGCGCGATCTGATCGAATCGGAATCCGGTGGCCTGCTGGAGTTCGTGCAGAGCCGGTTCGATCTGAGCTACGTTGCCGGCAACGATCAGGCGAAACGAAAACTGCAGGATGCTGCCGCGGCAATCCGCGCGGGCAACACCGAAGTCCTGCCCATGGGCTACGTCATCTGCGGCCCGGTCGGCACAGGGAAAACGTTCATCACAACTTGCTTTGCGGGTGAAGTTGGCATTCCAGCGGTCACGCTGAAGAATTTCCGCAGCATGTGGCAAGGCGTGACGGAAGGCAATCTGGAGCGCGTTCTAAGCCTGCTCAAGGCGATGAGCCCAATCGCCGTAATCGTGGACGAAGCGGACGCCCAACTCGGCGACCGCTCCAGCTCCGGTGACAGCGGCGTGGGCAACCGCGTGTTCGCACAGATCGCCCAGTTCATGGGCAACACCGAACTTCGTGGCAAGGTGATCTGGTTTTTGCTGACCTGCCGCCCTGATCTCTTGCCTGTCGACTTGAAGCGGCAAGGCCGAGCCGAAGAACATATCGCTCTGTTTTATCCCGACACACCGGAAGAGCGTCTCGCATTGTTGCGTGCCATGCAGCGGAAGGTCGGCATGAAGGCTTTTCCGGCTGACGTTGAAAAATTCTTCCTCGACCGTGCCCTAAGCCTCTCGGGCGCAGACATCGAAGCAGTCCTGGTCCGCAGCCACATGCGCAGCAGCCTGCAGAAGAAAACCATCGTGGACGCCGACGATCTGAAAGCCGCACTCGACGACTTCATCCCGCCCTACTATCCCACCGAGATCGATCTGCAAAATATGGTTGCCGTGCTCGAGTGCACCAGCAAAAGCCTTCTGCCCAAACAGTACCGCGACATGGACCGCAGCGAGATTATCCGCCGCACCAACGAACTGATGGCATTGTCGCGGCAAAGCTCCGAGGGCTGACTGCAAGAGTAGCGCCGCCGTCCCGGCGGCTGTTCGGCGGCGTCCTCGCCCTCCGCGCGTGCATTGAGATCCCGTTCGCAGAATCCCGCGGGGTCAGGGCTTCCGTCGTTCAAATCACAATCCCGTCCATCCGGAAAGATCTTCTCGTCGGCGTAAAGGCAGGAATAGCCTTCGGCTCGACCGGCGGCGCATCCTCCCGCCAGAAAGTTTGTGGATCCCGCTTTTCCCCGCTGCGATAAAAATGCAGCAGATACGCCCGGTCGCACGCGCTGTAATTCGAGAACCACTGATCGGCGTCGAGAATACCGGACTCATGGAACAGAGTAAGCCCGTAGCAGGCCGCTTCTCCCTCATAGGTGATCACGGCGGGAATCAGGGCCTCTTCGACCGGAGGCTGATATTGCCGGCCGATCTCAAATGCACCTGGGTTCACATCCCACTGCACCGTATGTCCGAAAAGATGTCCCAGCAGAAAGAGCCTCAGCTCGGGCGTGACCGCATAGTCGATGTGAATTTCCAATCCGTCAAGGTCGCCGGTAAGAGGATCAGGAATATCCCGCGTCACCACGCGAATTCCGTACACCTGCTCCAGCCTCCGCTGCACCAAGGCTGAGTAATCTGCGAACGGGATCGACATGATTTGTTTGTTTTACGTTCGTTCGAAAGAGAGCAGCTATTCGCTGGCCCTCGGCGGATGCGAACGCAGGCCGCGGGCGATCAGCCCCAGCCCGCCCACGAACAGGATCAGCATCACCAGCGTCTCGAACAGGCTCGCCGGACGGAAATAAATGTGCATGTTGGCGATCACGCCCGCCAGGATGAAGAGCGCTCCCGCCGCCGTCAGAAGCCAGCCGATTTTGCTGCTCCCGTTCCAGAACAGAATCGCCACGCCGAACAATAGCGGGATCAGCGTGATACCAAAAGTATTCGCCCCGTAAAAACTCCAATACGATCCAACCACGCTGACCTGATTGCTCAGCAAGTATCCTCCAACGCAGGTCATCACGAAGCCGAGCGCAAAATGCCCCAGCCCGCCCGGCGTTCCTCCCACATCGCTGAAAGACCGGTTTTCCATGGCTGCGAGGATACCAGAGCGGCAGCCAAATCGTCTCAGAGCCCTCTGCTTTGTAACCGGACGCCATGCGCCGCCCTGACACTAAGGTAACCTCGGCGTGCGCCGCGCGGACGCTACCATGAACCAGGTATCCGTCCCTCCATCGGCGGACTGCCGGAGAGAGGGTCCATCCCGTGAGACCTATCAGCAGATTTTTTCTGTTCGCCATCGTTGTTGCCAGTGCCTCGCTATTTGTAGCCGGGGCCCGAGCCCAGGATGAACCATCTTTGGGCGACGTGGCGAGGCAGTCACGCCAGCAGAAGCAACAAAAAGACGCCCCCGCGAAAAGCGCACAGCTCGGTAACAACCAGGGCCAGAACGCACAAAACCAGAGCAGCCAGAACAAAGACGCCCAAAGCAAAGACGCGCAAAGTGAGGCCACAACAAACAAAGACGCACAAGGCAAGGCCCCACAAAACGAAGAACCGCGGCTGCAAAAGGCGTCCCACGTCATCACCGACGACGAACTCCCGCAACACGCGGTTGCCGGCGTGAAGCTTCCAGCTACGGCCACGAGCCATTCCGCTCCTGGCGCTCCCGATCCCGCCTTCGGTGGAAAGATGTCAGCCGACGACCTCCGATCGCAGATTCAGGACCAGAAGTCCGCCATTAGCGCCATGCAAACCCAGATCAATGAATTGAACGACTCCATCCACTTTGCGCCAGGCAACTGCGTCTCCAACTGCGTGCAGTGGAATGAGGACCAGCAGGCCAAACAGCGGCAGGTGGAAGAAATGCGCTCCGAGTTGGACAACGCCAAGCAGGCGCTCGAGCAGATGCAGGACTACGCCCGAAAAATGGGTTTCGGCAGCTCCGTGTATGAACCGGAACAGTAAGCTTCTATAAGCAACCTGCCAAAAACAGCAATGCCGCGCACAGTTTAGCGGCGGCATCGTCTCGAAACACGCCGTCGGGCGTTATCTCATCCAGCAGCGTTTTTCTGGTTCTTGGTTCACTTCTTGGCTTCGGCTGCAGTGTACGGGTTCTTGAACTTCAGCACATTCGCCAGATTCCTTCCGCGAATGATCCCCACGGAATGATAGAGCAGCCCCCAGGAATCAATCGTTGAATTGTCAGGAAAGATGCACGCTTCCAAGACTTCGTCGATGGCGCCGAACTTCACCCAACCTCCGCCGAACGGATTCACTCCCCCGAACGAATCGGACCCGCCGAGTTGACTGCAATAGAACGATGCCGGGTTGCCGTTGCCCTGCCCGTTCCAGGGAACCTGAGCATAGTAAGCCAGCGCGGCCAGGCTGGGTTCTTTCGCAGTCAGCGTGTTCAGCGAAACGTGAATGCGGGAACTGGTATCACCCGAACCTTTCGTGTATTGGCAAAACCCTTCGCCACCCGCCAATCGCAGCCACTGGCTCTGGTCAGAATTGGTGTTGTAGTAGGGTCTGCGGTACTCGACTTCCCCGCCGGTGTTCGTGCAATAGGCGGCAGGCTTCACGTCTGAGGTGGCGTCCGCCGTCGTGGACTTCGCGGTCTGTGCCCCGGAACTCGCAGCCAGCATCAATCCGCAGATCAACAGCGCGGCCATTTGGCCAGCCGTTTGAATTCTGAATCTCATCGTTCCTCCCGGCATTCAGGCGACTTGCTTTTTTTTTGCGTGCCGAAGTCTACCACGAGTAAGCGCAAGGCCTTGGTGCGAGCCAGAAGACCAGCCAGAGCGCAAGCCATGATGAGACTTTGAATGCAAAACCAGAATGCAGTTCCCCGGAAAGCCCAACTCGTGCGAAATTAGTTCATGGCCCTGGTCGTTCGCCCTTCGCCCATTCATTCGGTCGGCGTTTACACCACGCGCTCCATCCGCAGGGGATCACGCGTCGTGGAATACACCGGCCCGCGCATCACGCCCGAAGAAGCCGATCGCCTTTACGACGGAGCCTCACGAACCTATCTATACGGCCTGGAAGACGGCAAGACCGTCATCGACGGCGAGGGCCTGGGCGCGTATCTGAACCACTCCTGCGATCCGAATTGCGAAATCGACGAGATCAAAGGCCGCGCCTGGCTTTTCGCGCTGCGCGACATCACTGCCGGTGAAGAACTGCTGTGGGATTACAACCTCTACGATGACGAAGATCCCGCACCCTGCCACTGCGGTTCGCCAAAATGCCGCGGCACCATGTATTCCCGAGAGTGGATGGCCAAGATGCGCCGCCAGGCGCGCAAGAAGGCTCAAAGCGGAGTGAACGGTAAACGTGGCACGAAGAGCACTAGCAGAACCAACGGCAAGCCCGCCGTCCGCTAGATTGAAGCCTATTCCAAACCTATTTCGGAAATCCCGGATCTATGCTGGCTCCGCCGAGCCGCTCGAGGGCAGTGGTTGCAGGGCGCGCACCTGCTCTTTCCCGCGCTCGCGCCAGCCTTCGATAATCAGATACAGCACCGGAATAAAGAAGAGATTCAAGAACGTCGACATAATCATGCCGCCGAACACGGTGGTGCCCACCGAGTGGCGGCCGTTTTCGCCGGCTCCAGTGGCAACCACCAGGGGCACCACGCCCAAGATGAACGCCAGCGACGTCATCAGAATTGGCCGCAGTCGAATCACTGCCCCCTGCACCGCCGCTTCCATCAGCGGCATCCCTCGCTCACGCAGTTGCTCGGCGAATTCCACGATCAGAATTGCGTTCTTGCTCGACAATCCCACCAGCATGACCAGACCCACCTGGCAGAAAACGTCGTTCTGCAATCCACGCATCCACTGCGCTCCCAGCGCTCCCAACAGCGCCATAGGAACTGCCAGCAGCACAATGAACGGCAGCACGAAGCTTTCATACTGCGCCGAGAGCGTCAGGTACACCACCAGAGTGCCCAGACCAAACAGAATCAGGGACGTTCCCCCGGCCTGCAACTCCTCCAGTGACAATCCCGTCCAGCTGTAGGTGTAGCCCTGTGGCATCTTCTTAGCCAGGTCTTCCATCGCGGCAATAGCCTGGCCGGTACTGTAGCCGGGTGCGGGCGAGCCATCAATTTCCGCCGACCGGAAAAGGTTGTAATGGCTGATCACCTGTGGCGTGGTGGTTTGCGTGATGCTAATGAGATTATCCAGCGGCACCATCGCTCCGCTGTCAGACCGGACATAGAACTGTTTCATGTCCCGCGATGCCGCGCGAAACTGCTTATCCGCTTGCACATACACCCGGTAAGATCGGTTGTTGAAATCAAAATCGTTTACATAGGACGAGCCCATATACACGCCGAGGGTGTCGGTAATCTGCGACAGCGGCACGTGCAGGCTCTTGGCTTTTTCCCGGTCGATGGTGATCAGGTATTGCGGATCGTTAGCCGTGAAGGGCGTGTACAGCGCGACCAGATCTTTACGCTGTCTCGACTGCTGCAGAAATCCCTGCGTCGTGGCCGCCAGTTCCTCAAGTTTATGAGAGCCCTGATCCTGCACCACAAACTGGAAGCCGCCGAAATTTCCCAGACCCTGAATCGGCGGAGGCAAAGCGGCAAACACGATGGCTCCGGAAACTCCAAACAGCCGCGGGCGTACCCGGTTCAGAATCGCCGTCGCGGTGTGGGCCTCACCCTTGCGCTGTTCATACGGCTTCAACGGAACGAAAATCAGCCCCTGGTTGGCCGCCGCGCCCGAGAAGCTGAAACCGGCAATCGAGAATGTCCCTTCGACTTCCGGCACATCGCTCAGCATGGCGGAAACCTGCTTCCCGATCGCCTTGGTGTATTCCAGCGATGCCCCCGATGGCGATTGCACCACGATGATGAAATATCCCTGATCTTCATCCGGCACGAATCCCGTCGGTACACGCGTGAACACAAAATAAGTGAGCCCCAGCCCCGCGAAAAACAGCGCCACCATCGCCAGCTTGTACTCCAGCACGTGATGTAGCAGGGCACGATACCCGCGGGTAAGGACGACGACACCGTCGTCAAACTTTTGCAGCAGCCACAACTTCTTATGGTGAGCGCCGCTCAGGAAAATCGCCGCCAGCACCGGAGCCAGCGTGAGGGCGTTGAAGGCGGAAATGGCGATGGAAAATGCGATGGTCAGCGCGAACTGCCGAAACAGAATGCCGGTCGTTCCGGGAAAGAATGCAACCGGCACAAACACAGCACAAAGCACCAGCGAGGTGGCGATGACGGCGCTGGTGATCTCGGCGGTGGCTGCCGCGGCCGCTTTGTGGGAGTCGTGTTCGCCCTCGGCGATATGGCGCTCAATGTTTTCAATCACGACGATCGCGTCGTCGACCACCAGGCCGGTCGCCAGCGTGATGCCAAACAACGTCAGCGTGTTGATGGAGAAGCCGAGCAACTTCACAAAAATGAAGGTGCCGATCAGCGAAACCGGAGTGGCGATGAAGTGAATCATCGTCGTCCTCCAGTCGCCCAGGAAAATAAAAATCACCAGGATGACCAGCAGGATCGCCGAACCGACCGTGTAGACCACGTCGCGGATCGACTCGCCCACGGCGTCGGTCGTGTTGAAGGCAACGTGGTAATGCAACCCGGGAGGGAAACTCTTCGAAAGCCGCGCCAGCTCCGCCAGGGCCTGCCGGTTTACGTCCAGCGCGTTCGCCGTGGAAAGCTGCGTCACCGCCAGCCCGATTGCGTCCTGTCCGTTGTATGTGATGTCGTTGGCATAGCTCTCCGCGCCCAATTCTGCGCGCCCGACATCCTTCAACCGCACCAGCGTCCCGTCGGCGTTGGTTTTCAGGATGATGTTCTCGAACTGCGCCGGCTCGCTCAGCCTGCCCACGGCTCGCACGCTGACCTGGTATTGTTGCCCTGTCATCGCGGGCTGCTGGCCAACCTGCCCGGCCGCCACTTCCACGTTCTGCTCTGAGAGCGCATTTACCACGTCGGGCGCCGTCAGCGCGCGCCCCGCCATGCGCACCGGATCGAGCCACAACCGCATCGAGTACTTGCGCTCGCCAAAGATGATCACATCGGCCACGCCAGGAATGCGTTTCAGCGAGTCTTTGACGTAGACGTCGAGGTAGTTGCTCATGAACAACGTCGAATACCGGTCGTTGTCGGAAATAATCGCGGCGCCAAACACAAAATTCTGCGAGGTCTTCGCTGTCGTAATCCCCACCGTCTTCACCGAGCTGGGCAGCCGTCCTTGCGCGGTGTTGACGCGGTTCTGAATGTCGACCGTCGCCAGATCCGGATCGCGCTTCAGGTCGAAGGTCGCGATAATGCTGCTGGTTCCGTCGTTGCCGCTGGTGGAAGTGATGTACTTCATTCCCTCCGCGCCGTTGATCTGCTGCTCGAGAGGAATGGTGACCGCGCTCTCCACCGTCTGCGCGCTCGCCCCGATGTAGACGCTGGTCACGCCCACCTGCGGCGGAGCAAGCGTAGGAAATTGCGCGATCGGCAACGTAGGCAGCACCGCGCCGCCCGCCAGAACAATCAGCAGTGCGCAAACCGTGGCAAATACCGGACGCTGGATAAAGAAGTTAACAAACATAAAAACTCAGGCTCCGGGCTTCAGCTTTCGGGCTTCGGCTTTCGGGCTTCGGCCCAACCACTGGCAGCGCGCACGCAGCGCTCACCTTGGCTAGAACTCAGTAGAGCGGCATACCCTCAATCGACAAGTGCCAGTTACCAATCACCAGATAATTTTTTGAAAACTGCGACGATCAGGCCGGAGCCCAGAAACAGAAGCCCGAAGCCCGGTTCTTGGCCGAAGCCCGCAAGCCGAAGCCTGAAGCCCGGCCCTTCAGCTGAGCGGAATCACCGGCACCCCATCCAACAGGAACTGCGTTCCCGAAATGATCACCTTATCGCCGGGCTTGATGCCATCCTGAACTTCAAGGTCGTTGCCCACTGTTTGCCCAATCGTCAGCGGCTTCTGTCGCGCCACGTAAGAGCCCCCCTGCTGCAGCTCGGCCACAAACGCGAAGTATTGCCCTGCCAGCCGTGACACCGCCAGAATCGGAACCTCAGGATTGTTGTGGGTTCCCCACACTACGCGAGCCCGAATAAACTGCAACTGCCGCAGCTTGTCGTTGCTGTTGGCTATGCGAGCCTTCACCAGCACGGTCTGCGTGGTGTTGTCGACCTGAGGAGAAATGAAGCTGACCCGCGAATCGGCCGCCACTTTACCGTCGCCATCCAGCACCTGCACCGGCAAATTCATTTTCAGCTGCGCCGCATGTTCGATCGGCACGTACACGTAGACTTCCAAACTGCCCGGCTTATCCACAGTCGTGAGTTGCGTCGTGGTGGTCACGCGGTCGCCCACGCGCACCGGAACGTCCCCCACGATCCCGCCGCGCGGCGCCACCACTTTGTAGTAGTGCAACTGCACTTCCTGTTCGCGCACCTGCGCATCCAACGAGTCCATCTGCGCCTGGGCAGCGTCCATCGCGGATTTCGCTTGGTCGAGATCCTGCCGGCTCACGACTCCCGCCGCGAAAAGCCCCTGGGACCGCTCGTACTGTTGCTTCGTCCAGTTCAGATTCGCCTGCTGCGCCGCCCGCGAACTCTCCTGGCTTCGCACCGTGGCCTGTTGCTTGAGCGGATCGATTTCCATCAGCGCCGCCCCGGCCTCTACCGCGTCCCCCGAGTGCACAAAGATCTGCGTGATCTGCCCTTCCACCTGCGGCATGATCACGGCAGAATCCCGTGACTTCAGCGTCGCCACGTAGTCGCTGGAGTCGCTTACCGGCACCGCCTTCGCTTCCAGCACCTTGACCGGCATCCCCTGCGGACCACCGGCCTGCGCACTCTGGGTCCCGTGGCCCGTACAGCCGACCGTAATGGCCACCGCGCACAGGCCCATGATCAACCAACTGAGTGTTGCGTACTTTCGAAATTTGTTCGCCATAGCGTTTCTTAGCCTACTCCGCTTGCCTTGCCACTGCAACCCAGTTCGCCATCATTTCCAGGCTACCCTTATCGCTTGTTGGACGCGGATCGCAACTCAAAGTAACTGGCTGGGTGTAAGATTCCCCGCTCCCACCGACGGACGCAAAATTTAATCGGCCCTTGCCCCTGGCCCCGGATCGAACTCGGATATTTCGCACATGCCGGAAATGAGACCGGACCAATTTCGTGGCGGCCCTGGGCTCGATCCGCAGCCCAAAAGCTACCCATAATGCGTAACCGATCGGTTCCAGATAATGCGTAACCATACAGTTACGCGAACGCCGCTGTCAACCGCCCTCTTCCTAATCTTCTTCCCGGTCTTCCCGCGATCCCATCTTCCGCCCCGCTCTGCTACATTGTTTTCCTATGCCAGCGGCTCTGAATCAGCCCACCCGCAGCTTCGCCAGCGACAACAACGCCGGAGTCCATCCGGAAATCCTCGAAGCCATTGCCCGCGCCAACCAGGGGCACGTGGTCGCCTACGGTGACGATCCCTTCACCCGTTCCGCTATCGCGAAGTTCAAGGAACATTTCGGCCCGGACATCGACGTCTTCTTCACCTTCAACGGCACCGGCGCCAATGTCCTCGGACTGCAGGCCTTGAATCGCCCCTACCACTCCGTCCTGTGCAGCGACTACGCGCATATCTACTGCGACGAATGCGGCGCCCCCGAAAAGCACACCGGCGGCAAGCTGATCCCTCTGCCTCATCAGGATGGCAAAATCACCCTCGATTCGATCCGCCATGCCTATCACGGTATCGGCGACCAGCATCACGTGCAGGCCCGCGTCATTTCGATCACTCAATCCACGGAGATGGGAACGGTCTACCAGCCCGAAGAGATTCAGGCCCTGGCCCGCTTCGCCCATGATCAAGAACACGAAATGTTTCTGCACATGGATGGGGCCCGCATCGCCAACGCCGCCGCCAGTCTGGGACAAACCCTGCGCCAGGCCACGCGCGATCTAGGCGTGGACGTGCTCTCTTTCGGCGGCACCAAGAACGGAATCTTGGGCGGAGAAGCCGTCGTCTTTTTCAATCAAGACCTCAATCACTCAGGCCCCGGAAACTCAGGCCTCGGTCGAGATTTCCTCTATCTGCGGAAACAGGGTATGCAGCTCGCCTCAAAAATGCGCTTCATCGCGGCGCAGTTCGAAGCCCTGCTCACCGGCGATCTGTGGCGCCGCAGCGCCGACCACGCCAATCGCATGGCCCGCCTGCTGGAAAAAGAAATCCGCCTGATTCCTGAGGTCAAGATCGTCTGGAAAGTCGAGGCCAACGGAGTCTTTGCCCAAATCCCCCGCCACGCCGTCGAAAAAATCAAACAGCGCTATTTCTTCTATATGTGGATCGAAGAAGAATGCGTCGTGCGCTGGATGTGCTCCTTCGACACCACCGAAGACGACGTGCGCGACTTCGCCCAGGCAGTCGCCGAAGCCGTCAAAGCATAAGCCTTGACACGCAAGATACTTACGTAGCGACAGCCGCCTCGGCTGTCCCGGTCCGAGCGAAGCTCGACCGGCTTCTTCGGCAAACTTTCTTCGGCAACCGGTTTCTCCGGCAAACTGCCCCCCGGCTCCGTTCTTGATATTGCTTTTTGCCCCACCATTGACTAAATTTGGCCCAGTCCCGGCAGCACGCCTGTATAACTCGGCCCCGGTCCCAGGAGTCTTCATGAACGCGAAGTGGTTCGGTATCGTTGCCCTGATCGCGGTGGCGACGCTGCTATTCAACCTTTCCAGCTGCGGATACAACCAGCACCTGGTCTCTCTCACAATTGCGCCCGCCGCCGGAGCTCAATTTGGAGGGGTCGATCCCGCCCTTTTTGTTGACTTCACAGCCACTGGAACTTACGAACACCCGCCGCATACCAAAGACATGACCACCCTCGTTACCTGGAAGTCCGACACGCCCCAGGTAGCTCAGGTAAGCACCGGAGGGGTCGTCACTCCGAACACCAACTGCGGAGCAGCGAATGTCACAGCGACTTTCTACGACAGCCCCAATCTCGTCGCCAGCAACTCCGCCCACATCGTCGTCGACGGCCCCGCTGCTGACGGATGCACGCCTGCAGGCCCGCAACCCATCCTTACCGTGGACATTACTGGCGCGGGAACAGGCACGGTTTCGGACTCGACGGGGGTTTTGAATTGCATAGCCACTTGCAGCGCCACCTTCGCGATCGGCTCTACGGTCACGCTCAACGCCGCTCCCAACGCCGGCTCAACATTTGCCAGTTGGAGCGGTTGCAACCAGTCCACTGGCCCTACGTGCGAAGTCTTTATGCAGAACAATGTCACGGTGACCGCAACCTTCAATTAAGAGGACCGGTGCTCGGCGCTTCGTGGAACGAGAGTCCTCGCGCCCTATTCGGATTCCCCCAGAAGCTTCCCCAGCGTAGGCTTGTGTTTCTCGGGCTTCTTCTTTTTCTCCACCACAATCTGCCCAGCCGGAGGCGCGCCCACACGGTCGCGCGCCAGCTCCTTGACCGCTGTAACCGCGCGAAACCGCTTCACTTTTTTCTTTTTCCTGGCCATGTCGTGATCGATCTGAGTTAGCGACCTGAGTTGAGATCCTCAAACAGAGTTTATTCTCGCATCCTATCGCGTGGCGTCCATGTCGGCGATGGGAGTTAACTGCCCATGTGCCAGCGCAAATATGCAATAATCCGTACCTGGATGTGAACCGAGCGCGTCGCGCTCAAAGACCGGGAGCCGGACGCCGGCCTGCGGAAGCCGAATTTATGGAAGAACGCGAGTTTTTCGACGAGCGTCAGGAAAAGAAACCGGCCAACCTGAATTGTCCGCACTGCCACCAGGCCGCGGAATATGAAGTGACTTGGCTGGTCCGCACCAAGAAGCGCCAACTCGGCAGCCGCGCCGACGAGCGCGATCGCGCCCGCTTCGCCAAAGCCCGCAACTACATGGTCCGCAAAGACGATGTCATGGCCTGCAAAAACCTTCGCTGCCGTAAGCGCTTCGACATCACCGGCCAGTCAGTAGTCATCACGGAGTAGCAGTCAGCATTTAGTCACGATGCTCATGTGGGGACAGCCGCCCTCGGCTGTCCAGTCGAGCGAAGCTCGACAACCCCTTCTCTGCTGCCGCAAAACTTAACACAGTGCCGCGACCATGCCGACCAGGAGTTTTCCATCACGCCGCAATCGATTTAACACCGAGTGCCGAAACCCGACCGCTGATTTATACTCACGAGTTCGCCCCCTGGAGTCATAATCTTGAAAATTCTGGTCTGCATGAAGCAGGTGCCACAGAAAGACGCCCCGCTCAAGCTCAACGAAACCGGCACCTGGATCCGCGACGAAGTTTCCTACGAGGTCAACGAACCCGACGCCTTTGCCCTGGAAGAAGCTCTTCGCCAGCGCGAAAAGCACACCGGAGAAGTCGTCGTCATCACCAGCGGACCCGCCCGCGCTCAGCAAGTTTTGCGTGAGGCCCTGGCCAAGGGCGCGGACCGCGCCATCCATCTGGAAGACAACGCTTTCGTCGGCCTCGACGCCCTCAACACCGCCAAAGCCTTCGCCGCGGCCATTAAAGACGAAAAGTTCGACCTGGTCTTTACCGGCCTGCAATCCGACGACTACGGCTACGCCCAAACCGGCGTCATCCTGGCGGAACTGCTGGGCTGGCCGCACGCCACGATCATAATGGCGATCGAGAAAACAGACGCAGGCATCCGCGTCAAGCGCGAACTCGAAGCCGGATATTTCCAGTTTGTCTACATGCCGCTGCCCGCGGTGCTCACGATCCAGTCGGGAATCAACAAGCTGCGCTACGCAACATTAATCGGCATCAAGCAAGCCAAGAACAAACCGATGAGAAAAGTCCCGCTAACCGAAGTGCAATCCGCAATCGGCGAAAACTTACAGAAAATCGAGCGCCTCTACATCCCGCAAAAGACAAAGAAGACCGAAGCAATCGAAGGTGCGCCAGCCGAAATCGCAAAGAAACTGGTCGACAAACTGCGCAACGAATTGCACGTGCTGTAAAAGAATTTTGTAGCCGGAACGACCCATGTGGGGACAGCCGCCTTCGGTTGTCCGCCGAGCAAGGCTCGGCAGGTTTTGACTTAAGCTAAGAGCCAAAAGCTTAAGAGCTAAGAGCTAACTTATGCCCGATACCATCCTCGTCATCGTCGAACAATGCGACTCCAAACTCAACCGCGTCTCCTGGGAAACCATCGCCGCCGGCCAGGCCATCGCCGCCGCCACCGGATGGCCCCTCGAAGCCGCCGTGGTCGGCGCCAGCGTCAGCACGCTGGCCGCGGAAGTGGCCGCAAAAAAAGTCGCCAAGGTCTATGCGGTCGAGTCCCCCAAGCTCGAGCCCTACACCCCCGACGCCTTCGCCGCCGCGCTGAAACAATTCCTCGCCACGAAGCTGCCCAAGCTGGTGCTCATGCCGCACACCTATCAGGTTCGCGACTTCGTCCCCAAGCTAGCCACCACCATGGGACGCACCGTAATCAGCGACTGCATCGGCTTCAAGCACGAAAACGGCAAGCTGACTTTCACCCGCCAGATGTTTCAAGGCAAACTCGCCGCCGACGTCAGCTTCATCAGCGACGCCCCCTGGTTCGCAACTTTCCAGAACGGCTCTTTCCGCGGCGACAAAGCCGAAGAAGGCGCCGCCGCGGCCCCGGTGGAAGTGGTGACCGTCACGATCGCCGACGGCGTAATCCGCACCCAACCGCAGGAAGTTTTCAAAGAAGTCAAACAAGCCGTGGATCTCACGCAGGCAGAAATCATCGTCTCCGTCGGCCGCGGAATCAAAGAACAGAAAAACATCGAAATGGCGAAACAACTCGCCGACGCTCTCGGCGGCGAACTCGCCGCCTCCCGCCCCATCTGCGATTCCGGCTGGCTCCCCATGGACCGCCAGGTCGGCTCCTCGGGCCAAACCGTCGCGCCCAAACTCTACCTGGCACTCGGCATCAGCGGCGCCATTCAGCACATCGTCGGCATGAAAGGCTCGAAAGCGATCATCGCCATCAACAAGGATTCCGAAGCCCCGATTTTCGAAATCGCCGACTACGCAGTCGTCGGAAATTTATTCGACATCGTCCCCCCGCTGATTGAAGAAGTGAAAAAGGCGAAAGCGGGAAGCTGAGCGCGTCATTTTTTCAATTGACCATTATATTGACCACTGGTTAAAATAGTGGACATGAAAGACGTTCCTATCTCCAAATTCAAGGCAAAGTGCCTCGGCCTCATCGAACAGGTCCATAAAACCCGTCAGCCATTGCGCATTACGCGCCACGGGCTTCCGGTGGCGGAGGTCATTCCCGCAGGCCCTGACCGCAAACGCAAATTTCTAGGTGACATGGTGGGAACCGCTGAGATCGTCGGCGATATCGTTTCACCCATCATTGATCTGGAAGACATCGAGGCCTACCGCGATTGAATCTCCTTCTGGATACGCACATCTGGATTTGGAGCAAACTTGAGCCAGCACGCCTGGGTAGGCGCGTGCGTGCGGAATTATCGGGGTCCGAAAACGAGCTCTGGCTTTCACCGGTGAGCGTGTGGGAAGCTCTGACGCTCATGCAAAACCGCCGGATTCGCGTCGATAACGCTTTCGCCTGGGTCGAGACCGCGGCCGAGCAGTTGCGGGAAGCGCCGCTGACCCAAGAAATTGTGCGGATCGGCATGGCCCTGCCTCTGCCGCACGCCGATCCCGCAGACCGATTCCTCGCCGCCACTGCCAAAGTGCTGAAGCTAACGCTGGTGACCGCGGATCAAAGATTGCTCGGCCTCGGCGAAATTGCGACCCTGGCCAACCGCTAAGCAAAGCCAATCGCCGTATCCGTGTTGATCCGTGCAAATCCGTGGCAAAGTTTGCAGTTTAGTCCCCGGCACTTTTCCCTTTCGCAATCGCCGCCGCCGCAATCTGCGCCACATCCAGCAACTCCGGCGGCGTAGCCGTCGCCGCCGCCAGCCCATCCCGCAACATCGAATTGCAAAACGGACACGCCGCCGCCACCACACTCGCCCCCGTCGCCACCAACTCCTCGGCCCGCTCCAGATTCACGCGCTTGCCGGTTTCTTCACCCAGAAACATCAGGCCCCCACCGCCGCCGCAGCAGAAGCCGCGTTCCCGCGCCCGCGGCGGATCCACCACCTGCCCGTAGCGCGCAATCACATCCCGCGGCTCGTCATACACTCCGCGATAACGGCCCAAGTAACACGCGTCGTGAAACACAGTCTTCTTCTGTTCGTCGCTAGCGTTAGCCAGCGGCAGCTTGTCGCGATAGCGGTCCATCAATTCCGTATGATGTTCAATCTCTACGTTCCCGCCGTGTTCCTTCCAGTCCTCGCCAATCGTGCGCACGCAGTGCGGACAAATCGAAACCATCTTCTTTACACCGCCCGCACGAATATTTTCGAGATTCCCCTGCGCCAGCTCCCCAAACAAATAATCATTGCCCAGCCGACGCACCGGATCGCCGCTGCATTTTTCCTGCCGCAAAACTCCAAACGTAACGCCCACATGCCGCAGCACTTCCACCAGCGCCAGCAGAATCTTCCGACCATTGGGATCGAACGATCCCAAGCAGCCCATCCACACGCAATATTCCTGCGTGCCGTCGAAATACGGCAGCCCGTTTTTCTCGATGAACTTTTCCCGGTCCGACGGCGGAAATCCCAGCGCGTTCCCCTGCCGCTCCAGCGTGACAAACAATTCGCTGCCGTGAGAGTTGTCCCACTTGCCGGTATTCACCGCCCCGCGCCGCAGCCCAATAATCATCGGCAAATGCTGGATGCCCACCGGACACTGGAACTCGCAAGCTCCGCAGGTGGTGCACTGAAACGCCGCCTCCATCGAAATATGTTTTCCCAGGAGCGGCTCACTGCTCTTCGGCCCAAACTCGTTCAGGTAATGCCGCGTCCCCAGAATAATTTCCTTGGGATTCAGAATCTTCCCGGTGGTGTTCGCTGGACAATGCTCGGTGCAGCGCCCGCACTCCACGCAGGAGTAAGCCTGTAGAGCGGCGATCTGAGTGAGATCCTTGCCCTGAACAAGGCCGAAATCTTCGTCGCCCACCAGCGGCGGAATCTTGCTGAACCCGTCGCGCTCCAGAAAAATGGTCAGCGGACTCAGCACCAGATGCATATGCTTGGTGCTCGGAATCAACGGCAGAAAAACCAGCAGCACGGCGGCGTGCGCCCACCAAATCGCCCAGCCCGCCGCAGTTCCCTCCGCGACCAGGAACGTAGCCAGATACGTGATCATCAACGCGAAGATCAGAAACGCAATCAGCCCCGACTCCAGCGAAAGCGGCTCCAGCCACTTTGGACGAATCACGAATCGCCGGAACGCCAGCCCCGCGATCGAGACGGCCACCAGCACGGCGAAGATTCCCGCGAACCAGAAATAAAAGCGGCCGACCCCGTATCGCGACAAGAATCCCAGGCCAAACGCCGTGGCCAAATGATTCAGCGTGACCAGCGCAAACACGCAAAATCCCCAGAACACGAACGCGTGCGCCAGCCCCGGCAGCGGCCTCTGCGCGATTACTAATCCCTGTGCCGCCACTTCCCACAGCACCTTGCGGATGCGCGGCCCGATGGGCCTCAGCTTGAAATCGGCATCCGGCTTGGCCTCGCGGATAATCTGCAGTGCCCGCCCAAACTTCCGCCAGAACAAGAACACAGAAACGAAAATGGCAATAAGTAGAACAACTCTTCCCGGCCAGTTCATATGAATGACGCCTCCGAGAACCTGACAGTCTACTCCAGGCTCAATGAATGGTGGGGCCAGGGGTTTGTGTGGGAACGAGCGCCTCGCAAGCCTGCCCTGAGCGAAGTCGAAGGGTTCAGCCAACCGCAGCCAGGCTCATTTTGTAAGGGGGCAATGCCCCTGTGGTCGACCCTCTTGCCCGCCTTTCCGCGATCCGATCAGCCCCCGTGATAGCATTTCCGCCATGCGACACCGCGTAGCGATTTGCGTTCCGCTTTTGTTCTGTCTCACCGCCTTCGCCCAACAGCCCACGGCGCCCCCCATCCCCTCCACCGGCGTCCCTGGCCTGGACGAGTACCGCGCCTCCCGCATCGCCATCTACACCGATGACTTCGGAGAACTGAAACGCTATCGCGATGCCGACGCCGCCCTTAAACCTCCCGCGCCCAGCGACAATCGAGTCGTCTTCCTGGGCGACTCCATCACCGATTACTGGAAGCTGGCAGACTATTTCCCCGGCAAGCCTTACCTCAACCGCGGCATCGACGGCCAGACCACTCCCCAGATGCTGGTCCGCTTCCGCCAGGATGTAGTCGCACTGCAGCCTAAAGTCGTGGTGATTCTGGCGGGAACCAACGACGTTGCCGGCGTCACCGGACCCGCCCACAATGAGGACATCGAGGCGAACTATGCATCCATCGCCCAGTTGGCCCGCGTTCACCACGTTCGCGTGGTCTTTGGCTCGCTGCTTCCGGTGAACAACTACACCGACGATGCGAAGGAGTCGTTCGCCGCGCGTCCGCGCGAAAGAATCCTGGCGCTCAACAACTGGCTCAAGGATTACTGCGCGAAGAACGGACTCGTGTATCTCGACTACTTCTCAGCCGTTGTCGATGACAAGGGCATGCTGAAGCGCAACCTGAGCGACGACGGACTGCATCCGAACCCGTCCGGCTACAAAATTATGGCGCCGCTGGCAGAGAAAGCGATCGCGCAAGCTCTTGCCAGCGGACCGTAACCAGGCCGGTCGAACGATCTTTCCGCATCATCGCAGGACGATTTTCAGTTTTATTCTTAACGTTGAGGACAACCACATGAAATCATTTCGCTACTTCCAGACGCCCGCGTTAGTTCTCTTCCTGGTCGTTTCCGCCGCCCTTGCCCAGCAAGCCGCTCCGGCCGCGCCGCCCACCATCCCCTCCACCGGCTTCCCCGGCCTGGATCAATACCGCGCCCGCCGCATCGCCGTCTTCACCGACGACTTCGGCCAACTCGCCCGCTACCGCGACGCCAACGCCGCCCTCAAGCCGCCCGCGCCCGGCGAGAATCGCGTCGTCTTTTTCGGAGACTCCATCACCGACATCTGGCACCTCGACGAATATTTCCCCGGCAAGCCCTACCTCAACCGCGGCATCGGAGGCCAGACCACCCCGCAAATGCTGGTCCGCTTCCGCCAGGATGTGATCGCGCTGCAACCCAAAGTCGTCGTCATCCTCGCCGGCACCAACGACATCGCCGGCAACACCGGCCCCATGCGCCTCGAAGATATCGAGGCCAACTACACTTCCCTGGCCGAACTCGCCGCCGCCAACCATATTCGCGTCGTGTTCTCGTCGGTGCTCCCGGTGCACAACTACACCGACCGCTCGAAAGATTTCTTTGCCCAGCGCTCGCCGGAAAAAATCCTCGAACTGAATAGATGGCTCAAGACTTACGTGGACGCGCACCCCGACTGCCTCTATCTCGACTACTTCACCGCCCTGGTCGACGACAAAGGCCTCATGAAAAAAGATCTGGCCGATGACGGCCTGCACCCCAACGCTGCGGGATACAAGATCATGACCCCGCTGGCCGAAGCCGCGATCCAGAAGGCGCTCACGGCCGCGAAACCATAAAAGAGAAAACGCCAAAACATTGCGACCCCCTTCCTCTCGCTGCGCCTTATAATGTGAACGCTGTAGTTTCCGACCGCCCCAGCCTTCGGGCATACCCAGGCTGCGGCGGCGAGGGAAAAGTTTTCTTCGCGTCCTCTGCGGCCTTTCTCAGCGCTCTCCGCGGTTAAAAGCTTTTGACCGCCAAGATCGCCAAGGAATCCGCAAAGTTCGCGAAGAGAATCATCTCGAGGGTGCGTGCAGAAACGCCCGCGCCTCCCGCGCTCTGCAAGGAGCGCATTGGAAAGGAAACAGCCCGCCGGGATAGTCCCGCCTGTCTGTATCTTTTCTGAAACCGCTTTTGGCTTTTGGCTCTTGGCTTAACCGGAGCGAGGACGCCAACGCCGCAGGGTGTAGCCAAGAGCTAAAAGCCAAGAGCCGAGAGCTTGCTTCTCACCGACAAATTCGGGCGCCGCATCAGCGACCTGCGGATCTCCATCACCGACCGCTGCAACTATAAGTGTGTCTACTGCCGCACCGGCAACGAAGGCGCGCTCTACGGCGACCTTCCCTTCGACGACTACCTGCGCATGGCGCGCGTGCTGGTCGGGATGGGGATCACTAAGATCCGCCTAACCGGCGGCGAGCCGTTGTTGCGCAAAGGCGTGGTCGAGTTCGTCCGCGACCTTGCCCAGCTCCGCCAGCCTAACGGAAGCGCCGCCGAACCGCTCGACATCGCGCTCACCACCAACGGCCACCTGCTCGCCGATCTCGCCCAGCCGCTCAAAGCCGCCGGCCTCACCCGCGTCACCGTTTCCATGGACGCCGTCGATCCCGACCGCTTCGCCCGCATCACCCGCGTGCCCAACGGGTACGACCACGTCCTCGCCGGCATCCGCGCGGCCCGCCGCGCCGGACTCTGGCCCCTGAAAGTGAACTGCGTGCTCATGCGCGGTTTCAACGAAGATCAAATCATCCCCTTCGGCATGTTCGCCCGCGAAGAAGGCGTCACCGTGCGCTTCATCGAATTCATGCCACTCGAAGAAGGCCGCACCTGGTCGCCCACGACGGTGGTCACGCTCGACGAAATCCTGGCCCGCATGGCCGAGTACCGTCCGCTGGTCGAAATCCCGCACGCCCGCTCCGAAACCGCCCGCCGCTACCGCTTCGGCGACGGCGTCGGCGAAATCGGCATCATCGCTCCCGTCTCCCATCCCTTCTGCGGACACTGCAGCCGCATCCGCATCACCAGCGACGGCAAAATCCGCACCTGCTTATTTTCGGTGTGGGACCATGACCTGCACGCCCAAATGCGCCGCGGCGCCAGCGACGAAGACTTAGCCGAGTTTATTCAAGGCGTGATCCAGAAAAAAGAAGCACGCCACCACATCGGCGAGCCCGATTTCGTCCCCGCCTCCAGAACCATGGTCCACATCGGCGGATGAAGCAGATGAACGTATCGCGGCTCGCCACATCGTCGATCCTCTTCTGCGCCACACTAACCGCGCAATCCGCCTACCTCGGCTTCGACCGCAACGCCTACCCCGGCGACGCCAATCTCAAAGCCCTGCACGAAACTTTCGCCTACACCGGCTACTGGCTCAACGATCCGCCCGGAGAAAAAATCAACTCCTGGACCGGCCACCGCGCTGCCGTCAAATCCGCCGGCTTCGGATTTCTCGTGCTCTTCAACGGACGCCTCTATGCTGAACTTAAATCGGCCGAACTGAAAACCGTCGCCAAAGCCACGCGCCTCGGCCAATCCGACGCGCAAGCCGCCGCCGCCGCCGCGCACCGCGAAGGTTTCCCCGCGCACACCATCATCTTCCTCGACCAGGAGCAAGGCGGACGCATGCTCCCCGAACAAAAAGCCTACATCTACGCCTGGGTCGACGGAGTCACCACCGCCGGATTCCGCGCCGGCATCTACTGCTCCGGCGTCCCCGCGCCGGACGAAGGCAAGGTCGTCACCGCCGAAGACATCAGCGCCAACGCCGCTGGCCGAGAGATCGTCTACTGGGCCATCAATGACGCCTGCCCGCCCGCGCCCGGCTGCGCTTTTCCGAAGAATCCGCCCGGCCCCACGCAGAGTGGAGTGAGCTTCGCCGAAGTCTGGCAGTTCGCCCAATCCCCGCGCACGGAAGGCGCCGCCCATTGCACCAACTACAACCACGACGGAGATTGCTACGCCTCCGGCATCCCCGCCGCCCAGCGCCTGCACATCGACGTAGACTCCGCGACCACCGCAGATCCGTCCCATGGCCGCTAGAACCAGCTTCTGCAGAACCCACGTAGCGACAGCCGCCTCGGCTGTCCAAACCTGGGCGAAGCCCGGAGTCCCAGTCCGACAGCCCGATGGTCAAACAGCCAGCCCTGCTACACTGTACGAACCTCAAATCCACCCTCAGGAGCATTCATGTCCCGCACTCGATCCGCACTCGTCATCGCACTCTTCCTCATCCTGATCGCCCTCACTGCGGCCGCGCAGGATCAAACTCAAAATAAAGACGCCTGGCAGATCGATCCCATGCACTCTTCCGCGCAATTTACCGTTCGCCATCTCGGCATCTCCACCGTTCGCGGCGCGTTCACGAAAGTGAGCGGCACCATCCTGCTCGACGAAGCCAATCCCGCCAAAGACCAGATCCAAGCCACCATCGACGCCAGTTCCGTCGACACCCGCGTCGAAATGCGCGACAACGACCTGCGCAGCCCCAACTTCCTCGACGTGCAGAAATTTCCCACCATCACTTTCAAATCGAAGAAGGTCGATCCCGCCGGACCCGGCAAGCTGAAAATCGCTGGCGACCTCACCATTCACGGCGTGACCAAGGAAGTGGTGCTCGATGTCGACGGCCCCACCCCCGCCATCAAAGACCCCTGGGGCAACCAGCGTCATGGCGCCTCCGCGTCGGTCAAAATCATCCGCCAGGATTTCGGCGTGAATGGCGCTCCCGGCGTAGTCGGCGATGAACTCACGCTCAACATCGACGTGGAATTCTTCAAGCCGCCGGCGAAATAGGGATCAGGGGCTAGGGATCAGGGATCAGCTCTCGACTGAGGCTGCGATGTGAACAGCGAGAGGATTGGAAGAGGCAGGAAAAAACAAGAAAGAATAGAGACAAAGACAATCAGGGTAGCTGGCGTGGTTGGGCAGCGCTTCAGCTCTTAACACTTGCACCTGACCCCTGGCCCCTGCCGTCCAGCCCCTGACCCCTATTCCCCAAATGCTGTAAACTACTACCAGCGCGACGCAGCGCCCCAAATGCCCGACCGCACCTTCACTCTCGACGAAGCCCAGTCGCTGCTCTCCGTGCTCGAGTCGCTTCTGCGCGGCGCCATCGCCGGCAAGCAACTGATGGACGAGGTCGACGCCGAGATGCAAGCCACCAATCACCGCATCTTCTTGAATGGCGGCACCTTCGTCGACATCGTTCCTCTGGCCCGCCGCAAAGCCGAGCGCGCCAAAGCGGAACAGCGAGTGCGCGACGCCCTCGCCGAAATTGATTCCATCGGCGTGCAAGTCAAAGATCTCAGCATCGGCCTCCTCGATTTTCCCTGCGACGTCGAAGGCCAGGTCATTCTTCTCTGCTGGAAGCTGGGCGAAAAATCCATCACCCACTGGCACGGCACCCAGGAAGGATTCGCCGGCCGCAAGCCCATCGACGCCCGCATCGCCAAAGGCAAACGCGCCAACTAGTCTTCATGCCGTAGCTTTCGGCTTCAGCGCAGCTCATGTAGAGACAGCCGCCTCGGCTGTCCAAGCCAGGGCGAAGCCCAGCGCCCCCATTCAAAGCCCGAGAACCGAAATTCCGAATCCAGCTTGCGGTACCGATACGAGTGGTGCGTCGCCCAAGCCCTAATTCACGAGCACGTTTATTGTGGCCGATGCGGAGGAGGAACTGGCGCCGTAGGTCACGGTAATAACGTAGGTAGGGGGACTCACTGTGGCGCCTTGGGTCACAGAGCACGTCTCCGGAGATGCACCGCTATTTGAGCACGAAATCGTTCCGGTTGCCGGTTGCGTCACCACTGTCCACGTGGACGCAGTTGTAAGGTCAAGTGTTGTGCCGCTGGACACACCCTGCGCGATGAAGGTCTGAGTCGGGGTGCCTGTTGAGGCGGTTGCGTCCCAAACCAGAGGGCTGGAGCCGCTGGAGCAAGAAGTTGTAGCGCCGAACGCGCCAGTGCATACTTCAAAACTGGTGATGCTTCCAAGGTAGACAGTCGCCGAAGCAGTGGTGCTGAGGCCCTGGGCAGCGGCGGTGACTGTGGCTGTGCCGCCAGCGCCCTCGCCCGTGGCCACGCCAGTGGTCGCGCCGACCTGCAGCACGTTGGCATCGCTGCTGGTCCATACCACGCCGCTTGTGATCTGCGATCTCGAGCCGTCCTGGTAAGTACCCCAAGCTTGTAATGTCTGGGCATTCGCTGCACCCGCTTCGATTTGCGGAGTCGGAGGCTGGATCGAGACCGCGGTGAGAGTGTTCGGTGGGAAGAACCCTTTGCAACTGACCCCAAAGGCCAGTGCGCACAGAACCGTGAAAGTAAGTATTGACGCCGGTTTACGCCCAGTCAACATAAGGAATCGCCTCAGATCGCCTAAGTTTATCAGAATGCCCGGATCGCGCTCGACCCCCGACAGTACATGGCTTGGGTCTTTTGTCTTTATCTTGCTCCCCTAGCCCGCGCGGCCGTTCCCGATCCTGCCCAGCCCATTCCGAATATAGAGAACGGGACACGACTCGAAACTTGCACCGTGTTCTCTGGGGCGCCGGATTTGCCATTTTCTCGCGTTCTCTGCGAGCCCCTTCCCGCATTGCAGCCCCGAAGAAAAAACCCATCTCGTTCCTTCACTGCCCCCATCGGCTGTCCAAGCCAGAGCGAAGCCCGGCGCCCCCCTTTCAACACCTCTTACGCCGCGCGCGAGCCCTCCACCCCTCGTGTTTCTGATCACTGACAAGCGTGAGGCGCGAGAATAGAAACAAGCGTTCAACCGACTCATCCATTTCAGCCAAGGAGGGCTCATGCCAACTCCAACTGCTTCGCTTGAAATCATCCAAGATTTTCTGGCTCAGAAACGCATCGCGATGGCGGGCATCTCGCGGGACCCCGCCAGCTTCAGCGCCAGTCTGTTCAAAGAACTCTGCCAACGCGGGTATGATGTAGTGTCGGTGAATCCCAACGCAACCGAAGTGCAGGGACGCCGCTGCTTCGCCCGCGTACAGGACATCCAGCCGCCGGTCGCAGGCGTGCTCCTGATGACTTCCCCGGAAGCCACGGAAAACGTTGTGCGCGACTGCGCCGAAGCGAACATCAGCCGAGTTTGGATGTACCGCGCCGCGGGCCAGGGCGCCGTCAGCGTGAAGGCCGTCGACTTCTGCCGGGAGCGCGGGATTCAGGTGGTTCCGGGGCAGTGTCCGTTCATGTTCTTGCCGAAAGCTGGGGGCATCCATCGCTTGCACGGATTCTTCCGCAAAGTTACCGGCCGCTACCCGCACCACGCGGCTGCCGCCTAGCCACGAGGTCGTAACCCGTGAGTGCTGTCGAGACCGGACGCCTGGTAATTCTCAGCGGACCTTCCTGTGTCGGAAAGAGTCCGCTCTGCAAATCGCTGGGGAAGTTCTATCTTGAGCTGCGCGCACGGTTTCACCCGCTCGTATTGGTGAACAGCCGCGCTCCGCGTCCCGGTGAACGCGACGGCGTGGACTATCATTTCCGCACCCGCGCTCAGGTCGAAGCGTTGCGCGCGGACCCTCGCTACGCCGTGCTGGAAGCGCGAGCTGATCTGCAAGCGCTGAACCTTCCCGAACTCGAAGCGGCACTTCGGCGTACTGATGTTCTCTTCGAAGGCAACATCAACGTAGCCCGGGCGCTGCAGACGCATCCTGGCCTCGCCGGGGTGAATCGCCTCAGCATTTTTATTTCGCCGCTGTCGCAGGAAGAGATCGTTTACCTGAAAGCTCCCGAGCGCAACGTATCGTTGCCGGATTTTCTCACCGACGTCATGCGCCGCAAGCTCCTGCGCCGTACTCGCCGCCAGAAAGAAAACCTCTCAGCCAAGGACTTGGCAGACATTGAGACTCGCGCCTCCAGTGCCTACCGCGACCTGCAAGAGGCATGTCATTTCCAATACGTAATTCCGAATCACGACGGCGAGGATAGCGACCACTGGGAAGCCTTCTATTACCCGATCGGCGACGCCCGCAAAACGCTCTCCGCTTTCGCCGCCGTGCTTCAGGGCACAGTTCCGCCAGGCGTGGAGAAGTGGCCAGCGGACCTCCTGCCGCCGGAGAGCTGAAGCTCACCACACCGATCGTTTTGACCCTCCCGGAGCAAGGCCCGTTCCTCCCCTATTTTCCATCCGGCTGGGCAACTTTCGAGCTAGAATCAGAGTCAAACTTAGAATGAGGGCTGCCCTCCCGGGGCAGCCAACCCGCCAGGGGTGGAGGGTAATGACATGAGGAAATCCACCTTTCTCAATGCGCTTCTTGCCGGAATCACTTCTCTCGCGTTAGTTTTCGTGCCGCAGACCGCCTTCGCCCAGCATGGTGGTGGCGGAGGTCATGGTGGTGGTGGAGGACATGGCGGTGGAGGAGGTGGCGGCGGCTTCGGCGGCGGAGGCGGCTTCCACGGCGGCGGTGGTGGCGGCGGCTATCACAGCGGTGGTGGGTATGGCGGCGGCTATCACGGTGGTGGCGGCTACGGCGGACGCGGTTCCTATGGCGGTCGTGGCTATGGCGGCTACGGCGGACGCGGTTCCTATGGAAGTCGCGGTTCCTACGGCGGCATGCGCGGAGCATCGGCAAGCAGTTCCGCCGCCTCCCGATCTTGGTCCTTCGAAAGCCACTCAACCGCCGCCGCCCATGACACCTCGCCCGGCTGGCATTCCTTTGCATCAGGCAACAGTGCCGGAGCAGGCCGAGCGGCTAACGCGAACGCGGCTGGAAGGTCCCCGGCTGGAAGGTCCCCGGCTGGCGCCTCACCTACGGGAAGATCAACCGCCGCAAACACTAACGGAAGATCCGCCAGCGTATCGGCGAGCGCCCACTCCACCCTTGCCGACGGCCAGTTCCACTCTTTCGGAGGCGCCCGCGGCCCGGCTGCATCGGGGGCGACAGGCGCGCGCACAAGCGCCACAGTCAACCGCGCTGGCCTCGGAGCGGGCAACGCGGGCTTCCGCGGAGGCCTCGGCTTCCGCGGCCGCTATCCCGGCCGGGGCTGGGGCGGTGGCGGTTGGGGATGGGGTGGTTGGGGATGGGGTGGTTGGGGATGGGGCGGTTGGGGATGGGGTTGGGGGCTCGGCTGGGGTGGTTGGGGATGGGACCCCTTCTGGTATTGGCCGCCCTATGCTTATAGCCCGTGGTGGGGGGACTATAGCTACGACTACGGCGATTCTCCGGCCTACATTTATCCAAATGATTAATGATTAGCCGGTCGTCCGCCAAACCCTCAGCCACTCTGCTCCAGGGCGCAGTTCCGGCGGGCGTGGAGAAGTGGCCAGCCGGCCTCTCGCCGTCGTAGAGGCGGGAGCCGCGTCAGGCTGGCCCCGGGCCGATGCAGCCTTCAGTGTAAAATCGCTGCAGCATCGTCCCGAACTCGCTCATGAAACGCATCGCCGCTTTCTTGCTCTTGATTGCGCTAACCCCCGCCTGGTCCTTGCCGACCAAGCCGGAAAACACGCGCATCGGAGAAAACGGCCGCGAAGCCCGCAAGGCCGCCAAGCAATATCAAAAGTCAGTGAAGAAGTCAGCCCGGCAGCAGCGCAAGGCTATGAAGAAAAACCAGAAAGCGCAGCGCAGGCTGGCCAAGAGATCGCAACGTCGCCGCTAGCCTTTCGCACCAGCTGAGCCGACTCGCGCAAAAAGACGATCCTCAGCGTCCTCGGCGGCACTTCTCTGCGATCTTTGCGGTTAAAAGCTCTCCCCGGCAGCCAGGGAACATCCAAGATAATAGGGCGCGAATAAATGATTACTAGAATATTTGACGATAAGCTTTCCCTCGGCCAAGCCGCCGCCGAGCAGGCTGCCGACACCATTCGTCAGGCGATCGAGAAAAACGGCCGAGCGCGAATCATCGCCGCCACCGGAGCATCCCAGTTTGAATTGCTGGACGCTCTCGCCAGCTTGCAGGGCATCGCCTGGGACCGAGTCGAACTCTTCCATCTCGACGAATACATCGGACTCCCGGCGAACCATCCGGCCAGCTTTCGAAATTATCTGCGCACCCGGTTGATCAATAAAGTTGGCATCACAAATTTGCATCTCCTCGACGGAGAACAGAACCCGGCAGAAGTAATCCGAGTGGTTGGAAAGGAATTGCAGAAGGCACCCATC
Source organism: Candidatus Sulfotelmatobacter sp. (assembly GCA_035308125.1). Classification (GTDB taxonomy): domain Bacteria; phylum Acidobacteriota; class Terriglobia; order Terriglobales; family Acidobacteriaceae; genus Sulfotelmatobacter. The sequence goes on from DATGHF010000065.1 coordinate 60,560, forward strand.
GACCTGGCCCTGGTCGGGATCGGCGAAAACGGCCACCTCGCTTTCAACGATCCCCCGGCGGATTTCGAAACCGAGGAGCCCTATCTGGTGGTCACGCTCGACGCGGCCTGCCGGAAGCAGCAGCTCGGCGAAGGCTGGTTCGCAAATCTCTCCGAGGTCCCGCGGCAAGCTATCTCGATGAGCATCCGCCAGATTCTCAAGGCGCGGGAAATCATCTGTGCCGTGCCCGACGCCCGCAAGGCGCAAGCCGTCGCCGCCTGCCTCGAGGGCGAGATCAGTCCGCTGGCGCCCGCCTCGATTCTGCGCACTCACCCCAACACCACGGTTTACCTCGACCAGCCCGCCGCCGCGCTTCTCACCTCAAAGGCGCCAGCGTAGAGTCAGCGCCCAGCTAGCCTAAGCCTGCTGTCACCTGTGGATCCACCTCTCCATCTAGGTGTGGGGCATCCGGGAATCCAACTCCGACTCCGGGCGGAGATCTTTCGGAAACCTTTGGGCAAACCGGCGGACAGACCCCTGTGATCCCCATCACATTCAACCTCCAGCGCGCATGTCAGCGTAGACTTAGGATAATTCCACGTCAGGAGCGCGTATGGCCGACTCGATCACTGCCGCGTCCGGTCCGGCAAGCGGTTACCGCGACCCTGAAGAATTGCGCGCGGCGCGCTTTGCCATGCGCCTGTCTCTCGGCATCGGCGTGCTCATGTTGTTGGGCAAGACTACTGCCTACCTCATGACAGGATCGGCGGCGATTCTTTCCGATTTCGCCGAGTCTGTCGTGCATGTTGTCGCTGTGGCCTTCGCCGCGTTCAGCCTGCGGCTGAGTACCAAGCCCGCCGCGCCCAACTTCCTCTACGGCTACGAACGCATCACATTTTTCTCCGCCGGATTTGAAGGCGCCATGATTATCGTGGCCGCCATCTGGATTCTGGTCGCGGCCATCGAGAAATGGATGGCCGGACTAAAGTTAGAGCACCTGGGCTCCGGCGTCGTGCTGCTGCTGGCGGCCGGAATTCTTAACGCGGGGCTGGGATGGTATCTGCTGCGCGTAGGCAAGCGCAGCCATTCGCTCATTCTCGAAGCCGACGGCAAGCACGTGCTCACCGACAGCCTTACCAGCTTCGGCGTGGTCGCCGGACTCGGCCTCGTGATGCTCACGGGATGGAAGCCGTTCGATCCACTGATTGCGATCGCCGTCGCCGCGAATATTCTCTGGTCTGGCGGACGCCTGGCCTGGCGCTCGGTGGTGGGCCTGCTCGATTATTCCGATCCCGATGCGGGCAAGCAGATTCGCTGCAAGCTGGATTCACTCTGCTCCGAACTCGGGCTGCAATATCACGGCGTGCGCTTCCGCACCACCGGCTATCGCCAGATTATCGAAGTGCATTTGCTGTTTCCTCACGCCACCCCGGTCGGAGAAGCGCATCGCCTGGCCACGGCGCTCGAAGAGCGTCTGCCCGTGGAATTGGCCAGTCCCGCCGAAGTGGTCACGCATCTCGAATCGCTCGAAGACCACGAAGCCGTGCACTCGCAGGCGCATTACGTTGGCCGGCCGGAGTGAGAACTGCGGCGTCGGGCTTCGGCTTTCGGGCTTCCGCACAATCCACGTAGAGACAGCCGCCTCGGCTGTCCAAGCCTGGGCGAAGCCCGGCGCCCCCGGGTCCAATAATTTCCAGGTCTCACTATGCCAAGAGTAAATTCTAAGTTGTTGATTCCATGCAGATCGCACGTAAAATGCTGATTCCACAAGGGCCACGGAATATTAGCTTATAGCTAACATCGTCATTAGAAGCGTTCCTGAGCAAGCTTTCCAGCCGGACGACCCTGAACCCATCCCCGGTCCCTCGAACGCGTTCTGCGGGCTTGCAAACGCAATTACGGGGCATTCCAGGCAGGCTGCCGGGTGTGATTTTCGACCTGAAAACGCCACTCACGTAGAATCAATCACATGCACGTAGACTCAACAACTTAGCCGGAAGTGAAGCGGCAGTCGGCTGGCAGCATGCAGCACGCAGCCAGACCACCTCGTCGAAGAATCAACAACTTTCACGTAGGCTCAACAACTTAGAGCGCTCCCGTTCGAGCGCTCCGCTCCGGGTTGCGCATGAACGCACCGTGAACCACTCTCCGGGCGATGCGTACGACGGCTATTTATCGACCATCGCAGAAGCGCATCTGAACTTCTGTGATATTGTGATCGACCACAACTCGGCACGTGCCCAAACCGCAGGGGGGATAGCAGGCCTTAGCGAAAGCCAATTAAGGAGAAACTCTAAATGCTCACGCGATGGACGTTGGTACTGGCAGTTATGTTCTTGGCCGTCGGCGGCTGGGCCCAATCCGCGAATCGCGTGGAGATCTTCGGCGGTTATTCAACTGCGCAGAAAGACTTCACCGGCGACTGTTTAGAGTTCTGCAACGTCAGGCTGAGCCGGGGCTGGAACGCCTCCGCGAATCTCAAGCTTAACCGCTTCTCGCAGGTCGTCGCAGATTTCGGTGGATACTATTTTCACCATGATCAGGGTTCGGTCTACTGTTTTGGGGTCAGCGGGGCGTGCAGTTCCAGTGTGCACACGGTATTGTTCGGCCCGCAGGTTTCTCTCGGGCTGCATAAACTCACTCCGTTTGCCCATGTCTTACTGGGAACCGCTCTCGCAAATCAGAACGGAACCGGAGCTAACTTTCAGCAAAATCATGCCTTCACTATGGCTCTGGGGGGTGGTGCGGATTACGGATTCACACGCTACCTTGCATTGCGCGCACAGGCCGACTACCTGCTCACGAATTTCAAATTCGTCGACAACCAGGTTTCCTTCGCCAACAGTAACGGTCGGATCTCCGCCGGCCTCGCTGTCCGGTTCTAACGCGAGGGGCCGATCGCACACTCCGCCACTCGACCGTTTGTGGCCGTCTTAAGGTTTCGTAACCATCGCACGCATTGAGAATGGGCACAGGCGAACAGTGTAGCTGGGCGAGAGGCGACGCAACTGCCGGCTCCGTGCAACTGAGAAATGAAAGCTGAAAGCCGGGAGCTACTCCTTCAGCATGGTATCGATGAGCGCGTACAGCTGGCTGCGGTCTACCACTTCGACAAAAGGCTTGCCGTTGCGCTTGTTGCTCACCACGTAGAGCGTGGGCGTGTGCTCGATCTTGATGGCTTTGCCCAGCTCTTTGTCGGCATTGACCAGGGCTGCGAACTTGCCTTCGGGATCGACTACGAAGGGGAACTCCACTTTGTGATCGGCGGCAAAGCGGTCGGCGAAGCCACGCAGATTTTGCGGAGTCACTTCCAGCTGGTTCGCGAAAATGTAATCGCGGAACTCGTTGCCCAGGGCTTTCGAATGAGTATCGAAATAGCGCGCCATCACCGCGGCTTCGTAGGACCAGGTATGAAACGGCAGCGGAAAATCGTGCCGGATCACAGGAATCTTGTAGGTTTTCGCCGCCTCTTCCACCAGCGGCGCGGCGCGGCGGCAATCGGGACACTGCAAGTCCTCGAATACCACAATCGCCACCTGCGCGCCCTTCGGCGGACGCAGCGCGGGATTCACCGGCTCTTGCGCCGGCGCGCAAGAGACAGCAAGCGAAAGAAATAAAGCCAACAGGGGAAATCGATTGATAAGCATTTGGTTCGCTAATTTTCTGCGCATATCCGTTCTTTCATGGTAACCGAAGCGGCTGCGGGATGTCAGGCCTGGGTCGAGGAACCTCGGAGGACGGTGCGGGTGGCGGGCAATGAAGATTTTAGATTGCAGATTTTAGATTTTAGATGGCAGATTTAAAACCTGGGCTCGCGGCCCGGGTTTCAATCTGCAATCACAAATCTAAAATCTGCAATCGTTTTTCTATTGCACCGACAGTCGGACTTAAGAGTGACGCCGTGGCGTCCTCAGTGGTCTTGCGGCACGAAAGGCACCTCGTACAACGCTGCCGATTCAAACTGCACGGCGAGTCTGGCGTCCCAATTCTGCTGGTGCGGTTGTCTTGCGGCTTCGCAAACTTGCGGGACCGTGTCGCCCCAAGTTTCGTTGACCACCACAAACCTGCGACGCGGGCCGGAACCGTTGTAGTCGGCGGGGAAAGGAATGGGTACGCCTTCGTGCTGCAGGTAGTAACGAAGCGGTCCGTCGGAAGGAGGCACGGCGACGATCACGTCTCCGGAGCGCAACTGTCCTTTGAGCCAGGCGGCGAGAGCAGGCATGCCGCGGCTTTCATTGCTCAAATAAATCTCGCTCAAATAAATCTTGCTTAAGTAAATCCTGCTCGAATAAATCGAGGACCGGTGAGCCGCGCCATTACTCTCAACGCCCCGATCTGAGCGCACACCGGCAAATACTGCAAGTACAACCGCAATCACGGCGATGGCGTGGCGCGAATGCAGACGGCCACGCCAGAGGCCACCGTGGCGACCGGGAACGGCTTCGAGCGCGACCGCCAATCCCGCCGCCGCTCCGATGAAATACAGCGGGAGCGCGAAGAGCCAGACGCGCTCAAAGGGAATCACGCGCTGGGCCAACACCACAGGCGCTGTCCACAGCAGCAACGCGAGCGCAAGCGGCACACGCTGCCGGCCGCAGCGCCGGTGCCATAACAAGGAGATCGCGAAAGCGGCCGCCAGCGCCGCCGCCAGCCACGCGGGCAAGTCGCGGTTCCACTGCCGCCAGGTGGAGGCCAGCGACGCGGGCAGGCCGGAGAGCAAAACCGAGAAATGGCTAGCCGCGACCCATTTGTTGGCAAACAGCGCCGTCGGTCCGGAGACCGCCAGCACTGGACTGTAGAGTTCCCCGGCCAGAAACACGGTCAAAACGCAGACCGCGAAAAGTCCGCTGACGGCGCTGCGGAGGTCAGGCTGCGCGTCTTCTTTGTTGTCGCCTCTGTTGTCTTCTTGGCTGTCTCCATTCTTATCTGGTTGCGCGTGTTGGTGTGCGTCTTGGTTCGCGTTCCCGATCACGGCCGATAGGAGCAGCCACGCGACGACTCCTCCAAACGGATAAAGCATGATGGGAATCGTGAAGAAGCCGAGCGCCGCAACGATGGCCAGCAGCAGCCATGCCGCCCAGTTCCGGTGACGCAGCGCATAGGCGCCAGGCGGAATCAGCATCATGAACAGCAGGCAGACCATGCCGTAGCCGCGCGCGTTGGTGGAGTACTCGATCAATATCGAGGAAGAGGCTACGAGCGCCGCGGCCAACAACGCCCCTGACTTGCGGTACAGGCTGCGCGCGGCGGCGTAGGTGGCGGGCACCAGGCACAGTCCCGCGAAAAACGTGGGCAAGCGCAAGGCCCAGGGATGATTTCCGAACCCCAGATACGCCAGCCGCACCAGCAGCGTGTGGAACACATGATTGTTCGGTGTGCTGTAGAACGACAACGCAACGTAGAACGGGCGCGAGGCGTATTCGAGGAAGGTGATGGCCTCGTCGTAACGCATGGGTTGGTACAGAAATGGAATGCGCAGGATCGCGGCGAAAAAGGTCAGGCCGGCGAGCGTGAGCCGATCGATGGCCGGCAGTGAGCTTGCTGCGGCGCGGAAGTCTCTGGCGAGAATCTGCGAGTCCGAGAAAATTCGCTGGGCCCAACCAAGTATCGGCCGGCGGAGCCGCAGCAAAATGATTCCGGCGGCGAGGTTGGCGATGGCGATGAGGCGGAGCCGCGTCTGCATCGCGTGGTAATACTCAGGACTGAAAAACGTGCCTTGCCCGCTGTCAGACACGCTGCGCACTCGGTCCAGCAACACGCGGAAGGGGACGAACGAGGCTGCCAGGGCTGCGGCTCCGGCCAGCAGCAATGCGCCGATGAGGGCGCCGCACAGAATCTGGAGCCGGCGGCCGGAAGAAGGGCCCGAAACCGTGGAGTCGGAATAGATGGTGGGCCTCATGAGTCGTGAGGTTGTGGTGAGTGAAGGTACCGTTTCGACAGGATATTGGTGCGTCAGTATACCTGAGAGAAGAGACGGCCTCGGGCCTCGGGCCTCGGGCCTCGGGCCTCGGGGCTCGGGGCTCGGGGCTCGGGGCTGATGTGGGGACGGGCGCTCTCGCCAGTCCCCACATCAGCCCCCACATTGAGCCCGGACGTGCATTCTCCGTAAACCTTCGTGTGCAGAAACGTGCGCCGGGACGCGCTATAGTGAAGGCACCGCCATCGTGAAACCGTTTCCTCCAGCGCATCTTTGCCGGGCCGTCCTGGGTCGCGTGGCTCTGACCCTCCTGCTGGCCGTCGTCATCTTGCCCGCGCTTCCGGGATGCGGCCACCGCGGACGCCGCGTGCTCGAGGTGGCGTATGTGTCCGCGCCCCAGGCGTCGCTGCGCGATCAGGTGGCCGCCGTTTACAACCGCGTGGGCACGGTGAAGAACGGAGACCGGGTGGAAGTGGTGGACCGCGAAAAACATTTTTCGCGGGTGCGCACCGCGAACGGTTCCGAGGGATGGATCGAGCAGCGCTACCTGGTCGACCAGAAAACTTACGACGCGATTCAGAAACTCACGCAGGATAATCAGGACGATCCGGTGCAGTCTCCGGGGATTCTGCGCAACGACACCAACCTGCACGTCACTCCCGGGCGCGAGACCGAACATCTTTATCAGCTGAGCTCGGGCGCCAAGGTTTCCATCCTGAAGCGGGACACGGCGGAGAAGCAAGTGGGAGCGTCCGCGGCCGCGGCTCCGCCGAACGCAGCGCAATCACGAGGAGGCGCCAAGGCTCCCGCTGGCCCGGTGCTCGAAGACTGGTGGCTGGTGCGGGACAGCCAGGGGCGCGTGGGCTGGGTGCTCGCTCGGATGGTCGACGTGGACGCTCCGCTCGACATCGCGCAATACGCCGAGGGGCAGCGCATTGTCGCGTTCTTCTCTCTGAATGAAGTGCCGGACACGGACAAGGGAGTGCATAAAGACGTTGCGCAATATTTGTGCGTGCTGACCGATCCTCACGACGGACTGCCCTATGACTTCGACCAGCTGCGGGTGTTCACCTGGAACGCCAAGAAGCATCGCTACGAAACCGCCTATCGCGAGCATGGCCTGAACGGAGTGCTTCCGGTCACGGTAACGCACGAAGATTTCGATAAGGAAGGCAATCTGCCCGTCTTCATCGTGCGCGTGAAAGATGACGACGGCAACATCAGCCAACGCAAATACAAACTGAATACGCCGATCGTGAGAAGGGTGCTAGCGCCGGGGGAACAGAAGACGGCGCCGAGGGCCGCGAAGCATCGGCAGAGGTAGGCTGGACCGCTGCCGAGGTGATTCCCTCTGGCGCAATTTCGGCGTTGCGGTGTCTAAGGGAAGTTAGGAGAGCATCCCGGAGGCCCTCGATTGAGAAGGCTATTGTTTGGAGCATTAGTCCTAACCCTTTCCCTGTTGGGTGTGGCAGGAAGTTCGGGCGAATTTCCTGACTGGACCCCGGGGGTTGCCGGGCGCACGCAATATGCCTTAGCGGCCCGCTGCGGTCGTCAATGCCTTCAACTTAAATTGCACCCCCGCCTTTGCCTGGAGGCAGGAGACAATCTCGAAAAGGTGCCGAGCGTGAGGATTGCCCGAAGGACCGAGCATACGCATCAGGCTTTTTGAGGAGTGATGCGTGCTGGCGGCCAATTCCTTGAAGCCGATGGTGGCGTTGATGTAGTCGCGCAGCACGCTCTTGCCGGTTTCCACATCCCCAGCCTGGAAGCTCTCGATCCCTTCGCGGAGAAGTTCTTTACGGAAAGCGGGATCGCGTTGCACGCGGGCGCGCACTGTCGCTTTGAAGTCTTTCGTCAACGCCATCACTTTTCTCCTAGCTTCTTTCGACGTTTGTAGGCCGAGTTTCGCGGTTACGCTACGGCAGATTCAGCGGCTGTTCCGGCTTCGAGTCGTCCCAGTGTTCGCTCTTGATCTGGTCGCGGACCTGCTGGATGCGCTCTTCGAGAGAGGGCGCATCCGCGCGCGGGGCGGGCTTCGAGTCGCGCGAGAGATACTGAAACATTTCCAGCAGTTCTACGGCGGCATGCGGCGAGTAGCCCGCGGCGACGGCCAGCTTCACGCCTTCGCGGTCGGCGGCAAGTTCGCCGTCTTTGCCGTAGGGACCTCCGAAGACTTCGATGGAAAGTTTGTCGAACTGGTCGGCGGTGAGGTGATCCTTCTGCATGGAATCGACCACGCGATGCGCGCACTGGCTGAGGTCGATGTGCGAGATCTCATGGCCGAGCACGATGGCGAGTTCGTCTTCGTGGGTCATGAGCGCGAGAACACCGCCTCCGACCACGATCTCGCCGCCGGGGTAGGCCACAGCGCTGCGGAAGCCGGGATGGGGATCGAGATGAAACTTATACGGCAGCTTGCGCTTGGCATTGGCTGCGACCTTGTCGCCGACTTTCTGCAGATAGGCCTCGATGGCCGTCGATTCAGGCGTGTCGGCGAATCCCTGAGATTTCTGAAAGGCAGCGAGGAGCGCGTCGCCGGCGCGGATTTCGTCGGCGGTGGAGAGCGGCGGCGGCGCGGGCTGAGCGGAGACGAGAGTCACGGAAAACCAGAGCGCAACCGCGATGCGGAACTCGGATTTCAACATGAGGACACCTTTATGCAAGAGGGTTGGACGGGAGCATCGACGGGCGGTTAGCGGCGGTGGGCTGAACGGCGGATGATTTCCAACGGGCCGGTGTGGGGACGGGCCCTGTGCCACACGAGCCTCGTGCTTTCACAACCCTAGCAATAAAAATCGGCGATGCTTTGGACGACCCAGCGCTGTTCCTCTTCGGTGAGTTCGGGGAACATGGGCAACGCGACGACTTCTTTGGCGGCGCGTTCGGCTTCGGGGAAGTCGCCTTCGCGGTGTCCCAGGTAGGCGAAGCAGGGCTGCAGGTGCAGCGGGATGGGGTAGTAGATTTCCGTGCCGATTTTGCGCGCGGTGAGGAATTCGCGCAGGTCGTCGCGGCGGTAGGCGCGGATTACGTACTGATGGAAAACGTGGTGAGCGCGCGGCGCAGCGTGCGGCAGGTGGATCGGGAAGTCGTCGGGCGCTGACGCGATTGTTGAACCGATTGTTGATTGTTGATTGCTGATTGTTGATTGAGATGTGCGAGGCGCGGGCGGCGCTGATTGGCCGGTGCGCGGTGCGGGCGTGGTGGCTTGCGTCATCCGCGCCAGCCCGGCTTCCACAAGTAAACGATCATAGGTCACGGCGCGCTCGCGGCGAGCCTGGTTCCATCCTTCTACATATTTCAACTTCACGCGCAGGATGGCGGCCTGCATGGCGTCGAGGCGGCTGTTCCATCCTATTTCTTCGTGCAGGTAGCGCCGCGAGCTGCCGTGATTACGCAGGCGGCGCATATGCGCGGCCATCTCGGGATTGCTGGTGGTGACCAGTCCGGCTTCGCCGTAAGCGCTGAGATTTTTTGTGGGATAGAAGCTGAAAGCGGCGGCCGCGCCCAGGCTTCCGGCTCGGCGTGCGTTCTGGGTTGCGTCGATCCGGGTTGCGCCAATCTGGGTTGCGTCAATTTGTGTTGCGTCAATCCAGGCGGCGCCGATGGCTTGCGCGGCATCTTCGATCACGGTCAGATGAAATTCGTCCGCAAGTTGCTGGAAAGAGTCCATGGCCGCACATTGGCCATAAAGATGAACCGGCAACAGCGCGCGCATCTTCGTTTGGCCGTCGCTATGCAAAAGCTCGCGCACCTTCGCGGGATCAAGGTTGAAAGTGTGCGGCTCGATGTCGGCGAAGACCGGGCGCGCGCCCGCGCGTACGATCGAACTGGCCGAGGCGAAGAAGCTGAAAGGAGTAGTCAGAACCCGATCGCCGGGCTGCACGCCGGCGGCAGCCAGGGCCAGCCAGAGCGCGTCGGTGCCGGAGGAACATCCCACGGCGTCGCGCGCGCCGCAGAAATCGGCCAATTCGCGTTCGAACTGCTCCACCTCGGGGCCGAGCACGTAATGCTGCGAAGCGCACACCCGCCCCACAGCCTGCAAAACCTCCGCGCGAACCTGTTCGTACTGGCGTTGCAGATCGAGAATGGGCACAGCGTCGAGAGGCGCGGCATGCTGGGGCTTCGCCGCGAGCGAGCGCGAGTCTTTTTCCCCGCTGGACGGCGACGGAGGTGGGGTCGAAGGGGTGTTCACGAAAGGGCGATTGTAGCAGGCTGCGCGGTCGTAAGAAGAGCGGCCAAGGTGCGAGGAAGGCGTGAGGGGCGGCCGCGGGAGACGGTATCGCGAGGACCCGCGGAAGTCACACATTCCAAATAACATATTTCGCTGGACAGTTACTACACATTTCGATATAACACTGCATGCATAAAACAACAACTGATTGAAAACAAAGTGTTTGTATAGCCATTGTTTTGGATTGTCAGTTGCACTGTGAGGAGTAGTTGAGTGGCGTTTTTACTGCGCTCAATTGGCACACTCGCGATAGACGGGTGGCCAAGTTGTACCGGGTTTCGATCGGCGAGTTTCGAGGGTCCGGTTTCGAACGGGCCGGGTTTCGATGGGCCGGGTTTCGCTAGATAAGTTCCCAGATCCAGCACGGAATCAAAAGTTTACGCAATCACAAGTTCAGATTCGCCGGAACGCGCGCCAGCTCCCAGGAAAGCCCAGGCGCTCCGATCCGAATTTTTCGTTGAAAATTTCTGAGGAGGTCAGGATATGCGATTTAGAAAAGCAGGGGCATGTTTTCTGCTGCTGGCAGCTACCGTCCTAGTTTTGGTTCCGGGCTCGTTGTTTGCGCAGAGCGCGACCAAGGGCGCCATTAACGGAACGGTTACGGACGCGTCGAACGCGGTTCTTCCCAACACCACCGTCACCTTGAGGAGCTTGGATAAAGGCTACTCGGCCGACACCACCACCAACGCGCAGGGCGTTTTCCAGTTCCCGCTGGCCGACCCGGGCAATTACGAACTTATCGTCGACGCCAAAGGGTTCAAGCGATTTGCGGCGAAGGTTGGAGTGAACAACGGACAGGTGTCCACCGTGAACGCAAAGCTGGAAGTGGGCGCGGCCGGAACCACGGTTGAAGTCTCTGCCGCGGCGCCTCTGTTGGACACTGAGGCCGCCGACATGTCCACCAACTTTGATCGCAACCTGGTCGAGAACCTGCCCAATGGCGGCAACGACCTGACGGCCGTGGCCTATACCGCGCCTGGGATCAACATGAACACCGGCGGCGGTTACGGCAACTTCAACACCAACGGCCTGCCCGCAACCTCGAACATGTTCACGGTAGACGGCGAGAATCAGATGGACCCGTTCCTCAACCTGAACAACTCGGGTCCGACGAACCTGATGCTGGGCAAGAACAGCATTGAGGAAGCGAGCGTCATCACCAACGCCTACTCCGGCCAGTACGGGCAACAGGCAGGAGCCCAGGTCAACCTGGTGAGCAAAGGCGGCACCAACAATTACCACGGAAACGTGGAGTACCAGTGGAGCGGACGGTTCCTGGATGCGAACGACTGGTTCAACACCGCGCAAAGCCCGGCAGTGGGTCGTCCCTTTGCCAACAACAACGAGTGGGCGGCGTCTTTTGGCGGACCGATCAAGAAGGACAAGACGTTCTTCTTTATCGACACCGAGGGCATTCGTTATATCGTGCCCGCGTCGCAAACAGTGGTAACACCTACGACCGCATTCTTGGCGGACACGCTCGCTAACGTGACGACCAAATTTGGAGCATCGTCCCCTACCGTTACAACCTACAAAGCGGCGCAGTCGCTTTGGGAAGCTGCTCCAGGCTTCGCCACTGGCTCTCCCTTCGGCGGCGTAAACGGCTGCACGGATGGGTTCACGGGGGCAATTGCCGACGCGGCCCTGGCGGCCGGTCCCGGTTGCCTGCAGTCCTACCAGGCAAGCCCGGCGCTGCCCGCGAAAGAGACGCTGCTAATCGGGCGTTTCGACCAGAACTTCGGAACGAAGGACCGCCTGTTTTTCCGTTTTGATATTGATACGGGCAAGCAGGCCACCTACGCGGACCCGATCGATCCCACCGCTTTTTCGGCAGCCAGCTATCAGCCGGAATACAACAATAGCTTGAACTGGTCACGCACCTTCAACGGCACAACCTCCAACAACGCGGTCGCGGCGATCAGCTACTACCGCGCAATTTTCACGGAGAATACGAATGGGGCCACTTCGCCCTTCCCGTACTCCCTATATCTCGTGGGCAATGCTTCCCCGAACGGACTGAATGCGGCAAATGTAAGCTTTCCCCAGGGGCGGAACGTCACGCAGTACCAGTTCATTGACGATTTCGCCAAAACGCTGGGGCGGCATACAGTAAAGGTCGGCGCCAACTTCCGCCGTTACGATATTACGAACTACGACGCTTCCACGTTCACAACTCCGTTGGTCGAGCCAGGTTTATCGGACTTCTTCAGTGGCAATGCAACGGTCTACGTCCAGAACAATCCGCTTCATCCGACCGCGCCCATGAACACGGGCGGCTTCGCGATTTATGGCCAGGATGAGTGGGCTGTGTTGCCTCGACTGAAGCTGACTCTTGCGCTGCGCGGGGAGCATAACTTCAACCCGACTTGCGATACCAACTGCTTCACCTTGCCCAATGCGCCGTTTTACCAAATTAAGACACAGGGTGCAAACACCCCCTATAACGCAGCGCTGGTCGCCGGACGCAAAGATGCGTTTAGTTCGGTGGACGCCATTAATCTCGCTCCGCGCTTTGGTTTTACCTGGTCACCGGGTGCCAACAGCAAGACGGTGCTCAGCGGCGGCTTCGGGATTTTCTATGATGCCTTCCCGGCATTCATTACCGACAACTTCGTGCAGCTACCCTATCTGGTTCCGGTCCAGTTGATCGGACCAGACTTCGGCGGGCCCGCTGTGCACTGGGCAGATCCGGCCGGCGCGACGGCTACCGTACTTAACACGGCGAACACTATCCGCAACGGAAACGCTGCGCTGGGGATTCCTTCCTTCGCCAACGGCTTGACGGCTGCGCAACTTGGAGCGGCTGGAGGGGCGCCGCCGAGCACTTTCGGATTCCCCACCAAGCTTCGCACTCCGGAGTACGAGGAATGGAATTTCCAGGTGCAGCAGGAGATTGACAGCAAGAGCAGGATCACCATCGCCTACGTGGGTCATCATGGCTACCACGAGGTCTATCAAAACGGCACGCTGAACGCGAGCGTTGCCGCGATCGGGAACGGCAACATCAACCCCAAAATTGCCAACTACCCAACCTCTACGCCCGATGGCCGGTTCGGCGCATTTTCTGAATTTTATTCGGGGGCCGTATCGAACAACAACGAAATGACTGCGACCTATACGCGCCGTATGTCGTCCGGCCTGGTGGTGAATGCCAACTACACGTGGGCGCACGCCATTGACGAAATCTCCAACGGAGGGCTGCTGAACGTCGGCGTCCACAACATTCTTGGGCAGATCAATCCTCTGGGCCTGAGAAATAACAATTACGGCAATGCCGACTACGATATCCGCAACCAGTTTAATGCGAACTGGGTTTGGACGGAGCCCTACCACTTCAACAACCGGATGGCGAATAGCATTCTGGGCGGCTGGATGCTGTCCGAGAACTTCATCACCCGCAGCGGCCTGCCTTTCACGGTGGTCGACGGTACGACCGGGATCGCGAACACCGTGAGTACAGCCGTCAACAACACTCCGGCCCAGCTGACCAGCTTGAATGCACAGCAAAGCTGCGTAAACGGACACAGCCAGTGTTTCAACTCAGCAGACTTTATGAGTGCGAACAATCTGGGGCTGTTCCCGACGCAAATGCGCAACCAGTTCCGCGGGCCTGGGTTTTTCAACTCGGATATCTCGTTTGCGAAGAACTTCCATGCCACGGAACGGATCAAGCTTACGATCGGTGCGAACATTTACAACATCTTCAACCACCCGAATTTCCAGAACCCGGTCGACACCTGGGGAGGCTCCGGCTGTTCGACCCCGGCTCCGGGAACAAGCTTGGGCGGGTCCTGCGGACAGGTCAATGGACAGGCGGCTCCGCCGACCGGGCCTTACGGCTCGTTCTTCAACGGTCTGCCAGCCGGACGCGTGGGTCAGCTTCAGGCCAAGATCGTTTTCTAACTGAATCGCTTGTAAATGCGGTCCCGGGAAACCGGGACCGTTTTTTTGTGCACTCTACAAGGGCGGCCTCCGCAGCGTATTCGACTGCAAGGGATCCTTCGACTGCGCATTTGCTTTCGCGATGCGAAAGCAAATGCTCCGCTCAGGATGACACTTGAAAGGATGGGCGTTAGAAAGGGTGGGAAGAACAGGCTAGGGCTGCATGTCGCGCCGCAGCCTCTTGGATAGCTTTTCCATCCTCTTCAGTTTTTCGTCGAGGTCCTTGGCCAGGAGGCCCTTGCGTAGTTGCTGCAGATCGGAGTACACGGACACGCTTAATGCCTGCAACTCTTCGGCGTCGTGGTGAAGGGATTGCGCTCGGGCCGAATTTGCGCCCGTTGTGTCCTGAGAGGCAGTCCCGGTCGCCATTTGGTCGTGCCAATCCATTTTCTTGCTGATTCGCTCCTGGATGCTCGACCGTTGGCTCGTTTGTTGGCTGACGGCAGGGAGCGCGAGAAGTACCAGAAGGAGAGAAGCCAGGCGGGCGGGCATGCGCACCTCCAGCGGGCAGTAGACTATATGCGGAATTGTACACCCGTTTTCTCGCATGCCCTCCGGAAGTTGCGGTTCCTTGGCCTCGACCCGGCGCTGTTGGCATTCCAGGGAGCCGGGACTCCGGCTCCCTTGCGTTTTAGGGGAAGAAATCGGCCACGTGTAGCGTGCGGCCTTTTTACAGCGCCAGGCCTCTTATCTACATCCCGAACATCAACCTCTACTTCCCGAATATGACGGTGGTCGAAAAGTGCGACGCAGCCGCCATGTAGAACAAAAGCGGAACCGAGAGAAAGAAGTTGGTTCGCGATGCCAAAAAGGCCTGCCGGGCCAGCGCGGGGGCATCCGCTGGAGGGGTGCCGGCAAGAGTTCCGCGAATTATTTTCTTATTATTCGGCCAAATGATGCCCCAGACATTGAACAGCATCACGATTCCCATGCCACCACCGACACCGATGGCGAGCACGTGGTTGTCGTCTCCTCCGACGGGGTTATAGTTCACGAATATCCATCCAGCTGCGTAGACCAGAATGGCGGTCACGATTCCTAAAACGTACCCGCTGGGCGTGGCCTTCTTGATCAGGAGAAAAAGGATCGCCCAGACCCCGATCCAAAGCAGGAAGAAGAGGCCGAAGGTGCTGCCTTGACCAACCCCCTGGCGTTGCGCATCGGGCGCCACTAGAAACTGTCCCCAGTACCATAAGCCGAAAAAGACGGTAGCCAGCGCGCTCCATCGGAACCAGTTCAGGGCGGGAAGGGTCAGGTACTGAAAAATCTTGGGTTTCATGGGGGCGTCCACTTGCTTCATGAAGGGGACGTTGATCAGGTTGAAGAAATAGAGCAAGCCGACCCAGGTGATGCCCACGATGATGTGGAACCACCGCAGGATGAGCTGCACGGCCTCCTTGCCGGTAACGGTGGGCAGGACGAGAGAGGCTAGGGCTGCGACGAAGTGGTGCATCAAGTTCCTCCTTGCGAATTCAGAACAGGTTCAACGGCGTGGGTGTGGGGCCACGAGACGAAGAGCGCCGCAGCCAGGAGACAGCTCTGCAACAAAAGATGCTCCGGCGAAACGAGGCCAGTCTGCACTGGGATGTGACATGATGTCAACCATTTGGGTGATCTTACTTCGCAACCTTGCGCCACCCGGCGAAGCAGATTCCGGCGTGCCAAGGGTCTTTACAGTTCAGGGTACAGTTCACGGTTGAAAAGCTGGCAGGGACGCCGTATCGTACTCGGTATTGACTTCTGGCGACGGCGCTTGCGGAAATGACAGTAAGGCGCGGCCAGCGGATGTCCCCCCGTGTTTCTGCGTCAGGCGGGAAGGCCCGTCAGAAACATGCTGTTGTTTTGAGCCCGACCTGCGGCCCAGCCGACGGAAGGGCCGTTGATCCGAGGTTCGTTCATAAGGAGATCGGCAAATGGATAATAACAAGCCGGCGCAGAACATTCAGGATTCCTTCCTGAACACTGCTCGCAAAGAGAGAATGAGCATTACCATTTATCTTTTGAGCGGGGTGAAGTTAACGGGCCGCATCCGGTCCTTCGACAAGTATTCGGTGGTGCTGGAAGCCAGCGGGCAGGAGCAGTTGATCTTCAAACACGCCATCTCCACCGTGGTGATGGGCCGGACGGCGCACGGCGCACACCTGGCGCATTCCGAGGCCAAGCCGGCGGTGGCGTCGAGTACGGCGACTCCTTCGACGATTGCGGCGGCCAGCGCCTCCGGCACGGAAGGATAGCGTTTCCGATTGCGCGGTACTCAGTCCAGGCATTCCCGCGATGACGCGCATGCGCGGGGACGGGTGCCTCTCGGCTCCGACCCTGCGCCTGAGGCGACGGGGCAGGAACGTGCGTTTCTGGTGGGGCTGGAAGTGCGCTCGCGACGGGCTCGCGGCGCGGTTACCGCTCAGGCGCAGGCAGCGCGGGATGCGGCTGCGGGGGCGGCGAAGGCTGGGGCTGGCAGAAATGGCTCGGCGGCTGCGACTGCATCCGCGGTTGGCGCTACTACGAAGTCGGGCGGCAGCAAGCCCAGCATTCCTGAGTTCGACGCGGACGAATCGCTGGCGGAGCTGCGTACTTTGGCCGAGAGTGCCGGGGCGCGAGTTGTTGGAGAAATTCTGCAGCGGCGGGATCGTCCTGATCCTGCAACGTTAATCGGTGCGGGGAAGCTCGAGGAAATTGCCGGCGCGGCTGCATCGGTGAACGCCGATGTGCTTCTGTTCGACCACGATCTCAGTCCTTCGCAGCAGCGCAATATTGAAAAGATTGTTCATCGGAGAGTGATCGACCGGACCCAGCTCATCCTCGACATTTTTGCCCGGCACGCGCGCACGCGGGAAGGCCAGCTGCAGGTGGAGCTGGCGCAGCTGCAATATATGATGCCACGGCTGAAGGGGCACGGCCTCGAGATGTCGCAACTGGGCGGCGGCATTGGCACACGCGGTCCTGGTGAAACGAAGCTCGAGACCGACCGGAGGAAGATTGCGCGACGCGTGCGGCACGTGGAGCAGCAACTGGAAAATGTGCGGCGCATTCGGGCGCAGCAGCGGCAGCGGCGGGAATCGGCGCCGGTGGCGACGGTGGCACTGGTCGGATATACGAACGCGGGAAAGTCAACTCTGTTCAACGCGCTGACGAACGCGGCAGTGCTGGCGTCCCCGCGCATGTTTGCGACGCTCGATCCTACGATTCGCGGCGTGGAGTTGCCTTCGAAGCGGAAAGTGCTGCTGTCGGATACGGTGGGATTTATTCGCAGCCTGCCGCACACGCTGGTGTCGGCGTTTCGCGCCACGCTCGAGGAAGTGCAGCGGGCGTCTCTGATTCTGCATGTGTCCGACGCCAGCAACCGGCTCTCGGCCGAGCAGGACGCGCAGGTGGAGATTGTTTTGAAAGAACTGGAAGTGGAGAAGAAGCCGCGGTTGCGAGTCATGAATAAAGTCGATCTGCTGGATGTGGAAGTAGCCGAGGGTTTGATGAACGATGCGCGGCGCGAGGGGTCGATGGCGGTGTACGTTTCGGCGACGGAAAGCACGGGGCTGGATCGGTTGCTGGAGCGTGTCGACGCCATGATCGAAGAAGATCGTGTCAGCCGGGTGCATCTGCGCGTACCGCAGGAAGAAGGCAAGACCCTGGCTATGCTGGAAGCTAAGGCGCGGATTTATTCACGGACGTATAAAGACGGGGCGGTGGTGATGGAAGTGGAGGCGCCGGAGTCGGTGGTACGGAGGGTGAGGGAATGGGTGGCGCGGTAATGTTTCGAGTGTCTCTAGAGCATTTGAGGCGACACTCACGGAAAGCCCGACTTCTCGCAAAGGACGCGAGAAATGGGGCACCCAGGTCACGTTGTTTCGGTACTTCGGAATGCCCACCCTTTGCAAAAGGCGCAAAGGATGGGCCACCCTGTAGCACTCTTTTTTCCCGGCGTCTCGACTCGTTTACATCGGGTGCCCATCCGCGTCGATGATGCGGACTTTGCCGATTCCCAGGTCTTTGATTCCCTGCTCGATTTTGGCGCGGTCGCCGACTACGACCCATACCATGGCTTCGGGATGGAGTGTTTGTTTGGCGGCGGCGTCCAGGTCGGACGTTTTCAAGGCGCGGATTTTGCTGGCCATGGTGTCGTAATAATTGTCGGGCCAGCCGTATTGCAGGATTTCGATGATGGAGAGTCCGACGGAATCGTCGGTCTCGCGCGATCCGGGCAGGCTCAGGGTTTCGTTGGCCTGAATGCGCGCCAGTTCGTCGGCGGTGACCGGGTGGTCTTTCAGGATGCCTTGAATTTCCTTGGTCATTTCCAGCAGCGATTCTTTGGTTTTGTCGGTCTGCACGGGCGCGTAGATGATCAGCGGACGCTGGGCGCGCGCTCTGAAGAAAAAGCTGCCGGCTCCGTAGGACCAGTGCTTGTCTTCGCGCAGGTTCATGTTGAGACGGGAGCTGAAGGCTCCCCCGAGATCGTCATTCATGGCCTGAATGGCAATCTCCTGCGGCGTGTTGGCGAGGACTGAAACGTGGCCGGTGATGATCAGAGATTGACCGGCGCCGGGCTTGTCCACGATGTAGACGTTAGGTTCAGTCGCGAGCTTCACGGTGGAAAGGTTCTTCGCCGGTACCTGACCGGGTTTCCATCCGGCGAAAAGTTTTTCGAGTTTTGGCGTAAGTTCGGCGAGCGTGGTGTCTCCTACGACAACCAGCGTCGTGTTGTTAGGCCGGAACCAGACCTGGTGAAACTTGATGAGATCTTCGCGAGTGATGGATTGTGTGCTGGCCGTGGTGCCGGATCCGGTCAGCGGATTGCCATAGGCATGGCCCGGCCCGTAAATGAGAGCGGGGTAAACACGCAGCGCGATCTGGAAAGTGTCTTTCTGTTCCTCCTCGATCGTATCCAGCTGCAGCTTTTGTTCACGCTTGAAATCGGCTTCCGGAAACGACGGATTGAGAATCACGTCGGCAAAAAGTTCGAGCGAAGGGTCGAGCTTCGCTTTCAGAGCCGAGAGGGTGACGAAGCTGAAGTCAAGATTGGAGCGCGTCTCCAGGTTGGCTCCCAGCAGGGCAGCCTGGTCGTTGATCTGGAGCGCGTTCCGGGTGGTGGTGCCGTCTTTCAGAAGAGTGGCTGTCAGTTTTGCGGTGCCGGGCTTGGTGAACTGGTCGGCGGCGTAGCCGGCGTCCGAGGCCATCCAGAACTGGACCAGCGGGACTTCGTGGCGTTCCGCGAGAATGACTTTGAGGCCATTCGAGAGAGCCGCGCGTTGCAGCTTGGGAAGCTTCAGGTCGGGCGGTGTACCCAGTGGCGGCGTTTTGGCGTGATCGATTTCCGCCTTGGCCGGCTTGTACTCGGCGAAGGGAACGACTTGCACAATGTAGACGCCGTCGCTTAACCAGCGCTTGGCCGCCGATTTCAGATCGTCGGCGGTAGCCTCGCGGATGCGTTGCAGGCTGATCTTATAGCCGTCGGGATTACCGGTGAAGGTGGCGTATTGCGCAAGGCGGTCGGACTTTCCGCCGAAGCCGCCGATGCGTTCGATGCCGCGCAGGAAGTTCGCCAGGTACTGGGTCTGCACGCGCTGTAACTCTTCGGAAGTGGGGCCGTCTTTTAGAAAGCGCGCGAGTTCTTCGTTGGTCTCCTTCTCGATCTCTTCAAGATTGTGTCCCGGGCGGGCGGTGATTTGGATGTCGAACTGGCTGCCGATCTCGCGGGAATCCAGATCGACGCTGACATCGCTGGCAATCTGATCGTCATAGACCAGGCGCTTATAAAGCCGCGACGTCTTGCCCTGGCCGAGACAGGCGGCCACCAGACGCAGGTAATCCGCGTCAGCGCTGCCGAATTGCGGCACGTTCCAGACCATGTAAACTCGCGGGAGTGGAACGCGGTCCTGGCTGACGGAGCGATGCGTTCCCGTCATCTTCGCGACCCAGGCCTGCTGGTGGGTTACGGGAGGTCCAGGAGGGATGTCACCGAAATATTTTTGGACTTTCTCTTTCGCGGTATTCGCATCGATGTCGCCGGCCAGAACGATCACAACGTTGGACGGGCCGTAGTACGTTTTGAACCACTCTTGCACGTCCTTGAACGAGGCAGCATCGAGGTCCGCCATGTCGCCGATCACGGGCCAGGAATAGGGATGTCCGGCGGGATAAGTGTTTTGTGAAATCGCTTCTTCGGCCAGCGCGTAGGGCTCGTTTTCGTCCTGGCGCTTTTCGTTTTGGACCACGCCGCGCTGCAGGTCGAGCGTCTTCTGGCTGAGGTCGAGATAGCCCATGCGGTCGGCTTCCATCCACAGGGTGTAGTCGAGCGCGGAAGTGGGGACATTCTCGAAATAGTTGGTGCGGTCTTCATTCGTGGTGCCGTTGAGATCGGTCGCGCCCACGGCCTCGAGGGCTTTGATGTAGCTGCCCGGGGCGTGCTGGCTGCCACCGAACATCAGGTGCTCGAAAAGATGCGCGAACCCGGTCTTGCCCGGCTTCTCGTTCTTCGACCCGACGTGATACCAGAGGTTGACGGCCACGATGGGCGCCTTGTGATCTTCGTGCACGATCAGAGTGAGGCCGTTATCGAGGGTAAACTTCTGATAAGGGATGTCGATGTTCTGAGCCTGCGCGAAGGCGCAGAGGGCGAGGACAGAAATCAACAGCAGACGAAACAGACGCATGATGAACTCCTCAGAATAATGTTGGACGGCAGACCGAGCCGTTGGTGAGGGCCTTATTCAGGGTTCGGCGGAAACTGGGTGGGAGTATACATCGGAGGAGTGCCGGGAATCACGCGGTGACGAAAAACCCTGTCGAGCTTCGCCCGACGGGACAGCCGAGGGCGGCTGTCCCATGAGCATCTGCGACAAATTAAATGGGCCGGCAACCAAGAAGCGGTGACATTCCTTGGCTATCGGCCCATTCGATCCTGAATTGGATCGGAGGTGATACTTCCATGCTAGACCTGTTTACGCGGAAGTCAAGGGGTAGTTGCAGATTTCTGCATAGTGCGTTGGGTGGACTGCAACATGAGGGTTGGCAGTTCGCCGAGCGGAACTTTGAGTCGGACCCGTTCGTGTGGGCTAAAGTCCGCATTTTTAGTGGCTTAGGGAATCAACCGGGTGGGATTTCAGTCCGTCCGCGATGGCAGCCGTAACTTTCCCGAAATTGGATTCATGCGGGCTCTAAACCTTGGCTGAGAGCTCGCCTCTCCGCGTTGACACAAACTCTTCGGGACGTTAGACTTAACAGTTTTCATAGCCCTCATTTTTCCGGTCTATATCAGCACAGCATGGATCAAACGCTGCATCAACTAGGGGAATTACTGCTCGGGGCGGTCCCCACGGTGATTCTGCTGGCGCTGCTTTACGCGCTCTATACCAGCATTGTGCACAAGCCGCTGCAGCGGGTGCTCGAGGAGCGACGCAGCAAGACGGAAGGCGCGGTGGAGAAATCGCGGGCCGACATTGCCGCCGCGGAAGCGCGTACCGCGGAATACGAGCAGAAGTTGCGGGAGGCGCGGGCTGCGGTATTTCGAGCGCAGGAGGCGAAGCGGCAGGCGGCGATGCAGGCGCGGGCGGCTGCGGTGACGGAAGCGCGCAAGCGGGCGCAGGCGCAGGTGCAGGCGGCGAAGAACGGGATTGAGGGCGATCGGGCAGCAGCGCAGGAAGGTCTGCACGGAGAAGCGGCAGCTTTGGCGCGGGAAATTGTGCGCCGCGTGCTGCAGCCGGCAGGAGCGGGACGATGAACGGAACGATGACGTTCAGAAAAAACATGACGCCAGGGAAGAATGCGCTTTCGGCGGCGATGCTCCACGGGTGCTTGCTGGCCTTGTTGCTTGGCTTCGCTGGAACTCTGGTATCGCTGTGCGCGCAGGAGCCTGCAGCGAAGCCTGAGCCAGAGAAAGAGTCGGTGCACCAGCCGGCCAGCCCGGGCCGTCAATTGGCGCATGAAACGCGCGAAGCTGCCGGCGAGGATACGGATGAGATGGCGGAGTTCAAGCAGTCCGCATCGGTTCGGCTGATCTCGAAGTGGACGGGATTGAACCTGCAGCGCTCCTACTGGTTGAGCGTGATATCGAACTTTGTGGTAATCGCATGCGTGGTGTTCTGGGCAGGGCGCAAGTTTCTGCCGGGAATATTCCGCGACCGAACGGCGGCGATTCAGAAGGCGATGCAGGAGGCGCAGAAAGCCAGCGAAGAGGCGCGGCGGAAGCTGGCCGAGATTGAGTCGCGACTGATGAAGCTGGATGGGGAAATCGGCATGATTCGCGACGAGGCGGAGAAAGAAGGCGCGGCGGAAGGTGCGCGCATCAAGCAGGCAGCGGAAGAAGATGCCCGCAAGATTGTGGCTATGGCGGAGCTGGAGATTGCCGCGGCGGCGAAAGCGGCGCGGCGGCAGTTGACGGCGTACGCCGCCGATCTGGCGGTGGGCCTGGCCCAGAAGCAGATTCATGTGGACGCGGCCACCGATCAGGCGCTGGTGCGCGGTTTTGCCGGACAGATGGACGCCGCCCCGCGTGGGCCGGGCGCGGGCAAGGAGAACAGGTAGCTTATGGCTTCAGTTGCCAGCACCTATGCCCGGGCGTTCGCGGACGTGGTTTTGAGCGAGAAGCTCGACGCGCAGCGTGCCACGGGAGAATTGCGGCGGATCGCCGGGTTGCTGGGTGAGAGTTCGGATTTACGGCGGGTGTGGGAGAATCCCGCGATTCCGGCGGAACAGAAGCGCCGGTTGCTGGATGCGATCGCGAAGCGCGACGGAATCGAGAAGGCGGTGCGCAACCTGATTGCGGTGCTGATCGATCACCGGAGAGTACAGTATCTGGGAGGGGTGATCCAGCAACTGGAGAAGGAGTTGGATGCGCGGCTGGGATTCGCCGAGGCGCAGATCACCAGCGTCCGCGAACTCGGCGACGCGGAGAAACGATCGCTGGAAGCCCAGATCGCGAAGCTGACGGGAAAGAAAGTGCGGGCGAAGTTTGGACAGGACCCGTCTTTGTTGGGTGGAGTTGTGGTGCGCATTGGCAGCACGATTTACGACGGGTCGGTGAAGGGACAGTTGGAGAAGATTCGGGAAGCGATCGCTGGCGACTAGGCCATCAGGCGTCAGCAGATCAAAAACGTCCAAAGCTTTTGACCGCAAAGTTCGCGAAGAAATGCCGCGAAGGACGCCAAGAAAGACTCGGGAATGGGAAGATTGCAGGGTTGGGGTAGCTAAGAGCTAACAGCTAAAGGCTAAAAGCTGATTCTATGGCACAAATCAAGGCAGACGAAATCACGAAACTGATCCGCGAGCAGATCGAGAATTACGAAACCAAGATCTCCGTGGACGAGACGGGCACGGTCATCACGCTGGGTGACGGCATCGCGCGTGTGTATGGACTCGACAAGGTCATGGCCGGCGAGCTGCTTGCCTTTCCGCATGACGTGGCCGGCATCGCCATGAACCTGGAAGAAGACCAGGTGGGCGTGGTGCTGCTCGGCGAATATACCGAGATCAAAGAAGGCGACGAGGTGAAGCGCACGGGCCGCATCATGAGCGTGCCGGTGGGCGACAACATGATCGGGCGCGTGGTGGACTCGCTGGGACGGCCCATCGACGACAAAGGACCCATCGCCTCCGACAAGTTCATCGCGCTGGAGCGGCTGGCGCCGGGCGTGATCGACCGGCAACCGGTGCGCGAGCCGATGGCCACCGGGCTGAAGGCCATCGACAGCATGATTCCGATTGGCCGCGGCCAGCGCGAGTTGATCATTGGCGACCGGCAGACAGGAAAAACGGCGGTCGCGCTGGACACCATCATCAACAGCAAGGGCAACGACCTGATCTGTATTTATAACGCGATCGGGCAAAAGCGGTCGTCGATCGCGCAGGTGGTGAAGATTCTGGAAGATGCGGGAGCGATGGAGTACACCATCGTGGTGGCGGCCTCGGCGTCGGAACCCGCGCCTATGCAGTACATTTCGCCGTATGCGGCAACGGCCATCGGAGAATATTTCCGCGACAGCAAGCGGCATGCTCTGGTGATCTACGACGATCTTTCGAAACACGCAGCGTCGTACCGCGAGATTTCGCTGCTGCTGCGTCGTCCGCCGGGACGCGAGGCTTATCCGGGAGATGTGTTCTATCTTCACTCGCGGCTGCTGGAGCGTTCGGCGAAACTGAGCGATAAAAATGGCGGCGGATCGCTGACGGCGCTACCGATCATTGAGACGCAAGCCGGCGACGTTTCGGCCTACATTCCGACCAACGTGATTTCGATTACCGACGGGCAGATTTATCTGGAAACGGATCTGTTTAACCAGGGCGTGCGGCCGGCGGTGAACGTCGGCTTGTCGGTGAGCCGCGTTGGCGGCAGCGCTCAGATCAAAGCCATGCGGCAGGTTGCGGGCTCGCTGAAGCTGGAACTGGCGCAGTATCGCGAATTGGCGGCGTTTGCGCAGTTCGGCAGCGACCTCGACAAAGCGACGCAGCAGCAATTGAGTCGCGGGCAGCGACTGGTGGAACTGCTGAAGCAGAATCAGTTTTCGCCACTGCCGTTCTCGAAGCAGATTCTGATCATCATGGCGGGCACGGGTGGGTTCCTGGACGATCTCCCGGTGAACCAGGTGCGCGAATTCGAGGCGGAGCTGTACCAGTACGTGGATGCGGCGCATCCCGGCATCTTGCGGACCATCATGGAGAAAAAGATTCTTGACGACGCGTTGAAGTCGCAGGTGCAGGGAGTGATCAGAGAAGCGAAGCAGCAGTTTGTGGCTGCGCGGGAAGCGGTAGCGAAATGAGCTTTTAGCTCTTGGCTCTTAGCTCTTGACTTTAGCTCTTGGCCTTGAGCGGGGCGTCGAAGAGCACGTGCGTTTTGGGGTTTGCGTCGGTCGTGGCTAATCCGAAGCAGCTGAACTAGGAGCTGAAAGCTAAGAGCCAAAAGCTAAAAGCTGATTTCCAATGGCTAATATTCTCGACATTCGCCGGCGTATCCGCAGCGTGATCAATACGCGGCAAATCACCAAGGCCATGAAGATGGTCTCGGCGGCGAAACTGCGGCGGGCGCAGGAACGGGCGCTGGCGGCGCGCCCTTATGCGCAGATGTTGACCAATGTGCTGAAGTCGCTGGTGGCGCGGGCGGAAATTTACGATCCGGAGACGGGCGAGGCGAAGCATCCTCTGCTGGCCCAGCGCACCGAGAAAAACATTCTGCTGATTGTTGTCACCGGCGACAAGGGGCTGGCGGGAGCGTTCAGCGCCAACATCACCAAGGCTGCTAGCCGGTTTCTTGAATCAAAAGAAGGGAAGAGCGTCGATATCGAAGCGGTCGGCCGCAAGGGGCGCGATTTCTTTCGGCGTCGTTATCCGGCGGCTAAGGTGCAGACGCCCAGCCTGGCGGAGCTTGAGGAATCGATCGAGAATGAACCCGATGTGGACGCTGTGGAGCGCGTGGGACCGACGCAGATTACGGGTGAGCATGTAGGCGTCCTCGGCAAGGTGGAGTTTGCGCAGGCGCGGGCCCTGGCTGAAAACGTGATCGGGCGGTACTGCCGCGAAGAGATCGATGCGGTCTACGTAGTGTTCAACGAGTTCAAGTCGGTGATTGCGCAGCGTTTGATTGTGGAACAGATTCTTCCCATCGAACACATCGGCGCGCAGGCGGTCCGGCTGGCCGAGGAGATGACGGAAGAGGAAAAGAAGAAAGCCAAAGAAGCCGCGGTCAGCGCCGGGGTGGGCATGCACGGAACTGATGGCGCGGATCCGGAAGCGGCTTCGCAGTTCGGCACGGCGCAGGTGGATTACATCTACGAGCAAGCTCCGGAAGAGTTGTTCCGCGCGCTGTTGCCGAAGTACGTCAGCATCCAGATTTTCCGGGCGTTGATGGAGTCGGTGGCGGCCGAACATGCGGCGCGCATGACTGCGATGGATTCGGCTACGAGCAACGCCACGGACATGATCGATTCGCTGACTCTGGTGATGAACCGGGCACGGCAGGCGAAGATTACGAAAGAAATTATCGAGATCGTGAGCGGCGCGGCGGCAATGTGAAACGAAGCTATTAGCTGTTGGCTCTTAGCCTTTAGCTTTCCCGGGGAGATTACGACGGAGTGCTCGACTTAGCAGTTGGGGACGAGCGAAGCAGTTTGTGAGACTGCATGCTTCTTGAAGCGTGACAAGAAAGCTAAGAGCTAACAGCTAAAAGCTAAGAGCTCAGGTTTGAGGTTTTATGCCAGAAAACGTAGGACATGTTATTCAAATCGCGGGCCCGGCGGTGGACGTGCAGTTTTCCGAAGGCAAGCTGCCGCCGATTTATCAGGCCGTGAAAATCGTGAGCGACGGCTTCACGGTGCCCAGCACCATCAATGTAATTCTTGAAGTGCAACAGCACCTGGGCGAAGGTCGAGTGCGCTGCATCGCGATGTCGGCCACCGACGGAATGGTGCGCGGCATGAAGGCCATCGACCAGGGCGGGCCGATCTCCGTGCCCGTGGGCCGGGGGACGTTGGGGCGCGTGATGAACGTGATCGGCGAACCGGTCGATCAGTTAGGGCCGGTGGAATACAAACAAAGAATGCCAATTCATCGCCTGGCTCCCGCGTTCGACGAGCAGGCTACGACTGCCGAGATGTTCGAGACCGGCGTCAAGGTGGTCGATCTCATTCAGCCGTTTTTGAAGGGCGGCAAGATTGGATTGTTCGGCGGCGCGGGCGTAGGCAAGACCGTGGTTATCATGGAGCTAATTAACAACGTCGCCAAGCAGCACGGCGGCTACTCCGTGTTTGCCGGGGTGGGCGAGCGCACCCGTGAAGGAAACGACTTGTGGCTGGAAATGTCGGAGTCGGGCGTGATCAAGCCGGGCGATCCCGCACACTCGAAAGCGGCGCTGATTTATGGGCAGATGACGGAGCCACCCGGGGCGCGTTTGCGCGTGGCGCTGACCGGGCTCACGGTGGCGGAATATTTCCGCGATGTCGAAGGCGCAGACACGCTACTCTTCATCGACAACATTTTCCGTTTCACGCAAGCTGGTTCGGAAGTGTCGGCACTGCTGGGCCGCATGCCCAGCGCCGTAGGTTACCAGCCGAACCTGGCGACGGAAATGGGCGAACTGCAGGAGCGGATCACGTCCACGAAGAAAGGTTCGGTCACATCGGTGCAGGCGATTTATGTGCCGGCTGACGACTTGACCGATCCGGCACCCGCGACCACCTTTGCTCACCTCGACGCGACTACTGTGCTTTCACGCGCGTTGACTGAGATTGGAATTTATCCGGCAGTCGATCCTCTAGCATCGACTTCGCGCATTCTCGATCCGCGTATCGTTGGCCAGGAGCACTACGATGTGGCGCAGATGGTGAAGAAGACACTGCAGACTTACAAAGACTTGCAGGACATCATCGCGATTCTCGGCATTGACGAACTCAGCGAAGACCAGAAGCTCACGGTGGCGCGGGCGCGCAAGATTCAAAAATTCCTGTCGCAGCCCTTCCACGTGGCCGAACAGTTTACTGGAGCGCCGGGACGCTATGTCAAGATTGCCGACACGGTGAAAGGCTTCAAGGCGATCGTAGAAGGTAAGTACGATGACATTCCCGAGCAGGCGTTTTACATGAAGGGCCCCATCGAGGAAGTGCTGGAAGCAGCAGAAAAAATGAAGGCGGCAGCTTAGAGGCGAGCTTCGGGCTTCGGCTTTCAGGCTTCGGCCAGTCTCAAAGCAGTTTGCGTTTTGGTGGTAGGTTTTGAAGCTTCGAGCTTTTCGGGCTTCGTGTTTTGCGGAAGCCCGATAGCCGAAGCCCGAAGCCAGTTTTATGGCAGACACTTTCCAACTCGAGATCGTTACGCCGGAAAAGAAGGTGGTTGACACGGCGGCCGAGGAAGTCCAGATTCCGGGGAAGAACGGATATCTGGGCGTTCTGCCGGGACACGCACCGCTGATCACGGAACTTGCCGTGGGTGAGATCACGTACCGCGAGGGCGCAACTGAACAGCGACTCGCGGTGGCGTGGGGATTTGCCGAAGTGTTGCCCGGCAAAGTGACCATTCTCGCCGAAACCGCCGAGCGCCCGTCCGACATTGACGTGGAACGCGCACGCAAGGCCAAAGAACGCGCCGAACAGCGGTTGGCCAGCGGGGATTCGACAGTGGATGTAGAGCGGGCTCTGGATTCCCTGCAGCGCGCCGAATCACGTTTGGAAGTGGCTGCGAAGAAGTAGAAGCCGCGACGGCGGGCTTCCGGCTTCGGCTTTCGGGCTTCAGCAGGAAATCTGATTTCTTCGCCGCGGGGTCTTTGAGGTCCCATCCCATGTCTGAATGCAATCGTCGCGATGTTCTCCGTTCGGGCCTGGTTCTCTCCGCTGGCAGTGTGCTGCTGAACCCGCGTTTCTCGGTGACCCGTGCGCTGTTCGATGGTGCTGCGCCGGCAGAGAATAAGAGTCCAACTTATGTGGCGCCGGCGATCGACCTCGCTCCGCGGGAGCAACTTCTGTTCGATTTCAATTGGCGATTCTTCCAGGGTCACGGCAGCGATCCCGCTCGGGACCTGGGCTTCGGCGCCTCGCAGGGAGATTTTGCCAAGACCGGCGAGTTCAAATTCGCTCTGGCAAAGTTCGACGACGCGGGCTGGCGAGCTTTGAATCTTCCGCACGACTGGGCGGTGGAGCTGCCCTTCGTCTACGACAAAGAGCTGGAATCGCACGGGTACAAGCCGCTGGGCCGCAAATATCCTGAGACCAGCGTGGGCTGGTACCGCCGCGTGTTTGATGTCCCTAAGAGCGACCGGGGCCGCCGGGTCTTCCTCGATTTCGATGGAGCGTTTCGCAGCGCGATCGTGTTCTGCAACGGCAATTTCATTGGCCGCAATGATAATGGCTACGCCCCCTTCCGCTTCGATCTGACCGATTTTCTTTTTTACGGAGAGAAGAATTGCATTACGGTTCGCATGGATGCGGCTCTGGGCGACGGCTGGTTTTACGAAGGCGCCGGTATCTATCGCCACGTGTGGCTCACCAAGACCGATGCGCTGCATCTCGGACAGTGGGAGACCGTGGTTCGCACGGAAGTGGCCGAAAACGATGCGACATTGAGGTTGAGCACGGTCGTGAAGAATAGCGGCAACGTCGGAGAAAATTGCCGCGTGCGTTGGAAGATTCTGGATGGTGCAGGAAAACTGGTCGCGACTGCGGAATCGCCGGCTACGGAAGTTGCAGCAGGCGGCAAACAAAGCTTCAGCGCAACTGCGAAGCTGCCGCATCCGGCGCTGTGGTCTCCCGATGAGCCGAACCTTTATTATGGCATCCCTTCGGTGGAGGCCGGCGGCACTGCACGTGACCGCGATCAAGTCCTGTTCGGCGTTCGCACGGTCGCCTTTGATGCGGAGCGCGGATTTTTTCTGAACGGTAGGAAGACTCCCATCCAGGGCACTTGTAATCACCACGATCACGCTGGCGTGGGTGCTGCCTTGCCTGACCGGCTGCAGGATTTTCGCGCCGAAGTCTTGAAGGGGATGGGCTGCAACGCGGTGCGCACTTCGCACAACATGCCCACTCCGGAGTGGGTGGAAGCCTGCGCGCGCGCCGGAATGCGATGCTGTGCGAGACGCGCCAGATGTCATCCAATGAAGAAGGACTGGCGCAGCTGGAAAAGATGGTCAAGCGCTATCGCAATAATCCTGCGGTTTTCCTGTGGTCGATGGGCAATGAAGAGTGGGTGCTGCAATCAAACGAAATCGGCACACACATAATTCACACCATGCAGGAACGCACGCACGAACTGGACCCCACGCGCTTGTGCACGGCCGCTGTGAACGGCACGTATGACAAGTCGCTCCCGACAGCGTCGTTGGCGACGAGTCTCGACGTGATGGGCTTCAACTACAACCTGTCAGCCATTGATAAGTATCGCGCCGCTAACCCTCGTCAGCCGGCGATTGGCACCGAGACCGCGAGCACCGTCTCCACCCGCGGTGTCTACTCGACTGACAAAGTACGGAACTGGGTGAGCGCCTACGATGCGAATCATCCCGACTGGGCCGAACTCGCCGAGGAGTGGTGGACTTTTTATGCGGCGCGTCCGTGGCTTTCGGGCGGCTTTGCCTGGACCGGCTTCGATTATCGCGGCGAGCCGACGCCTTACTCGTGGCCCAGCATCAACTCGCAGTTCGGCATCGTCGACATGTGCGGGTTCCCCAAAGATAACTATTTTTATTACCAGGCATGGTGGGGCAAGGAGCCGGTGCTGCATCTTTTTCCGCATTGGAATTGGGCGGGCAAAGAGGGCGAAGCGATTTCTGTCTGGGTGCACTCGAACCTGGAGAGCGTCGAACTCTTCTGCAATGGCCAGAGCCTGGGATCGAAGAAGGTCGAGGCACTGCATCATCTGGAGTGGAAGGTCAAGTACGAGCCAGGCTACATTGAAGCTCGCGGCAGCAAAGACTCC
The DNA here is from genome assembly GCA_035308125.1 of Candidatus Sulfotelmatobacter sp. Classification (GTDB taxonomy): domain Bacteria; phylum Acidobacteriota; class Terriglobia; order Terriglobales; family Acidobacteriaceae; genus Sulfotelmatobacter. The sequence continues at coordinate 91,009 of DATGHF010000065.1, forward strand.
AAGGTCGTGCTCACGACGAAACGCGAGACCACCGGGGCCTCGGCGAAGGTCCGGCTTACCGTCGATCGCGCGGAAATCGCAGCCGATGGAGAGGACGTCGCGATCGTGCGCGTCGAAACAGCCGATAGTGAGGGGCGTTTCGTTCCTACCGCTGACAATCGGATCAAGTTCAAAGTGTCGGGCGAAGGAGTGCTAATCGGCGTGGGCAATGGCGACCCGAATTGCCAGGAGTCCGATAAGGGAAACGAAAGAAGTTTGTTCAGCGGTTTGGCGCAGGTGATACTGCAGGCTTCGAAGACGCCGGGGGCCCTGACCATCGAGGCAACCTCGCGCAAGCTGGAAGGCGCGTCCCTTACCATCACTACTAATCCGACGAAACGGCGCCCGGCAGTCAGCTAGCAGGCCAGGCCCGGCGGACCTTAAGCACAGCCCCTGGGCTGCCGGTGCATCCGCCCAAGTTGAAGAGCGCCCAGAAAAAGTAAATCATCGATTACCGCTGCTCGGTTTCTCTGATCCGATTTGCTATCCTGCTCGCGTGACGCGCACCTTCCTGATCGACACCGACACTGCCTCAGACGATGCTGTCGCCCTGATCATGGCGCTCCGGGCGCCCGACGTGCGGGTGGCGGCGATTACCACGGTCGCCGGCAACGTCGACGTGCAGCAAGCCGCACGCAACGCGCTCTATACAGTTGGCCTCTGCGGCGCTGCGGTTCCCGTGTACGTGGGCGCGGAAAAACCGCTGCTGCGGGCGTATCAGGATGCAACCTGGTTCCACGGCCGCGACGGGCTTGGAGATCACAACTACGCGCCGCCGCGGCAGTCTCCCGAAGTTTTGCATGCCGTCGATGCGATCATCGAAACCGTCGAAGCCAATCCCGGACTCATCATCGTCACCCTGGCGCCGCTCACCAATATCGCGCTCGCCCTGGCGAAGCGGCCGTCCATTGCCGCCAAGGTTGGGCGTTGCGTCATCATGGGCGGCGCTCCGTGCTGCGAAGGTAACGTGACTCCGGCCGCCGAGTACAACATCTGGGTTGACCCTGAAGCCGCCCGCATCGTCTTGCTGAGCGGCTTGCCGGTCGAACTTGTCGGTTGGCAGACCTCGCGCGGTGACGCCGTGCTTCACCAGAACGACATCGTCCGCATCCACACGCTCCACAACAAACTTGCCGATTTTGCCATCGAATGCAACAACCACGCGCGTGAGGCCTACAAAGTGCAAACCGGAGAAGACGGAATTTGCCTTCCCGACCCAGTGGCCATGTCGGTTGCGCTTGATCCCACCATTGGAACCGAATGGAGTACGCACTACGTGGAAGTGGAAACGCAGAGCGAACTGACCCGCGGCATGACCGTGGTCGACCGGCTCAACGTCGCGGCCGATGAGCGCAATCGAGCCGTCTGGGCGCAGGCTCTGCAACATGGCCCAAACGCGAAGGTCTGCTGGACGATTGACGCTGACCGCTGGAAGCGGGCGCTGTTGGCCGCTCTTCAGGTCTGAGTCTTTCCCCAAAATACACATCCACTTCCCTTGCCTAACCGGCGGCTGAGGCTTTACAATCAAAGAGTACCAAATCAGTACGGTTTCAAGATTGCTCGAAACTGGCCGATTTTTGACAACGGCTTTCCTATGATTCGCCTGAGCAAATTGACCGATTACGGCCTTGTCCTGATCAGCCAGATCGCTCGTGGCCCGCAGACGGAACTGCATACGGCCCGCGACCTGGCGACGCAGTGCCGTTTGCCGATGCCGACGGTGAGCAAGCTCTTGAAGACTCTGCTGCAGAACGGACTGCTGGAGTCGCATCGTGGCATCAAGGGCGGCTATACGCTGGCGCGGGAGCCGCATCTCATCTCGCTCGCCGAGATTATCTCGGCGTTCGAGGGGCGCTTGGCTCTGACGGAATGCAGCAGCGACATTTCCGGGCTCTGCGATCTTGAATCGTCCTGCCGCATCAAGAATAACCAGCGCGTCATCAATCAAGTGGTGCGCGGCGCACTGGAAAACGTAGCGCTTTCCGATTTGATCCGGCCCATGCGCCTGACGGCCGTCCGCGACAATCGCGGAAATATGGTTTCTACGATCATCGGCGCATCCGGGAGAATGCAATGAGCACGAATCTCGATACCATCCGCAGTCTGGCGGAACGCGATTATAAGTGGGGGTTCGTCACCGACATTGAAGACGACCGCATCCCCAAGGGATTAAACGAAGAAATCGTCCGCATTATTTCGGCGAAGAAGAAAGAGCCGGAATTCATGCTGGAGTGGCGGCTCAAGGCCTACCGGCATTGGGCATCGCTCGAGCAGGCACAGGCCGAGCCCAAGTGGGCGAACGTAAAGTTCCCGCCCATTGATTATCAGAATATTGTTTACTACTCGGCACCCAAGCAGAAGCCGGGCCTGAAGAGTCTGGACGAACTCGATCCGGAAATTCTGCGCACTTACGAAAAACTGGGCATCCCGCTGGCGGAACAGAAGATGCTCGCGGGAGTGGCTGTGGACGCGGTGTTTGACAGCGTCTCAGTGGCCACTACTTTCAAGGCGAAGCTGGGCGAGATGGGCGTGATCTTCTGTTCGTTCTCGGAAGCGGTACAGAAGCATCCGGAGCTGGTTCAGAAATATCTTGGGTCGGTGGTTCCTCATACCGACAACTTCTTCGCCGCGCTGAACGCTGCCGTGTTTACTGACGGATCGTTCGTGTACGTACCGAAGGGCGTGCGTTGTCCGATGGAGTTGTCGACTTATTTCCGCATCAACGCGGCCGAAACCGGGCAGTTCGAGCGCACGCTGATCGTCGCCGACGAAGGCGCGTACGTCAGCTATCTCGAGGGCTGCACGGCACCCATCCGCGATGAAAACCAGTTGCACGCAGCCGTGGTGGAACTGGTAGCGCTCGACAATGCGCAGATCAAGTATTCCACCGTGCAGAACTGGTATCCCGGCGACAAGAACGGAAAAGGCGGAATCTACAATTTCGTCACCAAGCGCGGCAAGTGTGCTGGAATCAATTCTAAGATTTCCTGGACGCAGGTGGAAACCGGCTCCGCCATTACCTGGAAGTATCCTAGCTGCATTCTGCAGGGAGACAACTCGGTGGGCGAGTTTTATTCCGTGGCCCTCACCAACAACTACCAGCAGGCGGACACCGGAACGAAGATGATCCACCTGGGGAAGAACACGAGCAGCACGATTGTTTCGAAGGGCATTTCGGCCGGCCACGGTCAGAACACGTACCGCGGCATGGTGAAGATTCTGAAGAATGCCACGGGAGCGCGCAATTATACGCAATGCGATTCCCTGCTGATCGGCGATCAGTGTGGCGCGCATACCTTCCCGTATATCGAGGTGAAGAACTCCACGGCGCGCATGGAGCATGAAGCCTCGACGTCGAAGATCGGCGAGGATCAGCTTTTTTATCTGCAACAGCGCGGTCTCAAGGCGGAAGACGCGGTCTCGATGATCGTGAACGGATTCTGCAAGCAGGTGTTCCGCGAACTGCCGATGGAATTTGCAGTTGAGGCGCAGAAGTTGCTCAGCGTGAGCCTGGAAGGCAGCGTGGGTTGATTTGCTTCCCTGATTTCGGTTCGCGATTTCAGTCGGGCGAGCACGGAACGAAAAGAAGAACGGCACGAAAGAAACGAAAAGGAAACTAATAATGAGTTTGCTCGAAATCAAGAATCTGCACGCGACCGTTGCCGGACACCAGATTCTCAAAGGCATCGACGTCACCATTAATCCCGGCGAAGTCCATTCCATCATGGGCCCGAACGGCTCGGGCAAGAGCACGCTGGCACAAGTGTTGGCGCGACGGGCCACGTATGACGTAACGGCCGGCGAAGTCCTGTTCAAGGGAAAAGATCTGTTGGCCATGAAGCCCGAAGAAGCCGCCTGTGAAGGTGTATTCCTGGCGTTCCAGTATCCCGTGGAAATTCCCGGGATCGGCAACGCCTATTTTCTGCGCTCTGCGCTGAACGCTATCCGCAGGTATCGCGGCGAAGATGAAGTGGATGCCATGGATTTTCTCCCCATGTACCGCGAGAAGCTGAAGCTTTTGGAGATGGACGAGAAGCTCATGAACCGCTCCGTCAACGAAGGCTTCTCAGGCGGCGAGAAGAAGCGCAATGAAATTTTGCAGATGGCGGTGCTGGAGCCGAAGCTGGCGATTCTGGATGAGACCGATTCCGGGCTCGACATCGACGCGCTGCGCATTGTTGCCAAGGGCGTCAACTCCATGCGCAGCCCCGAGCGCGCCATGCTCGTGGTCACACACTACCAGCGTCTGCTGAACTACATCGCCACTGACTTTGTGCACGTGCTGGTCGACGGCCGCATCGTGCGCTCGGGCGGTCCTGAACTGGCGCTCGAACTGGAAGAAAAAGGTTATGGCTGGATCGAAGCCGAGGCGCGGCAAACTGCGCCCGCTTCGGTGTAGGCAAGAAGATTTGGTGGAGCAAGCGTGACTACTGCGATTCAAAACCTCGAAAGCTATCTCGAAACCTATACCGCCTTCGCCAAGCGGTCTGCGGGCCATTCTCTGCCCTGGCTGCGCAAGCTGCGCGACGATGCGTTTGCCCGCTTCTGCGAGACCGGCTTCCCGACCACGCACGATGAAGACTGGCGCTTCACGAACGTCTCGGCGATAGCTCGCACCGTATTTTCTTTGCCGGGACAACTTGCGACCGAGCTTTCGCGCGACGATTTGAAGCCGTGGCGCGTGGAAGGCGTTGCCGCCCAGTTGGTTTTTGTCGATGGGCAGTTCGTCCGCGAGTTGTCTGAGTTCGGGGCTCCATTCGGCACCGGGCCGACAAGCATCACCGTCTCAGGCCTCAAGGAAGAGATCGAAAAGCGCACGCCAGCGCTCGAAGCTCACCTGGGCCGCTACTTGAATGTTGAGCGTGATGCATTCTGCGCTCTGAACACAGCCTTCGCGGAGGATGGAGCTTTCGTCCACGTGAGCCGAGGCACGACGTTAGACGGGCCCATCCACTTGCTTTTTGTATCCACTGCGGCCGGCACGCCGCGCATGGTCCATCCTCGGAATCTGCTGGTTTTCGACCGCGAGAGCCAGGCCGCGGTCATCGAGGATTACGTCTCCCTCGGCGGCGGCGTGGTGCTCTGCAATACTGCGACCGAGTTGATCGCTGGCGAGAACTCGACGATCGCGCATTACATGATCGAGCGAGAGAGCCTGGATGCTTTCAACATTTCGACCTTGCGCATCCAGCAGGAGCGAAGCGCGAACGTCGCTTCCCATTCGTTATTGCTGGGCGGAGGACTGGTTCGCAACAACGTGCACCCGGTGCTGGCTGGCGAAGGCGGAGAGTGCCTGATCAACGGATTGTTCATTGGCGATGGCCGGCAGCATCTCGACAATTACATGCACGTGGAACATGCCAGCCCGCACTGCGGCAGCCGCCAGTTCTACAACGGAATCCTGGACGGCCACGCGCACGGGGTTTTCCACGGCCGCATCGTCGTACATAAGGACGCGCAGAAAACCGATGCCAAGCAGACCAACCGCAACCTGCTGCTTTCCGACGATGCGCAGATCGATACCAAGCCGCAACTGGAAATCTACGCCGATGACGTGAAGTGCACGCACGGGGCCACCATCGGCCAGATCGAAGAAAACGCGCTGTTTTATTTGCGGTCGCGAGGCATCGACGAACTATCAGCTCGCAGGCTGTTGTTGCAGGCTTTCGCCAGCGAGTGCCTGGATCGCATGCATCCGGGTGCGGCCCGCGTTCATGCGGAGCGGTTGATTCACGAGCATCTGCAATCGATCGCCAATCATTTTGCGGCGCAGCAGCCTGCTGCAAGTGCCCGGCCAGGGCAGCGCAGGGCGTGACCTGCAGCACAGAACCAGGAGGAAGCCGGATGACAACCGTTGCGCGACCACCATTGAACTCTAGCCGGGCCGCGGTTCGCGATGGCGTTCACGACGTTGCATTCGATTTCGACGTCGACCGGGTGCGCGCTGATTTCCCTATCCTTCGCGAGAAGGCGCACGGCCACCAGCTCGTTTATCTCGACAATGCGGCCACGTCGCAGAAACCCAAAGCGGTGATGGACGCGATCGTCCATTACTACGAGCACGACAACGCCAATATCCACCGCGGCGTGCACTATCTTTCCGAACGCGCGACGGAAGAATTCGAGGCGGCGCGCAAATCGGTGCAGTTGTTTCTGCATGCGGCTCGCCCGAGCGAAATCATATTTGTTCGCGGCGCGACCGAGGGCATCAACCTGGTGGCGCAGACTTATGGCCGGGTTCATGTGGGCGCGGGGGACGAAATTCTCATCACCGCCATGGAGCACCACTCCAACATTGTTCCCTGGCAGATGCTGTGTGAAGAGAAGCGCGCAACACTTCGGGTCGCGCCGATTAATGACCGCGGCGAGTTGATTCTAGACGAATTCGAAAAGCTGCTTGGCCCAAAGACAAAGATCGTCGCGGTAGGCCACGTCTCGAATGCGCTCGGCACAGTGAATCCCGTTGCTGAAATCGTGACAATGGCACACGCCAGAAACATTCCTGTTCTCGTAGACGGCGCTCAGGCCGCGCCGCGCGTTCCAGTGAATGTGCAGGAACTGGATTGCGATTTCTACGTGTTCTCCGGACATAAAAATTACGGCCCCACCGGAATCGGCATTTTGTATGGCAAGCTGGCGCTGCTCGAAGCCATGCCTCCCTACCAGGGCGGCGGTGACATGATCAGCTCCGTCACTTTCGAAAAGACAATCTACAATAAGGTCCCGCACAAGTTTGAGGCCGGGACGCCTGATATGTCGGGGGCGGTTGGCCTGCGCGCGGCGATCGAATATCTCAACAGTTTGGGCATGGAGAACATCGCTGCCTACGAGCACGAACTGCTGGCGTACGCCACGGAAGTGGTTTCTGCCATTCCCGGCGTTCGTCTGATCGGAACTGCGAAAGAGAAAGCGGGCGTGCTTTCTTTTGTCATCGAGGGCATCCACCCGCATGACATCGGAACCATCCTCGACCAGGAAGGCATCGCCATCCGCACCGGGCACCACTGCGCGCAGCCCGTGATGGCACGCTTCGGGATTGATGCCACCGCGCGCGCTTCGTTCGGTCTGTATAACACGAAAGAAGAGATCGACGCGCTCGTCCGCGGCATCCACAAGGTACAGGAGGTCTTCGCCTGATGGGCGACCTACGCGACCTGTACCAGGAAGTGATTCTCGAGCACAGCAAGGCTCCGAGGAACTATCGCGAGTTACAGAATCCGGACCGCAAAGCGGAAGGCTTCAATCCGTTGTGCGGCGATCACTTCACCGTATACTTGCAGATGCAGGGCGACACGATTCAGGATGTCGTATTTCAAGGCTCGGGTTGCGCCATTTCGAAAGCCTCGGCATCGATGATGACGCAGGCCTTGAAGGGCAAGAGCCGGCAAGATGCGGACGAACTGTTCCATCGTTTTCACGACGTGGTCACGGGCCAGGCTTCAGTAAACGGCAGCCAGCTCGAACTCGGCAAGCTGGCGGTATTCTCTGGAGTGTCAGAGTTTCCCACGCGAGTGAAATGCGCGACCCTGGCCTGGCACACACTGCAAGCCGCACTGGAAGGCAAGCAGGACGCGGTTTCCACCGAGTAGCTCACCAGCCGACGGAGTCAACTTATGTACGAACAAATCGACCTGAAGCGCGAATGCGAAGCCATCGAGATTCCCAGCGGCATACGCCGCGTTCTTTCCGCCGGAAGCCGCGTGCGGATTTCGCAATTCCTCGGCACCAGCTACACCGTGGTCAGCGATATGGGCTGCATGTTCCGCATTGATGCGAAAGATGCGGACGCTCTGGGCCTGACTCCGCCGACTGCGAGCGAGACCAAACCCTCCGACGGCATCTTCAGCGAGAAACTGGTATGGGATCAGCTCAAGACGGTTTACGATCCCGAAATTCCAGTCAACATCGTCGATCTAGGCCTCATCTATTCCTGCGAAATCGCCGCGCTCGAACAAGGCGGCAAAAAAATCGATGTGAAAATGTCGATGACCGCTCCAGGCTGCGGCATGGGCAACGTGCTCAAGGCAGATGTGGAGGGCAAGTTGTCGCGCCTTCCCGAAGTCAAAGAAGTGAACGTACAGGTCGTGTTTGAACCGACCTGGTCGCCGGCTCTGATGTCGGAAGCCGCCAAACTCCAACTGGGGTTTGACCTCGATTACGGTAAGCCCTCGGTCACTGGCATCTCCCAATAATCGCCCTTTGTTGATTCCGGCGCTGTTCAGGTTTTTGAGCAGACGCCTCGCTCCGCCCCTGAAACCAAAACCTTCCCAATCTCATCTATTGCTAAAGTGAATCAGCCCGCATTAGAGCTGCGCTCGTGCGAGAAGCGCGTGAGATGGGAGATCAAGCATGTCCATTCGACCTGTGAAGCGACTTGTCATGGCGAAACCGACCCTGGAAGGTGCGGGCGTCCATTTGCGCCGCGCATTCGGCTTCGGCAACACCAAGGATTTCGATCCGTTCCTGCTGCTCGATGATTTCCGCAACGATGTTCCCGCCGATTATCTCGCGGGCTTTCCCTGGCATCCTCATCGCGGCATTGAGACGATCACTTACGTCCTCGCCGGAACCGTGGAACACGGCGACAGCATGGGCAACAAAGGCGCCATCGCCGCCGGCGACGTACAGTGGATGACCGCCGGGAGTGGGATCATCCATCAGGAAATGCCCAAGGGCGATCATGCCGGACGCATGCATGGCTTCCAGTTGTGGGCAAATCTTCCCTCCGCGCTCAAGATGACCCCGCCGCGCTACCAGGAAGTGAAGACCGGCGAGATCCCCCAGGTAAAAGATGATGACGGCACTGAGGTTCGCATCGTGTGTGGCAGCTTCTGGGGCAAGAGGGGTCCGGTAGACGGAATCGCAGCCGATCCGATTTACCTCGACGTGAGCGTTCCGCCTGGACGGCGAAAAACTCTTCCAGTGGAGACTACGCGCCACGCGTTTGCCTATGTCTTCGGTGGTTCTGGAAAATTCTGCAATGCTTCAGGACCGCTCACCGTACCCACTGAGGCCATCAAATGGGCGGATACTGCGCCCCCGGTTGAGGCCGACAATCGGTCGCTGATTCTTTTCGATTCCGGCGACGAAGTCACCGTACAAGCCGGCGACGACGGAATCCGTTTCCTGCTGGTCTCGGGAAAGCCGCTGGAAGAGCCGGTGGCCTGGTACGGGCCCATCGTGATGAATACGCAGGAACAGCTTCAGAAAGCGTTCACCGAACTGCGCGAGGGAACATTCCTGCAAAACAAAGATGGGGGCAGTCAGAAACCTGAGGCCAAGAAACCGGAGAAGAAAACGGGGCGCAAGTAATTCGACTCCTGCGCCCCGGATCAATTCGTCGCTAGCCTTTGATCTTCTTCGCTGCGCCATCCCACACGGCGATGGACTTGTTGAAGTAAGAATAATTTGCCAGGTGGCAGCCGATCGCGGCGTGGTTGCCAAACACTTCGTTCTCCACGGTTGGCACGCGAGTCCGCACCGCGTTGAAGAAGTTGGCTTGATGGTCGGCCACATCGTTGTAGCCCGGCGGCGGAACGAATACTTCCGTATCCTCTTCGATCTTCGCCGCTAGCGGCGCCGTCCGCGGATGCTCGTCGTGCCACTTCTTCAGGTAGTCTTCGCGCTCCGCCATCGGCCAGCCCACCGTCGAGTAGGTCTCGGGTTCGGGCCGCGTGTCCTGCGGCTTAAACGTGAGAGTCGAGTCTTTGATGATCAGCGTTCCCTTGTTGCCGTAGAAGCCGATGAACTCCCCGCCGTCATTGTTCAAATTGCAGCGCACGGTGACCCTGAGGTTCGCATACTCGTAAGAAGTCTGGATCAGATCCGGAAATTCGCGGCCGTCTCTATAGTGGTACAACCCGCCGGTGGACATTGCTCTTTCCGCAATGGTGTTAGTGCTGGTAATGAAGTGAATCCCGGAGATCAAGTGCACGAACAAATCTCCGGCAAGGCCTTCGCCGTAATCTCTGAAGCAGCGCCAGCGGAAAAAGCGGATCGGATCGAACGGAATTTTCGGGGCAGGCCCGAGAAAAGTATTCCAGTCGATGGACTGCTCGCTGGCGTCGGGCGGAATGGGATAAACCCATGCGCCGCTCGGCGAGTTGCGGTCCCAGTAGGCATCGACAAAGTAGACGTCGCCGAGTTTGCCGGAATCCCAAATCTCCTTGGCCTTGGCGTAGAGAATCGAACTCACGCGCTGGCTGCCCGCCTGCACAATGCGCTTGTTTTTCTGCGCCGCGTCGACGATCGCGAAACCGTCTTCCACGGTATGAGACAGCGGCTTCTCGCAATAGACATCTTTCCCGGCGGCGCACGCGTCTTCCACGATGTGCCGGTGCTGGTGGTCGGTGACCGCGACAATCACGGCGTCAACGTCCTTGCGGTCGAGAATCTCTGTGTAGCGGCGAGTGACGGGAACGTCCTTCTTCACCGCTTCCCTTCCCGCTTGATGCCGGCCGTCATAAAGGTCGCAGATGCCTACGCATTCCACTCCCGGAACGCGGAGCGACGCGCCCAGCAACTCGCAGCCTCGCACTCCCGTACCGATCGAAGCAAAACGAATCGTGTCGCTCGCTGGAACCGGTCTGGGAAACGCGGAAAGCACTCTCGGTTCCAGCAGCGTGATTTTCGCGGCAGCGCCAGCAGCCACGGTTCCAGCGCTAACGCCCATGAATCGACGGCGAGTCCAGGAATTCTTGCCCATAACAGTCTGCCTCCTCCGGCAAACATCTCAGCCTTTTCAAAAACAACAGGATGACACTACCTCAAGTGGCCCACCAGTCTCTCACAAGAAACATCCGGATGGCGATTGATCGCGAAAGCTCTCGCGAAAATGACTGTCGAAACGATTGCGCAGGTGATTGTGCCACATCTGCCAGCCCGATGTGAAATCAAAATCGGCCCTTGAAAATCGTTTTTCTTGAGGAGATGGGGAAGCAACCCTAGGTCGGCATCGCGAGGCGGGTTCCGCAAGCGTTTTTTCTTAAAAGGAAAATGCTCGCCACCGCCGCGCAGACGTGCCCTCGAACCCCTGCAGGGGCGCAGTGTTCAGCATCAAATCAGAACCGCCCGGCGGAACGGGTCCGGACTACTGCCCGCCGGCTGTTTGCGCTCGAAGCACGATTTGCGATCCGTAGTCCAGCTTGACACTTTTTCCGTCTGTTTTGAACACACCATCGGATCCAAGTTGCAGGTTCTTGATTCCCTGGACTCCCACGGACTGCTCCGTCAGGACCGGCGCCACCGCGACCGTACCCCCTGCCGATGGCGTGGCGTGCTGGAGGGTTTGGTTCATTCCGCTGTAGTCAACGCCCCCGCCGGATTCGGAATTCGGATTGGGCGCCGCAGCCTGGACAACGCCTTTGATCGCAAGCGTCTTCCCTTCCGCAAGGTCGATCTTGTCAAACTCAATCCCGAGCGACGACTCGGTTTCGCTCCCAGATCGAGCCTTCGCCTCGGTTACATGTCCAACCACCTTTGCCCCTTTGGGTATGACGGTTCCGTCCGCCAGGTGCACGGCACCGGCCGTCTTGAGCACGACCTCATCCCCCGCCTTCCGCTTCTTGGAATCCAAAGACGCGGTGAGAAATGCCGGAATCACAACTTGCGTTGTCTTCTGCCCAGCAACTCCGGCACTCTGGGAAGGCATCGCCGCCTGTTGCGCACCAGCGTTCCTGGCGAGGCAGAGGGAAACCGTCAGCAATAAGATGGCAGCGGGTAGCGCGATACGGTAAGCGGCACAAGTCCCTCCGAACGACAAGACACTGCTTGTCGCAGGCCGGAGTTCGATTGCATCCGCGTGTTCGTCGACAGTCTGCGTTTTCATGATTGTTCTCCGTCGGTCATCGGCTTCGTTCACTATTGCATCCGGATTTTCCTTAACCCTCCGGACACCATTGATTGTAGTCCATCTCCAATCCTCGCGGTTTTGTGGATCGCTGCTGATCTGGGCCAAGGCCGCAATGCTGCTCCCACTATGGCGAACATCGCGGAAAAGATGGTGAGCGCGGTAGGAATCGAACCTACAACCTACTGATTAAGAGTCAGTTGCTCTGCCAATTGAGCTACGCGCCCGGACGGGAATTTCAGGAAGGACGACTAAAGATTATAGCATTCAGCTGAACTGTTGGCGGCGCATCGCGATGCAATACGCTCTCAGTAATGTGCCAGACCCTGCAAATCCATTTTCTAAAATCGGCTTCCACCAGGCGTTGCTTGCAAGTCTCTCCGGTCCAGTAATCAGGCACACAGGTGGTCAAGCGCACATGCGTCGGGCGGCGACGCGCGATTCTTCGTGGTTCTCATTCGTTAAAATTTTGTTGAAATCCGCGAAGAGATCCCGCGCGCGCTCACCCTCCAGCAACGCCGTCTAGCCGTTACGGCTGCTGCCGCGCCTCGGCTGCGAGGCCTGGCGCGCTTTCGCTGGCCACAGGTCGTCGCGGAGGCAACGGTGTTGTCCCCATCGTCGGACGCCGCTCGATCGTTCCAATCACCGGTGATTCATCGATGCCGTCTCCATACGCCATCGATTCAAACCGCTGTTCGGAACACAGCTGGTCGACTAGTCGCTGCTGACGCGCGCTCAGCACCGCGTGCGGAAGAATGGGGAAATTGCGAAACATCCAGATGAGATACAAGCGTTGAAGAAATGACGGCATAACGTAGCGGGGGCCGATGGGAGTCTGTACTCGCACCACACCGTCCGCCAGTTTTTCGATCCACATACTTGGGCCCGCCTGTTTTGGAATTGGCCAGAGCAATTCTAGGGCCGACATTATTGCACCAAGGGCGATGCAATGGGAAGCTTTTTTTCACTGATCCATTCCCGCCCTGGCGCGACCAGTGAACTTTGCTCCGGAAGCCAGTGCAGTTTTGGGATCCGCCGAGCAAGGAACAGTACAAGTGGGACCGAGCCGGATCAACCCCGCTGCACCAAGAATGGTGCAACCAGCCCTGGCCCTCAAATCGCCGCTTCGGGCAGGATGTCCATTCGCTGTATCTTCGCTGCTACCCCGAACTCTCCGCCCACCTGTTCGGCCCGCACAATCGTGGCCTGGCAGCATACCCAGCACTTCTGCCCGGCGGTAAGCTCGGGGGGAAGTATCAGCACCAGTTCAACCTCAGCACCGGCCTCCATCTTGGACTTGGTATAGAGGAAGACGCCATTGCTGCTCACGTCGCGGGTTTGGGCCGCATGCTCGACTCCATGAGCCGTTCGAATCCGCGTGGGAACGCTGGCAGGTATTCTTTTCCGGGATCGGCGCTCAGCTTCGCGTTTCATTAAGGCGGGCAGGTGCCCACTCAATCTACACCAAACCCGCGATTCTGCTGAGAGTTTCTGGGCTTGACCCTGAGCTTAGCCTTCGGACCTAGGCCGTTCAGGTCTGCTTAGATGATCGGTCGCTTCGAACGCACGGCAGGAACTACCAGGGCCTGCTCCATGGTAGGCAAATTTGTCCCTCGCAATTTGGCCTCGATTTCATGCAGTTTCTCGGTGAGGCCGGTCTCGTAGTAGGCCTGCACCAGCAGTTCCATGGTGAAGGGATTGTCCTGGTCTTCTTCTAATCGCGGGATGGCGTCTTCGAACTTCTTCTGATCCATCAGCAGCGTGCCCGCCGCGCCATTATACGAACTCAGGATCACGCGGCTACGGCTGCCGGCGGCCATGGCTTCCAGTTGCTGCAGAGACTTGTCGGCCAGCGGCTGGTCGCCCATGCGCGTGGCCCGCACCACCAAGTTCCGCAGGATGCGCGACAGTTCCTCGTTCTTATCCAACTTCGTGATGGTGTCGCGATGGCCGAGAGCGTCCTCCGCCTGCTTCAAGTATTTCAACGCAACCTTGTCGTCCGACTGATACTCCGCCATGTGCCGAAAGGCTTGCGCTTCCTGCAGATCCTGCTCCTTGGCGTGGCCAGTCTCGGCGATCTCCGCAAAGGCCTTGTCGGCTTCCGCGAACTTGCCGTCGCGTACCCAGGTCATTGCGCTTTGCATTCCATAAGTGAGGCGATCGGCTTCATTGTGGGCGTAACGGATGGCGCGTTCATATTCCACGCGCGCCTGCTCCTGGTTGCCCATCAAGGCGTACGTGTCTCCCAGGCCAAGCTGCGAAGTCACAAAATCTGGATCGAGCTTCAGCGCAGCGTGATAATGCTGCAGCGACTGCTCGAAGCGCCCAGCCATTCTGAGCAGCTCGCCGTAAGAATCCTGCGGATTCGGTTCCTTGGGCAGCAGCGCCACGTAGCGGTCCATGTAGGCAAACGCCTTGTCAAACTGCCGATTTCGCGCGTAGAGATACGCCAGATCGTTCAGGGCCGCGGGAAAATTCTTGTCCAGCGCAAGCGCTTTCTCCATGATGCGCTGCGCCTGCTCGTTGCCGTCTTCAAGCATCAGCCAGTTCCCCGCGAGATAGAGCAGGTGCTTGTCGCGCGGATACATTTCCAGCACGTCGTTCATCAGGGAAATGCCCTCGATGTAGTCGCCTTCCTGCACCTTGATGATCCATCCCACCATCAACTGCTCGCCCGGAGTCAGCTTTGGCACCAGCGCTTTGGCCTTGGCACGGGCGTCGCTCACTTCCTGCGGATTGCCGCTGTTAAACGCGATCCAAGCCCACGCCACCGCCAGATTAGGATCTTCTCTTACAGCCGCGCGCCAATCTTCGTTACAGCGTTCCAGATACAGGTTCTCGTAGTCGGCCATGCCTTCTTCGTAGAGCGCGCGAGCCCGCGCCGAAGAGGTCGTCACCGGCAAAGTGGCGGATTCGCCCTTCTTCACGTGATGCGCCGAAAGCGGCGCGGCCAGGGACAGAATCAGCACGGAAACGGCGCAGAAAATAAGCCCGACCGTATTAGGACGGATACATGGGCCAATCAGAGCAGGGGCGGCGCGACGCATCAGAGAGTCTCCGGTACGGATGCTTTGTACAGATTTCTTGTACAGATGCCTTGACGGGGAGGGGATCGAACAAGAGCAGCGTACCACCGCCGTTAGGGACCGGCGTAGTGACCAAAGGAGTAGGCCGGTCGCGGCTAGTCTCCCGGCAACAGCCCTTCGCATGTGGGCAAAAAAAGCCCCCGCCGCTTGTCGCAGCAGGGGCCGAGGAGTGAGATGACGCCTTAGAAGAGAATCTTCAAACCAAGATTGATGTTGAACGCTTCGCCGGGGCCGAGGCCAGGCGCTCCGTTAAAGTCGCCAATGGTATCGGTGATAGCCCCGTTGCCGGGACTTGTAGCGCCCACGCCCGAGGCCAGGTTGATGCGGTTGAAAAGGTTAAACATCTCTAGCCGGAACTGGGCTCTCACCCGCTCCGTGATGGGGATGTTCTTGAGCACCGATAGGTCGAGATCAGAGAAGCCTGGGCCATAAATCTGGTTCCGGCGCAGGTTGCCGCCAAAGATTCCAGATCCACCACCCGCACAAGATCCCTTTCCAGGTCCGCCGGCTGTCACGTCGTTGATACAGAACGCAGCCGGGTTAATCCAGTGCACGCCCGTGAAGGCTGCCGTCTTCTGGAAGCTATGCGACACGCCGGCAAACGGACTGCCGATAATGTCATAGCCGGTGCGCACCTCGTCGAGAGGCTGCCCACCATGGAAGGTAAACAGACTGTTGACCGACCAGCCGTGCGATAGCCACTTCGGTCCACGGTCCGAACCTGGGATGTCCCAGGTCAGGGTGCCGGACAGATTCTGGCGGGTATCGAAATCGCCGTTGCCATACTCGGCGGCGGGATTCGTACTGTCGAACGGGATGGCGCCTCGATAAGCGCTGATGTCGTCCAGTTCGTGCGCCCAGGTATATGCAAACGACGTGCTCAGCCCGTGCCACGACCTTAACCGCAGCGTGCTCTGCAGTGCATTGTAGTTCGAGTTGCCGATGCTGTTGAGCTGGTTGATGTGGCCAAAGTTCGGATACTGAGGAAACGCGCCGTCCGCGTGAGTGCCAGGAAGTTGATTGATATCCAGCATAATCGAGAGCTTATGGGCCACGCTTCCTACGTAGCCCACCTGCCAAACCGCAAACCCATTGCCGAAACTCTTCTGGACATTGAGATTGTAGTTGTAGAAGTAAGGCGTGCGGAAATTCTGGTTCACCGAAAATACGTCGAATACTGTCGAGGCTTTGGTGCCAGGGTTAATGCAATCAGTAAGACTGGCGACTCCGGAGACGCAGGTAGCGACTCCCGGGAAAATCGGCACGTTCGGTTGCCACTGGTAACTTGTCGCGCCGGCGGTATTCGCCGTGTAGACAGAAACGGGCTTCGGCCCTGCCGGGTTATCTTCCAGCCCATCCGCTCCGAAGGGCGGGCGGAAATCCAGGAACGGGTTCATGTTGATCTGGTCATAAAACACGCCGATGCCGCCGCGGATAACGAGATCCTCCCGGCTGGTCGGCTGGTAGGCAAAACCCAGGCGCGGAGCGAAGTTGTTCTTGTCCTGCGGAAAAACGTTGCTGACTCCGTTGCCCTGAACCACCTCGGCCTTCCCGGGCACGAAGAGTGCGATGTCCTTGCTGCCATTGTGCAGTGGGCCGAAATAGTCCCAACGCAGACCCCAGTTGACATTCAACCGGCGCGTGAGCTGCATAGAGTCCTGCGCAAAGAAATCAACCCCGTTGACCACAACTTTTCGCTCGGCGTCGCCCACCGTGATGCCCGAGGATGAAACGTCACCCGCGAGGAAATCGGCCAGAGCGCAGGTGAGATCGCCAGCGGCGCATGTTCCCGCCCACGCATTTCCCGGTACCAATACGCCCAAACTGTTTGGTACTTGATAGTCGCCCGTAAAGCTGAAGGTCCCAAGCGACCCCCGGTAGTAGAACTCGTCCACGTGCCCTTGGCGAAACTCGCCGCCAAAACGGAACTGGTGCTTGCCCACGTTGTAGGAAACGATGTCAGCCAACATTCCCGTGATGTCATTGCGGCCCTCAGGCGGCGTAATGCCGACCTGCTCAAAGCCGGCAATCTGTAGATTCGGCGCGCCCAGGATCGGCTTTCCGTTGATCAGGGCATCCGGACTGAGGTCCAAGCCATAGGAACTCGTATTGAAGCTGTGGTTGGCGTCGTTGAAGACTTGGTTGAAGTAGTTCACACCGAACAGCAGTTGATTCGTGATTTTCGACGTCAAAACCGAGTTGAGCGTGGCCGCGTAGTTGTAGACGTGAATGGGGGCCTTCTCGAAGTAGTAGGGATCGTTCGAGCTCGCCGTCGCCAGCGCGGCACTGCCGCCGAGCGGAGCGATCTGGTCGCCCTGACCTCCGTACCAGCGGATGGAAAAATGGTGCTTTTCCGTAAAATTGTGGTCGAGTTTGATCAGGCCGTTATAGCTGTAGCCGATCGATGGATTGGTCGCGAAGAAGTTGCCCACTTTGGCCGGTAGATTGGTGATAACGCTTGGCCAGAGATTATTCATGAGCTGCTTTGAGATCGGGTTTTCGTTGGCGACCCCGCCAATGAGAGTATCCGCGGCGCTCCGATAAGCCTGTGACGGTTCCGTGTTCAACCCCGACAGCCCGATCGTGTATTTCTGCTTTTCGAAGGTAATGAACCAGAACGTCTTGTCCTTGATAATTGGTCCGCCGAGCGAGAAACCAAAGTTCTCGTTGCGCAGCGGCGGTTTCTTGTTAGGCAAACCTTCCGACGCCAGCAGGCTCGGGTTGAAGAACGGGGTGGCAGCGCCGAGCGACGTGTTGCGGTTGAAATAGTACGCGGAACCGTGCAGCTGATTACTGCCCGACTTCAGCACAACGTTAATGATTCCGCCGGCGTTACGTCCGCCCTCGGCGTTGGAATTCGTCTGGGCGGCGAATTCGTCGATGGCATCGAGCGGCATGACGACACCAGCGATTCCTGAGACGCCGCCTTGATTGACCGCGGGAATGTTGTGCCAGAAGTCGTTGTTGTCGACTCCGTCAATCTGCCAGTTCATCTGGTTGGCGCGGGTGCCGTTCAGCGAACCGAACCCGCCCACCGAGTATCCGCCGTAGCCGGGCTGCACCGCCGCGAACTGCGTGAAGTCGCGCCCGTTCATGGGCACATCCGCCACCGCCTCGGAGGGAATGATGTTGTCCTGCGCGGCAGTGGTGGTGTCGAGCGTCAGGGCAGCCGCCGAGACCTCGACCACCGTCGTCCCCGCCGATCCGGCCGAGAGTTTCACCGGGAGGGTATACACGCCTCCAGCGGTAACCGTAACGTTATCGAACACAGCGGGACGAAACCCGGCCGCGCTTACGTCGATCTTGTACGTCCCCAAGGGCAAATCCTGAAAAGCGAACTCGCCTCCGCTGGTGGTGGTTGCCGTGATCGGAACCGCGGTGGCGACGTTGGTGGCTTTTACCGTAGCTCCTGCCACCACAGCGCCGGACGGGTCGGTCACGGAGCCGTTGATGGCGCCACGGAAAGTCTGTGCGTATGCTGCTACTCCAAGACCTGTAGTCCCAAGCAGTACGAGTACGATAATGCGACTCAGTAGACCTCTCATGTATCTCTCTCCTTCACCAGGGCTTTTGGGGGAGCTGCAAAGCCTTTGGCGACTTCATGAATCATTTGAATTGCGAGGTTATTTGGGGGTACCAAGCAGGTTACCCGCCAAATTGCCAAAAATCGTTATCTTGCTTGCCTGGAATGACTTGCAAAAGACTCCCGAACCCAAAATACGTTCGTTGGTAACGTCTGCATGTAATAATATGGAATTCTGTAGCGCCGGAAGCTCCAAGACTTCGTGGTCAGTCGGGTCCGGCGCCAGGAAAAACGGGTACAGGGCAACCGCGGGTCGTCGACCTCATCCCAGTCCGCTTTTCCACAGGCATGTCCTGCAAGGCGGCAACTCTATCGAAGCTCAGACCCGCGCGTCAATCGTCGATTTCTGCTATGGCGCGCTTTCGCGGCCGAGCGGAACCTGGTCGAGGTCCCTCAATGCAGCAAAATCAGCTACTTAGAGGACAATCGGATTCGTTTTCCCGATTCCGGAGTTCGATAATTTGCGGGAGCCGAACAGCTCAAAGAAGAGATTCTTGCGGGACGAGCATGATTGGCTAGAAGCTGAACGCCAGTCCGCCGCGGACCGAGCGGGCGGCCTGCACCAGGTAAACCGTCTGGCCGTCCTGGCCCACCACCGGCACGTAACCTTGCGCCAGCAGGTTGCGCACCTCAATCAGAGCTTCCATGTGGCCGGTGAGAAAGCCCATGCTGGGAATCGGCTGTCGCAGGAACAGGCTCAGGTAAGCATCGCTCTGTCCGGGCGAGGAGTTGAACATGTCGACGGGGGTAAGGGCCTGGCCGTTGACCCAGCGGTAGGAAGCAATCCAGCGGGTGTGAGTCCGCGGCAGAGTGCCATTGAACTTGGCAGCCAACGCCTGGCGGCGAACTGTCCTGATCCACTGCTGCGCTTCCTGCAGCGCGACGGGTTGCGCCACATCCGGCTGTAACAGATTCAGTGTTCCGCCCCAGGCATAGTCGAGCGTAGCCGTGAGATCGGTCGAGAACTTGTGCTGCACCACGGCCCGGAGCCCGGGGGTGTTCAGCGTGCCGCCGGTATAGCTGAACGTGCCGGAGTAGACGTCTGGCAGCAGGAATCCGCCCGCGGCCGTCACTTCTCCCGCTCCCGTCAGCGCGGTATCGCCCACACGATCGGAAAACACGGCGAACTGGACATTCGTGTTGCCGACGCGCCGGTTCAGAGCCAACTCCTGATGATGAGCCCGCTCAATCTTAGGAGCGAAACCCTGCAGGCTGACTCGCGGATTCGCTTCACTCATATCCGCGGGCGCCGAATCGAATCCTTTTTCCATCCGGGAGTCGGGAAGCGACGAAGCGTAAGCGTATGCCAAAACCGTGTTCGGCGAGAGGTGCAGGTCGGCGGAGCCGTAAGGGCGAAACGCACTCACCCGGCCCAGGAATTGAATGGTTTGCAGTTCGCTGCCGAATTTCAACTCCAGCACATCGCCCACCGGTAATGAGTCGCCCATGGCCAGAGTCACGGCTTGCAGCGCGGCATTGTGCAGGTTGGGATCGGAGGGCGCGAAGCGGCGCACGGTCACAGCCAGGGAAGGCTCAGAGCCATTCGGCAAAACGTGAGAATAACTGGTTCGGAACACTGCGTCGGGAGTGCCGTCCCCGTAACCAACATTGCCGCTCACCCCAACCCGGCCGGTGGAGAAAATCGAGCGCTCCAGGGAGAAGCCGGTGCTCATATCGGATCCACTGCCGTAGCCGTCACTCGCCGAACCCGCCACGAAAGAGAGCGTGCCCTTGATTTCGTGATTCTGTTTTTCCGCGGGCGGCATCGGATCGTCAAATACGCGCAAGATTGGCCGGTTCGCCACCGACCGCAGGGTCCATTTCCAATCGTCGTCGTCAGGAACCGCGCGGATGCGTCCCACATCCAGCGCGCCTAAGAGCGTATTCAGCGTGACGTTTACTTTGAGGTGAGCACCCGGCACCAGTCCAATGCGATCCAGCACCGTCGGCAGGAACGACGCGGCCGAAACTTTCACCGAATAAACGCCCGGAAGCAATCCAGACGCGGAATAGAAACCCAGCCCGTCGGTAAACGTGGTGAGAGTGCGCGAGGCCGAACCAATCTGCGAACCGATCTCCGAACCTATCTCGGAACCAAGGATCTCCACCACCGCCCCCATCTGGGGGACGCCCGAGGCATTCCGCACATATCCCGAGATCGCGCCCGGTGGTTCACTGGCGCATACAGGGAGCGCCAATCCGAGCACTACAACCCAAGTTCCGAGCTTGTGATTCAAGCCCTACCCACCCCCGGGGGGAATCAAGCAGGCCGCTACTCTACCGCAAATACCGCCGACGGATCAATGGTCTGCTTGGAGATGTTGTCGTTCACTTTGATGTCGATCTTGTACGTGCCAGGTTGCAGGTTGGCTGCGGCAATCGATTTCTGCAGCGTGACCTGCTCGCCAACGTTGCCCATAGTGTCGGTCGATTCGATTTTCTGAATGATCGCCTTGTTGGTCGCCACATTAACGATGTCGTACTCGAAAGTGGCCGAAGGCTTATGGGTCTTTTCGTCGATGCCCAGATTGTAGACCTGAATCCAGAAATTCAGCTTCTGGTCGTGGCTCTTCTTGAACAGCGCCGGCTTGCCATCCGCAGCCGCCACGCGCGGACGCACCTTCATGGTGCCGATCACGAAACTGCCTGTGCCAATCGTCTTGGTCGGCACCGGCTCCATCTGGTCGGCCACGATCAGGGTCGAGGTCGCCAGCTTGTCTTCGGAAAAATCAGGAACGATGATGCCCCGGCTCCATACCCCTCTGCGATCACCATTCACGTCTTTGACCGCAATTTCTAACTTGTAGCGCCCCGGCCGCAAGGGAATCGCCTTCCAGTAGACTGACGCGTTCTCGGCTGTGGCCGGGAGCAACTCTTCCGGCACCATCACCTCAACCGGGTCTTCGAAGGTCTGCACTACTTTGCCGGTCAACGTGGTGAAGCGGGCAAAAATGTTTACCGTCCCGCGCTGCACCCCGTCTTTGTTCACGAACGTTATGTCGCGGTTCTTCATCTGGATAGTCACAGGCACCAGCACGGTGTCGCTGGTAACCTTCACAAAATCCGTCCGCACGTCGAAAGGCATGGGGTTCAGCACGATCTTCGTGTTGACGATTTCTTCCAGATCCTTGTACTTGACCGGAGGAGGCGCCTGCAGCTTGGCGAACTGCTCGAGCCGGTCGAATTGTTTGGTCTGCTGGCTGGCGCTGTCGGGCCCCAGGCCAAGCCTTTCAAACCCGCCACCCTGGAATCGCGAAGTCTTGCTCGCCATTCCCATCGACTCCCACATGGTGAGTCCGGCGTTCGGAGTGTAGAGCAGAGCGTCTTTCTCGGAGCGGTCCATGGTCATGTGATAATCGCCGCACATGCAGGTGTCGACGAATTCGATGATGACCTCCTGGCCGATGCCTTCCAGATATCGGTAACGCCAGGTTTCAAACGGGAATGTCGACGTCTCGCCGCCGCCCTCTTCCATGGGTCGTTCGTAGGTTCCACCCGAGGGATGCGCCTCGATCTCGTCGGCCTTGCCGTACATGATGTAAATCCGGCCCCGGTCCGATTTCCATCCCGGAATGCCCGCGGCAAAATGCTCGTTGGCGTAGGCGATGCGCTGGTAGTGCTCTTCCTTGTACTCGTTCTCTTCAGTATCGGGAGTGGGATCGCGACGCTGCCAGAAAGCTTCGATGAACGAGTCGCGCTCTTCGTCGTTGCTGAGCTGCTTAAAGGCTGCCTTCTCTTCGTCGGTGATGATCCAGACCACATCTTCATCAAGCCACTTCTTGTAGGGCCCTTTGATTTCTTTTCTGTAGTCTCTCTCCTGCTGCTTCTTTTTCTTGGCGTCGATGGGCCGCTTTAAGGGATCCGCTTCCTGGGCGGTCTGGGCCGGAGGGGGCACGGTGGCGTCCGCGGTTGCTTTGTCACCCGGCTTGGGATTGGGGTCCTGGGCCAGCGCGCAGGGAAAGGCAAGCCCGGTGAGTATCAGGCTCGTTAGTACCAGGAAAGAAGCGAAAAGGTATCGGCGCACGCAAACCCGGAACATGAGAGGGACTCCTGCCACACAACTGCTGATGTGCTATTTTAGGCCGTTATCGGTGCCAAAGCAAGGTAAACTCAAGTCCTGAGAACGGATGGCAATCGACCATCCCCCTTTCGTTAGAGGCACCCTGGGGAGCGCGGAGTTGCCCGGCCGGAACTGAATCTTGGGTAATGTATCAATTCCGCGAATTGGCCGAAAACCTTCCACCACGAAGGACACGAAGTTTCACGAAGGGCTCGATTTGGCGGGCTTACTTCGTTTGACTTCGTGCCCTTGGTGGCAGACATCCGTCAAATCGACCCATGCCCGAATACTTGCACTTTGGCCGCGCCGGGAGGCACGCTATAATGCCTTGGACGTCGTTCGGGGCTTGTAACACGGCTTCCTAATTAGGTTTAGTGGGTCTCGGTCACTCGCTCTTATTCCTGATTCTGATTGGGAACTTTCCCACCAACGGGATCGTATCAGAGGATGTGTGTCCGTCACCCTCATCGGCTGAGATGGTGTCCTGTTCCTTGCCCGACGGTCTCCTGGGCCATGAACGTAAACTCCTCCGGACTGTGACGGCAAATCATGAAACCTTGGAAAAAAATCGCAATCGGGACGGGCGCGGCCCTTCTACTGGTGTTGATCGTGGCGTTCACGGTGCACCAGAGCGGCACGAACGTGGTCACCGTGCAAACCGGCAAGGTGCAGCGTGAGGATCTGGCGACGGTAGTGAGCGCTTCGGGCGAAATCAAGCCCAAGACTTACGTCAATATCGGCGCCAACGCTTTTGGAAAAATCACCCACCTGTATGTGAAGGAAGGCGCTCAGGTAAAGAAGGGTCAATTGCTGGCGCAACTGGAAAACGTGCAATCCACGGCCGATGTGAGCGCCAATGAAGCCTCGCTGCAGGCTGCGGAGACGGACGCCCTCGCCGCCGATGCCGGGCTGAAAACCGCGCAGGCGGACCTGCTGCGTGCCCAGGCCGATTACGAACGGAACAAGCTGGACTGGGAACGCGCCCAAAGTCTTTTCAAAGACGGTCTGATTGCCAAATCGGATTTTGACAGCCGCAAGAACGCATGGGCGACGGCCGACGCCGGGCTGACCCAGGCGCAGTCGCGCGTGGCACAAGCCAGGGCGCAGAACGATTCCGCCGCCAAGCACGTCACGCAGGCGCGGGCCACGCTAACCCATTACACCGATCTTCTGCAGAAGACCACATACAACGCACCCTTCGATGGAGTCATCAGTAATTTACCAGTGCGCGAGGGCGAGACCGTGGTGGTCGGCATTCAGAACGCGCAGGGCAGCACTCTGATGACGATCGCGGATATGTCGGTGATCACTGCGGAAGTAAGAGTCGATGAAACCGACATCGTGAACGTGGCCATCGGACAGCCAGCCGAGGTCACGATCGACGCGATTCCGAAGAAGACGTTCCACGGCGCGGTTTCCGAAATCGGAGACAATGCCATCGTCCGCTCCAGCGGAGTTTCCACTTCGCAGTCGACCAGCACCAGCGAAGAAGCCAAGGACTTCAAAGTGGTGGTGACCCTGCAGGATCCGCCACAGGATCTTCGCCCCGGACTTTCGACCACGGCCAAGATCACGACCGCAACGAGAAGCGCGGCTCTCTCCATTCCCATTCAGGCACTGACGATTCGGACCAAAGAACAGCTGGAGCAGCAGAAATCCGGACCCGGGTCGGTGCACGCCGCGGCGCCAACTCCCAAGGAAACTGTGTCCAAGAGTGCAAAAAAAAATGACGAGGTGCAGGGCGTATTCGTAATTCATAAGGGGAAGGCTGAGTTTGTGCCGGTCACTACCGGGATAACGGGAACTACGGACATTGAAGTGCTCGACGGCTTGAAGGAAAGCGACGAGGTGATTACCGGCAGCTACAAGGTATTGCGCACGCTGCGGCCTGGAAGCAGCGTGAAGATCGACAATTCAGTCCCGAAGAAGGAAGAAGAAGAAACATAACGTTATAACGTTCGGCAATCCGGCACGTCCAAAGGGAGATACCAGCTAGCGGTCCCCTGCGAATCGAAAGTCGTCAGTCAGTAGTCGTCAGTCAGCGGTTCCGGATCCGAACTCGAAGGCATTTCACGGCCAAGACTTTAACGCCCAAACGATCGGAGAAGTGAGTGGCCACGGACGAGGTTAAGGAAAACCAGGAGAAAAAAATGGCAACCGCCGAAGTCATCAATATGCCCAACCCCGCGTCCAGCATGCCGAGCTCAGCTCTGGCTCCGCCGGAATCCTGCATGATCGCAGCGGAGGATCTGTGGAAGACCTATGACATGGGGTCGGAGCAGCAGGTCCACGCGCTGCGTGGGGTTAACCTTCGCATCCAGCGCAACGAATACCTTGCCATCATGGGGCCTTCAGGATCCGGCAAATCGACGCTGATGAACCTGATCGGCTGCCTCGACACGCCCAGCCGGGGAAAATACTGGCTGAACAGCCAGCTGGTAAGCGAACTGGACGACGACGAACTGGCACGCATCCGCAACAAGGAAATTGGCTTCGTCTTCCAGACGTTCAACCTGCTGGCCCGCGCCACCGCTCTGCACAACGTGGAGCTGCCCCTGATCTATGCCGGCATCCCTACGGCGGAGCGCATGGAGCGCGCCAAGGCCTCCCTCGCGGCCGTAGGCATGGAACAGCGCATGAGCCACAAGCCCAACGAGCTTTCCGGCGGGCAACGGCAGCGCGTAGCCATCGCGCGGGCGCTGGTGAACAAGCCATCCATCATTCTGGCGGACGAGCCCACCGGCAACCTGGATTCCCAGACCGGAGTTGAAATCATGGCGCTGTTTGACCGTCTGCATGCCGAGGGCAATACCATCATCCTGGTCACCCACGAAGGCGATATCGCTGAGTATGCCCACCGCGTCATCCACATCAAGGACGGCGTCATCGCCAGCGATGAGAGTAAGGGCCGAGGGCAACGCAGCTAAGCAGCTAAGACTCGCTTCCGTTTTCGGCAAGGACACGCCCAGCTTCTCAGCTGGGCGTTGTTGGGTGGTGGAAGTCGCTTGGCTCGGGGTTCCTGAACCCCCCTGTTTTGATGGATGGGCGTTAACGGGATGTTTCAACAGCTACGTTCTTCTGGGTCTCCGTACACCATATCGATCACAGCCCGCAGCCGGTGCTGATCCGCGTCCGCGATGGTTGCAAAGCGGAACGGTTGTTCCGCCTTCGAAACCGGTTGCAGCATCTCGGCCGTCCCGGTCACTGGCCCCTTGGGCGTGACAAATATCAACCTGACCATTGACCCTGGTGGAAGCAGCGACGCCGGTACGACCAGGCCGCCGGTCATGGAAACGCACTGCAACTTCCCGGGAGTCCGGTGGCCGTCCTGGCCGCGAAGGACAATGGGGATAGAACTCGCCAGTTGCAGCCGCTGAGGACGCCTTTCTGGCTTGGCTTGAACGATCTGAGTCATTGGCATCATTATGCTCTGAGTTCCCGAGTGCTTAGGAGATCACGGAGGGGCTGGTACTCTTTCCACTCACGCCTCAGCGCCAAGCCGATTCCCCAGTTGAGGCGATGGCGGACTTCCCCGCCCGGCGCGCTGCCCGACCCGCTCGGGAGTGAATGAGTGCAATGAATCAGCGTAATGCCGATTTATCACCACTTGATCGGTTGCCGAATCGCCGGCGCGGCCCGTCGCCGCGCCTGCGAATATAGTTGACATTAACAACTATATGCATGCTATTGTCAACTGCACTGGAGGAGGCGCCCTTGCCGAAGTCTGACATCGACAAACAGGTGAGCACGATTCGCTCATTCAACCGCTTCTATACCCGCAAGATTGGCGTGCTGGATGGAATGGCGAGCAGCCCGTTTTCTCTCGCTGAGGCTCGCGTCTTGTATGAGCTGGCGCACCGCCAGCAGCCGACGGCCACCGACATCCGCAAGGAGCTCGGGCTCGATGCCGGATACATGAGCCGCATCCTGCGAGATTTCGAGCGCCGGAAGCTTATGAGGCGGGAGCAATCAAAGACCGACGAACGACAACGGTTTCTTTCACTGACCACCAAGGGCCGGAAAGCGTTCTTACCGCTGGACGAGCGCTCGAACCGCGACATCGCCGCCATGCTCAACGACCTCTCGCCCGCGGAGCGGCAACAGTTGGCCGACGCGGTGCAGGTGGTCCGCAGCCTGCTGGGCGACAGAGCCGAAGCAAAAACTCCCTATTTGCTGAGACCGCACCAGCCGGGTGATCTGGGCTGGATCGTCCATCGCCAAGCGATTCTCTATGCCGAAGAATATGGTTGGGATGGGACCTACGAGGCGCTGGCGGCGGAAATTGTGGCCCAATACATCAAGAATTACGATCCCAAGTGCGAGCGCGCCTGGGTGGCCGAAAAAGATGGACAAAGGGTGGGAGCTGCGTTAGTAGCGAAGGAATCAGAGGAAATTGCAAAACTGCGGCTGTTGCACGTCGAACGGCAAGCCCGCGGACTCGGAATTGGCAAGCGGCTAGTCGAGGAATGTGTCCGATTCGCCCGGCAGGCAGGGTACCAGAAGATGACGCTGTGGACACAGAGCATTCTTCATGCCGCACGGGACATCTACAAAAAGGCAGGATTCCAGGTAGTGCGCGAAGAAAAGCATCATAGTTTTGGGAAGGATCTTACGGCGGAGACCTGGGAACTCAATCTAAAGGACGCGCCAGTTGAATAGATAACCGTCGCATCAGACTACTCCGCTCATTGACCGTTGCAGTGCCTAGTTCCGTGCGCCTCCGGGGCGCAGAGCCGCGGCTCGGGCAAATTGAGGGCGAACCGGGATATCTGGTTTGGGCTACGGATGTCGAGGCAATCGATGCGCTGCGCCACCCAAAGTCAAAATGCGGTACGGCTCCTTACGCCTCGAACTAGGGCTTGTGCGGTTCTCCGGTAATTGCGGCGGCGGCCTTTTCGGTGATGGCCAGCGGTTCGGAGACCACGACCTGGTCGCGGCCGTTACGCTTGGCGCGGTAAAGGGCGGCGTCGGCGGCCGCCAACAAATCTGCCGCAGTCGTGCCATTTACCGGCAGCTCGGCGACGCCGATGGAAACCGTGATTCTGCCCAGAGACTGTCCCTGGTGCATGACGACCAGTTCACGCAGCTTGCTACGAATCCGCTCGGCGCGGGAGCGGGCGGCTTCGGCGTCGGCCGTGGGCAACACAATCACGAACTCTTCGCCTCCGAAACGGCAGACCGTGTCTTCGACTCGAACGCTCTTGGTAAGAAACGCTCCCGCATCGCGCAGCACAGTATCGCCGGCGTCGTGGCCGTAGGTGTCGTTGACTTTCTTGAAATGGTCCAGGTCGAGCATGAGAATTCCCAGGGACTGCTCGGCGCGCACCGCCCGCCGAATCTCGCGCTCGAGAGTCTCTTCGAGATAGCGGCGGTTGTAGAGACCGGTCAAAGGATCCTTCACGGATTGTGCGCGCAGCGCCTCACGCAGCCTGATGTTGGCAATGGATAATCCGACTTGCCCGGCGAAGGTGTTTTTGAACGAAAGTTCGGAATCGCCGAGCGCGGGCGAGGCGTCGGTGGCCTGAAAATGTACGATGCCCAAGGCTTCGCCTTGGGCCAGGATCGGGACACACAGGTAGGTATTCTTCACGCCTTCGGCGTGACCGCAACGGGCCGTGTTATCGCCGGCCACGACCAGGTGCGGATGCCCGGTTCGCAGCGCCCAGCAGGAAGCCGGCTCAAACACGGTGGCGGGAAGCTGGCACTCCGCCCACCAGCCGATCACCTCGGCCAGGTTGCGCTCGGAGTTCAGCAGCGCGACCGCGCCGGGGCCCGCGGAGAAAATCTTGGGCGCGAAACCCATGGCGGCGGCGAACACTTCATCCTTGTTGACGCAACTCTGCAGCAGTTCGCCCATCTTGGCCAGCATGGTGGCGCGCTGGGAACGCTCGGTAACTTCGCGTAGGATTTTCTCGTTTTGCCGGTCGAGTTCGCGGCGCGCGGCGTCCCTCTCCCACATTTCCTCCTGCAGACGGGTATTGGCATCCGCCAGTTCAGCAGTTCGTTCTTTGATCTGTTCTTCGAGGATCTGCTGGTGGCGTTTCTGGTCTTCGATGTCGGTGCAGGTGCCAAACCACTTGACGATTTCTCCCTTCCCATCCCGGATGGGATTTGCCCGTCCCAGAAACCAGCGGTGTTTGCCGTCCGAAGCTCGGCGGAAACGGTATTCCACTTCATAGGGTTCGCCGCTCTGCAGAGCGACTTTCCATTTCGCCAGGCAGGGAGCCAGATCGTCCGGATGGATCACTACGGTCCATCCGTTACCCTGGCTCTGTTCCAGTGTAAGGCCGGTATAGTCGAACCACTTCCGGCTGAAGAAGTCGTCCGATCCATCCGGATTGGCGGTCCAGATCATCTCGGGAAGAGCTTCCGCCAAGGTGCGAAAATACAATTCATCTTTCCGGGTCGCCTCGATCACCTCGCACTGCGCCCTCAACAGGCGGTCCAGGAGCGCCGCCCCGATCGCCAGGCTCAGCAGGGCAAAGCTGGCGCAGCTGATGACGCCGATTCCGAGCCTGGAAATCTGCAGCGTGTTCACGGTGCTGAAGGGAATATTGGAAGCGTGGAACCGCACCGCCCACATTCCGGTGTAGTGCATGAGCGGAACCGCAGCGCCCATCACGATCGCGCTGGCTGCCTTGCGGAGGCTGGTCCGTTGTTCCTGCCGGACGCGAAAAGTGAGGATGAGCGCAACCAGCGAAATGGCGACGGCCAGAACCACGGAGAGCGCGACCAAACTCCAGCGGTATTGCATCATGGCCGGCAGGCGCATGGCGGCCATGCCGATGTAGTGCATTTCCGCGATTCCACCGCCCATTACGAGGCTGCCGGCAATCTCCTGCTTCACGCCCATACGTTCGCGACTGACGGTAAACAACGCGACCGCGGAAGCTGCAATCGCCGCTAGCAGCGACAAGCCCACCGTTGGGCAGTGATAGAGAACGGGCACCGGCAGGGTAAGGGCCAGCATCCCGATGTAGTGCATGGTCCAGATGCCCAGGCCCATGGCGGTGGCTCCGCCGGCCAGCCAGAGCGCTTTGGTTCGCGCGCGCGCGGCCGTGACCCGGCCCGCAAGGTCGAGCGCGGCGTAGGCGGCAAGCATGGCGAAAGCAACCGAAAGCGCCACTAACCGGTAGTCGTAACTGCCCGTCAGTAACGTGGTGTCTGGCGTCGCGTCCTCCTCGGGGTTGAGCTTGTAAACACTGAAGCCAATCCAGTTCTGCGAACCTGTTTGCCTCGCACGTGGCTTTCCTCAATGTTCTTATCGGCAGTGACGGGCGCGATGTTCAGCATTAGAAAATGCTTAAGCTTCTTCCGTCGTGAGGGCCTCTCCCGAGAGGTTGTGCGCATCCCGGAATGCGCCTGATTTGGGACAAGTCGAGCGCGGTGGGGCAAAAGGCGCACGCAAGCAGAAAAAAGCCTCCCTTTTCGAGAGGCGTTTCAGAATTGGGAATTGAGTGGAGCGACCGCGGTTACGGAGTGGTGCTGACGGGACGAACCGTGGCCGTGTCCGCGGGGAAGGTCGGCCCGGCGATGAAGAACTTGTGGTCGTACAGATTGCGGTACATGCGCCCGGCAATTTCTGCGGCCTTGGGGCCAAAGGTGGGGCGCCCGCCTTGCAGGAAGACGACGACCACGATGCGTCCCACACTGGTGTTGGCGTAAGAGGCGAACCAGCCAAAACGCGTGCCCGCGTGGGAACAGGTTCCGGTCTTGCCCAGGACCTCTTCTTCGTTGAAGTTGAGGCGCAGACTGCGCGCCGTGCCGTACTGCACCGCGCCGGCCATGCCATCAGAAATTTCGGGAATCAGCGGGGCGATATCGAGTGAGCGCTTGATGCGGGGCTGAAAGTTGGCCACCTCTTCGGGACTGGTGGGGTGCTGCAGGTAGTAGAGCGTTCCGCCGTTGGCGATGGCCGAAACCATGGCGCCGAGCTGCAGCGGGGTCATGGAAACGCCTTCGCCGAAGGAACACATCTTGCCTACGCCGCCGAGCTTGTCGGGAATCGCTTCGTCGGGATAGCTGCCCAGCTGCTCGCCGGGAATGTCGTATCCGGCTAGCTCGCCAAGCCCGTATTCATGGGCATAATAGGCGATCTTTTCAAAACCCAGCTTGCGGCCAAGGGTTTCGAAATAGGCGTTGTTGGAGTGCGCCAGAGCCTCGGTAAGGTTGAGGCGGCTGCGGCCTCCGAGGGCGACTTCGGTGTCTTTCGAGACCAGTCCTTCGTTCAGCGCGGCGAGTGCGACGGAAAGTTTGATGGTGGAGCAGGGTTGCGCTCCACTCGAAAGCGCTAGCTTCTGATTCACCATGGCCAGCACGCGGCCGCTGGTGGGTTCGATCGCGACCACGGTGCCGTTCATGTTGCTCAGGGCATCGAGCGCAGCCTGGCGAACCACGCTGTCTTCGCCGGCGATGGCATCGCCTTCGGCAATATCCTCGGCGAAGGAGCTCATATGGAACCGTTCGTGATAGCGGCGGCGGTGCGTGCCGGAATGCGCGGCGGAAACCGGCGCAGCGCTGCGGGCGGCGGCCAGATGATGCAGGCGGCGCCGGGTCCGCTGACTTTCACTGATCTTGCGCGATTTGGATTTTGCCGGGTTCGTGGCGGGCGTGTTCACGTGTGCCGCCCAACTCGCCGAGGTCAGAGGCAGCCAGATCACAAAAGCAAAAATCCATCGAAAGAAGCGCGTCTGCCGCTTTGACATCTTGCTCTTTTCCCCACTCCCCAGAGTTCTAGATACTACGATGCACGCGCGGTGCCAGCCGGCGGTAATACCGGGCCATGAGGGCGATATCATGCCCAATTTTCGGATAATACGGGACTTAACCCATTTCAGGCAATAACAAAGTTTAAATCGAAGAAAACATTAATTTCGATTTAACCCATTCTGGGACAATAACATGCAAGCCCGATTACCTGCGGTCTAATGCCTTCGGTAACAGGTTACCGGTTACTGAAACGATACTACCCATAGTGAAAACCTTTTTCACCCCCCGGCGGCCTCACATGATCTCGCTGCGCTTGCGTAGAAACGCCGGCACATCGAGATCGTCGCGCTCAAAGTTCGGCCGGTCGAGGTTCGGCCGCTCGAAATTCGCCACGCTGCTGGGCGCAGGATCCAGCGGGATGGTGCTGTAGGGCAAAGTGTGAGCGAGCGCGCCTGCGCCGGCGTCCGCGGCGAACGAACGGTCGTCAAAGGCTCGGCCGTCGAAGGAATTGTGGTTGACGCTACCTCCAGAACTTTCGGATTGCGATTCGTCGCGGCTCGACATGATGCGCTCGGGCGCGGGCTCATCCATCGGCTCGCGTGAAGGGAAATCCATCGCGTCATCGTTCCGGGCCGCGAATGATGTGCGCGTCTCCTGTTGCCGGTGCCGCGACGGCGCGGTACGGAAGCCGGTGGCGATTACGGTGATCTTCACCGCGTCTTTCATTTTCTCGTCCATCACGGCGCCGAAAATAATGTTGGCATCGTCGTGGGCCGCGCTCTGGATGATGGTGCAAGCCTGCTGCACTTCGGCGAGTTTCAGCGACGCCGAACCGGTGATGTTGATCAGAATGCCGCGCGCGCCGTCGATGGCGCCCGCTTCCAGCAGCGGCGATGCGATGGCGCGCTGAGCGGCTTCCATGGTGCGATTCTGTCCGCTGGCCGTGGCCGTGCCCATCACGGCGTAACCCATGCCGGCCATGATGGTCTTCACGTCGGCGAAGTCGCGGTTGATGATGCCGGGAATAGTGATGATGTCGGAAATTCCCTGCACGCCCTGGCGCAGAATGTCGTCGGCGATGCGGAAGGATTCGAAGAATCCGGCGTTTTCGGCGACGGCCAGAAGTTTTTCGTTAGGAATGACGATGGTAGTGTCGACCGATTCCATCAGCTCGGCGATGCCTTTCTCGGCCTGCGCCATGCGGCGTTTGCCTTCGAAAGAAAACGGCTTGGTCACGACCGCGACCGTAAGCGCCCCCATTTCGACGGCGAGGGATGCGATGATGGGCGCGGCACCGGTGCCCGTGCCGCCGCCGAGGCCGGTGGTGACGAAGACCATGTCCGCGCCTTCGAGCGCTTCGATGATCTTGTCGGAATCTTCGAGCGCGGCCTTGCGGCCGACTTCGGGATTCGCTCCCGCACCCAGCCCGTTGGTGAGCTTCACGCCCAGCTGCAGCTTGACTGGCGCGTGCGACATGCGCAGCGCCTGCAGATCCGTGTTGGCGGTGATGAATTCGATGCCGTCGACGCCGGCGTCGATCATGCGATTGACCGCGTTGCCACCGCCGCCGCCCACGCCGATCACTTTGATCTTGGCGTCGTTGCGAGCTTCTTCGTTAAAGCTGATGCGAATGCTGGAATCGGTTTTCATTTTGTTCACCTGGATAAATTTCTTTTGCTGTTTACTTTGCTGCTTCGGTCCGAGAAGTGGTCAGGGATTAGGGGCTAGGGATTAGAAGGCGCCTTTGCGCTTATTACTGACCACTGTCCCTGATCCCTGCTTCACGCCCCTTTGCCTACCAACATCGCTTTCAATCTTGTTCCCCAGCGATCTTCCTGCAGGCCTCTGGCGACTCTCGCTCTCTGGCCGTAATTCACCATGCCCAGTACCGTGGCGAATTCGGGTTCGGCCAGCGTGGCCGGCATCTTGGCCAACGGCGTGGGCCAGGAAAGGCGCACGGCTCGGCGGAGCACGGACTCGGCTACATCGAAAATTCCGGGCAGCCGCGAGGCTCCGCCGCTCAGGACAATTCCCGCCACGCAAACGTCGAACATGCCGCTGTGGCGTAAGGTATCGCGCATCATCTCGAATAGTTCGCGGGCGCGCGGCTCAAGAATTTCCGCGACGAGCCGCTGCGGCAGCAAGCGCGAGGGGCGGTCGCCGACCGACGGCACCTCCACTTCGTTGCCTTCGGGAATTAGGGTGACGATGGCGTTGCCGTAGGCTTTCTTGATTTTTTCCGCTTCCACCAGGGGCGTGCACAGACCCACCGACAAGTCACTGGTGAAGTGATCGCCGCCGATCGGGATTACCCCCGCAAAGGCCACCGCGCCCTGATGGAAAACAATCATTTCGGTCGATCCGGCGCCAACGTCGGCCAGGCAGACGCCGAGTTCGCGCTCGTCGGCGCGCAGCACGGAATCGGCCGCTGCCAGCGGCTCATAGACGGTGTCGTCCACATGCACGCCGGCTTTGTTGACTGCGGTGATTACGTTCTGCGTGGCGCTGGTCGCGGCGGTCACCATGTGGACGCGCACTTCCAGACGCGCCGCCATCATGCCCAGCGGATCGTGCACGCCCGCCTGCTCGTCCAAAATAAATTCTTGCGGCAGCAGATGCAGAATTTCGCGGTCGGCAGGCAACGGAATCGCGCGTGCGCGGTCGACCGCCTGCTTGATTTCATCGCGTCCAATTTCCCGCGGACGCGTCCCCAGGCTGATGCCCCCGTGACTGTTCACGCCGCGCACGTGGGCTCCCCCGATGCCGACGATCGAGTGCTCCACCGGAGCTCCGGCCGTATCTTCGGCGGCTTCCACCGCTTTCTGAATCGCCGCCACTGCTTTGTCGAGTTCCACGATCACGCCCTTGCGCGATCCGCGAGACTCGGCCACGCCATGCCCGCGATAGCGCAACCCGGTTTCTGTGACCTCCGCCATCAGCGCGCAGGTCTTGGCGCTGCCTACATCGATTGCGGTAAGAAAACTTCCCTGCTGGTTCGCCATGCTTTTATGAATTCCCGATCTTTAATCTTTAGTCTCTAAATCTTTAATCCTTACGAAGTTTTCAATCGCGATAATTTCTCGCATTGCTTTTAATTTGGAGCCTGACTGTCCTGCTGCTTCGCGATGGCCGGGCTCGGCTTCGGCAACGCCTTGTTGGGTGGTGGCACCTTTGCCACCGCGTGCTGCGGAGACTTCACCGCCGCAGGCTTCGGTGACGCTGCGGTGCTTTGCTTGTGACTCGGCTCCGAAGCGGCCTTCTTCACCGCGCTGGAGTTTGCTGGCTTGCGCCCGGCTGCAGCCTTTTTCGCGCCGGCAGACGTTTTGCCTTTTACCGCCGGCTTCTTTGCCTTTGCCTTTGCCCTTGTCGCCGGCTTCTTCGCGGGGGTCTTCGCGCCGGCCGCGTTGGAATTAAGTTTCGTCTGCGTCATTTCAAACGCAGGTTTGGGCACGGGCTTGTTCTGCGAACCCACGCGCGCCGGCAATTTTGTTACCAGCGCCGCTGGCTTCAAGCTTGTGGGCGCCGGCATTCTGGCGGCCGCAGAAGTTGCAGGCGCGGGTTTCGCCGTTTTCTGAATGTCGGGATTCACCACCACCTGGTTGTCGTAACGCAGGTCCACCGACTCCAGATCGCGGAACTGCTGCCTCCACTCCCGCACATGGCTGGCGTAGGTTTTGTAGCGCCGGAGATAATCCGATGAACCCAGATGCACCAGCACGTCACCCGCCGGATCGTTCACCCGCACCTTCACATCTTCCAGGTCGGTGAGATCCACTTCGCTCAAATCCTGCGAATAACGCGCGCCGCCGGAATCGAGTTCGCGAACTAAATCCGTGTAAACCCTCATGCGCGGTGCGCGAGTGGAAAGCGGCTCCCCAGGATTCATCCCCAAAATTACCGGGAACGAATATTTGCGTTTGGGCGGAAGCTCCATCAGCGAGCCGCCCGCATCGATCAGCGAGATTCTCGGGCCTACGCGGGCGAAGGCCACGGGCGTGCGCTCCTGGATTTCCACTTTCAGGCGGTTGGGCACAAAGCGCATTACACTGGCTGACTCCACCCAGGGGATTTGCTCGAGTTGCGACTTCTGCTGGGTCAGCGGGATGAAGAAAATGTTACGTCCAATGTCGCCGCCCATCACTTCCATGATTTGCGCTTTGGTCACGTTTTGGGTGCCGGTGACTTCGATGTTGTCGCTCGATTCCACGCGGAAGCGCCAGGAGTGCTCGCCGTATTGATAGAGGGCGGCCGCGACGATCCCGGCGGCGCATACCACCGCGGCGGCTACAGCAAACCACAGCAGCCAGTTGACGGTTTTTCTGGGGAGAGCACCGCGCCGGGCCGGGACACGCTTCTGCCCCCGCAGGAAAGGAGATTCCTCGTCCACATCGAGGTCGACCAGGCGCGCATCATCGAGGCCGTTGTCGCTATTGTGGCGCGCTGGGTCCGCAACCGAGAGTGCGGCGGTTGGGTACAACTCTTCCTGCATGATGGTGGAACCGCTTTTTCGCGCCATCAGTTCAGGTCAGTTGTCGTCAGGGAATCGCTGAGCCTTCAAACTATAACTTTATTTTGCGGCGAGAGATAGACAAAATGTTGGTTCGTTGACGCGGTGGGGCATCGAATTGGACATCATTGAAGAGAATAGCGCTGAGGATCGAGGATCTGAGAGGAGGGATGCGAACAAGGGCATCGACGCCGAGCGGCCGGGCTTCGCCCAGGCCGGACAGCCGAGGCGGCTG
The DNA here is from genome assembly GCA_035308125.1 of Candidatus Sulfotelmatobacter sp. Classification (GTDB taxonomy): domain Bacteria; phylum Acidobacteriota; class Terriglobia; order Terriglobales; family Acidobacteriaceae; genus Sulfotelmatobacter. The sequence continues at coordinate 127,076 of DATGHF010000065.1, forward strand.
TCTCCACATGATTTCAAAAAATGGGGCACGGCTGTTTTTCCGTGCCCTTTCCTAGGAAACAGGAGGACGCACTCATGGAGGACTAAGAGAAAACCTAAATTGGGCCGGTGTCTGAGTCGGCGTCAATTGCGTCAATGATGACCGGAGTCGCCATCCTGAGCCGGGGCAGGTTCACCCGCGGAATATTCGCTTCCGGAATATTCACTTCCGGAATGCTGACTGCCGGAATCCTCACGGCCGGAACGTTCGCCCGCAGCCGCGGGCACGCGACTCGAACCTTTACCGGATCGAACGCCACCGAAACAAAGCGGGCGCGCGCAAGCTGGGCGTTGATTCTGGCCCGGACCCTGGCCTCGACTTGATTCTCGACCTCAACTTGATCGGCTTCCAGCCGCGCCATCTGGGCCTCTTGCCGGGCTGACATCGCCTGAAAGTGGGCAAATCCCGCCTGCGAGCGCGCTATTCTGGTTTGAGCGATTTTGGTTTGAGCGATTTTGGTTTGAACATGCGCCAGGGCCGTAGACAGGCGGCAGGGCGCTGTTTGGTCGCGCACCGCGACCATTCGGGCTTCAGCCAGCAACTCGTCCGCGTTGGTTGAAACGCGCTCTACCAGGGCAGCAGACCGCTCCGTGACCCGGTCGGCAACCTGGCCCACCCATTCCGCCCCTCCATCGTGATAAAACCCGTTCAACCCCAGGGCCACTACTCCGGCCGTCAACCATGCCCACGCCTGTGTTTTCATCGTCTTAATCCCCGTATGCCAGATAGACGGGGCTGGGCGAAATCGGTTAGCGAAGGAAGATAGCGGGCCCGGAGTAGGTTAGTTCTCCGGGGTGAACACTTGAGCATGATTGCGATTTTTCGCCAATTACGGTCCGGGTTGTTCGCCACGCGCTTTTCTCTCAAAGTAGAAGGCTACAGCAAGCGCCGAAATGAGAGCCGCCATACCTAACAGCGTCAGAGCAGAAGCGTTGTCGGGCTCTAGGATGATGACTTTTCTCGCCATCGCAATCAGGGCCACTTCGAGGACCAGCCGAACATGGATGACATCCTTCTTGACATATGCCTTCAAGGTCTCCAGTAGCTCGATGCCGATAATGACTAGCAAGAAAAACGAGAATACCTCCAGGAGGCCTTGCACCGGGATGAGAAACCTCGGAGGCTTCCAGATATCTTGGGCAATCAGAACAGCCAGATCTGCGGTGGAAAGCGCTACCACGACAATCAGCAGAACCCCCAGCACGAGGACAATAAGCTTTTGAGCCTTGGTCAAAAGGGTTTCCATCTGGTTTCCATCCCATGAGGCGGGCCGTGCGCGAGGATGATGTTTACATGGCTGGCAGAAAACTTCAAACGAGAGAATCAGTTAGTCCCAACTGGCACAGGCTCCCTCTCCTTGAGCTTCTCCAGAATCATGGGCCCCAGCTGCGAGACGCTGCCTGCGCCCAGGGTCAGGATCATGTCGCCGTTTTGCGCGGCGGCTGCGGCGGAATTCGTGGCTTCGGCGAACGAACTCACGTAATGAACGCTTCGGCGGCTGTCCTCGCGGATAGCTTCGCCGATCCGCGCGGCCAGCGCTTCGGCGGTAATACCTTCGATCGGCTTTTCGCTGGCGGCATAAATATCCAGCACAAACAGCGAATCGGCGTCGCCGAAGGCGGAAGTGAATTCTTCCATCAGGTCGCGCGTGCGCGTGTAGCGATGCGGCTGGAATACGACGTGAATCTTGCGGAAGCCGCACTGCTTCGCCGCCGCCAGCGTGGCTTTGATCTCGGTTGGATGATGGCCATAATCGTCGATCACGCTCACACTCGCAGCACGCCCGCGAAGCTGGAAGCGCCTGTCTACGCCGCGGAACTGATCGAGCGCCGTGCGGATCGCCTCAACTCCAACATCCAGGCCCACGCCCACGGCAATGGCCGCCGTTGCATTCAAGATGTTGTGGACGCCGGGGACGTGCAGCGTGAACTCGCTAAGATCTTCTTTGCGGTAGCTCACGCGAAACCGGCTCAGCGGCCGCGGATCGCCGCCGGCCGCTTCTTTCGCGGCGTCTTGCGCGCCGTTCTTCGTTCTGTTTCTCGTTCCAGCCGTGCTCAGCTTGATCCAGAAATCCGAGCCACGTTTCGTGCCATAAGTCACGGTGCGGCGCTGCACCTCGGGCAGCAGCCGCCGCAGCAACGGATCATCATTACAGGCGACGATCATGCCGTAGAACGGCACGCGGTCCATGAACTCGAGAAACGTTTTTTTCACGTCGCGCATGTTGCGGTAGCAATCCATGTGCTCGCGGTCGATGTTGGTGACGACCGAAAGAATTGGTGACAACTTCAGAAACGACCGATCACTCTCGTCCGCCTCGGCCACCAGATAGTGCGACTTGCCCAGCCGCGCATTCGACCCCATTGCATCCACGCGCCCGCCGACCACCACAGTCGGGTCGAGCCCGCCTGCGGCCAGCACCGCCGCTACCATCGACGTGGTCGTCGTCTTGCCATGCATGCCTGCGATGGCGATGCCATACTTCAGCCGCATCAACTCGGCCAGCATCTCCGCGCGTTGAATGACCGGGACGTGCTGCTTGTGCGCCTGAGCAACCTCTGGATTCTCCGCTGAGATCGCCGAACTCGTCACCACGACTTCCGCGCCCGCGACATTCTCGGCGCGATGTCCTTCGACCACCGTCGCTCCGAGGCCGGCCAGCCGCTGCGTGACCGCAGAGCTCTTTAAATCCGAACCGGAAACTTTGTAGCCGAGATTCAGCAGCACCTCGGCGATGCCGCTCATGCCGATCCCGCCGATGCCCACGAAATGGATGCGCTGAATCTTGGCAAACATAAAGTCAACTACTAGCCACGGATTTCACGGATAAGACCTAACCAAGTGTTTGCGGCACCGAACAGCCGGTCATTGGAACCAAGGAATCCATATGCACAAAACGGCGAAAGTAATACCGAAAAGCGCCATCGCGATACCGACTATTCTGAATCCCCAGCGATACTGTGGGTGGTTGACGTCCCACCCGCGAACCAACCACGGCGCATAGCTCTCCACAGACCAACGTGCCCACCGCAAGTATGTGTCACGCCAGAAAGCCATCAGCAACCCCACAGCCACGAATGCTGCGGACAAGACGATTCCGAAAAACCTAAAACACTATTCGCGTGGCCATGAACAGCCTACTTGTACCGAGAATCCGGAAGTTTCGAGTGTTACAAAAAATCCGCGGCTAGCGTTCTTCGATCCCCGCCACGCGCGCCGCCATTGCGGCGATATCCTGCGCTGCGTTGGGATGGGCCAAACTTCTTGCGGCTGCGCCCATCTGCTCCAGCTTACGCTGGTCTCCCAGTAGGGCTGCGATCGTTTCAGCCAGCCAGACGCCTTCCAGTTTCGACTCCTCCACCACCACGGCGGCACCGGCCCGCGCCAGCGCTTCGGCGTTCACGCGCTGATGATCGTCGGCTGCGTGCGGGAACGGCACAAACACCGCAGGCTTGCCAGCGGCCGCAATTTCGGCGACCGTGCTCGCGCCCGAGCGGCATACCAGCAGATCCGCGAGCGCAAAGGCTGCAGGCATGTCTTCAATGAACCTGGAAACTTCAAAAGTGAAACTCGGGGCGGACGTTCCCATCGCATTCTGCAAGTTCTGATACCCGGCCAGCGCGCCATTATAGTCGCGCTCGCCGGTCTGATGGATGATGTGAATCCCCGGCGCCTCCTGTTGCAAGACGGGCAGACAGCGAAGCATCGCTTCGTTAATTGCGTGCGCCCCCTGGCTTCCGCCAAACACCAGCAGGGTCGGAACTCCGTTGCGCTTCTTATTCATTAGAACCGGAATATCAAAAAACGCCTGCCGCACCGGGACGCCCGTCACTTCAGCGTGCCGAAAATATTTGGACGTCTCCTCGAAGTGCACAGCGGCCGCCGAAACAAATCTCGCCACCATGCGGTTAGCAAATCCCGGCACTACGTTCGGCTCAAATGCGAGCGTCGGAATATGCTTCACGATCGCCGCCAGCATCGCCGGACCGGAAGCATACCCGCCCACGCCAATCACCACATCGGGCGCGAATTCGTTCAGCATTCGGCTCGCATCCCAGACTGCGCGCGGCAAATCAAACGCAGTCTTCAGCCGCGTCATCAGGCTGACGTTTTTCAGCGCGCCCACCCGCACCAGTTGCAGCGGATATCCCGCGGCCGGCACCAGGCGGTTTTCGATGCCGCGCGCCGTCCCGATGAACAGCACCTCAGCCCCATAACTTTTCTTGAGTTGGTTGGCGATGGCCAGCGCCGGGATCACGTGCCCACCCGTCCCGCCGCCCGCCAGGATTGCGCGCATGTGGTGACTATAAACTACGCCGCGCGGGAAGCCGCGCACGTGCGATTTCAGATTGCAGATTTTAGATTTCAGATTGAAGATTTCGGATTGAAGATTGAAAAACTCGACGCTTCGCCTTAAATCTGAAATCTACAATCTGAAATCTGCAATCGGCCTTTCACTCCGCCTGCTTGGTAATATTCAGCAGCACGCCCACGCACGCCAGGGTCACGAACAGCGACGAACCTCCATACGATACCAGGGGCAGCGGAATCCCTTTGGTCGGCATCATGCCCAGTACCACGCTGATGTTGATGAAGGCCTGCATCACCACCATGCTGGTGATGCCCACGGCCAGGTAGCGCCCGAAGACGTCTTCGGTGCGCCATGACGCCCGCATCCCTCGCCACAGAAAAATTGCGAATAGTGTGACCACGAAGATCGCGCCGACCAGGCCTAACTCTTCGGCGGTGACAGCGAAAATAAAGTCGGTGTGCGGCTCCGGCAGGTAAAACAGTTTCTGTTTCCCTTCCATCAACCCGGTACCGGTGATTCCGCCGGTGCTCACCGCAATCAGCGACTGAATCAGGTGGAACCCGGCCTTCTGGCGCTCGGCATACGGATTCAGGAACGCCAGGATGCGGTCGCGCCGGAAGCTGACATGAAAAATCAGGAAATACAGCGGCACAAGTGCTGTGCCGAAGGCATAGGCAAAATACCGCAGGCGCATTCCGGCGACATAAAGAATGCAGGCCGCAATCCCCGCGCAGGCAATCGCGGTACCCAAATCAGGCTGCAGCACGATCAGTCCGAGAAGAACGACCACGGGCGCGGCGGCCGGCGCCAGCGTGTTGCGCCAGTCGTCTATACTTTTCGCGCGGCCTTCGAGAAAATACGCGAGAAACAGAATCAGCACCGGCTTGGCCAGTTCCGATGGCTGAAACGAGAACCCGCCCCAGTGAATCCAGCGATGCGTGTTGTGCGAGCGGTCGAGAAAAAACACCGAGATCAGCAGCAGCGTGGTCAACCCCAGCAGCGAAAACACCAGCGCGGGATGCTGGTAGCGCCGGTAATCCACGCGCATGGCTACGACCATCGCCGCCAGACCGGCCGCCGCCCACATCAACTGCTTCGACAGAAATGCATACTCCGAGCCGAACCGCTCCCGCGCCATCACCGCCGACGCCGAAAACACCATCACCAGCCCCACAAACACCAGCAGCATGGTGACGGTAAACAGCCAGCGGTCCACACTTACACGCTTTGCCATGGGAAATTCATTTCACCACGGCGAAGCGGAGGCGAGCGGAAAGAATTTCTGATTGTTGATTGCTGATTGTTGATTGTCTTGGTTCTGGGAGAGCGGACTGTCGCAGTTTGTCAGTCACACCGCGGCGTTGTCATCTTGAGATAGCCAACGGTTGGCGAAGGCACGGGATTGCCGAGGTCGGTTGAAGAAGTCGGAGGATCCCGTGTTTCACTTACATCAAGAACCTGCGGTTTCGTCCCAAATCTCTTGGCACGCCTACTGCTGGCATCTACAATGGCGTCGCAACTTTCTATGAGCCTCTCCTCGAAGAATGCTCCGAAGAACTCCGTCGCTCCCATGCTCTCGGTTCGGCGCGGGGCCGCGGCGATCGACTTCTACAAGGCGGCATTCGGAGCGGGCGAGTTGTTTCGCATTGACGCCGAAGATGGGGCGGTGGTCGCCCGCCTGTCGGTGGGGGCAGCCGAATTCTGGGTCGCGGACGAGTCTCCGGAAAACCTCAACTTCAGCCCCGAGTCTCTGGGCGGCCGCACCGTGCGGATGGTAATGACCGTAGAAGATCCCGATGCCGCGTTCGCGCGGGCGGTCAACGCGGGAGCCACGGAAGTGTGGCCGGTCAGCAACCAGTATGGCTGGCGCCTGGGACGAATCGTCGATCCCTTCGGCCACCACTGGGAAATCGGCAAGCCCTTGCCGGAAGGCTCGTAACCGAACGCAGGGTGCCCCATTCCATCTCGCGTTCTTTACGGGAGAACCTGGTCTGAGCCGAATCCAAGGTGGGATTCCTTGGCAGGGGCAAAATTTGAATCTCTCTGCGCTCTTGGCGGACTTTCTTTGCGCGCTCTGCGGTTAAAGTCTTTTGATTTGCCCAAGAACAAGACCCTTTAACTGCGGAGTTCGCAGAGGAAAAACCGCAAAGAGCGCAGAGGGATTCACATTGAGCCACCACAGGTTCCTTTCCCGAAGTTCGCAGCTGACGACCCCGCGACTCTTAGCGGGCAACTGCGACTTGCGCGTGATCGTCAATTTTGTGCGGTCTGACTTGCCGGCAAATCCCAGTGCTCTCGGCAAGGGATAACAAATCTTTACCCCGCGGTCACCAGCGGCGTGCGCTTCGCCATGGGAACGAAATCGCGCACTTCGTGGCCTGTGTAGACCTGGCGCGGACGGGCGATTTTCTGCTCGGGATCGTTGATCAGTTCCTGCCACTGCGCCAGCCATCCCACGGTGCGCGGAATCGCAAACAACACGGTGAACATTGCCGGGCTGAAACCGACTGCCTGGTAAATGATTCCGGAATAAAAATCGACGTTGGGATACAGCTTGCGCTTGATGAAGTAGTCGTCTTCGAGGGCGATGCGCTCCAGTTCCAGCGCGATTTCCAGTTTCGGGTTGCGTCCCGTAACCTCGAACACCTGCTGCGCGGTCCACTTGATGATTTTCGCCCGCGGATCATAATTCTTGTAAACGCGATGCCCGAAACCCATCAGCTTGCCGTGGCCTTCTTTCACGCGCTTCACATACGCGGGCACGTTTTCCTTGGAGCCGATTTCGTCGAGCATGCGAATCACTTCTTCGTTGGCGCCACCATGCAGCGGGCCGGAAAGCGCCGACGCGGCTGCGGCGGTGGACAGAAAGGGATCCGCCTGGGAACTGCCCACCGAGCGCATGGCGTTGGTGCTGCAGTTCTGTTCGTGGTCGGCGTGAAGGATGAATAGAATGTCGAGCGCTTTCGCCAGCGCCTGATTGGCGCTGTATTTGGGCTCGACTTTCTTCCACAGCATGTTCATGAAATTTTCGGTGTAGCTGAGATCGTTGTCGGGATACACGTAGGGCAGGCCGGCGTTGTGGCGATACGACATGGCGGCGATGGAAGGCATCTTGCCGATCAGTCGCTTGGCCTGCAGCAGGCGGGTGTCGGCGTCATGCACATCGCGCGCCTCGGGATAGATCGTGGAAAGCGCCGCCACCGTGCTCACCAGCATGGCCATGGGATGAGCGTCGTAACGAAAGCCCTCCATGAATTTCTTGGTGTTCTCATGCAGCATGGTGTGGTGCGTAATCTCGTGCACCCAGTTTTTCAGTTCGCTCTCGGTAGGCAGTTCGCCAAAAAGCAGCAGGAAGGCGACTTCCAGAAAGCTGCAATGCTCGGCCAGCACTTCGATGGGATAGCCGCGGTAGCGGAGAATTCCGCGGTCACCGTCGATAAACGTGATGGTGCTGCGACACGACGCCGTGTTCATGAATGCGGGATCGTAGGTCATCAACCCGAAGTCTTCGGGGCTGGTCTTGATCTGCCGCAAATCCATGGCGCGGATGGTTCCGTTCTCGATGGGAACGGTATAGTTGCGGCCGGTGCGGCTGTCTGTAATCGTGAGCCTATCTTGTTCTTGACCCATGGCGGGCTTCTCCTTGCTTCAATCCGCGGTGCTGCGGTCGGCAGGCCGAGATTGTCGCGGATGCTTATTGTCCATTCTTGTTGGACATTCTTATTGGACCACGACCATCGGCAAACACTGTGATTCTAATCACATTTGAGCGTGCGCGCATTCCGGGGCCGGCCCTCGTGCCCAAAAAGGCGTGCCGGATGCGGGAATTGGAATGCTGCGATTCTCGAAACGAAGAGCCGGGCGGGACCCGTCAGGACGGGTTGGCCAGGGCGTCCCCCGCGGCCATCGAGCGCACGATGTCTTTGAAGACCTGCCCGCGGTGTTCATAATTCTTGAACTGATCGAAGCTGGCGCACGCCGGAGCCAGCAGCACCACGTCACCCGGCTGGGCAAGAGCACGTGCCTGGCGCAGGGCATGTTCGAGCGTCTCTGCGTGCACGATCTCCGGGCCCCCGTTTTTTGAAGAGACGATCTGCGACTCGATTTTCGCCGCAGCCGCGCCGATGGTGTAAACGCGCTTCACTCGCTGCCGCAGCAGGTCGTTGAGCACCGTATAGTCGCTGCCCTTGTCTTTACCGCCGAGAATCAGGTGAATGTTGGCCGGAAAAGATTCCAGCGCCTTGATGGTCGCGTCCACGTTGGTAGCTTTGGAATCGTTGTAGTAGTCCACGCCGCGGATGGTGGCTACGAATTCTAAGCGATGTTCCACCGCCTTGAAGTCGCGCACCGCCTGGCGGATCTTACCCGGAGTGCATCCCATCAGGGCGCCCGCGCACACTGCGGCCAAGACGTTCTCCAGATTGTGCGCGCCCTTGAGCGGAATTTCGGAGGCTTGCATGATCTCGCGTTGCGCGGCGGAAGCTCGACCCGCGCCGTCGCGAAACAGAATGTTTCCGTCGTGAACCCATGCGCCCTGCTGCACTTCTTTCTGGCGGCTGAACCAGAAGACTTGCGCCCGGGTGCGTGAGGCCATGGCGACGCAGGTGGGATCGTCGGCGTTCAGGACCGCGAAGTCGCCGCTCTGCTGGTTCTCGAAAATGCGCGCCTTGGCATCGGCATAAGCTTCAAACGTACGATGGCGGTCGAGATGATCGGGCGTAACGTTCAGGACGGCGGCAACTTTTGGGCGGAAAGTTTGAATCGTTTCCAGCTGAAAACTCGAAACCTCGAGCACAATTATTGTTTCGGGCGTGGCGCGGTCGGCCAGCGAAATGGCCGGAGTGCCGATGTTGCCACCCACCAGCGCGGGGAACCCTGCTGTGGTCATGATTTCGCCGGTCAGCGTGGTAGTGGTCGTCTTGCCGTTCGAGCCGGTGATGGCCACGATGGGCCCCGGCAGAAATTGCGCGGCAAGTTCGATCTCGCCAATCACGGTTCCGCCTTGTGCCCTGGTCTGCACCAGCGGCGGCGCATCGACCGGAACGCCCGGACTGACCACGATCAGATCCTGCCCGCGGAACGTGCGGTCGCCATGACCTCCGGTTTCTACGGTGATGCCGTGATCGAGCAGGAGCGGAATTTCGTTACGCAGTTCGTCGCCGCTCTTGGTGTCAGACACGGTGACGCGCGCCCCGTGCGCCTTCAGGAACAGCGCCGAGGCCACCCCGGACTTGCCGAGGCCGACCACGAGCACGCGTTTGTTTTTGAGTTCCATGATTCAGTGGCTAGTTGCTAGTGGCTAGTTGCTAGTAAAACCAAACCAAATCCTCGCCGCCAGGCTTTTGCTAGTCACTAGCAACTAGCCACTGGGTTCATTCACCGCAGTTTCAACGTCGTCAGCGCGAACAACGCGAACACCAGCGACGCGATCCAGAAACGGACGATGATTTTCGATTCCGACCAGCCCAGCAGTTCAAAGTGATGATGCAGCGGAGCCATCTTGAAGATGCGCTTCTTGCGCAGCTTATACGATCCTACTTGAAGAATCACGGAAACCGCCTCGATCACAAACACGCCGCCGATGAAGGGCAGCAGCAGTTCCTGCTTGATCATGACGGCAACTGTTCCAATCGCGCCGCCCAGCGCCAGCGAACCCACATCGCCCATAAACACTTCGGCGGGATGAGCGTTGTACCACAGGAATCCGATGGACGAGCCTACCATTGCTCCGCAGAAAATTGTCAGCTCGGCAACCTGGGGCATGCGCTGCAGTTCGAGATAGGTCGCGAAGGTGGCGTGGCCGCTTACGTAGGTGAGCACCGCCAGCGCTCCGGCCGCAATCACGGTGCAGCCGATGGCGAGGCCGTCCAGTCCGTCGGTGAGATTGACGGCGTTGCTGGAAAACACAATTACCAGGGCTACGAAAACGATAAACGGAAGAAATGCCAGCGGCCAGAGATGAGGATGCCGCTCGAGTGTTCCAATTACCAGGTCGGGATGAAACTGCTTGAAGAATGGAACGATCAGTTTGGTGGAATACATGCCATAGGTCTGCATGGCAATCAGCGCCACGGCAATCAAAATGCCGGTGGCAAACTGCAGCCCAAGTTTCTGCCGCGCCGTCAGGCCCAGGTTGCGGCGATGCGCTACTTTGGTGTAGTCGTCAGCGAAACCGATCGCCGCGTAAGCGCAGGTGGCGAGCACGGCGATCCATACGAAACGGTTGCTCAGGTCGGCCCACAACAGCGTGGGCACGACGATGGCGATCACGATCAGCAGGCCGCCCATGGTAGGCGTGCCCGCTTTTTTCTGATGCGCCTTGGGACCCTCTTCGCGGATGTATTGCCCAATCTGGAATTCGCGCAGGCGGTTGATCACCATGGGGCCCACGATGAGCGCGGTGAACAGAGCGGTGAGGCTGGCGAACGCAGTGCGGAACGTGACGTAACGGAAAATGCGGAACGGCGGAAAGTAGTGCTGCAGTTTCAGGAACAACAACCAGTAGAGCAATCAGCCTCCGAATTACCGCTGTCAGCTTTGAGCCATCAGCCTTCAGCCGTGGCAAACTCGGGAAGGGCGCGGCTTCAGCCGAGCCGTTTCTCCCCTGCAATTCCGCGGGCTTCAGCCCTTGAGGGCCGCCTTCCACGTTTCCAAAGCTTTTTCCAGCTTGACGCCACGCGAGGCTTTCAACAGAACTACATCGCCGTCTCGCGTTTCCTGCGCCAGCCACTCGCCGGCTTCTTCCGGCGTGGCGACAAATTTCGCTCGCACTCCCGCTTGCTCTGCCGCCTCCACCGTGGCTTGCGCCAAACCGCGCACTCCGACCAGCGCGTCAATTTTTTTCTCCGCCATGTGACGGCCGGCCTGGCGATGCAGGTCCTCACCCGCCGTTCCCAGTTCCAGCATTTCGCCGGCGACCACGATGCGGCGGCGCGCGGGCATCGCGGCCAATGCGTCCACCATGGCGTGGAGCGCCTTCGGATTGGAATTGTAGCAATCGTTGACCACGGTGATGTTACCCAGTTGGACAACTTGTCCGCGCTTGTCGGCGGGAGCGAGCGTGGCCAGCGCGTCCACGGCCTCCGTAAGCTTCAGGCCGCGATCCACGCCCACGGCGACTGCGGCCAGCGCGTTGAGAACATTGTGCCACCCCACCAGTGGCAGGCGGGCGCGCGCGCGGGCGCTGCCGATCACCACATCGAAATCCGAACCCCCGGTTCCCTTCGCCGACATATTTTCCGCGCGCACAGCGGCGGCAGGCTGCGAGCCATAGAGAACGACTTTGCCGCGGAAGTCGCGGCCGAACTGTGAAACATATTCGTCGTCCGCGTTCAGGATGGCCGTTCCACTCGGCGGCAAGGATTCGATCAACTCGTATTTCGCGCGCGCGATGCCAGCAAGGGAGTCGAAGAATTCCAGGTGCACAGGAGCGACGTTGGTGACCACGCCGATTTCCGGCTGCGCAATTTTCGCTAACGCTCGAATCTCGCCGGCATGCGACATGCCCATTTCGATGACGGCCAGGTCATGCTGCGGCTCGAGCTTGAGCAGCATCAGCGGCAGGCCGAAATGATTATTGAAATTGCCTTCCGATTTGAGCACGCGAAAGCGCGTTGCCAGCACGTGGGCGATGGCTTCTTTGGTTGTGGTCTTTCCCGCCGAGCCGGTGACTCCAACCAGCGGCTTGCCCCAGAGCTTGCGGACTGCGGTCGCTAGAGTTTGCAAGGCGACAAGCGTGTCGTCGACGGCCAGGAGAGCAGATTGCGGCGGGTAACGGTGCAGTTGGTCCTTTCGCACCACGGCGGCGACTGCGCCCTTTTCGAGAGCGGCAGAGACGAAGTCATGGCCGTCGAGGCGCTCGCCTTTCACGGCGAAAAAAAGTTGCCCGGGACCGATGGTTCGCGAGTCGATGGAATAAGCTTGCGCGACCAGATCGCTCGAAACGCCGCGCGGAAAATCGCTGGTGGCGGCGAGGAACTCAGCGATCTTGGAGAGTGCCAGGATCATGATTCGCTCTCCAATGCATCGTTCTCCAACGCATTGTTCTCCAATGCTTTTTTCGCAGACGCTTCTGTTCCCGCGCCGGACTCAGCGGCGTCTGGCGAAAACCCCGCGGCTCGCAGCACCTCACACGCGACTGCCACGTCGTCGAAGGGACGCGAGCCCTCGCGCGTGACCTGGACTCTCTCATGGCCTTTTCCGGCGAGAAGCACAATGTCGCCGGGACGGGCTTCGGCGATGGCGAGCGCGATCGCCTTGCGGCGGTCGGGCTCTACGCTGTATTTCGTGCCGGTTCGCTGCAGCCCAACCAGCGCGTCGTTGATAATGGCCAGCGGATCTTCGCTGCGAGGATTGTCGGAAGTGAGCACGACAAAATCGCTGCCGCGTCCGGCGGCTTCACCCATCAGCGGACGCTTGGTTCGATCGCGATCTCCGCCGCAGCCGAACACCGTCAGCACGCGCGCCTTCATTCCGGCACGGGTCACGAACTCGCGGGCCAGAGCCGTCAGGTTACGCAGGGCATCGTCGGTATGCGCGTAGTCGACGACAACAGTGAAGGGCTGTCCACAATCGACGCGCTGAAATCTTCCCGGAACGTGCGTGAGTTGCCCGACGCCGCGCGCGATAGCAGAGGCATCGCAGTTGCGCGCGTAACAGGCTGCTGCGGCGGCGAGGACGTTGTAGACATTCACCCGCCCGATCAGCGGAGAAAACAAGGGGATGGTGTCGCCAGGCGTCACCAGGTCGAAGCGCGTGCCCCGCGGAGTGATGTCGATTCGGGCGGCATGGAAATCGCCGCGTTCCCATCCATAGCGAAGTACGAGTGAACTGCGCTTGCGGCTGAACTCGGCCAGTTTGACGCCGTACTCGTCGTCGAGATTGGTGACGGCGGCGCGGGGAGCGTCCGTGCCGCAGCCCTCGAAGAGTACGCGCTTGGCTGCGAAATATTGCTCCATCGTCACGTGATAGTCGAGATGGTCGCGCGTGAGATTGGTGAACACGGCCACGTCGAAGGGCACGCCATACACGCGCTCCTGGGCGAGGGCGTGCGAGGAAACTTCCATGACCGCGTCGGTCGCGCCCTGCGCCAGGGCGTCATGCAGGATGCGATTCAGTTCCAGCGACTCGGGCGTGGTGTGGGGCGCGGGTAGAACTTTGCCGGCCACGTGATATTCGATGGTGCCGATGAGAGCGCTCTTGCGTTTGGCGGCCGTAAAAATCGACTCCACCAGAAACGCGGTGGTGCTTTTTCCGTTCGTGCCTGTAATGCCAGTAACCGCGATGCGCTCGGCCGGCTTCTTGTAGAAGTTTGCGCTCACCCGCGCCAAGGCCCGCCGGCCGTGGGGCACGAGTGCCCAAGCCACGCCTTCGCGCGGCTTTTCGGTGGGCGAATCGGTGACCACAGCCACGGCTGCTGACTGGATGGCGTTGTCGATGAAACGATTGCCATCGGAGGTTTCGCCGCGCATGGCCACGAACAGGCATCCGGGTTTCACTCGCCGGGAGTCGTATTCCACACTACTCACATCCGGGTTCCCGCTGTGCGCGAGGATCTCCGCACCATCCAGCAGATGTTCGAAGGTCATTGCTCGGAATTATATGGCAGAGAGGTTGGAACGCGGCTCGGCTTGTGGCAGGCAGTGGTGTCGTCGCAAGAGCCTTTAACCGCCAGGATCGCGAAGAAAAACCGCAGAGGACGCGAAGAAGGCCTTCGCGCAGGGTCCCGAATATCACATGGCTGCGCTGGATTCGCTATCGCGGTGTGATCGCAATCACACTCAAGGGTTCAGGTCATGGGGCGCACTGATTACCAAGGTGACGTTTCGGCGCGTCCCTGGGAGCGCTAGAGTAAGGCTATCGGGGTGAATCGATGTCCACCGCAACCGGTGCCGGAAAGTACTTATGCGCGCAGTGCGAGAAGCCAGAAAACTCGTGCGAGTGCGAAAAGTTCTGTTGCTTGTGCCAGACTTCGCTCGACGACGTGCGCCTCTGCCAGGATGGGCTCATGTATTGCGAGCCTTGCCGCAAGGCTTGCGACTATAAGACGTCGAGCTAAATAACGTCCTGGGTGTCGCCTGTAGTGTCGTTCGAAAACGTCGCTTCAGATCACCACCGCTTCCTTGTACTCGCCGAATACTTTTCTCATGGTGTCGGAAATTTCGCCGACCGTGGCGTAGGCCTCGACCGCCGTCAGAATTCGCGGCATCACGTTCGCGCCGGAACGCGCCGCGTCCTCAACACTCTTCAGGGCGGCGCCCCACGGCGCTTTGTCGCGTTTAGCCCGCAGCGCGCGCGTCCGCTCCACCTGCCTCGGCTCCAGCGCGGGATCGATGCGCTGAATCGGAATCGGTTTTTCTTCTCCCACTTCAAAGCGGTTCACTCCCACTACGATCGCGTGCCCCTGATCCACGGACTGTTGATATTCATACGCTGCGTTCTGGATTTCCTGCTGCACGAAGCCGCGCTCGACGGCTTTCAGCATCCCGCCGAGAACTTCAATTTTGCCCAGATACTCCGCCGCACGCTTTTCGATCTCGTTGGTCAGCGATTCAACGTAATACGAGCCGGCCAGCGGATCGATGGTCTGCGCCGCCCCTGATTCATAGGCAATCACTTGCTGCGTGCGCAGCGCGATGCGCGCCGCCTGCTCGGTGGGCAGAGCCAGCGCTTCGTCGTAGCCGTTGGTGTGCAGAGACTGCGTTCCGCCGAGCACCGCCGCCAGTGCCTGAATCGCCGTGCGCACAATATTATTTTCCGGTTGTTGCGCCGTCAGCGTCGAACCCGCGGTCTGCGTATGAAAACGCAGCATCCACGACCGCGGATTCTTCGCCTTGAAATGTTCGCGCATGATGCGTGCCCACATTCTTCGCGCCGCGCGGAACTTCGCCACTTCTTCCAGGAAATTGCTGTGGGCGTTAAAGAAAAAAGAAAGCCGGGGAGCGAACTGGTCCACGTCGAGCCCGGCCTTGATCGCCGCCTCGACATAGGCCATGCCGTTCCCGAGGGTAAATGCCACTTCCTGAACCGCCGTGGACCCGGCTTCGCGCATGTGATAGCCGGAAATCGAAATCGTGTTCCACTCGGGAACGTTCTGGTTCGTCCAGGCAAACATGTCGGTGACCACGCGCATGGCCTGCTGCGGCGGATAAATATACGTTCCGCGCGCGATGTATTCCTTGAGCACATCATTCTGCACCGTGCCTGACAGCTTGCGGATGTCCGCACCTTGCCGCCGCGCCACAGCCACGTACAAGGCCAGCAGGATCGACGCCGTCGAATTGATGGTCATCGAGGTAGAAATCTTCGTCAGTTCGATGCCATCGAAAAGGCGCTGCATGTCCTCGATCGAGTCAATGGCCACGCCTACCTTGCCCACTTCGCCAGCGGCCAGCGTATGGTCCGAATCCATTCCGATCTGCGTGGGGAGGTCGAACGCCACCGAAAGCCCCGTAGTGCCGTTGGCCAGCAAATATTTATAGCGCT
Organism: Candidatus Sulfotelmatobacter sp.; assembly: GCA_035308125.1. Classification (GTDB taxonomy): domain Bacteria; phylum Acidobacteriota; class Terriglobia; order Terriglobales; family Acidobacteriaceae; genus Sulfotelmatobacter. The sequence goes on from DATGHF010000065.1 coordinate 142,911, forward strand.
TGTTCGATTCCTCGGCGTCGCCCATGCCCGCGTATTGCCGCATGGTCCACAGCCGGCCGCGGTACATCGTGGCTTGCACGCCGCGCGTGAAGGGATATTCGCCGGGATAGCCGATTTCACTTTCGTAGTCGGAACCTTTAAGATCGGCCGGGGTGTAGAGCGGGTTCACCGAAATGTGCGAGGAAGTCTCAACCGGCGACTCCTCTCTTACTTGGCGGTCGGGCGCGGCTTTGATTTTGTTGGCCATTTTGTCACTGCTTCGCCCATACAACGGACGACCTTCAACGACGCTCTCTCGCCTTCCTTCTCACCCTCCAGAACGAAGTCACGCCAAACCACGCGAAAGTCAGCGTAAAGAGAACGGCGATCAGAACGCGGCCGGCCGTCGCGCGCCCCGCCTCGTACTTCATATATTCGCGCGCCAGGGCGACGCCGCCCATCGCGGCCATGGCCAGAAACACCGCGCCAGTCACTTCCAGCCACAACAGGTGGAGCACGTGGCCGAAAGACCGCGCGGTTGTACCCGCCGCCTGCAGGATCGCGCTCCAGGCGCGGCTGCGCGCGGATTTCTCGGTGAATAGCTGCCCCGCGACCCGTGTGGCTGCCCCCAACTTCCGTGCGGCAGAAATGTGATTCACGGCCTCGATTTTAACAGCCTGCGGCGCTACAATGTCGCAACTGAGCCGGGACGGCGAACCGTTCCTCCGCCCAGGGCATCCAAGTGGTGAGGCCGTGGCCCGGCCAGGGGGACCTAGTGGACCAGCAACTCAAGCAACTCATGAAAGAACTCGGCGAAGCCATCAACGAATCGCTTTCCGACTCGGAAGAGATCGCCGAGGTCGTTTCCCGCATCAAAGAAGGCGGATACGACATCTTCCTGGTCCTCGAAGCCACTATCGGCGTGAGCAAGCAGGGGGAAAAGCCGTCGGATAAAACCTCGCTGGTCACCACCATCTCGACCAATCCCGAATTCAAAGTCAACGATCAGGATTTGAAATTTCTGAAATCGCTGCGCATCAAGGTCGAAGAAAAGTAAGTCGCCGATTTAACAGGGGTTTGTTTGGGAGATGCTCATTGGGGGATAGCCGCCTCTTTCGAGTTCGCTAAGGTTGGCCCGGGACCCGCTCCGGATTGCGCACCTGCCCATGAACCCATTCAGACCTGCGCTCCAAACCAAGTAAAATCTCCCAAATGGAACCCAAGGTGGTGTTCAGTGAAGATCCTGCGTTCGTTTTGAGCAGGGCGGGAGTTTTCCTTTCCTCGCAACCGGTTCTCCACAATCTGGTTCTCTCCATCCTGCACGCGCGCGTTGCACAAGGCGATCCGGGCCGCTATTGGATGGCAATTCAAAGGGAAGACGTTGTTGGCGTTGTACTGCAGTCGCCCCTGACATTCCCAGCGACCCTGACACCGATGGAACCGCCGGTAGCGACGGCAATGGCCGATGCGATTGAGGATGCGGGCATCGCTCTGCCAGGAGTCAACGGCGAGGCGGCGACGGCGGCGATTTTCTCGGGCCAATGGAGCGAGCGTTCCAAATCGGCAGCCACGCCTTTCCAGGGGAACCGCCTTTATGAGCTTCTGGAGGTCAGAGAAGTTCCCGATATCGAAGGCACGTTACGGCAGGCAGGTCCGAAAGATCGCGGCTTGATGGTTCTCTGGACCCGTGCTTTCCAGCATGAAATTGGGGAGTCTGCCGACGATACCGAACTGCGTGTGGATCGAGGGTTGGCGGCCGGACAATTGTGGCTGTGGCATCGAAACGGAGAAACAGTCTCTATGGCTGTTGCCCGCGAGCCGGTAGATGGAGTCGTCCGCCTGTCGGGCGTATATACGCCCCCAGAAAAACGGAAACATGGTTACGCGGCGGCGTGCGTTCACGCTCTTTCGAGACGGCTGCGTGATGCTGGATATCGCTGCATCCTCTACACTGACCTAGGGAATCCCACATCAAATTCCATCTACCGGCGAATTGGATATCGAGCCGTCGCAGAGGCTCTCCGATATCGCTTTGAGTGACGCCCAGGCCCCTCAATCCCTCAGCACCTGATCCAATACCTGCTCCACTGCCCGATTTCCCTCGAGAATTGAAGATTTGTGATCGGGCATTCCGGAGAGATCCACATTCGCGAAGGCGATTCTTCCAAACGGGGCGGCTCGAAGGACATCCCCCGGCGCGGGCTTGCCATCTTTGCCGAAGTAAAATCCGGGAGCCGGGCTGGCGTAGGCGTGCCCCCAGCGGTTCAGAATGATCCCGGCGATATCGCGGGAAGCATCGAAGCCCGAACGCGCGAACATCTCGGTAAACTGTTGCCGAATCTGGCGCTCGTATTCGCGGAACGGAGTCGAAATCATTTCCGCGCGACCGATGTGGCCCTGTTCTTCCGCGGTGTGCCCCGGATGGGAGTACACAACCTTTATCGTGAGCACCACCGGGGAATCGGGTCCAATGGTGGGCGAATCGGTGCCGCAAAGGGCCAGTTTGCGGATTTGCAGATAAGTTCCGAGGCCCTCGAACCACTGGCAGCCGGAAATCCCCATCTTGTAGAGGAATCTCCAGTTGCGGACGGCTACGTTGGCCAGCATGCAGGGAGAGCGATAAAACTGCGCATAGGCCTCTTTGCGATCGTCGGGAAGATCGCGAACAATGTGTTTCGTGGTCCAGCTGCCGCCGGCCATAATCACCGAACGGGCCTTCACTCGGTAGTTTTTTTCGCCACGCGTGTAGACGACGGTGACAGACTCTGACTTCTCCGGCTCGCCGTCGTGTTTTACCCAGACGGCAGTCGAGTCCAGGCGAATTCGCGCGGCTGCCCCGGCCCGGTCGAGAGCGGCAAAATTCGCGCGGTTCCGGCAGACGTTTTCCAGCGTGCGCTCGCCGGCAATCGATTCCGGAATCATGGTCTTCACGATCAGGCGTGCGATGCCGCTGTTGCCGTCAGGAAACATCTGCGGCTCCGGGTCGGCCAATCCGCCGAAGCCATCGAAGGCATAGGCGGTGTAGCCGGAAAGCGCGTCGGGGCCCAGCCCGAAGGCTGAGCCTTCGTCGGGCGAGAGAAATGCTCGGACGGTTTCGCGGCTGATGCCGCGACTCTCCATGATGTGGTCTTCGAGCGTAATCGTGTCGAGCCGGCGCGAGATGGCGTCACCCCGGTAGCGCGGCGCTTGCGCTGAGCTGGACGATTGAGACTTCAACAACTCTTCCCGCGCCGTCGCGGAAATCGGAGCCCCTTCCAATTTCTTGCCCCAGGGATCGGTCAGCCACACCCCTTGCGGCTGCCCGAATTTCGCTCCGAAGTAGAGTCCGTAAGGAGCCGAACCCAAATATGGCGTAGTGGTAAGCGGTACCTCAGGGTCAGGCCCGGCCCACTTCTGATATTCGAGCCGCGGTTTCTCCAGCCCGATGGATTCGTAGAAGCGCTCGATAAAGCTGTGGGGATAATTCACCTGAAATAGTGCCGACCCCTGATGCGCGGTCAGCCGGTGACCATCCACCAGAAATTCGTTGCGTTTGGCCTCGCCGCCGAAGATGGGATGGTTGTCGAGCACCAGGCAACCCTTGCCCTTGCCCGCCTGCCGCTGAAAAATCAGCGCTGCAGCCAGTCCGCTGATGCCGCCACCCACTACAACAAGATCATAAGTTTCACCGGTATCGACCACCCCGGCGACCTGGCCTTCAAATAATCCGTCGCGAATCTGGTGGCCCGCTTCCAGAACGGCTCGTGTATTGCCGTTGGAATTGGCGTAGTCGCCGACGCCGCCGTAGCCGGTCCAGTCGTCTCCCGACTCTTTCTCTTGCGCCGTTTTCTGCGCCGCCAGCAGTTCCGCCGGAGACCTTGAATTCAGCAGCAGCCCGCCCGAAGCCAGCAGCGTAGCGTTAAGAAAATCACGCCGCGTAATCCCGCGATCCATTCCCAAAGTGCGGTCACCGCTCTGGGTTCTCGAGTTCCTCGCTGCCTTCGGTCTCTTGATTCTCTTCTCAGGCATCCCGCACCGTCCACCGTATCGCTGGCATTATACGAACCTTTACACGGGGACCGCACGGCAACCCTCCCCGCCTGTGCTACCATCTACTGTTTTTCAAGGGTGCTTCGATGTCGATGAAAGACACTCTCGGAGTCCTTCTCGCAGGCGGCGCCGGAGAGCGCCTCTATCCTCTCACTCGCGATCGGGCCAAGCCTGCCGTCACCTTCGGCGGCATTTACCGCATCATCGACATCACGCTCTCCAACTGCCTGAACTCCGATCTGCGCCGCATCTACATCCTCACCCAGTACAAAGCGCTCTCGCTGAACCGCCACATCCGCGAAGGCTGGAACATTCTGGGCCGCGAAGTCGGAGAATTCGTCGAGGTTCTCCCGCCCATGAAGCGCGTCAGCGACCAGTGGTACCAGGGCACCGCCGACGCCGTGTATCAGAATATTTATTCCATCGGCTCCGAGCAGCCCAAGCACGTGCTGATTCTCTCCGGCGATCACATCTACAAAATGGATTACGGCAAGATGATGCGGCAGCACAGTGATTCCGCCGCCGATGTGACTCTCGCCACGATTCAGATCGACCCGGAAGAAACTTTCCGCTTCGGCGTGGTCGACGTGGACAAAGACGGCCGCATCAACGGCTTCCAGGAAAAACCCAAAACCACGGAGTTGCGATCCGCCCTGAATCCGGCCAAGGTTTCGGCGTCGATGGGGGTTTATCTCTTCAACGCCGACGTGCTGATTCCCCTGCTGCTCAAGGACGCCGAAGACGCAACCTCCAGCCACGATTTCGGAAAAGACATTCTGCCCAAGATGGTGGGCGATTACCGCGTGTTTGCCTACGACTTCGTCGACGAGAACAAGAAAGAGGCGCACTACTGGCGCGACGTGGGCACGCTCGAGGCCTATTACGAAGCCAACATGGATATCATTTCGGTGTCGCCCATCTTCAACCTGTACGACGAAGAGTGGCCCATCCGCACCCACCAGCGCCAGTATCCGCCGGCCAAGTTTGTGTTCGCCGAAGCCGGACGCACCGGCATGGCGGTCGATTCCATCGTCTCCCACGGCTGCATCGTTTCCGGCGGGTCGGTAAAGAATTCCGTTCTGTCGCCGGACGTGCGCGTGAATTCCTACTCCGAAGTCGACGACTGCATCCTGTTCTCCCACGTTAGCGTGGGACGCCGTTGCCGCATCCGCCGCGCCATCCTTGACCGCGACGTGCACGTGCCTGAAGGCACCGCCATCGGCTACGACGCCGAAGCCGACCGCCAACGCTACTTCGTCACCGACAGCGGCATCACCGTAGTCACCCGCGATTACTCGCTCTTCGAAAATCCCGTCACCGTGGACTACTTCACGAGCGAGTAGGCGGAGGGACAGGCTCAGGCGGTGGCTGGAATTTGAATCTCTCTGTGTTCTCTGCGGATTTTCTTCGCGCACTCTGCGGTTAAAGTCTTTCGATTTGCCCAGGAACAAGACCCTTTGACCGCAGAGTTCGCAAAGGAAAACCTCGAAGGGCGCAGAGAGATTCAAATTGAGCCACCACCCGGGTTCATCCGGTCTCGTTTTCCTCAACTGCTCGCGCTACCATTTTTCCAACGTCCGCTGGAGTGTGCCTTATGTCCTTCCGGCCCTCGCGTATCGCGCTGTTTACACTGCTTCTCGCCGCTTACGCCTACTCGCAATCGGCTGCGACGGCTCCGAAAGTTGCGCCGCTACCCTATGATCCGCTGGAGCTCGCGACGGGCCCCACGGTTGTTCCGGACACGCCGGAGAAGCGCGCCCTGCTTCTGAATCTGCTCGAAGGCGCGCGCCAGAACAGCGCCCTGCACCTGCCCGGCATGGCTGCGTTCACCCTCAAGGTTTCGTTCGACTCCACCGGAGATTCGAAGAACACCGGTTACGGTGAAGTGGAAGAGACGTGGCTCAACGGCCGGGTGCCCCATCCTTGCGTTTTTTGCAAGGGGGGGACGCGCAGCTGCTGGAAGCGCTGGGTTTACCTATCGGCACAACTTTTGGGAGGCGGGACAGGAAGACGGTATCGGGCGGCGGCAACCTGCGAGAATGGGTAGTATCTTAAACACTGTGTTGCTGCTATTTAAGACAAGGCCCGAGAATGCCCACCCGTTGCAAAAAGCGCAAAGGATGGGCACCCATTTTCGAGTCGGGCACCCTCGTCCTACGAAATCCCCGCCACCATAGCCGCGACCGCGCCGTCCTGTTCCGCCTGCTGCATGCGGTAAAAAACGAACAGCACCAGCAGCAGTAAACGGCTCTCTTGCAGAACCGTTTGTTTTTCGATTTCGACGGCTCTATCTCGTGTCCGGATCTGCAAGGCAGCCTGTCCATCTGCCGCAGTCACGTTCCAGACCGGCCGCCAGCAGCCCTTCGCGACAATGCGAAATGTTTGTCCATCCGCGAAGGTCAAGCTACCTGCGCCGCCCCAGCTTTGTTTGAAAGTGGCAACACGCAGGTTCGATGCATCCAGGATCTGCGCTCCGGTTCCCAGCGTGCCGCCGCGGCAAAACTTCCACTGCCCGTAACTGGATTCGGCTTCGTGATCCGCCGACCAGAAGCTGGTCCTGCGCAACGATCCCACAACTTTATCGTTAAGTTTGAGCTGGTATCCGCTGCCGCTTCGCGACCAAGCAAACCCGCCAGAAATGGCGCCAGCAGTGATGGAAGAGATGGGAATCATAAACACCTCCGCAAAGGTATCTCGATCCAATTCGATCGTAGCAGGCGAGTGTTAACAGCAGATTAAGAAGGGCGGGCGTCTTTAACGGCAGGTATCAGTCATGGGGCTGACGAAAAAACGGGTGCCCAAAATTCAGGGCACCCGCTTGATGACTGTTCTCCGTGCTGGCGAACGAGCTTACGGTTTCTTTGCAGGATCGTTCGGATGCTTTTTCGCATCGGCCGCCTGCGGCTTCGCCGCTGGTTGAGTTTGAGGATGCTGCGCCGGTTGTGCTGGCCGCGCTGCCGGTTGCGGTGCGCTCTGTTGCGGATGCGCAGCAGGCGCCGGATTCTGCGGCCTGGCCGCCTCGACCGCCTTCGGCTGCGCCGCGGGAGCTGCCGGGGTGTGACTTACCGGTTGCACCGCCGCCGGATGCTCATTCATCGGGCGTTCATTCCGTGCCGGCGATTCGACTTGCCGGCTCGGCTCCGATGGACGGTTCACCGCAGGTTGACTCATTGCAGGTTGCCTCATCGTCGGTTGATTCATTGCAGGCTGATTCGGCTGCGGATGATTTGCCGCCGGCGAATTTCCCGGCTGATTTACCGGCCGTCCCACATTCGCGGTTCCGGGCCTGGCCGCCGGCGTTTCCGCCGGACGCGCGTTCTCGACCGGCGCGTTCTGCTGCATCTGCGACGGACGGTTCACGGCAGGCTGATTCATTGCGGGTTGATTCATCGCCGGCCGATTCATCTGCGGACGATTCGCCGCCGGCGAATTTCCCGGCCGGCCCGCATTCGCGCTCGCAGGCACCTGCCTTACCATGGGCTGCGCCCCCGAGTTCGCCGGACGGATCCTCTGCATCTCCTGCCGCGCCACAGGCTGGCCCGGATGCGCCGCCAGCGCCTGTTGTTTCACCGCAAACGATACCGGCGCCGGTGGCGGGGCCTGCCTCGCGATCACCTGACGATTCATCACGGCCGCCGGAGGCGCCGCCACGTGAACCGCCGCTCCAACATGAACTCCTACGACTGCGCCACGCGACGGCGCAACCGCCACCCGTGCGCTGATGGAAGCTGCCGCAAGCTGCTGCCGCGTCACGGGCACAGCCGCGTGCGCTACAGATTGCCCGCCGGCAAACGCCTGCTGCGGCACCGCGGTCACGGCACCCGAAACGTTCCGGTTGGCATAGGTTACGTTCACCACCGTCGTATTCCTGGTGTTGATGACAGTCGTGTTGTAAACGTTGGTGATCGTGGTCTGAGTCACCACCGTGTTGCTGATGTTGACCCGGTTCACATACGCCGCGCTCACGTGATACGACGGAACATAGACTTCGCGCGGTCCCAGCGCAAACCACGCCACGTTCCCGCCCATCCCCGGACCGCCTCCGCCCACGAACACCACCAGCGCCGGAGCGTACACCGGCCGGCTCTCGATCGGTCCCGGCACCCAGCCCCAACGGCCCTCTACGAATGCCCAGCGGCCGTAGTGGAATGGCGCGTAACCCCACGGTGCATCATCCACCCAGGTCCATCCCCAGGGATCGACCCAGGCCCAATGCCCCGCATGATACGGAGCCCAGCCCGCATCTACCCGCGGATACCACACCGCGCCGTACTCGGGCGAAGGACGCCAGTCGCCATAATCGCCGAGATCTTCCGCTCCCACCACATCTCGCGAAACATAGCGGGCTGAAGGAGAGTCCTCAAAACGGCGATCCCGCCGAAAGCTCCATTGATCGAAGTCGTCAAGATCTTCCCCGGCTTGTTCCACGTCCGCCCTCAGCCGGTCCGTGCCGCTGAACGTCGCGCGCTGGCCCTGGTGCACGGTATAACTCTGATCGTTGCCCGAGGATTCTCCCTCCCCTTCGCGGACCGTAACCACGGTGTAGGAACCATCTTCGCTCGCCTCGATCCTGTATCTTCCAGGCCGGAAAATGGAAAATGCCTGATTGGGAGTGTCGACCTCCACTACATCGGCGTCGTCCAGTCGCCGCACCCGCAGCGAGATCGCCCCCGAGCTGAGCTGGATCTGAATGGTCCTGTCATCCAGGTTAAGGAAAGAAAAACCGGTGTGGCCGTTGAGGTAAACCGAAGCCGAGCCCAGTTCCACCTCCGCGCGCGAATCGCGATCGACCCAGAGCTGGTCGCCGGTCGTCATCGGCCGGTTCGGCATCGCCTCCACCCACTCGGACTCGCCGGCGGGTTGAAAAGATACAGATCCTTCGATGTATCCAAGCCGCGCCGCGCGTCCCGGCGGATCGTCGTCATCGTCCTGTGCGGCCGCGCGCAGCGGCAGTACCATCACGAGCAGCGCCAGCGCGACCAGAGCGCACAACGTCCGCAGGCTTTGCTTCCATTCATTTTGCATGATTTGTCTTCTCCCCAAGTAACCCGTTGCATGATTTGTCTTCTCCCCAAGTAACCCGAAACTTACCCAGCCAGGAGTGCGCAGCAAAGTCCCGATGTCAGGCAGGCTCTGCCGCAGAATGTCAGATGTGTAAACCCATTTTATTTTGCTTTGTAGCCATCGCAGCCTCGAAAAACGTTAACGACTTGGTGACTTTAGTGAAGCAACCTTGGCGTACTCAGGATCGACTTGCATGAGTTTGCAAATGTTATTTCCCAGACGCCGGGGCATGGTGCCCAGTAAATGAAGAACCTCCGCTGCTACAATGCCCTGTTTCACGACTCATGTTCGGATTGGCTGCGAACTCCATGGCCCACAATGTCGTACTGTCTTGTGGTGATGGCCTGGTGAGGTCTCGTGAATCCAGGCCGGAATCTCAGTCAGAAGAAACAGCCGGCAGTTCCGGGGAGTAACGGGTGGAAGACATCCAGGTCGTTGCGATGCTGGTGCGCCGGTGTATTGCCGGCGATGGCGTGGCCTGGGAGGAAATCGTGCGCACCTACAACCGGCGTATCTATAACATCTGCTATCGTTTCGCGGGATCGGGCGATGATGCCGAGGATCTCACGCAGGAGGTCTTCATCAAGATGTACCGCACGCTTTCCAGCTACGACCACACCAAAGGCGCATTTGCCACGTGGGTGACGACGATTACCCGCAATCTGCTGGTCGATCACTTCCGCAAAGGCAAGCAGCAACGCCTAACTGACTCAATCGACGCTACATCCGAGCACGAGGACGCTCTGCCCCTCAGTGAGCAAATCCAGGACCAATCCGCGCCCCCAGACGCCCACGTACGCAGCCGCGAGGTGAGTGAAACTGTGCATGCGGCCCTGAGCAGGCTTTCCCCGGAGCTCCGTGAAGCAGTGATTCTAAGGGACTTGCAGGATATGGACTATCGCGAAATTGCCACCGTTTTGAAGGTTCCGGAGGGTACTGTGAAATCCAGAATAAATCGAGGCCGAGCGGAACTTGCTCGCCTGTTACAACGTACCTATAGGCAGGTGATGTGATGCCAGATCACAAGCAGGAAAAGACCAGTAACGGAATGATTTGCAACGAGTTCGACGCCTTGCTCGCGGACATGATGGATGGTGTCCTGAGCGGCGCGAAGCTCGAAGGCTTCCGGGCCCACGCGCAGTCTTGCTCCAACTGCGGAGCGCTGTTCGTGGAAGCCGAGGCAGGCCGAAACTGGCTGAAGTCTCTCACGGAGGTGGAGCCTCCAGCCGGATTGGTCGAGAACGTCCTGGCATCGACTACGGGGATCGCAAGCAATCGCCTGCGCGCGCCTGTGCTCACAACTCAGCCGCGGGTTTCGTGGCTGGAGCGGGTGCAGGCGTGGGCTTCCGGCATAGCCGAGCCGGTATGGGGAACCATCCGGCAGCCCAGGTTTGCCATGTCATTTGGCATGGCGTTCTTCGCGCTGTCGGTGGGCCTGACCGTTCTCGGGGTCAAACCGGCCGATGTGCGCCAGATCAGCTTGCGTCCGGCGGCTCTGCGCCACTCCTACAACATGACGCAGGCCCGCGTAGTGCGGTATTACGAGAACATCCGGTTCGTGTATGAGGTGGAATCGCGCGTGCGCGAATTCAAACAGAAAGTCACCCCTGCCGAGCCGGGTCCGGCCAAGTCGAAAGACCATAAGAACGACACCAGCAAGGAGCCCGAACAGAAGCAGGAGCGCAATTACAGCGAGACGGAAAACCATCTGATTCTCGCCAGCGCTCCTCTAGGTCCGTCTGTCCAAGCTTTGCAAAGCAACTTTCTGCAAGGCGACGATCTGCCTGTAGTGTCGGTGACCACGTACAGGAGGTTCGTATCATGAACTGCGCCAATCACAACGATGCTGCAGCCATGGCATTTTGCCGCACTTGCGGCAAGCCGCTGTGCAGCACCTGCACCCGCGATGTCCGCGGAGTCATTTACTGCGAGTCTTGTCTCGCAGCACGCCTTGATGGCACAACCCCGGCCGCGGGATTCACCCCGGTGCCAACGCCCCCGCCCCAGACGGGCTACCAGCAATTCATGGATCAGGGTCTGGGAGTAAAGGTTCCACCCGGACCCACCTCTGGCCCGAACCCTGCTGTAGCGGGCATTCTCGCTGGATTTTTCCCGTTTGGCGTGGGAGCGGTTTACTGCTCGCAATACGCGAAGGGACTTTCGCATCTGGTGATTTTCGTATTGATGATCGTGGGCTTGAGCTCGAATCTGCCCTGGTATGTGGATATGGTGCTGGGCATCTCGCTCGGCTTTTTCTACTTCTACCAGATCATCGACGCCGTGCGCACCGCCAAGGCAGTGCAGATGGGCCAGCCAGCGCCGGATCCTTTTGGCCTGGCGCAGACGTTTGGCGCAGGAGAGAAAGTCGACGCTACCAAGGTTCCGACCGGCGCCGTGATTCTGATCGGCCTGGGCGTGCTTTTCCTGCTGCATACCGCGGGGCTGTTCGAGTTTGGCCTGCACCGTTTCTGGCCACTGCTGCTGATCGCTCTAGGCGGATGGATCTTTGCCAAGAACTGGGGACTGATCGCGTCCAACCGACCGTACTGCGTCTGCGAACGTTGCCGCACCCGCAAACTGATGGGACCTGCAATGCTGGTGACGCTGGGTGTGCTTTTCCTGCTGGACAGCGCCGGACGCGTGGGATTCGACCGTACGTGGCCGGCGATTCTGCTGGTGATTGGCGTCGTGAAGCTGGTGCAGAGCAACGCGTCAGCTGAAGGTCACATCGCCCGGATCGCTCCCGGCATACCGCCGAGCATGCCGCCAAGTCCTCCGCCGCCGGAGGCTCCTTCGAACCCCGAACCACCGCCATCTTCGGGCGAGGTGAATCATGTCTAACTTCGGGACACCTGGAACGCCTGGCGCAGGATTGCCCAATCAAGCTACGCCGTATCAACCTGTGCCCAACCAAAATATGCCGAACCCGCTCCCGCCGCGCCGGCGCCGCTCTTTTGCCGGGCCGTTCGTACTGATCGTGCTCGGCGTTGTGTTCCTGCTGGGCAACATGCACCTGCTCTCATGGTCGCGGCTGGGAATCTGGTTCGCGCACTACTGGCCGGTGCTGCTGATCTTCTGGGGAATCATCAAGCTGATCGAGCACATGCAGGCTCAGAAAGAGGGACTGCGCCCTGCGGGAATCGGCGCGGGCGGCGTGCTGCTGGTGGTGGTGATTGTGGTCTGCGGGTTGATGGCTACCCAGGCCGAACGTTTCCGCGAGCACTGGCCCAATCTCCGCGACGAATTCAATATTGACGACGAAGACTTCAACAACATTTTCGGCGACACCTATAACTTCGACGATCATCTCGAGCAGGACTTCCCTGCCGGAGCAAGCCTGAAGGTGATCGACCCCGACGGTGCGGTCACTGTGCATGCTTCCGATGACAACAAGATCACGGTGGTGGTCCGCAAGCGGGTAGGTGCGGACAGCCAAAGTGACGCCGACAAGTACAACAGCGACACCAAGCCCACGATCACCGTCATTGGAGGCCTGGTCACGCTGGACGCGAAGGCGCAGGCATCGGGCGATCACGCGATCAAGACCGATCTCGATATTTCTCTGCCGCGCAAGGCCGCCGTCTCGGTCGTGTCGCGCCGGGGCGATGTCAGCGTGGTGAGCCGCGAGGGAAACCTGGATCTCAATGTTCAGCACGGCGACGTTTCCGTGGAAGAAGTGACCGGCAACCTCAAAGTGAGCCTGGAGAAAGGCTCGGCAAAAATCGAACAGGTTACCGGAGATGTGCATATCGAAGGCCGCCTCAACGAAACCTCGGTGGCGGACGTGAAAGGCACAACCCAGCTTGAAGGCGAATTCCAGGAGAGCGTGAAACTCTCCCACATCGCCAAGACGGTTACTTTCAAGTCTTCGCGCACCGACATGGAGTTTTCCAAGATCGACGGCGATCTGAGCCTGGATTCCGACGATCTCCGCGCTGAGGAGGTCACCGGCCCCTTGCACTTGATCACGCGCTCGAAGAACATCCGACTGGACGAAGTTTCCGGCGATGTCCGCCTGCAGGATGACAATGGCGGCGTTGATGTGGAGATGCGTTCGCTGGGCAACCTGCAGATCGACAACCGCGAGGGCGATATTCACGTGGGCCTGCCCGAGAAATCCGGCTTTCGGCTCGATGCGAGAACGCGCGACGGAGAGATTCAGTCGGACTTCCCGGAGTTGAAGGTGGACAATGCCGACGACAAGGGCAGCGCCACTGGCTCGGTGAGTGGCTCGTCCGGAAATGCCTCGGCGCACGTGGTGCTCAACAACGACCACGGGGGGATTGAGATTCGGAAAGCTGCGGTGCGGGGTGGGCCGAAGGAAGGAATCTCGGGCGGGGTTTCGGGCGGAGTGCCGGCAGCGAAACAGGGCAAGCCTGCGAAGTCGCTGCCTGCGCCTAAGGAGAAGGTTGAGCCGACGGAGAATTAGAGGCG
>DATGHF010000066.1:0-19439 GCA_035308125.1 Candidatus Sulfotelmatobacter sp.
TTCCCACGAGAGCGGATTCGCTTTCAGTTATCGATTTCTCCCGTCGGAGAGATACGCTGCCACCGTGATTGTGGTCCATCTTCCACGCGGCGAATCTCGCCGGCGTCGTTCATGGCATGCAGAGTACGAAGCATCGCCGCGTTGGCAAATGCGGAATCAGTGAACGAAAAAGATCCCCGGCGAATAATGCGCGCGCGAATCTCATCCAGGCATGCAGCGCCCCCTGCTTCCATCAACGCGATGCGGCACGCACGACTCAAGCCGGCCAACATGCGTTGTGAGCTACCTGCCGATGGGGAACGACTTCGGTCGCCGCTATGCTCGCGAAGCCAATTGCCGCGAGTCTCTGCTTCTGCTATGGGCCGCTCAGTGTTTGCCCGGGATGTGGTGATGGTTGCCAGATCACGCGAGTTCAGATCCTTTAGCCCACGGACCACCCGGTGAAGACAGCGGATACGCCGATTGATTTCTGCGCGCCGGGTCAAGAGATCAAGAACCGTCGCGTTTACGCGTCTCACCGTTTCGGAGACGGCGCTCTTGCTTACCACTGACGTTGTCTGAAATCGGATTGCCGGCATGGTCCTTTGTTGCATTATTTGACGCGGCTGCAGGCTACCGGTTATTCCGCGGGGACGGATTCGAAGAATTCAGGGACGCAGGTGCGCGATTCGCGGTTGAGTACATTGACAGCAGCCGGCGGGCCCAGTCCTGTGGCGATCTCCTGACAGACTGAAACAGTGCTGTTAACAGACTCTGTTGCGAGACGTGAGACTCTGCACAGCCGGCCGGGTCCCCTGCATGTCCCGTGGGAGACCGCGCTGGTCGAGGTTTCCAGAGAGTTCGTCCCCAGTGTAATCCTGCGACGGTTGCGACGTGGTAACAATAGGGAGTTCTAACGTGGGTGTTAACCATGGGCACACAGTCTGTATCCACAAGTTCCGGTGTTGCGGCAGGACATTTACCTGATGTGCAGGTTTCCGGCATCGCCTTTGGCGATGTTGAGCGCGTCGTGGGGAGGATTCAGCAGGAGCTCCGGGTTCTGCGCACGGAACATGCAGCTATCGCGCACAGAATCGGCGTGATCAGGAATACGGTCGCCGGCCTGGCTGAGGTTTTTGGCCCGGGAGTGCTGGGCCAGGAACTGCAGCAAATGCTTTCCGCCGACAGAATAACTCGTCGCCGCACTCGCGGACTCACCGATGCCTGCCGCGAGTTGCTGAGAGAATCAGCCGGTTTCGTGACCTTGAAACAAATAACAGCAGAGATACAGCAACGCAATCCGTTGCTCTTGAGGCGCCACAGGTACCCGGGAGCAGTCATACAAATGATGTTGAGACGTCTTGTTAGGTACGGCGAAGCGGAGGAAGCGGCCGGAGCAGGGGGCTTGCGTTCCTGGAGATCGGTGGCCGTGTCTCCGCAGTGAGGAGCCGTGTCCTTCCACAGTGGCACACAGCGCAAATCCACACCTTGCGCTGCGCTCCAGCAAGACCTTCCGGATTTCGAGGGACTGGGACATCGCCCCGAGGGACAGAGAAAAACGCCGGAGGGACAGTGTGCCAGCTCCAGGGGATAAGTAGTCGACTCTCCGATACCTGTGGTTAACAACTATTCCCGTGTTGTCACGTCTATTCAACAGTTCGACCAACGTGGGTGACCCATGATCCCGGACTCAGTTGTCTTGTCGCCGCAAAACCAGCCATTGGACACAATTGTGCGCACTGTGATTGCCGACGACGAGCGGTTGGCGCGACAGAAACTGCTCATCCTGTTGCAGTCGGAGCCGATGGTAAAGGTCGTGGCTGAGTGCCAGGACGGCAGGCAAACCGTATCGGCGATTCGCAGCCTCCGTCCAGACATGCTGCTGCTCGACATCCAGATGCCAGACCTGGATGGCTTCCAGGTGCTCGGCGAAATTCCCGTGGATGAAATGCCTGTGGTCATTTTTACCTCGGCCTACGATCAATATGCGATTCGAGCGTTTGAGGCCAACGCCCTTGACTACCTGCTGAAGCCGTTCGACCAGGAGCGTCTGCACCATGCGGTGGAAAGGGCGCAGTCCGAGTTGCGCAAATCGCGCGACCGCGAAATCACTCACCGGATTTTGAACCTGCTATCGCAGGTCCGGTCAGTGGCGTCGCCCACGCCCGAGGCCGTCGACAATCGTCTGGTGATTAAGGCCAATGGCCGAGTCGTGTTCCTGGATCTCGACAATATTGAGTGGGTAGAGGCCGCGGCTAACTACGTGCGCCTGAACGTGGGCAAGGAGTCCTATCTTTTCCGCGAGACGATCAGCCGCATCTCCGAACGCCTCGACACAAATCATTTCGTCCGCATCCATCGCTCGACCATTGTGAATGTCCGCAAGATCAAAGAGTTGATCCCAGTGAACAGCGGCGAATATGTGGTTGTCCTGAAAAGCGGGAGAGAACTTTCATGCAGCCGTGGTTACCGGGCGGCGCTGCAGGGGATTGTTGAGAAGAGTTCCTGAGCGCCGGAACGAACAAATGTTGATTTCTGATTTCTGATTGTTGATTGCTGATTGAAAAGCCCTAGGATGAGTCTCGGTCGTCGCTCACGTGGGTTCTTAATCAACAATCAGCAATCACCAATTCCTTTCAGCCAAGAAAAAGGCTGGAAGGTCCCTTCGGGCCTCCCAGCCCAATGTTCTCCTGCAATCGCTTCCCCTACCTCAGAAACTAAGCCTCAGCGCCAGTTGCATCATGCGTGCGTTGCTGGGGAAGCTTAGTTTGCCTGATCCAAAGTTTGGCTGGTTCGGAATGAAGTAATTCCTGGCCGAACCGACGTCTGAAATCGGTAAGGCCTGGTTGACGCTCCCGGTCGCGAATTGCGGATGGTTGAAGGCATTCAGGGCTTGCATCAGTACGTCGAAGTGGATTCGTTCGGTGACGTAGAGATGCTTGGCGAGGGTTACGTCCCAGTTGTTGATGGGCGCGGTTTTGAAGGTGTTGCGACTGGAGGTGGCAATCGCGCCCATCTGCGCGATAATGAATTGCGCATTGGGGTTGACCGCTTGATAGGCCACAATGTTTCCGGCATTCGGTCCGGCTGTAGCGACCAGCCCCACCACGTCGCTGCCCGTCCCTTTCGCACCGCCGGGGTTGAAGATGGCGCGATCTGGGGCCGGATCCCCGTTTAAGTTGGCGTCGACCCCGCTCTGCACCGTCCCCCATTGTCCCGATTCCCAGCTGAACACAGGAGCCAGTTCGTAGTTGCCGAGGACGTTGCGCTTCACCCAACTCGAGTCATGCTTGAACCATTGCGCATCGTAAATGGTCGCGATGGTGATGCGATGACGATGGTCGAGAATGGAGTTCGCACGTTCCGCCGACAGATTCTGGAAGTCCTGCGGGCGGCGCGGCGCGATGTCTGTGGAGTGAAAATCTGCGGTGCTGTTGTCGATCATGTGGCTGAAGGTGTAGGCCGCCTGGAACTGCAGGCCGTTGGAGAACCGCCGGTTCAGCTGGGTTTGCAGACCATGATAGGTGGAAGATCCCCACGGCATAAAAGCCGTAATTGGATTGAAAAAGCCCGCGGTGTAGTATCGGGGATCGTAAACGCCGCCAGGCCCTATGTTCGCGTCGTCGTAGCCATACGCCAACGTTCCGGGAATGTCGCCGGATTGAAAGGCGCCGTTGGTGCTGGTCTGCAGACCATTGCAAATGGCCAGGCCATTGACGGTTTGAATCGCGGTGGGGGCACACTGCGCCCACGCGTTGGTGAGGCTGTTCACAGTGGCCTGATTTGTGGGCTGAATGTAAGTCGGGAGGAAGTATCCCAGAGTCTTGTTTGCTCCGGCAACAAAATTGAGGATGTTTTGCACATCCAGGTCTTCCCCTCGTGTGCCCACGTAGCGGACGTCCGCAGTGTAGTTCTTGGCAAATACCCGCTGCACACCAAGATTCCACGAAAGGGCTCGAGGATATTTCAAGTTGCTGGGCAGATAGCTTGAGGTCGCATTGATGGCTTGGGTTGGGGTCAGGGTGGATATTCCGCTGTAATTCCCGGGCGGAATTCCGCCGTTCGCCAGGAAATTAGGCTGACAGACTGGGTTCGGGCAGTTGATGGTCTGGCCAATCTGGGGCGGCCGCGCCAGGGAGCCGATGTTGTCGTAGAGTACGTCGTAGCCCATTCCAAAACCGCCGCGGATCGACGTGTCCCCGCTCTTGCCCGGTGAGTAAGCAAATCCCAGTCGGGGCATGAAGTCGTTCTTGGGGGCTTTGGGCGACGTAAAGTTGATCAGGCCGGGAACGTCAGCCACACTGTCCAGTGCCAACTGCTTCATCCCGACCGTGGTGCCGGTGTATTCGTATCTCACGCCATAGGTCAGGCTGAGGTTGGAGCGGATCTTCCAGATATCATTCACATACCAGTAAATACTGGCTTGGTCGCCGGAATAACCCGCCGATCCTAAACCGCGCTGGCCAAAGCCCGGCACCTGGTCTTGCGCAAACTCTATAAGGGTATCGTAAGTGTAGTCGCCGCGAGGACGCTGAATATCTTTTTGCGGAGAGATGGATTTCGCGCCTTCGATGCCGAATTTCAGAGTGTGATTTCCTTTTACCCAACTCACGTTGTCGATGGCCTGGTACAAGTTCTGTACTGAGTATTGCGGGCCGTTCGGATCCGGTCCCACATCGAGGCCTCCCAGGTCTGTGATCGTGATGTTAGGAAACGCGTCGAGTGTAGGCAGGAACCTGAGGCCATTGACGACGATGTTGAAGGCAGTTCTGGTAAAGCCGAGGCGGAACTCGTTGCCGATGGCAGGGGAGAAGGTGTGGTATTCGCTCAAGTTCACCAGGTGATACGGCTGGATTAAGGGCGTGAAGAACTCGGGCAGCTGCGCGCCGATATCCTGGCTGGCGTTCTGGTTGTAAATGTAGCGCCCGCGGATCTGGTCCCTGGCACTGAGGTTGTAATCCATCGAGGTGGTCAGTGCCTTGAAGTTGGTAAAGGCCGGGGCCGAAACCGGAAGCACGCCAACGGCGATGCCGTCCACTGTGGCGGTCTGAGTAGGAGCGACCGCGTACTTTTGCAATGCGTTTACGTTGGCGGTGGAAACGTTCGGGAGCGCCAGCAGGGTAGAGTAGCCAGCCGAAGTGGGTGCCAGAATCGGCGCGCCCGGTACCGCAGCCAGACCCTGAACGCCGTATTCGTAGTTCGCAAAAAAGAACAGCTTATCCTTGATAATCGGGCCTCCAACTTGACCACCAAAACGGTTGTTATCAAAGCGGGGATTCTTGGGGGTGAGGCCGGGAGCGGTGGAGTTAACAACGTCCTGATCGATCGCGTTCAAGTTGCGGTTTTGAAAATATTCATACGCCAGCCCGTGGATGCTATTCGAGCCGCTTCGTACCACGATGTTGAACTGGCCTCCGTTGGAGTGTCCGAATTCGGAGTTGAACTGGTTTTGCAGCACCGTGAAATTCGCGACCGCATCCGAAGGAACGTACACGAGTGGGCCGGTCACGCCCTTATCGTTATTGTCGATGCCCTCGATGGTGTAATTGTTGTCGCGCGGGCGCTGGCCGCCCACGGACGGCCCGGTGCCGGCGCCCAGTCCGCCGCTACTGGCCACACCCGCTTCGAGCAGGGAAAGGTTCAACACTCCCAGGTTTTGGCCGGTGACGGAGGAGACGCCTAATCCCGTCGTGGGCAAATCCGCCAGCTGCTTTTCTTCATAGGTGACCTGCAACTGCGCCGTCGTGGTGTCGATGATGGGCGCGGCTCCGGAGACCTCGACCGTCTCGCTTACCGCACCCGCGGACAACGTCAGGTTCACTGTGCCGGTGGTGTTCAAGCGGACTTCGCTCAGCTCCACGGTGGTTTTGAAGCCAGTCATCTTCGCCGAGATTCTGTAACTGCCGACCAACAGGTGATCCAGGCGGTATTCGCCCGATTCGTTGGTCTTAGTGGCGGCAATGGTGTTAGTCGCGACGTTGATGGCGCTCACTTCCGCGCCGACCACGGCTGCTCCTTGCGAATCCACGACGGTGCCGACAATGTTTCCATCGGTGGCTTGTCCATCAGCGACATGACTGCACAACATAACGCTGACCACTGCCAGAACTGCGAGAATGCCCCAAGTAAAGACGCTCTGTTTCATAACACCCTCCCGGGAACAGCGCTGGTTCGCGTCCGTCGTAAGCGAACGGTTTTGCGGTAAGTGCACTGTCAGTGCTGTTGGTGTACACCTGGGATTCCATGAATCGGCTGTTGCGCTGGATTGGGGACGAACGGTTAGCGAGGCGCAACGACCACTCCGTGCCTGGTTCTAATGTCACGGATTTGTCACGTTCGTGTAAGGGTGAAAAGGTCAGTTAATTTATGAGAATTGGTAGAGGCCGCAAAGAGAGCTACGGATTTCTGGAAGTTTATCGATTGCCTTTGTGGATTGCGCGGATCGCCCGATGTCAAAGAGATTGGTCAGCGAGCGCAGCAAGAATCGGCGGGAGACGCTTGGTTCGCTCCTTAACTTATATCTGCTCTGCCGCAGCGTCGGCACCAACCCTTGGACTCAACAGGCGGCCGAACGGCGTATAATGTGCCGTTTGCCGCTGTCCGGAGTTTTTCTGCGATGGAGAAAGCCACGCAACACGAGTTGCAGTTGGCCCGCCGCATGTCGCGGCTGGGGACTGAGACGGCCTTCGAGGTCCTGAATAAGGCGCGGGCGCTCGAGCGCCAAGGCAAGAGCATCATCCACCTAGAGATTGGCGAGCCGGATTTCGACACTCCGCCGAATGTGGTCGAGGCTGGCGTCGATGCCCTGCACAAAGGCTGGACCCATTACGGCCCTTCCTCGGGCTTGCCCGAACTGCGGCAGGTGCTGGCCGACTATGTAGGCTACACCCGCGGCGTGAAAGTCGCGAGCGATGAAGTGGTCGTGGTCCCGGGCGGCAAGCCGATCATATTCTTTACGATCCTGGCCTTGATTGATGAGGGCGACGAGGTCATCTACCCCAATCCTGGCTTCCCGATTTACGAGTCGATGATCCACTACGTCGGCGGCAAGGCCGTGCCGATCCGCCTGCGCGAAGAGCGCGACTTCTCCCTTGACGTCCACGAGCTGGCGGGGCTCATCAACGACCGCACGCGGCTGATCATTTTGAATTCACCCGAAAATCCTACCGGCGGCGTGCTCGAGCGCCGCGACATCGAGCACATCGCCAAGGCGATGGGGGACCGCAACATCATGGTGCTGTCGGACGAAATCTACAGCCGCCTGCTCTTTGACGGTGGCCAGCACTTCTCGATCATGTCAGTGCCCGGGATGCAGGAACGTACTATCCTGCTCGACGGCTTCTCGAAAACTTATGCCATGACCGGATGGCGCATGGGCTATGGCGTGATGCGAGCTGATCTGGCGACGCATATCTCGCGCCTGATGACGAACTCAAATTCCTGCACGGCCAGCTTCACGCAGGTGGCAGGCATTGAGGCGATCAAAGGCGACCAGAGTTCGGTCGACCGCATGCGCGACGAGTTCCAGCGGCGCCGCGATGTTTTCGTCGCGGGCCTGAACAAAATCAAGGGCTTCTCGTGCCGGATACCAAAGGGCGCGTTCTACGCGTTTCCCAACATCACTGCGACGGGATGGAAATCGAAACCGCTGGCCGACGTTCTTCTGGATCAGGCGGGAGTGGCGGCGCTTTCGGGCACATCCTTTGGTGAGTTCGGCGAAGGCTACCTGCGCTTCAGCGTCGCCAACTCGCTGGAGAATCTGCAGCTGGCACTCGACCGGATCGATCAGTGGACAAGAAAAAATCTATAACTGCAGTGGAGCAGCATCATGGGGCCTCGTTCAGGATTCCTGCTCAGCAACGCGTTGATGGTGATCGTGCTTTGCCTTCTAGTCTGGCCGTTAGCCCTGTCATCCGGTCAGTCCGTCTCATCTCCCCGGTCACAGGAAATCTTTCCCGGCAAGTCGTGGGCGCACGCCTCCGCTGCGATAGAAGCCGGATGGTCCAAAGAAAAGCTGGCCGCTGTCCGCACCTATGCGGATTCGATTCAGTGTTCCGCCGCGATGGTTGTCCAGGGCGGGGAAGTTGTCGACGCCTGGGGAGACATCGACAAGAAAATTGACGCCTATTCGGTGCGCAAGAGCCTCATCAGCTCGCTCTACGGAATTTACTCCGCCGAAGGCGTCATCGACATCAACCAGACGCTCGAACAGATCGGCATCGACGATACTCCCGATCCGCTTACCAAGGCAGAAAAGCAGGCGCGTGTGGTCGACCTGCTGCGCGCTCGCTCCGGCGTTTATCACCCGGTGGATTTTGAAACCGAAATCATGAGGAAGAACCGCCCCGCCCGAGGCAGCCATCCGCCGGGAACATACTTTTACTACAACAACTGGGACTACAACGTTGTGGGCACCATCTTCGAGAAGGAGACTGGCAAAAAAATCGGCGACGCTTTCTACGAGCGCATCGCTAAACCCGTAGGCATGGAAGATTTTCAGCCGGGCGATGTTTTTTTCTTCGGGGGCCCCCTCTCGATCCATCGCGCCTATCACTTCGAAATCACCGCCCGCGACATGGCCCGCTTCGGCCTGCTGTATCTTCGGCATGGCCGCTGGAACGGCAAACAGATCGTGCCCGAAGCCTGGGTGGAAAAGAGCACGCACACCTCCGAAATGGTGACGGTCAATGGCCTCGGAGAAGTTGGCGGCTACGAATATCTTTGGTGGGTGGAGTATGGTGGCGTGCATTTTCCCGAGGCCACTCTACCCGGCATGTTCTCTGCCCGCGGCGCCAATGGCCACTACATCCTCGTGATTCCAACTCTCGATCTAGTGATTGTCACCCGCACCGACACCGATCCACCGGCTCGCGACGCCAAAACGCTGACGGAATGGGCTGACAAGGGCGTGCTCACCAAAGCTCAATTCGGCCATCTCGTGAGATTAATTCTCGACGCGCGCACCGGGCTCTGAAGGCACTCGTAGCAAGGTTCACAGACATGCCAAAGCGGCAAAATGCTCAGAATCCCAAGGCTTCCCGCATCGCCACGACCGGCTACGGTTTCCCCAAAGGCACAAAGGGATTGCTTCCCTGGACCTGGGCCGAGCAGCGGCTGAAGAAGTCTCACAACTACTGGATCACGACGGTCAAACTCGATGGCTCGGCCCTGGCATCTCCACACAGCATGGTGGTCTGGGGCTTGTGGCAGGACGGCCGCTTTCTGTTCAGTACGGGCAGCAAATCGCGCAAAGCGCGCAATCTGGCGCAGAATCCGAACTGCGTAGTGTGCACCGAGCTCGCCAACGAAGCGGTCATCGTCGAGGGCTTCGCCGAAATTGCCGACGTGGCAGCGCGCCGTAAGATGCTCCCGGTCTACGAGCGCAAGTATAAGTTCGACATGTCGAAGATGAAAGACGATATCCTGTCGATGAAAGAGCCGGTCTTCGCGGTGCGCCCACGCGCCGTGTTCGGTCTTTGGGAAAAGTATTTTCAGAGCAAGTCCACGCGCTGGAAGTTTGCATAGGGCCACTGAAGAAAGAGAATCATGAGCAAGCCATTTCGGGTTTTTGCCAGTTGCGACATCGGTGAAGCCATCAACCTGCTCCGCAACCGGGGATATGAAGTCGAGGTCTACCCGAAGCCGGAGGCGCCACCGAAGAGCCTGATCATCGAAAAAGTGAAATCGGGCATTGACGGACTGATCACCACGCTGCGCGACCCGATTGATGCGGAAATTTTCGAAGGCGGCAAGGGAACGCTGAAAGTGGTGGCGCAATTCGCCGTTGGCTTCGACAACATCAATCGCGCCGACGCCAATCGCTACAGGGTCCCGTTCACCAACACTGCCGACGTGCTCACCGAAGCTACGGCCGAGTTCGCGTTCTTCATGCTGGGATCCCTGGCGCGCAAGATGTGGCCGGCCGAGCATCTCACCCGCGAACACCAGTGGGGATACTGGCATCCGTACCTGCCGTTTCTGGGCGATGAGGTTACGGGCAAGACCATCGCGATCATCGGTACCGGGCGCATCGGGCTGGCCATGATCAAGAAATGCGCTGGCTTCGACATGAACATGCTGTGCTACGACCCGGCATACGAAAACCGCGACTACCTAAAAGCGATTCAGGAAGTCATGGATCTGCGACAGGCGCGCGGCATTTCGCGAGAAAAAAACTGGATCAAATATGTGCCGTTCGAAGAGGCGCTGCGTCTAGCCGATTTTGTCAGCGTGCACGTACCGCTATTGCGTACCGAAGAAACCGCCACTCCCACGTATCACTTGTTCAATGAAAAAACATTGCGCATGATGAAGCCCAGCGCCTATTTGGTGAATACATCGCGCGGTCCAGTTGTGGATGAAACTGCGCTAGCGCGGGCGTTGCGCGAGAACTGGATTGCCGGCGCCGCGCTCGATGTTTACGAAAAAGAACCGCTGCCCGCAGATTCGCCGTTGCGCGATCCGGTGATCGCCGACCGCTGCCGGTTGATGCCGCACTTCGCCAGCGCCGCGCGCATCACGCGCCTTTCGACCGACCCCAGCAAAGGCATGGCGGGACGTTGCGTCCAGGGATTAATCGACGTTCTCGAAAGCAACTACGGCGGTGACATCACGAAGATGCCTTATGTCGTGAACAAGGAAGCGTTCGGGATGTAAAACCGCTGCGTGTTCGGGATGACTTTTCCGCCCCGCTAAATCGGTTTCTTGATCACGGCTGATCTTGCGCTGCTCGCCACACGAATCCAACGTTATTGCCGCCGGCCCACTCGAAATATCCTGCAATCGTGCCGTCTTCCAGCAGCACCGTGGGCCAAGTCACAAAGCCCAGCGGGATGGGCTTATATCCGCCCTTGGGGCAATGCAGGAACGCGCTTTGGACGTTCTGGTTGCCATAGAAGCCCAAGGCGCACTGGCTGTTGATAGCGACGATCGCGCTATTCCCCGCGCCCGGCTTGTCAACCGTCGTGACCGTTCCGTCCGGCGCGAGAATAAACCCGTGATACTTGCCATCGGCAGTCAGGTATCGGCCCGCCATTCGGCCGTCGTCATTGGCCGTGAGAATCTCGGTTTGCTCCGCGCCGGGAACCTGATACGACCGGAAACCTGACGCGTCAATGATGAAACCCACGGACTTAATTCTCACGTCGTAGTAGCCCACCACCGTGCCGTTCTTCAACAAAGCTCTGGGAATGGTGTAGTTGTCTCCAAAATCGTACTGCTGCGTCTCCGTCGGACACGACAAGAAGCCCTGCAGATTAAAGCCATAGGTTGAGGTAAAAACCCCCAGCGTGCATTGTCCCTTCCCGGCGATTTCTTTCTGGTCCATAAGCGAGGTAGTCGCTCCACCTGAAAAAGTGTAGGTCGTCATTGGCTGCCCGTCTTTTTTCGTGAAGCCGTAGAGGCCGCGAACACCTTGCACCACGGTGTCAACCTGGCCGATCATGACGCCGTCATGGTAGGCGTTGATAGAAGTGGAGTTGCCCAGTTGCACGATTTGCCCGTGGCTGGGGAGCGTGATGGTGATGCTGGCCAAACTAAGCAGGCTCAGGACGACTGCGTGCTTCATGGTTCCCCCCTCGATTCGCAGGTTGGCGCTTCTCAGCGGTCGTAGAAGCAGAAAAAGCAGGCCCCGCAGCTTCGTTCGCCACGGGACCTGATCCAGCAAGGACGTTACTCAGCCAATCGTTGTTCCGACGTTCGTTGTTCTGCTAACAGTCATTCCGCAATCGTTGGCAGGCTACGTCCATTATTTGATAACGGTCAGAATCACGGTTGTGGTGTGGGTCTTGCCTCCGCCCGTTCCCTTGATCGTGATGGTGTGTTTCCCGATAAACGCCGTCTTGCCCACCTTGACCGTCATTGTGGATGTCCCGGAGCCCGGCGCTGCTATCGGATTGGGACTGAACGTTACTTTTTGCGCTCCGCCCTGTCCGGAAGCAGACAAGGTGATCGCGGAGTTGAAGCTGCCTAGCACCGCCGTCGTGATGGTCGAGGTTCCGGTTGTCCCCTGGGCCACGGTGATCGCGGTTGGCGACGCACCGATGGTGAAGTCCGCGCTGCTGGAGGAGGTCACGGTCAGCGAAACGGTGGTGGTTTGCGTCACGCCTCCTCCCACGCCGGTTACGGTGATCGTATAGGTGCCGGTCGCGGTGGTCGAGCCCACCGTCATGGTCATGGTTGAAGTGCTGGAACCCGGAGCCGCGATGGGATTGGGACTGAAGCCCACCGTCACGCCGGTTGGTTGCCCCGTCGCAGACAAAGTAATCGCGGCGTCAAAGCCACCAGAGATGGCGGTGGTAATCGTCGATGTGCCGTTCTTACCCTGCACCACAGAGACTGACGTGGGCGAGGCAGAGATCGTGAAGCTGGGAGAGGACGTGGTTCCGGCGAGCGCGTTGATCAGGCCAACTCCATTGGGGCTGCCCCAGCCGGTGACCAGATCGTAGCCTGTAACTGCCGGAAAGCCGCCATTCCCGCCGGAGGTGATGTCGTGGAAAGCGGCTCCGTAACCCGAGCCCACACCGATGTTATAGACTGCCGGATTGATGAAGCCGAGCACGGGATTGCCGTTGGCCAGCGCTTGTTGATTGACGAGAGCCATAAAGCCCGCCCACATTGGCGCAGCGAAACTGGTCCCACCCCAGCCTCCAGCACAGCCGCTTTGGTCGGAACAAACGTAAAAGTCAAAGTTCGCTTCCGCAGAGACGTCCGGAATGTTGCGCAGCGTTTTCGAGCCTTTGTTGGAGGAGTTAATCACGCCCGTCAGCTGCTGCCAGGCGGGAATCGCAATGGAGTCGGGGGAAATTCCGCCGCCGCTGCTGCTCCATGCCGTCTCCGAACTCCACGGGCCTCCCGCGCCGGCCACCTGTAGGTCCGTGCCGCCCACCGCCGTGACGAACGCATCTTCTGCGGGATAGTAGAAACCCGTCGAGTTGGGGTACGAACCACTGTCACCAGAAGCCGTGAAGAAGTTCTGCCCCTGGGTCGCAAATTTCTTGTAGTAGGGGTCGTCGGTTGCGGGGTCCGCCGGGTTCCAGGACCACGAACAGCCAATCTGCATACTTAATGGAGTAGCCGTAGACATCGCGCTGAGACAGGCAGTTTCGCTGAAACTCGAGCCGTCGCCGCACACGTACATATACAGCATTGTGGATCCTGGAGCCATGCTCATCGCCTGAGTCATGTCCAGCGTCTGCTCCGTATCCTGGCAGCCACCCGAATTGAGGCAGGTCGTGCTGTACCCGCCCGTGGAAACGAGAGTGGGCGTGTAGGGTTTTGTTTGCCCAACGTTCGTATAGTAGGTGGTCAGATCGGCCAAATCGGTGCCCGCCAACTCGAGCAGGGCTATGTTCTGGCCGGTGCCGGTGAGAGACGATGACCCGAGGTAGGCGGCACGCATGTCACTGCCGCAATAATAACCGCCAGGACAAGAGCCCTTGACGGCATTAGAACGTACACGGGTATCCCTGTGGCTGAGCATGGCACGCGGGATGGAATAGTTGTCCAAACCCGAGATGTGCCACAGCTGAAAGGGCAGGTCCACCGTAGGCTCGCGGTCGGGCGCGAAGAACGTGCGATTTTCGCTGGGGTGTTGGTAGAGGCCCAGGGTCACGTGGAAGGAGCTCTCGATGGCTGAGACGGTGCCTTGGAGCTGCAAGTCCATGCTGTCGCGCGAGCCTCCAACCACAGCAAATCCGCTGCGCTGTGCGAAGCGAATCAGCTCATCGTAATCGTCCTGGCTGGGTCCAAATCTCTCGGTAAACTCTTGCACCGTAAGGAAATGCCGGTAGATCGAGCTGGCAGGATCGTAGAGTTCCTGCAGGAAAGCATCGAGCCCGGCCGGATCGCGCAAGGGCAGAACTATGTCGAAGCGCAGGGTTTGGGCACCCGGCAGACGCCCGAGCGATTGAGCCTGGCCGGTTTGCGTTACTTCCCGCACATGACGCGTCAACAAAGCTTGCGGCTCCGCCTGGCCCACCACACTCGCTCCCGATACCAGCGCGACCATCGCGAGGAAAAAAGCACTTAATCTACGAATCACGAAGTTGCTCCTTATGGACTCGATTTTTCTTTGTGAGATTTCGACCCGGATCTGGGCAGGGAAGCCCGATTGGGGACCCTGGGTTGTGAATCCTACACTGGTTTTGCCCCGGATACAACGAATTTGCGCGAGGATTTTGGACCTTTAAAATCAGGGGGATTAAGACCGTAAGGGCCGCCAGACGGGGGTTTTGGGCCGCCGACCGAATCAGAAATGGGCAAATCGAGTGCGGGGCCGAGAGGGTAGGCTCTGGTCAATACTTGGGGTGGGGTGAGAGGAATCCTACAAATCGGAAGGACCGCGAATTGATGGCGGGACGCAAGTCCATAAGCTTCAGGTGAGACGCTCCGATGGAGACATCCCCGAGGTGGATTCTTCTGTCCATGTGCCCGTGTCCCCAAGGCAGAATCGGAGGCGGTATAACGACAGGCCGGAGGGTTTCGGCGACCCTGGCTCAGGCGGCACTGGAATAGGCCTGGCGCCGATCCCGACCAGCAGCAGGAAGAACAAGGTCAGCATTCCCCAAGCCAAACCGAACAAGAACGCGGCCATGAGCATATCGCCTCTCAAAAGTCTTGCTCAATCCTCTCAAAGGACGCGAAGCCTGGCGAACATCGCGCGCGAACTTTGCCAGCGAGGATGATCGCCCATTTTGGCGCAACATCCGGCCCCCGGTCTGTTCAAAATTGCACACCCCCGCTGGTTCCTGTTCGTAAGATTGGAATCTCAAAAATCGCCTGCCGCCGGTATAGGTTGGAAAGATTGCGGAAAGGCAGACCTCCCAATCGTCGAGCGAACACGGGAAGCTCCGAGACGCCGGCATTGCCTGCGCATACCGCCTGACCCCAGCAAATCCTCCAACGAATGTAGAGCCATCTCCCTCTTGCAGTTACAATGCTTCCGGGCGAATTTTCCCCAAGGAAACGAATGAACTCACGAGCGATTTATGTTTTGTGTTTTGCCCTGCTGTTATCGCTGCCGGCGCGCGCGACCGAATCGAGTGACGCGGCCCGCCAGCTCAAGCTGGTGCCGGAGCCGAAGGAAGTGCAGCTGCGCGAAGGCGGTTTCCGCGTCGGCCCTCTGACCAAGATTTTGGTGGAGTTCGGGCACCAGGATGAAGACCGCATCGCAGCCGAAACCTTGGCCGAAGAAATTGCAAACCAATCCGGCCTAAGGCTCGATATCGTGGGGGTGAAAGCGACCGCAAAAACCGAGCGCAGCGCCATTGTGCTGGCTCGGCTGCAGGACCTGAGCGTGCGCAATTTTCTTGAGGCCAAGGGGTTGAAGTCGGATGATTCCATCGGCCAGCAAGGGTACCTGCTGTTTGCGGACAAGTCTCATCTGGTGGTGGCGGCAAATTCCGGGCAGGGACTTTTTTATGGCGTGCAGACTTTGCGCCAGTTGTTGCGACCGCAGGGAAAGGCCCTCGTCTGCCCGGCGGTGGCGATTCGTGACTGGCCCAGCCTGGAGTGGCGCGGCGTGCAGGACGACATTAGCCGCGGGCCCATCTCGACCCACGAGTTCATGAAGAAGCAGGTGAAAACTCTCGCCGCCTTCAAGGTGAACCTGTTCGCGCTCTACATGGAGCATGTATTCGATTTCGCCAGCCAGCCGCTGGTCGCGCCGAAAGAAGCGGCGCTCACGCCCGATGAGATCAAGTCGCTGGTCAGCTATGCCAAGCGGTTTTATGTGACCATCGTCCCCGAGCAGCAGACGTTCGGCCACCTGCACCACATGCTCAAGTATGAGATTTATTCGAACGTCGCTGAGCGTCCCCACGGCCACGTGCTTACGCCTACGAAGCAAGAGTCATACGACATCATCAAAAATTTATATGCCGAACTGGTGCCGCTGTTTCCCGGTCCGTTTCTTCACATCGGCGGCGACGAGACATTTGAGTTAGGCCACGGGCAGACCGCGGCGCGCGTCAGCGAAGTGGGCCTGGGACGCGTTTATCTCGAGCATCTGCAGAAAGTGGACGGCATCCTTGAGCCATATCACAAGCAGCTTATGTTTTGGGGAGACATTGCGCTGAAGTATCCGGCGTTGCTCGGCATTCTGCCTAAGGATGTGATCGCCGTTCCCTGGGACTACGATGCCAAGCCCAGTTTCGAGAACATCATCAAGCCTTATCGCGATGCCGGGCTGCGCGTGTTCGTTGCGTCCGGCGTGAACAATTGGAATCAGATTTCGCCTAATCTCGACGTTGGTTTCGTGAACATCCGCAATTTTGTTCGCGATGGGCAGAAGCTGGGCGCCATCGGAATGCTGAACACCACGTGGAATGACGATGGCGAATCGCTCTATGACATGGCGTGGCCGGGGCTGGCGTTCGGCGCGGCCGCAGGATGGCAGGCCGGCGAATCGAACGTGGACGATTTCAAGAATTCCTACGACTGGGCTTTTTACCGCAACGATGACGCGACTTTCCGCGATGCGCTCAACGATATTCAGCAGGCGCACGAGGCCCTGGACAAAGCCAAAGTGGACGTGGAAACCGACGACCTTTTCTGGTTCGATCCGTTTACGCCGGAAGGAGCGAAGCTGGTGCAGCAGTTGGCTCCAGCAGCCAGTGATTTGAGGTTGGGCCCGGAGCATGCGTTGGAAATTCTTTACCGCAATTCCGCGAAAGCGCGCGCTCACAAAGATACGATTGCCGATCTCATGCTGGCGGCGTGGCGCTGGGATGCGCTGGGCATGAAGATTCAGTTCGCGCAGGAGATCAACAAATTTTATTGGGACGCGTTCCAGAATCAGACGGATGCGCATCGCGTGGGCAACGATCTGGAAGAGATCACCGCGATCAACGCGCGCCTCGAAGATTTGCGCGATTCGACCACGCGCGTACGCGAAATGTACCGCGAAGCGTGGCTGCGCGAGGACCGTCCTTATTGGCTGGACAACGTGCTGGTGCGCTACGACAATCTGGCGCGCGAGTTCCAGGCCAAGATCTTGGCCGTGCGCCGCGCACGCCGCGAGTATGAGACCACCAAGGCGCTGACGCCGCCGCAGGATCTGGGATTTTACCTGCAGCCGTAACCTGTCCGGCTGTCATCCTGAGCAAGCGTTTCTTGCGGAGCGAAGGATCTGGGCGAGCCGCGCAAAGCAGCCTGCCCTGAGCAAGGCCGAAGGGTCGCGCCCTTTGCGGCGCATTCATTGCGCGTTGGGCTCGCATCCTTATGTTCTCCGACCGCACAAACTGGAAGCTGGCGCACAACCGCCTCACGGCGGCGCTGGAGGCAGCGCGTGCCGGCGGCGGGAAAATCCTCGACCTGACGGTTTCGAATCCGACGCGCGCGGGTTTGCATTACGATGAGCGGGCAATCCTGGGCGCTCTGGGCTCTCCGCGGGCGATCGACTACGATCCGCAACCCAGGGGCCTGCGGCCGGCGCGCGAAGCGGTGGCGGAGTACTATCGCAGCCAGCACGGTGTCCGCGATTTTGACGCCGAGAAACTGATCCTGACCACCAGCACGAGCGAAGGCTATTCCTACATCTTTCGCCTGCTGTGCAATCCGGGCGACGAATTGCTCGTGCCCAAGCCGAGTTATCCGCTGTTTGAATTTCTCGCCGATCTTGAAGACGTGAAGCTGGTGCCCTATCCGCTGATCTACGACCACGGCTGGCAGATGGACTTCCCTTCGATTGAAAACGTGGTGACGCCGCGGACGCGCGGCGTGGTGGTGGTGCATCCGAATAATCCTACGGGGTCGCATGTGCAGGCGCATGAGATGAGCTTGCTGAACGCGTTTTGCGAAACTCGCCAACTGGCGCTGATTGTCGACGAAGTTTTCCTTGACTATCCGCACGATGGCAGACCCCGCGGGAGCTTCACGGCGAATGAAGGTGTCCTCACCTTCACCCTCAGCGGCCTATCGAAAGTGTCGGCGCTGCCACAGATGAAAGTGGCGTGGATCGGCGTGAGTGGCCCGCAATCCGAGACGGCAACTGCGCTGGCCCGTCTGGAAGTGATTGCCGATACCTATCTCTCGATGAACGCCCCGCTGCAGTGGGCCACGCCCGCGCTGCTCGATCAGCGGAAGAGCCTGCAAGGGCAGTTGCTCGATCGCGTGCGCGGAAACCTGGCCGAACTGGATCGCCAGCTGGCGGGACAGAAAACGTGCGAGCGGCTCGAAGTGGAGGGCGGATGGTATGCCGTGCTGCGCGTGCCAGTGACGAAATCGGATGAGGACTTGACGATCGAGCTATTGCAGAAGAAGTCGGTCCTGGTGCATCCGGGACATTTTTACGATTTTCCCAGCGACGGGTATCTAGTGCTGAGTCTGATCACGTCGACGGAGGAGTTTGCGGAGGGCGTCGGCCGAATCCTGGGCTGTCTGAGCCGTTAGAGCCGGGTGATCATTCGCGAGTGAAATTGCCTATTTAGCCAATCATACCAAGTATGACAAACAAATTCGCGAGCACGCTGACAGTGATGGTGAACCATGCCATCACTTTTGGCAATGTAGCAACTCGCCGTCTGCGCTTAATCAGAATCACAGTCCCTATCAGCGTCGTAACTGGTGTGATGAAGACAAACCAATAGAGAAAAATCTCAGCGAGACTCAGACGAGGCCAGAACGGAATCACACGGTAAATCGGAAAGGAAACAAGGAACAAAGCAAAGCCCAGCAAAGATGGCGAGCACCAGAGGAGCACCGGCCTGAGCTTGTTTTGGCGGAGAACTGCATCTCCAGAGGAAGTCATAGGAACCTTTAGAATCTGTTCTGGGCGACATTCATACGTAGATTGGCTGACCAGACATGATAGTTCCTGGCGCTCGCAAAGTCGCCATTTCGCCAGCATCCGCGACACAGCCTCTGTGCCAGACGGGCGCTACGACTTCACCAGAAACGGATTACTCTCCCGCTCCTCGCCGATGGTCGTCAGAGGGCCGTGGCCGGGCACGACTACCGTTTCGTCCGGCAGTGCGAGCACCGTGTCGTGCAGCGAGCGCATGATTTTCTGCATGGAGCCGCCGGGCAGGTCGGTGCGTCCGATGGAGCCAGCAAACAGCGTGTCGCCGGCGATCAGTTTTTTCTCCGCGGCGAAATAGAGGCAGATGCTGCCTTCGGTGTGGCCGGGCGTGTGCAGGACGCTGGCGCTGAGCGAGCCCGCGCTGACGGTTTCGCCGCTTTGCACGCTGCGGTCGATCTCGACCACGCCCGGCGGGGGCACGCCGATCCAGTCCGCTTGCTCGTCGAGCATTTTGAGCAAAGCATAATCATTCTGGTTCAGCAGGATGGGCGCGCCGGTGGCCGCGCGCAGCTTCATGGCTCCGCCGACGTGGTCGATGTGGGCGTGGGTGATGACGATCTGCTTGACTTGCAATCCGTGCTTGCGGATGATGACCAGCACGTCTGCAATGTCGTCGCCGGGATCGATCACCATGGCCTCGCGCGTGGCTTCATCGCCGAGA
>DATGHF010000067.1:0-5749 GCA_035308125.1 Candidatus Sulfotelmatobacter sp.
TCGTCGAGATGCACTACTTCGGCGGCATGACGGCCGAGGAGATCGCGCTGGTCGCCGAACGCTCACCGCACGCTATCCGGCATGAGCTTCGGCTGGCACGAGCGTGGCTGCGCCGCGAACTTGCGGACCGGTGAGAAGGCCTAATCTGGCGGAGAAAGCGGGATCAGCCTGCGACTCGCCTCCGTTCGCCGTCTCGCTTACGAAGCTGCCGACACTGGACTCTTGTGCCCAGAGTTGGCCGCGGGTATTCGCCGGGTCAAAGGAGCCAAGAAGGTGGGCGTCCGGCTCGGAAATTGGCTCACCGCAGATCAGGCAAAAACACTCCTGCACGCCCCAGACATCCAAAAGGTTCGCGGGAAGCGCGACCGCGCAATGTTGGCTGTCTTGCTTGGTTGTGGATTGCGACGGTCTGAACTTGTTCACCTGACCTTCGAGCTAAAGGGAAGAGCACTGGGCGATTGTAGACCTGATCGGGAAGGGCGGCCATATCAGGACGGTTCCAATGCCGGGGTGGGTCAAAGCGTCGCTTGACGCTTGGGCGACCGTGGCACACATCGACGAAGGGAAGCTGTTCCGTTGTGTGAACAAGACAGGCTCGGTCTGGGGCGGCGGGATCACAGAAAAGGTCGTGTGGAGTGTCGTAAAAGAGTTCTCTGCTGCTGTGGGCATCTGCAAATAGCGCCTGCGCGGGGCCGTGAATGATCACACTGGAATCGAACCTGAGCCGCAAGCAAAACTCGTAGTTGGCTGAGAATTCCGCGTGAGAAGCCGACTTGAACGAAGCCGAAGCGGCAGACGCTTCGCGTGGGCGTTTGCTGAGCAGTCGCTGGAACTGAGATAGTGTCGGGTCGCAAGGAGGTCCCTGTGACCCATTTACGAAAACTGATGATCGAGGAACTCGAGCGTCGTAATTACTCCCAGAGTACTGTACGTGCGTACGTTCGGACAATAGAGGACTTCGCACGATATTTCAAGCGTGCGCCTGATCAACTAGGCCCGGAGCAGATTCGCGAATATCAGGCGTATCTGTTTCGCGAGCGCAAGCTAGCGCCAAATACCGTAAACCAACGAACTGGAGCACTTCGTTTCTTTTTCGTCGCGACACTCAAGAAGGGCTGGTCGATTGCCGAAACACCCTACCCGCGAAAGGTTTTCCGACTTCCCAAGATCCTCAGTCCGGAACAGGTGTCCCTGCTCATCGATTCGGCACCCACTCCGTTCTACCGCATGCTCCTGATGACGCTCTACGCCACCGGATTGCGGCGTGCCGAGCTGGCTCGTTTGAAGATCAGCGACATCGACAGTGAGCGGATGGTCATTCACGTGAAGGGCGGCAAGGGCCGCAAAGATCGAGATGTCATGCTCAGTCCGAAGCTGCTGCAGGAACTCCGAGCCTTCTGGCGCGGACTTCGGCGAAGACCTAAGGTCTGGCTGTTCCCCGGCAACCGATGGCACACCGGGGAGACGCCCATCGACACGAAAGTGATCTGGCAGGCTTGCAGAGAAGCAGCCAAACGGGCCGGGCTGGGCCTTGAGATTCATCCGCACACCTTGAGGCACTGTTTCGCAACGCACCTGCTCGAAGCCGGAGCGGATCTGCGCACCATTCAGATTCTGCTCGGTCATCGCGATCTGGAGGAAACCACGATTTACCTCCATCTTTCTAAGCTTCATCTCAGTGCCACCGCGAGTCCCCTGGATGCGCTGAGGCTAGCCTCCAGAACTGACCACGACGACTAATGCAACGGCCACCGCTGGAGGTGGCCGATTTGGTTCGCAGCGCAGGCCGGAACTTCATTGAACTCAACCGTTCGTGGTTGAACCGGCTACACCTGAAAGTGTTGACTGCCATCGAGCGCTGCCGCACAGCGGCGCTCGGTGGACACCTCGATGAGTGTTCACGCTGCGGCCATCGTGCCATCTCGTTCAACTCATGTCGAAATAGGCACTGTCCAAAGTGCCAGGCGAACGCTCGTGACCGCTGGCTCGAAGCTCGTAACCGCGAACTTTTGCCCAGCCGTTACGTTCATGTCGTCTTCACTCTGCCCCATGAGCTAGCGCCGGTCGCTCTGCAAAACAAGAGGGTAATCTACGATCTGCTTTTTCGGATCAGTGCTGAGACACTGCTCGAGATTGCACGCGACCCACGGCATCTGGGGGCAGACATTGGCTTCTTCAGTGTGCTGCATACGTGGAATCAGAAACTCGAGCATCACCCACATGTCCATTGCGTAGTGCCGGCCGGCGGCCTATCTCCGGATCGTACACGCTGGATCGCGTCACAACGCCGGTTCTTTCTTCCGGTCGATGTGCTGGGCGAAGTCTTCCGCGGTAAGTTCACCGATGCGCTGCGGGAAACATTTACCACCGGTAGACTCGGCTTTCATGGCTCCCTGAAACCACTCGGACGGCCGAAGGTCTTTGCGCAGTTGTTACGGCAGACATTTCGTAAGAAGTGGGTGGTCTATTCGAAGCGACCCTTTGGCGGACCTGAACATGCCCTCCGCTATCTTGGTCGCTACACGCACCGAGTCGCGATCTCCAATCACCGGCTCGTGTCATTTGCCGACGATCAGGTCACCTTCCGCTGGCGCGATTCGGCCAATAAAAACAAGCAGCGGCTCATGAGCCTGCACGTCCATGAGTTCTTGCGAAGGTTCCTGCTGCACGTGCTCCCCAAAGGCTTCGTGCGCATTCGCCACTTCGGCTTCCTCAGCACCCGCAATCGTTCCACGCTTCTCCCGGTGTGCTTTCGGCTCCTCGGAGCAGCAGCGGCAAAGCCAATCAGAGAGACAACCGCCGATGACTGCGAGACCCGCGCCACTTGGTCGTGTCCTCGATGCAACGGGCCTATGCTGCTTCTCGAACGGTTCACCGCGTTGCAACTTCGCCTTCGCGCTCCACCCGATCTGTTCCCGACGGCCGCATGACACTCACCGCAAGACATCTCCGTCTCTGTAACGTGCATCGGCGCGAGCAGGATCGGTGCGCTCGTTATCCGCAGTTACTCAGCCTTTATCTCACTACCCCACACACCTTTATCCACCGCAGACGCGAAATCTGCGCTCTCTCGTCGTTTCCCTACTCCACCACGACATCCTGCCCCTTTGAAAATCCATAAGGTGGACCTGTCGTAACGGCTTCCTTCAAGTCCCAGTATCAAAAGCGATTCGGCGCAGACACTTTCTCCACTTACATCATGTGTACGTCGCCGAATCGCTTCCGATACTGACCTAAGACTTCTTGGGACGTAAAACGTAAGCACTCTATCGGAAGTGGCGCGGCGCGACACGTTTGGGGCGCGGTGATAAGGCGACCGCCCGCGTCACTTTCGATAGAGCCGTTTGAAGGGAGCCGCTTGCGTTTGCGGCGGACGCGGCAGCAGCCCGTATGGGTTTCCAATAGCGTTTTGGTAGTCGGTGAGCGATTTGGCGTCGTCAGGGATCCCGGGTTTGTAGCCGGTCGCGTGTGGGCGCAGGGCCCGTTTTAGGTTTCGTGGGCGTGGTGAATCGCCATGCGCGCGATAGGTTCCAGCGGGTGGGGACACTTCCGGCATCCGGGCGCCCCGGCCCGCGTGGCCAGCCAGGAGAAGGGATCTGCTAGGAGGTGTCCGGTTCACGACGTCGGCTATGCCATCGACGTGAAAATTCGCGAGGGATGATCATCTCGACAACTTCGATCGCGCCGCCGCAGAGTGGACAGCGCCGCGCCGGCGCAGCGAGGTGCGGCTGCGACGGCTCCGCCGCGAGCAGCGCGCGGCACTGCGCCGTTCGCTGGCGGCGGCAGCGGTTCGCCATCCAGCCGTATTGGCGAATGCGCACCATTCCCCTGGGAAGCACATGCAGCAGGAACCGGCGGATGAACTCCTCGACGGTCAGCGTCATCTTTCGCTTCTTGCCGCCATGGGCGTAGTCCTTCCAACGGAACGTGACTTTCCCGTCCTCCATCCCGATCAGGCGGTGGTTCGAGATGGCGACGCGGTGAGTGTAGCGCGCCAGGTACTGCAACACGTGCTCCGGCCCGCCGAAGGGCTTCTTCACATAGACGACCCACTTATGCTCATGGAGTGTCTGGAGGAAGCGCGCGAACGAGCGAGGCTCCTGGAGCCATCCCAGCGATCCGTGGAAAGCGAGTTTGTTGCGGCGGAAGAGACTCTTCAACCCGTCGTGGAACTTGCCGCGGAAGACCTCGCTGAGCACCTACTTCGGCAGGAAGAATCCCGCGCGTTGGGGACGCACCCAGCGGGTTCGGCCAGGGGTGAAGCCCCCGGCCGGTATGACGCAATGGATATGTGGATGGTGGATCAGCGTCTGCCCCCAGGTATGCAGGACGCACAGGAAGCCGATCTCTGCGCCCAGTCGTTTCGGGTTCGCCGCCACCTCCAGCAGGGTGGCGGACACGGAGCGGAACAGCAGGTTGTAGAGCAATCGCTTGTTCTGCAACATCAGCTCAGAGAGTTGGTGCGGCACGGTGAAGACGGCGTGGAAGTAGTTCAACGGGACCAGTTCGCTGGTGCGCGCCGCGACCCAGCGGTCGCGCGCCTGCGTCTGGCACTTGGGGCAATGGCGGTTGCGGCAGGAATTGAAAGAATAGCCGAAGTCTTTGCCGCAGCCGGAGCAGCGGTCGCGGTGTCTGCCGAGCGCCGCCGTGCGGCAGCGCTCGATAGCTCGAATGACCTTGAGTTGCGGCCAGGAGATGCGCGCGCGGCTGCGCTCGATGTATCGTCCGGCGAAGGCGCGGAAGAGGTCGGCCACCTCCAGGGTGGGTTGGCTCATGATGACGCCGGCTCCTGACGGGGCAAGCTGGCGAGTTCGAGAGTGTCCAGTGGATTCGGGGCGGCCCGCAACTTCCGCGTGGACAGATGCAGATAGATCATGGTGTCGCGCGGGTCGGCGTGTCCCAGCAGGATCTGAATGGCGGGCAACTCAGCCCCGTTCTCCAACAGGTGCGTGGCGAAGCTGTGGCGCAGCGTGTGCGGATGGACGGCCTTGGTGATGCCGGCGCGCTGCCTGGCCAAGCGACAGGCGTGCCAGATGGCCTTGTGGGTGATCGGCTCGTTGGAACGGCGCGCCTGCAGGCTTGGAAACATCCACCCGTTCCTTGGCTTCACGGAGCGGTAGTAAGTGCGGAGTTGGTCGAGCAGTTTGGCACTGAGCGGGACTTCGCGATCCTTGCCGCCTTTGCCTTGGCGGATGCGGATCACCATGCGCTCCTTGTCGATGTCCTCCGGACGGAGACGGCACAGCTCAGAACGGCGTATGCCGGTCGAGTAGAGCGTCATAAGGATGGTGCGGTGGCGCAGATTGGCGGCGGCGTCGATGAGCCGGGCCACTTCCTCGGGGCTGAGCACGACGGGCACTTGCCGCCGCAACAGTTTGGGAAAGGGAAGGTCGTCGCGGGAGAAGCGGCGCTTCAGCACCTTGTGGTACAGAAAGCGGAGCGCTGCCATCTGGACCATGATGGACCGGGGATGCAGCTTGCGCTCCTCGATCAGGTGTATCTGATATTCGCGCACCTGCTCGGGTCCGAGCTGATCGGGCGAACGGTGGAAGTATTTCGCGAAGCGCCGGATCGCACCGACATAGGTACGTGCGGTAGCTTGGGAGTAATTACGGCGCTGGAGTTCCTCCAGCATCATTTTTCGGAGTTGGGTCACAGGGACCTCCTTGTGACCTATACACTATCGAGTTCAAAACGACGGCCGCTTCCTTTGCCTACGCGTAGCGTCCGCCGCGCTAGCGGCTCAGTT
>DATGHF010000068.1:0-70949 GCA_035308125.1 Candidatus Sulfotelmatobacter sp.
TCGACTGCCAGCCCACGTCTTGAGCGAAAGTCTAATAATCTATAGCCCCGTCACCTTGGTTTACTGCCCTTCAAACTCCAAATCGCGCCAATTCTGCCCCACGCCAATCTCGACCGTCAGCGGCACGCGCAGCTGGTGAACCCCTTCCATCTGTTGTTGAACCAGCGCGCGCAGTTCGTCGAGCTCGGCCTTCGGCGCCTCGAAGACCAGCTCGTCGTGCACTTGCAGGGTCATCTGCGATTTCAGCTGGCGGCGCGCGAGCTCGGCGTCAATGCGGATCATCGCCAGCTTGATCAAATCGGCCGCCGTGCCTTGCAGCGGCGTGTTGACCGCAGTGCGCTCGGCAAACCCGCGCTGGTTGGCGTTCTTGCTGTTGATGTCGGGGATGGGGCGGACGCGCCCGTGGAGCGTTCTTACTTTCAGTTCGCGGCGGGCTTCCTCCAGCGTCTTGTCGATGAAGGCGCGCACGCCTTTGTATTTTTCGAAATAGGCCGCGATGAACTGCTTCGCATCGGCAGGCTCGATGCCGAGTTGCTGCGACAAGCCGAACGCCGACAAGCCATAGACAATGCCGAAGTTCACCACTTTAGCCTGGCGGCGATGGTCGGGCGTGACCATGAGCGGCGGCACTCCGAAAACTTGCGAGGCGGTGAGAGTGTGGATGTCGTCGCCGCGGCGGTAGGCTTCGACCAGCAGCGGGTCGCGCGAGAAGTGAGCCAGCAGGCGGAGTTCGATCTGCGAATAGTCGGCGGTGAGCAGCACGTGCCCAGGCTCGGCGATGAATGCGGCTCGAATGCCGCGTCCCAGTTCGGTGCGGATGGGGATGTTCTGCAGATTCGGATTCGCGGAAGAAAGCCGGCCAGTGGCGGTCCCAGTCTGGCCGAAAGTGGTGTGCAGGCGACCGGTGGCGGGATTGATAAGTGCGGGCAACGCGTCAA
This sequence comes from Candidatus Sulfotelmatobacter sp., assembly GCA_035308125.1. Lineage (GTDB taxonomy): Bacteria > Acidobacteriota > Terriglobia > Terriglobales > Acidobacteriaceae > Sulfotelmatobacter. Next base: position 939 of record DATGHF010000068.1, read on the forward strand.
CGTAAGTGGATTTCAGTTTCGTCAACTGGCGGTAGTCGAGGACTTTTCTAGCGATGGGATGCTCTTCCGCCAGAGTTTCGAGAACGTCGACGGCGGTCGAGATGGTGCGTCCCTTGCCGTATTTCACGGGCTTGGGAAGATTGAGTTGGTTGAAGAGAACGTCGCCGAGCTGGCGCGGAGAGCTGATGTTGAATTCCGTTCCGGCGAGTTCGTGAATCTCCTTCGCCTTGGCGGCGCTCTCGCGCTCGAGTTCCGAAGACATTTTTGCCAGCGCAGCCGTATCGATTTTCACTCCGGCTTGCTCCATACGGGCGAGCACAGGAACGAGCGGAAGATCCATTTCTTCGTAAAGCTTGGCTAAGTTGGCTTGCTCGATGTCGCCGCGCAGCGCGGATGTGAGTCGTCCGGTAATGTCGGCGGATTCGGCGAGATCGCCGGAGAGCTTGAGATTGAAGCGCCGCAGCGCCACCTCGGGAAGCCGATGCGACGAGTACGTGGGATCGAGCAGATACGAATACAGCATGGGGTCGTGGCGCACGCCTTCCATCTGAATGCCGAGCGGTGCGAACGCATGAATAGCGGACTTGTAATCGTGAATCGACTTGGGCAGGCTCGCAGTTTGCAGAACCGCGCGCAGTTTATCTGCGGCCTCGGTCGAGTTGAGCTTCACGATGGTCGCTATGCCCGCCGCAGCTGCAATCGCGATGCGGAGTGCTGGTTGTTCGATGGCCGTAACCTGCGCGTCGGGCGTGGCATCGGTCAGGGGCAGCATGAGCTCCGCTTGCGGTGGCAGTTCTTCTGCCTTTTCTTCGTCAAGCTCCGCTGTAGAATCCTTACGCTCAACCGCCACCGCAAGCGCGCCCCCCGCCGGCACCGACCTGAGGACACCTTCGACATCCGCTAAAGATTGTGCCTCGCCATAATTCGCCTCGGTGATTTCCACCACCGGCAACAGCTCTTTCAGAAGCGAAGTGAATTCCAGTTCGGTGAAAAGCTCGCGCAGGACGTCGAGGGCCGGCTCGCCGGCTCGCATGGACTCGATATCGAGTTCGACCGGAACGTTGGTGTCGATGGTCGCCATGCTCTTGCTGAACAGAATGGCCTCGCGATTGTTCTGCAGCGATTCGCGGTAAGTTTTCTTCTCTACCTCGGCGGCGCGTTCCAGGGCCTGCTCGACCGTGCCGAAGCGCTTGATGATTTCGACCGAGCCCTTATCGCCAATCCCCGGTGCGCCAGGAATGTTGTCGATCGAGTCGCCGCGCAGGGCCATTACATCGACCACGCGCTCGGGAGGCACCCCGAGAATTTCCTCGACCTTGGCGGCGTCGCAAATCAGATTGTCTTTCGGCGGGTTCAGGATATGCACTTTGTCGTTGACCAGCTGCATCATGTCTTTGTCGCTGGAGACAACGTAGACCGTATGCGACGCGTCTGCGGCTTTGCGTGCAAGCGTGCCGATCAGGTCGTCGGCCTCGAAGCCGGCCAACTCGAGGATCGGAATGCGATAGGCTTCAAGCGCGCGGCGGATGTACGGAAGCTGCTGCGCCAGATCCTCTGGCATCGCGGCCCGGTTGGCTTTGTAGCCTTTGTATTCGACTTCGGTGAAGGTCTGCGTCTTGATATCGAACTTGCGGATGCTGGTAATGGCCTCGGCTTGCTGGTCGCGGAACGTGGGAGCGGCCACGTCGTAAACCGCGGCCAGATATTGGGGCGAAAAATCATCGCGCAGTTTACGTAGCATGTTGACGAAAATGTAAATCGCGGCAGTGGGCAGTCCAGTCTTAGTCGACATCGACCGCTGGCGCGCCATAGCGTGGTAAGCGCGGAAAATGAACGACATAGTGTCGATAAGGAAAATGCGGCCGTGTGCGGAAGACGCGCTTTCGCCCTCTTTCCTGTTGTCCGACGGCGCCGTCGCGGAGAAAGTGACGGCCGCGGCTTCCGCAGATTTTTTTCGGGGAGGCAAGTGGGTAGTTTAGCAGCCGGACCATTCACGGCGACATCGCTCGGTATGAAGAGGCCGTGCGCTGACGGCGGAGGCCTACTTAGAGACAAAGAAACGCGGGCAGGCACGTTGCCACCGCTCTCTCGTACGCCGCGTCAGAAATCAATCTTGAAGTTTGCTTCGACTGTTCTCTCCCCGCTTTTCGAACCGCGAAACACCAGATAGTACTTCATCGGCTGGTCCATCGAAGGCGGAAGACCCAGGTTCACGGCCTGATCATGCGACGCGTCAACGGAGAAAAGCGCGCCCGCGGGGCGGCCGTCGACAAAATCCGAGTATTGCTGCTGGTTCATGAGGAGAAAGTCAATGTTGGCGCTGGCATTGCTGGCTCGACTTCCCTGTTGTTGCACGAACGATTTATACCTTCCATGCAGCTGCGGGCTGACGACGTGGGGCGGAATCTCGAAGGGAACGTTCTGCTCGGTGGCGACGGAAAGCGTCTTCTGCACAACCACACCGGTGGTGTTGAGCGTGGACTGCACGATGTGATCACCGGCGTACACCTTGTGTGGGCCGTGATCTTCGGCGGCACCTGCTTGCCCGTGGATTTCGGGAGCGCTTTCCGGCTTGTCCTGTTGCTGCGGTTTTCCGTTCTGCATCCATTGCGCGAGCGGCCCGACCACAATCACCATCTGCTCGGCATCCTGGCTCGCTGCCGGGGTTGATTCTTTCTCATGCGGCGTGGAGTCCGCTTCCTGCAGTCGCTGGACAACCTGCAACTGTTTGGGTTTCAGAAAATGCTTGCCGTAATACGCGGAAGGAGCGATCACTGCTCCACTAACCGCGATCCATAGAAAAGCTTTTTTCAAACTGCCTCCACCGGCAGGCGCGCCGGGTTCCCAGGAACATTTTCCCAGCTCCAAGGCTAGGCTCGCAAATGCCGAAAGTCACATAAAGATTCGCTAAGGACCAGGCCCAGGAAACATCGGGCGATGCCGGGCGAGCGCGATTCGCGCGCGTGCGGATACAGGCTAGAAGTCGACTTTGAATGTGGCTTCCACGACTTTCTTGCCTTCACCGCCGGAACTTCGAAACACCAGGTAGTACTTCACCGGCTGGTCCATGGAGGCCGGAAGGTCGAAGTTCACAGCCTGATTGTGCGAGCCCTCCACGGAGAAGAGAGCTTCCGACGGGCGGCCATTCTGGAAATCGCCGTACTGGCTCTGGTTGAGCACCAGAAAATCAAGGTTGGCAGCGCTGCCGGAATCACCGTGAACATCTCCGACAAACGATGCGAACAGGCCGTGCAGATGGGGACGGACCGCGTGCGCCGGAATCTCGAACGGAAACGCGACCGAAGTTTTGAGCGCGAAGCTCTTCTGCAGCACGTTCAGATCGGTGCCGACGGGCGAAGGCGCCACATGCTCCGAAGGAGAAATCGATGGCGGAGGCGCGGCCGCCTTCGGCTGCTCGCAGGAACTCGCCGCCAGAACGAGGAAGGCGGAGGCAAACATGCAGGGCAGCGAGCGCTTCGACATGTGTTGTCTCACTGCGATACGGACTTCCCGTACGCCGTGTTGTAGTGCAGTTGGATTTCTCCGCAGGTGCCCTGCTCCGCGGAATAAACGACACACGTATCGAACGGACGCGAATACACATGCAGGCTGACCGCGCGCTCGCCGAACTGGCGGGGGTTGAGCACGCGATGCACCGGTTCCCGTGGGTCGACGGCACAGGGGTGCGAGAGATTCATCTCAACGGTATCAGCCGGCTCCAGGTGGCAGCTGCCCTGGCTCAAATCCTGTCGAACCACACGAAAATTTTCTACTTGCAAACGGCCAATGGGCACGGCCATCCAGCAGTTCTGGTCGCGATGGTTATGCACCGAGCTGGCCTGGCCGACTTCCCAGCAGATCGCCAGCAATTCATAAAGCGCAGTTTTGTCGATCAGGTTGCGAGTGTAGTGCTGGCGATCCCAGTTGAGATATGCAGAGAGCGACTCGGTGTCCACCGGTCGATCCAGCAGAAGCCTCCGGACGGTCTCAATCTCGTCGAAGGCGGACTTCGGAAGCTGGCGCAATTCCGCCACCAGGTCCTGAATCGAGACCTTCTTCGCGATGCTAGTCATGGCACTCGCTCTCGCTTCCCGCCTGGAGGCGCTCTCGCCGGGAAGCGTGTTCGTTGAGGATCGCGCTCGCCGAGAAGCGCCTTCTTCGAGAGGAAAGTATAGCGCGGTGCGCCGAAGCCAGAAGGTGCCTCCCAGGGAACCTCACTCGCGAACGTGCCGGGCCGAAGAACTTTCACGACCGCGTCCTACGCCACAAACATGCAATCTCCGTAAGAGTAAAAACGATACCGGTGCGCGACGGCATGATCGTAAGCGCGCAACACATTCTCGCGGCCGGCAAAGGCGCAGACCATCATGAGCAGGGTAGATTGGGGAAGATGGAAGTTGGTGAGCACTCCTTTAACAACCTGGAAGTTATAGCCGGGATAGATGAAGGTGTCAGCTTCGCCCGAGCCCGGGGAAATTGCGCCTCCGGACTGCCGCGCCGCATGTTCCAGGGTGCGGACGGTCGTGGTTCCCACGGCGATGACTCGTCGCGAGTTCGCCAGAGCTTGGTTTATTTTGCTCGCGGCTGAGGGCGCAATCGTGTATCGCTCTTGGTGCAGTTTGTGTTCTTCCACCTGTGCGACTCGCACCGGCTGGAAGGTTCCCAGGCCCACATGCAGCGTGATCTCGGCGGTCTCGATGCCACGGTCTGCAATTTGGACAAGTATTTCCGGAGTGAAATGGAGCCCGGCCGTCGGCGCCGCGACCGAACCGCGCTCGCGAGCGTAAACCGTCTGGTAGCGCTCACGGTCGGCCGATGAATCGGGGCGAACGATGTACGGAGGCAGAGGCACGTGCCCGATGCGCGCGATCCGGCCGTAGAAATCTCCCACCGGCCGAAAGCGGATGGTTCGCTCGCCGAACGGACCGCGCCCAATGACTTCGGCCTCAAGTCCGTCGTGCTCTTCCTCGTTCAGCCCAGTCTCGCCCAGCCCAACCCCGCCGAGCCCAACCTCGTTCAGCCCAGTCTCGTTCAGCCCCGCCTCGTTCTCTCCGAAGAAAATGCGCTCGCCTACCTGGATTTTGCGCCCAGGACGGACCAGGCATTTCCAAACGTTGTCATTTTCATCCTTGCTGTTGTCAGAGTTGAGGCCGGGCCTGAGCTGGCGAGTGAGCAGCACCTCGACTCGGCCGTGAAGAAAATCACGCGCAGCCGGGTTCCGTGAACTGATAGCCTGCGATTTCACCCCTGCGCGCCGGCCAAACAGCCGTGCCGGAAACACTTTTGTGTTGTTAAGAACCAGCAAGTCGTCCGGGCGCAGAAGACCAGGAAAATCGCGGAATCCGCGGTCCGCCACGTGTCCAGTCGTCCGATCCAAATGCAGCAACCGGGAGGCCGAGCGGTCCGCCAGCGCTGCCTGGGCGACCAGATCTTCGGGCAGATGGAAGTTAAAATCGGAGACCAGCACGCTTTCCGATTATAGGGCCTTCGATTTCAGGAAAATGCGGCGTGGGCCGCGACCTGTGCTGAATTGGTCTTTCTATTTTTTCGTAAATTTCATTGTGTCTGTCCGGACAGGCTGGTACTATGCCGTTGCCCGTTGCGGAACCGCTTTTTCGCCACTCCCCTAAGGGTACCCATGTCTAGCGAGCGCAAACATAGGGAAGAAATCGTCCGCTACGGACGCACGCTGCACGAGCGCGGCCTGGTTGCCGCCATGGACGGCAATCTCTCCGTCCGCCTCAAGGGCGAACGGATTCTGGTCACTCCCACCTGCGTGAGCAAGGGAAACATGCGCGCGGCCGACATGGTAGTGGTTGACATGGAAGGCCACCGAGTCAGCGGACGCCGCCACGTTACCAGCGAAATCGGCATGCACCTGCTGATTTACCGCCTGCGGCCTGACATTCAGGCCATTGTGCACGCTCACCCGCCAACGGCCACAGGTTTCGCAGCCGCCGGCATCGCGTTGACGCAACCCCTGGTCTGCGAAGTCGTGATGGGCCTGGGTTGCATTCCCCTGGCGCGCTACGGCACGCCGGGAACCTCGGAGTTGGCCAGTACCCTGGAGCCTTTCGTCCCGCATTACGATGCCATCCTCATGTCGAATCACGGCGTCGTGACCTATGGGGACACCCTGGAACGCGCCTACATGAAGATGGAGACCGTGGAGCACTTCGCCCAGATCGCCCTAGTCACCCATCTGCTGGGGCGCCAGCAACCGCTCCAGGAAGTCGAAGTCGAGAAGCTGCTGGTGGCGCGCGCCAAATATTTTGGCGCGAAAATGGCCGCCTCCATGCCGTTGCCGCAGCGCAGTTCGCCAGAAAAAGCGAGCTAACGCCTCGCTCTGCACCGCGGGAAAGCCGAGGCGGCTGCCCCCACACCTTCTTCCTCTGGCTACTCCCCTCCGATTCGAAAACGAAACCCGGCCCGAAAATTGATCGGCAACGCAGGATACCCAACCACCTCGTTATACCGGCGATCAAGCGCGTTCTCCACATTTGCGTAGGCCGTGATGCGGTGAGTCATCGCATACCACCCGCCGAGATCGGCGCGCACGTAGCCGGCGGCGTGGTAGATGTTGAAACCGAAAAAATCATCGTCCGGGCGCCGGCCCACGAAACTTCCACTCACGGTCGAACCCCAACGATTGCCCAGGTACGACAACAACATCGTGGCCGAGTGCTTCGGCCGGCGCAGCAGGGGCTGCCCTGGATTGTATTGCGAATCGATGGGAGCGGGGTTATCGAGAATCTGCGTGGAAGTGTAAGTGTAGCTGGCGTTGACCAGCAGCCGGGCGCGCAGCATGCCCTGCAGCCCGATCTCCGCTCCTTGCGCGAACGCCTGGTTCACATTGACGTATTCCCCGACAAACGTGACCGGGTTCACCGTAACGTAGTTGATCTGGTCGTGAAACAGGTTGTTGAAATAAGTCGCGTTCAGGACATATCTTCCGTTGAAAAAATCCTGCTGCAAGCCCGCCTCGAAGGCGCGCACCCGCTCCGGCTTGAGGCCGGTATTTGGCTCGGAAAAGGGCGCTCCGGCGTATGTCTCCTCCAGGCGAGGTTCCTTAAAACCGGTGGCGTAGGAAAATCGCAGTCGGGTGCTTGAGAGCATATCCCCGCCACGTAACGCCAGCAGAGTCAGCGCCACGCGCGGCACGCCCGTGTTTCCGAACGCACTATTGTGCACAAACCGGCCGCCCGCAATCACAGACAAGCGGCCGAGCGTCAGCTGCTGTTGCGCGTAGACGTCGTCGTTTAGTCGCTGGCCATGGGTCTGGCCGAAGTTGACGTCCCCCACAAATCCATTCTCGTTCTCGACCCGGTAGCCGAGGGTGGTGTGGGCCCAGCTTCGCTCGGAATAGTCTCCCTGATACTCCAATCCAACCCGGTTGATGCGATCGACTTCGTGCGATTGAAAATCGATCGGATCGCCAAAGTAATTCACCCTTGACGGGTCGCCATTCACGTTGAGCTCGTTGTACCGGTAAACATAATCGAACGCCGTAACGTGATGCTGCCATCCACGGGGCGCCGCAAGCGTAAGTTCCACGCTTCCCAGCAGGTTGTTGTACTGCGACCATTCGCTGGGGTCGGGCTGCAGTGGCTCATCCGGCTGTGACGTCCCATTCACCGGAACCAGTGGCACGAAGCCGTTGAAATTCCATTCCCCTGGAATTCCAGTATGGCTGTTGCTGTGCCGGAAACGACCCCGCAGGGATACCCGGTCGCTGAGCGCCCCGCCCACGCTCGCACCCTGCAATGAATCAGAATAGGCATTATTGATGCCAGATCCGTTGGTATTGAATTGGTCACCGAACACGTTGTAATCGAAAATACCGCGAGCGCCAGCCAGCGACGCATACCCGTTCGCGGTCTCGAAGTTTCCCCCATCGGCGCCAAAACGCAGCTCGGGAACCGGGGTGCTTCCCGTGCGCGTCCATACCTGCACCACGCTGGTCATGGCGTCGGACCCGTAAAGCGTGCTCTGGGCGCCGCGCACGAACTCCATGCGGTCCGCTTGCGCGAGAGACAAAGTTCCGAAATCGAACGTCCCGCCGGGCTCGTTGATGGTGACTCCGTCCACAATCACTTTGTTGTAGGTAGAATCCCCGCCACGCACGAATAGGGACGACAATCCACCGCGCTGCCCGGCCGTGTTGACCACCGCACCCGGAAGAAACCGCACCGCCCCGTCAGCAGCGACGGGCTGCATGGTGGTGAGCTGCTCGTTGCTGAGAGTTTCCACATCGGCCCCGGCAGCCTCGCCCGGCACGGGCGTGCGCGTAGCGCTGACCACCACCGTTTCCGACGCCGGGGCCAGTTGCATTTGGATTGTGAGCAGCTCGGCGCGCCCGGAGTCGATCTCCTTGTAAGGAGCGAACCCCGGCGCCAGGACTTGCACCTGATACACCGGCGGGGACAGACCCGGCGAGGATAGACCGGACGAAGAAAGACCGGACGCGGGAAGACCGGAAAAAGTCGCGATTCCCTCCGCAGACGTTGTCGCAATCCTCGCTGAGGATGCATTGCTTCCGGTCACGAACAATGTTACCTGGGCGCCAGCCACGGCGGCAGATTGCGGATCTACGACCTTTACTTTGAGATCGGCGGCCGAAGCAACTGCCACCAGAACCAAACAAAAAACAACCACGCCAGATGCGCGCATAACCATCCTCCTTTTCACGCGAAAGGGGTTGCGGTGGACGGATTGCGCCGGTCTCCTGGCTTTGCGAGTGAGGATGCAGTCTGCATCCGGAATAAGCGTCTGGCCTTCCCGGGATCATTCTCAATAAAGCTTCATTCCCAGTGACCAGTCGCAGTTTCCTCGCTTACAGTTGCGCGGCAGCGCGGGATTCACACCCGCTTCCCTGTCTTCGCCGAGCGGCAAAGACGCGCCTTCCGAAGGATATGGAAAAGATCAGAAAAACCGGCACGAGAAATCTACCGACCACAGCCTGTGGAAGTCAAATGGCCGGTAGCGGCTGTGGCTCGGTTAGAAGAGAACTCATGTGGGGACAGCCGCCCTCGGCTGTCCAGTCGAGCGAAGCTCGACAGCTTTTCGTCGCCTCCGGAAATCCGAGATGCCGCAGCGGCAGGAACGAACCCCTCGTGTACCTTCGTGTCCTTCGTGGTAAAAGAGTTCACCCAACCCCGCAAGAGTTCCAGCACCTAGCGGCTCTCCCGGTAATAAGGAAACTCCTCCGTGCCCACCTTCCCGACGTTCGCCTCTGCAAACTCGCAAACCCGGTCGAGCGAAGCCTGCAGATCGTCCTGGTACCGCTCAAGCTCCTCGTCGGCCGCGTCGCGCGGCACTGGAATCATCTTCCCAAACCGCATCAGCACCCGGGAAAACGGTTTCGGAATCATCAGGCGATCCCACGTATGCAAAACCCAGGCGTTCTCGACGGCCATATGAAACATGCTCATCGGCACGCCCGCCGACCGCGCCAGCGCCACCGGCCCCGGTTTCACCTTGTAGCGCGGTCCGCGCGGACCGTCGAGAGTGAACGCGACAGTCCAGCCATCTTCCAGCGCCCGGCGCAGGCCAAGCAGGGCGCGCACCGCGTTGCGGCTGCTCGATCCCTTCACCGCAACAAACCCAAACTTGCGGATAATCCGTCCCATATACTCGCCGTCGTAACTGTAGCTGCTCATCACCCGCACGCCCATGTCCCGGCACATGTAAGTAGCCGGAATGATGCAGGCGTGCCAGCACGAGGCAATCAGCGGCCGTTGCTCCAGCGTCTCCTGCGCGCCCTCTTCCCGCGAAATGCACACCCGCAGAGTCGGGCCAATCAGCCGGATCACCCAATACCCCGCAAAAATAATCAGCCGCAACACAATCCGCTGGCGAAGCGTAAAGCGCCGCGGCCCAGACGCAGGTTCCGCAGCGGCAGGCGCTTCGCGAGTGGTCGCTTCAGTCACGAGGATAAAGATATTGTAACGGCACACGCCGCAGGAATGCCTCGCGGGGGAGCGAGCGTGAATCACCCCGCTCGTGTGGCGCCGCTTAGGGATGGGCACGCCCTCGAGTAGGGCGCAGCTTCGGGAGGGGCGCAGCTTCGGGTAGCGCACGGCATCGGGAAGGGCACGGCTTCAGCCGTGCCGCCAAGGCGCGCCGAGATTACGGCTTCAGCCGCTGAGGTTTAGCTTGTGCGGGACCCGACGACTTGGAGGAACGCCTCCCAGCTCCGAGGCGCAACCCTAATTTTCCAGGTAGGAATCAATCCACTTCTTGATGGTGTGCCTGCGGTCGTCGTTTATGTCGAAGCGTACGCCGTAGGACTTAGGCTTGAGCCAGCTCACCGCTCCGCGCACGGTCACCCGCGGCAGCGTCATCAGCGCAAAAGAAATTTCCACGTTGCTGTTCAACTTCAGCTCTTCCCCGGATTTCAGCGACATGCCGCCCGAGCTGATTTCGATGCTGCTGGCTGTGAAGCGCTGCCCTTCCACTTTGATCGCCACTTCGGTCATCACCGGAACCCGCACGTAGCGCCGGAACTCATGCAGCACCAGCAAATGCGTGGCGCGCACTAGCTTGAGCGCCGCCGGACGCTCCAGCGGTTCGCTGAACATGGCATTGATGCCGTACTTGGAGTAACGCATCGCCTCTTGCGCGTTGCCCCCAATGCCGTAAATCACGCACCGGCTGTTCGAGGGAGAGCTGCGCGCCGCCTCCATCACGACCTCGGCGCCCTCGCCTAGATTGAGCACGCAGGCTTCGAACTTTTCCCGCCGCAGCCGCTCTGCCGCATTTCCCGACATCACCACCGACTCAATCCCAAACTGCCGGAAGCACTCCACCAGCAACGCCCGCGCTGATTCCTTTACGTCAACCAGAGCAGTGCGCGCGGCGGCCTTCCGGGTACGAGGGGCAGGAGGGAGAACGGAAGCCAAAGTTTTTTCCATGTCGAGGGAGGACTTGCTACCTGATTTCATTCTGGCCTGCCCCGCCCGGCTTGGAAAGGCACAAAGGGACAACCACGAAGTACCAAAGTCTCATTACCCGACTTGACCCGACGGACCACAAAAAACGGAAATCGCGCATCTCCCACAGCCACAGGCACTTACGAGCAGGGCGCTCGAAGGCCTGGACTTGACCGGGCCATCCTCTGCTTGCAATTCGTTCCTCACATGCGTGTTCGTCTCTACAACCACAGGCAGCCACTACCTGAAGTCCGCTAGCCACGAAATCGGCTGCTGGGCCGGCCCGGTCCAATCGGAGACCCCATCCGGCTCGCCAAACAACGATCAGTGCGCCCACTCTGGCTCTTCGCGAACGGGAATATACTCCGGGCGAAACCTCAAGCGAACCCGTTTGTGTTCCGCTTTCGCTTCTTTCGTCAGTTCGACTTTAAGCTCGTGACGTTTGCCATCGATCGCAGGGGGAATAAACCCGAGTTCGTAGCGAGAGTGCAATTGCGTTAGAACCACCTCTAATGCGGCGGCATATCCCGAGGGAGGCGCGGAAAAGTACTGGCCGCCTGTGTGCTTCGCCATGTAGTGCAGGATTTTTGCCTGCTCCCCGATTAGAAAGAGCAGCCCGGCAGATTGATCGTCCCTTATTCCGAACACAATGCCAGAGGTTTCCAGAAAATCATCTATGACCTTGTCCAGTTCCTGCCGCGGTTGTCCCGTATGATCGCCATGCAAAAACACAATCACGGGTAGCGGTTTCGGGTTTCGCTGATACGCGTCGTGGATGATAAGCCGAATCATCTCGCGGAAGGTTTCTTCTCCGACCTGATCGCTTGCGTCGGTGCCGCCTCGGAAGGAAATGGGCCGAAGTGTTTCGGCCAACGCGCCGATGGGACGGTCGCGGTCTTCGGTAGGCAGCAAGTCGAGTTGAGTCTCACCGTTGTCGCACCAATGAGCAACGCCGACCGTGTCGTGTTTCTCCAGATGATCCATTGCGGACCGAAAGAGCGATTCCTTTCCCACAAATTCTGCCGAGCCACCAACGACTCCGCCTTCGTTGCAAATCACTACAAGCCAGAGAGTGATGGGCCGTATATCAGCCCCGGCGTCAAATGTGGCAATCCGGACTTCGTGCCGGTTATCAAACACATGAAAGTCTTCCTTCTTGAAGTCTCGGACGGACAGCCCACTCTTGAGATCCTGGCTGACGACATCGACCAACACCAGAGAAGACTGCACTCGAATCGCGGGTGCTTGCGCGCAGGCTGAGGGCGGCTGGGACTCGATCGAGAATAACGTGCAGGCGGCAAGGAAACAGATCGACGCCACCCTGCGGGCAACATTCGGTTTCATGAAACCGACTTTGTCCAGGATTCCCATTTGGTCACCCCGCAGTTCAGCACAGTAGGCCTCCTGCGCTTATCTTCATAGTTGACGACGTGGCGGAGAGCGGATTATTACAGCCGACCGGGAAAAGCCTCGCACGCCCTTCCCAAGCATGTCGACGCCCTTATTTGTCCCCGAGTCGTGAAAATCGCCGTTGGGCTCATCCCGGGGGATCCGCTGGCCGCGCCTACGACTCCGAGTTGCGCAAGACCTGACCTCGCACCCACCGGCCCCCGTCTCAAAACAATCCACCTCGAGAGCCCCTTTTTGGCGTGGCTATTTCACCACACTCGCTGCCGATATATCGGCACGCGCCTGCAAGCCGCTGTCGATAAACGGCTTACCATCGGTCCACTTTTTAACGCTTTTCCACAGATGTTCCCACGGGAACACTTTTACAAATCGCAGTTGTGTTCCCGCGGGAACACTTGTCAAGAATTGGGTGCCCAAGATCAGCGGCTGGTGACTAGTCGCTAGCAAAATCGCCCAGGCTAGTGCTCTTACTGACCACTAGTCACTAGCCCCTGCCTTTACTCGCTCCAGCGGCGGAACAGAAGCGCCCCGTTGGTGCCGCCGAAACCGAACGAGTTCGACATGGCGTATTCCACTTCAGCTTTGCGCGCATGGTTGGGGACAAAATCCATGTCGCCGGTCTCCGGGTCCTGGTTCTCCAGGTTGATGGTCGGAGGCAGAATCTGATTCTTCAGCGCCAGCACCGTGATGCCCGCTTCGAGTCCGCCGGCGCCGCCGAGCAGGTGCCCGGTCATGGATTTGGTTGAACTGACAGGAATCTTGCGCGCCCCGAAAAAGTTGCGGATCGCGTGCGCTTCCAGCGTGTCGCCAATAGGAGTAGAGGTGCCGTGCGCATTGACGTAGCCAACCACGTCGGGCGTGATGCGGGCGTCGCGCACCGCGTTGCGCATCACGCGAAATCCGCCTTCATGTTCGGGAGCCGGTTGCGTCATGTGGTAGGCGTCGCCGGACATGCCATAGCCCGCGACCTCAGCCAGTATGGGGGCGCCGCGCTTGCGGGCAAACTCCAGCTCTTCCAGCACCATGATGCCTGCACCTTCGCCCATCACGAAGCCATCGCGATCTCTGTCCCAGGGGCGGCTCGCTTTTTCGGGCGCGTCGTTGCGGGTGGAGAGCGCACGCATGGCAGCGAATCCGCCCACCCCCATGGGAGTGATCGCGGCTTCCGAGCCGCCGGCAATCATCACGTCAGCGTCATTGTGCTGAATGATGCGAAAGGAATCGCCGATGGAATGAGCGCTGGTGGTGCAAGCTGTCGCTGTGGCCTCGTTCGGCCCTTTGGCGCCGAAGCGCATCGAAACATGGCCCGCAGCAAGATTCACGATGGCTGCGGGAATAAAAAACGGCGAAATCTTGCGCGGGCCGCCTTCCACCAGAGCAGCGTGCTCCCGTTCGATGATGTCGAACCCGCCGATTCCCGACCCGATGTGCACTCCCACGCGCTCGTCGTTTTCGGGAGTCACTTTCAGGCCCGACATGCGCATGGCTTCATCCGCGGCCGCGATGGCCAGGTGGATGAAGCGTCCCATCTTCTTCAGTTCTTTTTTCTCGATGAACTTCAGGGGATCGAAGTCCTTGACCTCAGCCGCGATCTGGCAGGCAAAGGCGGTGGAATCGAAGCGGGTGATGCGGGCCACGCCGCTCTTGCCCGCCAGCACCGCGCTCCAGACCTCGCCCGTGGTATTGCCCACGCCACAGATCAGTCCGAGGCCCGTCACTACCACCCTGCGTCCCAAACTTATTTACCCGCTTTCCCGTGTTTGGAGATGTAGTCGATTGCGTCCTGCACGGTGCGAATTTTCTCGGCGTCTTCGTCGGGGATTTCGATGTCGAAGGCTTCTTCAAACGCCATGACAAGTTCGACCGTGTCCAGCGAATCGGCGCCCAGGTCGTCGACGAACGAGGCGCTCGGGGTGGTTTCGCCCTCATCCACGCCCAACTGCTCCACGATAATCTGTTTTACTTTTTCATCAACGGCTGCCATGGTTCTCCTCGCGTGCTGACGATTCGGCGTTGTTTGCTCAGGGGCCGAACTGCGTCGGGTTGCTGTTACTTGGCGACTTTCGAGTGCTTCTGGATGTAATCGATCGCGTCCTGCACGGTGCGGATCTTCTCCGCATCCTCGTCGGGGATCTCGAGGTCGAAACCCTCCTCGAAGGCCATCACCAGTTCCACAGTGTCGAGCGAGTCGGCGCCGAGGTCGTCGACGAACGAGGCACTCGATGTGACTTCTCCCTCGTCCACGCCCAGCTGTTCGACAATGATCTGCTTTACTTTTTCTGCAATCTGCTTGTCTTTCTCGTTCACTTTCTCATCGGCCATCGCAAAACTCCTCTCAGGAAATCAAATAAAGGCGAGTGTGTAGTGTAATTGTCTCTACGAATCAGTGTAAAGGATGCGGCCTGCCGACAGGGGCCGGGCTCTCTGGATTGAACTGCCCAAATGGAATCCTAACGGTTGGCGGTTGTGTGGTCAAACGTCCGGGGCGGGACTGACGGCGGTTGCAGTTTGGATTCAGACGAGCGCCACACGTGCGGCGTCATCCTGGGCGCAGCCACACAGCGGGAGCCTGCCCTGAGCGCAGCTGAAGGGGACCTCGCGAGGATCACCAAGAAGCGCTGAGGCCAGCCCCGCCCTAAGGTTTATGCCCCGCGGGCGGGACCGGCCTCATCATGCTCATGCCCCATCAACTCATTGAGCCGAGAACGGAGTCAAGGTACCGACCACATCGGACCCGTTGGTGGCAATCGTGTTGTTCCCGCGCGAAAAAGCGCTGGTATTGAACGTCCAAACACCCTGGATATTCTCCGTGATGTTGCACGAGGACAAGTACACAGTGCCGAAGTTTCTAACTCCGCTGGTGAAGTGAGAGATGACGTCGTTTTCGAGCACAACCGTGCCGCCGTCGATTTGCACACCTTCTCCCTGGTTGGCGCCAGCCCCGCCGTCGTCCGTGATCAAGGAATTGGTGACAGTGACAATGGTCGCCGCGGCATCGATTCCAGTGTGGTGCGAACCGCCGAAAACGGTGACTCGGTCAATGGCAGCAACGGCGCCGGTGGATACGATGTAGAGTCCCGTATCGCTTCCCTCGAAGGTGCCGCCGGTCACCACCAATTCTCCGCCGGTGCTGGCCACGAAGGCGAGAGCATAAGTGACGCTGCGGCTGACGCAATCTTCTACCGTAAGCCGCCCCACAGAATTGATCTGGAACCCGGTGCCCGTTCCTGCACCTCCGTGCAGGGTTAAGCCTTTCAGAGTCACCAAATCCGTCGTTGCCGCAGTGACCGTGACACCCGTACCGGATGCAGGTATGTCAATGCTGGCGATAACCCCAGGTTCGGCTTCCACCGTGACAGCTCTGGTGACCGTAAATGCGTCATAGCTACCGCTGCCCACAATCGAAACAATGCCTCCGGTGGAGACGACGGCAAGGGCGTGAGTAATGGTTTGGCAGGGGGCGCTTCGCGAACAGGGGTGTGTATCTAAACCGTTGTAGGCAACGTAAGCTACGTTTGGGGTTGCAGCCAGCGCTCGCATAGCGAAGGCAAAGACAAGCAGCAAGGTATAGGCAATCTTATTCGTCATTGTTATTCCCTCCACGTTATTCCCTCTACGGAAATAGATGAACCACGATCATTGATCTGGCGCTCGTACTCACTGGGCTGCTCACTGGGCTGCAAACGGAGTCAGAGTGCCGAAGTTCGAATCGGTGATGGTGTTGTTCTGACGTGTAAAAGCAGTGCCGCTGAGAACCTCGATGCCCACGAAGTTTTCTGTGAAAGTGCAGGAGGAGATGTAGGCGGTCGAGAACACTAACAATGCCGCGCCATCGCCGAACTGCGAGATCACGTCGTTTTCCAACACAGTGGTGCCTGAACTTGCGACAACTCCGTTTTGCACCAAGTCTGGGGCGCCACCCGTGATCAACGAATTGGTCACGGTGGTTACCAGGGTGGCTGAAGTAATCGCGCCCTGGTTGGACGAAACGGTCCCATTGCGTGCTTCACCGTAGACAATGGTGTGGTCGATGGCCGCGTGGGAGTTGCTGGACGCCAGATAGAGCGCCGTATTGCTGCCGTCGAAAGCACCGCCGGTGACTTTGAGATCGCTTGCGGTGCTGGGTACGAAAACAATGCTGTAGGCAAAGTTGCGGCTGAAGCAATCTTCCACCGTAATCCGCCCTACAGAATTGATCTGGAACCCGACGCCTGTTGCTCCATTTCCATGGAGGGTTAAACCTTTCAGCGCGACGAAGTCCGTCGAGGCAGCATTGACGGTAATCCCGGTGCCGGAGACAGGTACGTCGATTGAAGCTACGACTCCTGGATCTGCTTTGACGGTGACAGCCTGGATAATTGTGAACCGGTCATAGAGGCCGCTACCCACGATGTCGACGACTCCTCCGACGTTTACCACGTTGAGAGCGTGGGTAATTGTCTTGCAGGTGGCCGCGCGAGTGCACGCATTCGCGTCTGACCCGTTGAAGTTGACGTAAGCCACGTCAGTTGCGGCGAATGCCGGCACGATCAGGCCGGCGATGACAAGCAGGCAGTGTGCAAGTTTTTTTCTCATTTGATTTATCCCTCCATCGACAAGTTTGTCGGACTGAGTTTTCTGGCCCTCAGCGCCCCGCCCGCTCCTGCCTTGTGAACCTGCGTTTTCGAACCTGCGTTTTCGAAGCACGAAGTACCCATAATTCGTCATTCCCGACGACGGCAGGTCTAGCCGGATCTCATCTTGAACTTTCACGATGGGCGGTTCGCCTTATGCCTTCCTGTCTACTAAACCGAAATGCGCAGGCGAATTGGCTCATGGTTGAGAAAGAAAAGTTTTCTGAATTGGAGTCCGCGTGTGAGAAATGCACGGGTAGCGTCACGCTCAACATCACCGCACTGCCCTCAGAATGAAGCTGCACTCCCCGTCAGGGTCCCGCTAGAGCTATGATGTCCACGATCGAAGCTTCTTCCACGGTAAGGCGGGGCCGGACGCCCGTTGCCAGGGAGTCAAGAATTTATGCGTGCCGTGGTGCAGCGCGTGAGCAGCGCGAAAGTTACGGTCAAAGGAAACATCGCGGGCGAGATCGGCCTGGGGCTTGTCATCTTGCTCGGCGTTGGCCATGCGGACACTGAGGCCGACGCGGCGTACCTGGCCGAGAAAATCTCAGGGCTGCGAGTTTTCGAAGATGATCAGGGCAAGATGAACCGCAGCGTGCAGGACGTGGGCGGAAGTGTTCTCGCGGTATCGCAGTTCACGCTCTACGGCGACGTGCGCCGGGGCAAGAGGCCTAGTTTCGACGCGGCTGCGCCGCCGGAGAGAGCGCGGCAACTCTATGAGTTCTTCGTGGAGCGCATCCGCGCGGCGAGCTTGCGCTGCGAAACCGGACGCTTTCAGGAAATGATGAAAGTGGAACTGGTGAACGAAGGCCCGGTAACGATTCTGCTGGATTCAGCAAAGGAGTTCTAGGACCGACTCATGCTTTGATCATTACGACGACCCGAAGATCGTCACCGCATATAGGTAAGGCAGACAAGGGTGAGGCGCGTGTGCGTCTCACCCTTGTTGCTAAAACTAGTCGCCGGAGCTCAATTGTTAAACGACGTTAGCTGGTGGGGCAACCCGGCAGTTCAATCGGCGAGAGGGAAGGCAGCGTCCCCTCGTTCGGATAGCTGTAGGCGCCGTCAATGGCGGTGGAGGGCGATTGGAATTCAAACCACGGCAATAGGGCTTCATTCTGAGGGTGATAGGTCCTGCCGTTCATGGTGATGGGATAGCTAGAGTGGGGCAGACCCTCGATGACATCGCCGACTTCGAGGTCGTCCTGGCAATTGCCGTTGGGTGACAGCCACCACGGGGTGAGGTTGTGCTTGCCGTCGGTGACCACGAACGGATCGTTGAAAGTCTCCGCAACCTCATGACTAAGCGCGGTCACATCGACAAAGCCGGCGCCGAACAATCCGGGGCTGATCCACGCCGAATAGTTCATGACATAGCGCCGCTCCCGGTTGCCGTTAGTGGAATCTCCGGGTTCGACATCGTAGCTGTGATATCCGAGCACGCAGCACTCGTTGGGATTTCCGTTGAAGTAGAGGTAGGTGTTGGGGAACAGGAAAGTGGAAATGTCTTTGGTGGTAATGTCCCCTGCGTTCTCGGCTGCGCCGATGGGCGTGGTGGTGTCGGTGGAAACGGAGGGAAAGAGCAGGTTGCCGAATTCGTTGATGTCGACCAGCACAAACAGGCAGCAATTCCCGTTGCTGTTCAGCGCGTAATAGTAGAAGCCAAACGGAACCTGCATGGTCCGCTCCTGCTTCAAGCTGCCCAAAAGCATCGTATGCCAGTCGGGCGCCATGGCGTTCCAGAACTCAGCTCGCTGAACGGCGTCGGTGATTTGGGTGGGTGCCGGACTGCTGGAGAAAGTCGAATTCTGGAACACCGGGGATAGCAGTGTAGACAGAACGAACGGCTTCACCTCGTAGTGCAAGAACACGGTGCCGTCCTGATTGAGCAGATCGAGAGCGACCGGCACGACCGGGGCGTTGATGTTTGTGGTGCCGCCTTTCTGCGGAGGATTCCCCACCATGTTGTAGTACCAGGTATCGCGGTAGTTGCCGTTGCCGTCAAATCCTGGGGTCTTATACGAGCCGTTCCAATTAGAAAGGGAATCGACTCCTGGCGTTCCGTTGGCGTTGCTGTGGACGCCAGAACTACCATGTGGGGGCAGGGCCATAAATCTGGCATGAGCTTTCGAAAGATGGTCGGCTGGAAGCTGGTGGGCGTCCTGCGCGAGGGCCACGACAGCACCCAAAGAGGTCGCGAGGGCCAAGAGCATAAAAAGCGTAAACCGCGTCGGCATTGTGATAGATCTCCTCTCAAAATCACGAGACTGATTCGAACAAGCCCTCTAGCCGGGATTTTCCGTCCTAACCCAAGGGGCGCGGTATTGTCCCCATAACAATCAGCGAGTGTCAATGTGAATTTCATTGATTCGCAACTGCAAACTTTTGCAGCTGGCGCAGCCATCGCGCGTTCGAAGGCGGGGCGCCGACAATTGAGGGCTCCGTCGCGGGCGGGACTTATTGCATCATGCGCTTGAGTGCGGTGCGGGCGTCGCCAACCTGGGCCAGGCGGCTTGGCGAATTTGGGAAGTGGGAAAGGAATTCCTGATATTCGTTCACGGCCTGATCGTGCTTGCCGGTGTGCTCGTAGAGTTGCCCCAGATAGTAGTGGGAGAGAACTTCAGTCAGGGGAAATCGCCCGACCAGGGAGCCCCCGTTCGCCAGGAAATGATTCGCCACGATCACGGCGCGGAGTTCGGACTCGGCGGAGGAATAGTCATTGACGAGCAGATGACTGCGGGCCTTGAGGAAAAGCAGGTAGGGTTCCTGGAAATCAGGGATCGTGGAGGCGCGGGTCAACGCTGTTTGTCCGTCGCCGCGCTGCACCGCCGCGGTCACATCCGCGTAGACCTGGTCAATTTCAAGGACCCGCGGCGAGACCCAGGGATGGCTGACAGCGAAGCGTTGTAGATTTTGCTGGGCTGCGGAGGCGTTTCCCGCCAGGGTTTCGAGAAATGCGACCGTTTGCAGCTCTTCATCATCCAGCTTCTGTTGCTGAGCGAAAGAGAGAGCGGAAGAATTCTGCCCCAACATCACGGACAGGGCGGCAAATGCCTGAAGGAATGACTGAGCGGCCTGGCCCTGTTTGGCACGCCCCAGTTGCAGCACCGCCGTCCGATAGCCGGCGAGCGCGCCCTCGAAGTCACCCTGCGACTGCTTGAGCTGCGCCTCGAAGCCGGGAGCATAAAGGGTGAGCGCGGAAGTCCGCTGCGCATATTGCTGGAACGCAGCGTGGGCCATGTCTGGCTTTTTCTGATCGGTGTAGACGATGGCCAGCTTGAGGTATTCGCCGTAATCGGTGAAGTCCGGCTTCAGTTCTAGCACCTTGTGGTAGGCGGCAACGGCTTCATCATCGCGGCCTGCAAGGAAGAGCACGTCGCCGCGAGTATCGATCGGATTGGGGTCGCCCGGACGAACCGCCATGTAGGCGTCGGTTGCCGTCAGCGCGCCATTGAAATCGCCCCACTGCGCCAGAGCATAGGATTGAAAGTTGAGCAGATCTTCATTCTTGGGGTCGAGCACCAGGCCTTGTCGCAGCAACTCAAGCGACTGGTCTCGTTTCCCTACGAGGGACAGGATCGCAGCAAGGATGCCGCGGTCCACGGTAGCCCGCGGAAATTCGGATACTAACTGCTGCCGAATGGCGATCTGGGCCTCGATGTCGCGGGACCGGCTCGCTCTGAGCGTCTGTAAGGTCAACTGCTCGTAACGAGGCAGGCGCGACTGCATGGGCTCGACCTTGACCGCAAGCTCGTTGCTACGCCGCATATCGCCCGTCTGGCGGTACTGGTCGGCCAGACGTACGTAGGCGAGGGCAAACTGGGGGTCCAAACGGACCGCTTCTTCCAGTTCGCGAATGGCATCGCGGTTGAGATAGCGGCGCGCGTAGTCAATGCCCAGCTGATAGTGGCGGTAAGCCTCCACGTTGGAGGTGGAAGCCTGCTCGATCTCGGGCGCCTTTTGCGGCTGGTCCGAGGCGGGAAGGAAGCTTCCGGCAAGGCTGGCGGTGAGGCGGTCGACCATGCCGAAGATGCTTTGCACGTCCTGGCCTTCGAGCTTTTCCGAGAACAGTATCTGGCCCGTGCCGGTGTCCTGCGCGCGCACGTCGAGGCGCAGCTGGGTAGGGCCGATTTTCAGCAGAGCGCCGGTGATGTAGGCATCGGCGCCGGCGTCGCGGGCTACCTCCTGCGCCTTTGCGGGATCGAGCGACTTGCCATCTTTGCTGGCACGCTGCACCGCGCCGAGAACGCGCTCACTGGAGAGCACGTCCAGCCCTTTGACCTGAGCCAGATTGGTGGTGAGCATGTCGGTGAGGCCGTTATCGAGCCAGTTCAGCGATTGATCCTGTGTGAGATTGTTGAAGTAAAGTACGGCGACAGCTTTGTGCTGCAGGCTACCTGAGGAGCGGGAAGTTCGACCGCGCAGGAAGAAAAATCCCGCGACCACGACGATCAGGATCGCCAGTGCGGCGGCCACCAGTCGCATGGGATTCGGGAGCAACCCGGTCGCAGCAGCCGAAGAAACTTGCGCAGGAGCAGCAGCCGCGGTGGAAAAGCCGCTAGGAGGAGGTGGAGTGTGTGCAGATGCTTCCTGCGCTGACGGGGCACTTTGCGGGGCTGGAGGCGGCTCGGCCGCGACCGCCGGGCTTCTCCCGGATTCCGTGTCGCGTTTCAGCCGTTGCAGGTCGGCGCGCAAATCGGCGGCATGCTGGTAGCGCAGATTGCGATCCTTCTCCAGCGACTTATTGATGATGTCTTCCAGCTTCGGCGGAACATCGGGATTGAGGCGAACCGGAGGAGTGGGAGCGCGCTCCAGGATGGCGTTGAAGATGGCGGCGGAAGTGTCGCCGCGAAACGGCATGGTCCCGGTGGCCATCTCGTAGAGCACGCCGCCGAAGGAGAATAAATCGGTGCGGGCGTCGAGATCTTTCCCCTTGGCCTGTTCCGGCGACATGTAAGCGACGGTGCCGACCGCCGCGCCGGGACTGGTGAGGTGTTGCTCGTTGATGCTCACTTCTTGCGTGGCGGCCCCGGCGATCACGCTGAAAGAACTGGCCGTGGGAGTAAGCTTGGCGAGGCCGAAGTCGAGGATCTTGGCGTGGCCTCGCTCGGTGACGAAAATGTTCGCGGGCTTGATGTCGCGATGGACGATGCCCTTGCTATGGGCGGCGTCGAGTCCGTCGGCGATTTCGATGGCCAGCGCCAGCAGGGTCTCAGTCTCCAGGGGCCGGCCTACGATGCGATGCTTCAAGGTCACGCCGTCGAGAAATTCCATGGCGATGAAGGCCTGGCCATCCTGTTCGCCGATGTCATAAATGGTGCAGATATTGGGATGATTCAAGGCGGACGCCGCCTGCGCCTCGCGCTGAAAGCGGGCCAGGGCCTGAGGATCGCGGGCAACATCTTCGGGCAGAAACTTGAGGGCGACGAAACGGTGCAGCCGCGTGTCTTCGGCCTTGTAGACGACGCCCATGCCGCCGCCACCGAGTTTCTCCACGATGCGATAGTGCGAGATGGTTTGGCCGATCATATTGAGCCGATCATATTGGACAGGGCAGCGTTAGGCCGGTCACATCAGGCCGATCAGGAGAGGCCGACTCTGAGGACGCCTCATCTTACGGAGGCGGCACACCCTAGTCAACGAATCCCGGCTGCATTTGTGGCGGGTTCGCACCTGCCGTATCATCTACGCGCCATGAAAATCGTGATTGCCGTTGCTCTGTCTTTGTCTCTGTCTGCGTTGTCCATGTCTGCGTTCGCGGCGGAGAAGCCAAAGGCGGCGCCTGCCCCGGCGGCAGCCCAGCCGGCCACCGAAACTCTCGACCTTGAAGCCATCGCGCGCATTCGCGACGAGGGCTTCAACCATTCGCACATCATGGAGTATGCCAGCGGCTTGTTCGACGGCGTGGGCCCGCGTCTCACCGCCTCGCCCGATTTCGCGAAGGCCGAGCAGTGGTCGCTGGAGCAACTTCGACGCATGGGCACATCGAATGTTCATCCGGAATCGTGGGGCGAGTTTGGGATGGGCTGGCAGCAGATCGGAACCTCGGTGCTGATGACCGCGCCCGGCACCGCCACGCTCCTGGCGCAGGCGACGCCGTGGTCGCCGGCTACCGCCGGCGAAGTGAGCGCCGATGTGATCGCGGTGCCCACGCTGAAAGAGGAGAAAGACTTCGATGCGTGGAAGGGAAAGCTGGCGGGCAAGATCATTCTTTATGGCGACGCGCCGAAGATTCATCCGGATGCTCCCAACTTGCTTGAGCATTACGATCAGGCCAAGCTCGAGCATTTTCGCTCCTACCCGCTCGATGGCGACCAGAACGACAGCCATGTTCTGCCTAATGATCCGCAGTTGTGGGAAAAAGTATTTGGAGAGATGGCCTTCCTCGAAAAAGTCGGCCACTTCTTCGCGGACGAGCATGCGATCGCGGTGTTGCGGCCCAGTGGATCAGGCGGCGTCATTCACGATGACACCGGTTGGTCGCTTGGCTGGTTCGTCTACCGCCCCGAGCATAAGCAGGCCATCCCGTCGGCCGTGATCGCGAATGAGGCTTTCGGGCGCATGCATCGCCTGGTCTCGCACGGCGTGCCCGTGGCGGTGCGGCTGAACATTGCCACGAAGTTTTATGGAGAGCATGAGCCGGGCAGCAACGTGATCGCCGAAATTCCTGGCACCGACCCGGCGCTGAAGGATCAGGTGGTGATGCTGGGCGGGCATCTCGACTGCTGGATCGCCGGCACTGGCGCTACCGACGACGGCGCAGGAGCGATCATCGCGCTCGAAGCCATGCGCATTCTGCGCGCGTTGAACATTCAGCCGCGGCGGACGATTCGCATCGCGCTGTGGGGCGGCGAAGAGCAGGGCATCTTCGGGTCCGCCGGCTATGTCAGCAACCACTTCGGCATGCGATCCTATTCCACCAAGCCGGAAGAGCAAGTCGTGCCCGAATTCCTTCGCCAGCAGAGCGGGCCGGTCACGATCAAGCCCGAGCATGCCAAGTTCGACGCCTACTTCAACACCGACAACGGCGGGGGCAAGTTTCTCGGCATCTTCACCGAGGGCAACTCTGCCGTGGCGAATATCTTTCAGCAATGGGCCGCCCCGATCAGCGACCTCGGTTTTACCACGGTCACGATGCGAAATACGGGGTCCACCGATCACGTTTCGTTTGATCAGGTGGGGCTGCCGGGGTTCCAGTTCATTCAGGATCCGCGCGATTATGAAACGCGCAGCGCCCACAGCAACATGGATACCTACGAGCGCCTCAGCGAGAATGATTTGAAGCAGACTGCCGTCGTGATGGCGATTTTTGTTTACAACACCGCGCAGCGCGACGCGATGCTGCCGCGCAAGCCGATGCCGCATCCGGAACTCGAGGAGCAAATGACGAAGCCGTTGGAGGGGATCTATCCCGCCGCGGCGAAGTAGGTGGAGCGGGGTAGCTGGCTTGGAAGGGCAGATGGACGGGCAACCCGCCAGAAAATCTCCGGCCTCTGGCTCAGTTGCGATTCCCAGGACTTCCGGGCGCAGGTTCCCGAGGGCTGGACGTCAGATCATAACTCTGCGAATTACGGCTTGGTGATTGGGCGCCGATCTTCCGAGGGGTTTGCCCAACAAACAGGGCATTTCTGCTGCCAAACTGGGACGAATGGTTGTGGTCCACTGTTCTGTTTCCCCGTAAATCTTTGTCCCAGAACCACCTACGGCCCACAAAAATCGTCCCGGCGGCTATAATTTCTGCTTACGGTTCCACCGACCACCCGTCTATTCCTGTGCAAGCCCGGATACGGCATAAATACCGGGCAGGTAGAGGACACAACAAATGCCGGCCGAAGCCTGGGCAGTGCCATTTGCAGTTGGCCCATTGACCCCGTCGGGGTTGAGAAGCGAGAGAGCGGAAAAAGTCGGCGGTGGAAAAGTTGAGAACCAGGACCCCGCGCGGGGCCGCATGGCTGGGTTAGATCGCCAAACTCAAGATCGCCGCATCGACGACACGATGCTGATCCGCGAGGCGCAGCGCGGCAACCGCGCAGCGTTCGAGGAGCTCGTGCGCCACTACGACCAGTCCGTTCTGCGGCTGGCGCTTCACCTCACCGGGACGGAGCACGATGCTCAGGACGTATATCAGGATGCGTTCCTGAAGGCGTACAAGAACATCGGCAGCTTTCGGTTTGAGTGTTCCTTCTACACATGGATTTATAGGATTGTGACCAATTTGTGTCTCGATCACTTGCGCAAGAAAAACGTGCGCAAGGAAGACGCGCCAGTGGCGAAAGATGCGTCGGGCGGGGAGTATGACCTGCTGGACCAGGTGCCGGACGGGCGCGCGGGAGCGAATCCGGAGCGTGATTTGATGCGGCGGCAACTGGGCGCGAGGATTTCCGGAGCGCTGGAGAAGCTGACGCCGCGGGAGCGCATGGTGTTCGAGTTGAAGCATTACCACGGGTTGAAGCTGCGTACCGTGGGCGAGATTTTGCATACCACGGAAGAGACCGCCAAGAATACGCTCTTCCGGGCCACGCAGAAGTTGCGCGGAGCGCTGGCGGATATGAGATGAACTCGCAGTAGGGACTGGAGCGGCCCGGCTTCGCCTGGGCCGGACAGCCGGGGCGGCTGTCTCCACATGGTTCTTGGACATGGTTCGTGGATCTGGTCGAATGAGGTGAACAATGAAATGTGAATGGGTTCGAGAGAATATTGTGCTGCAGGTTTACGGCGAACTGGCCGATGATGCCCGTCATGAACTGGAGCAGCATGTGGCCCGCTGCGCGGACTGCGCGGCCGAACTGAAGGCGGAGCAGGAATTTCATGCGCTGCTGGCGAAAGCTCCGGCGGTTGAGCCGACGCCCAACCTGGTGACAGCGTCGCGCATGCGACTGCAGGAAGCCCTGGAGACGACCGAGCAGGGGCGATTCTGGCATCGCTTCGCATTTGACCCCGTGAGCTGGCTGCGGCAGGTGAAGTTCTCACCGGCGCTGGCCTCGGCGATTCTGATTCTGGGCTTTGCGGGCGGAGTTGGCACAGCGTACAGAATGGCTCCTGGCTCCAAAGGTCCGGCCGGCACCACAGCTGGGACCTCCGTTACACCACCCACCGAAGCCGCCGCGATCGCCGGCATCCGATCCATCAGTCAAACTCCTGGAACAAATCAGATCGACATCAAGTACGACACCGTTGCCACCCAGGATGCGACCGGCTCGCTGAACGACCAGCATATCCAGCAACTTCTCTTGTACGCAGCACGCAACAATTACAACTCCGGCCTGACCATGGATTCGGTGAATCTGCTCACGCAGAAGCCGAATGACGCGCAGGTGCAGGAAGCGCTGCTCTACGTTCTGCAGTACGACTCGAACCCGGGAGCGCGGCTGAAGTCCATCGACGCGCTGGGCGCTTATGTGAAGAATGATCAGCGGGTGCGCGATGCGGTGTTGACGGCGCTGGTGAACGATTCGAATCAGGGCGTGCGCACCGAAGCGCTGCGGCTGATCGAGCCGGTCAAGGCCGATGGCAGCGTGCGCGGCGTGCTGATGACGCTGGCGGCAAAAGATCAGAGCACTTACATCCGGTCGCAGGCCCGCACCATGCTGGCCCAGCTGCCGGAAATTGACTAAGCAAAACTGATGCAACAAGCAGACGCAGAAAGAGGAAGATGAATTGAAACGTTGGCTACAAATCGCTGGGCTGGCCGCGGTACTGGCCCTGCTTGCGCCTTGCTCCCTTGTTCCGCAAGGCTGGGCGCAGGAAACGCACATCTCCCGCGAAGGTGGAATCTGGGGTCAGCAGATCACTGGGTCGCTGGCAACAGTCAAGAACTTGAGAGTGAAAGTCGACATGGGCTCGGTGGTGGTGCGCGGTGGGCAGCAGCAAGGCATTAATTACGTCGTTCATACGAACTTCAAGTCCTCTTCGGAGGAAGACGCGCGCCGACAGTTCGAGCAGTACAAAGTAACCGCATACGTGAAGGGCGACACCGCATGGATCGTGGGCGATTGGCAGGGACGAAGGCAGCCGCGGCATTTTTCCGGCGAATTCGCCATCAATGTTCCGCGCGAAATGACGCTGGTGAAGCTCGATACGGACGGCGGCAACGTGGAAGCCACGGGACTCTCCGGCCGGGTAGAGGCTCAAAGCGGCGGCGGCAGCATGCGCCTCGATGACATTGGCGGAGGCGCCAGTGCTGAGACGGGTGGTGGTTCGATCGAAGTGGGCACAGTCGGCGGCGACCTCGGACTGCACACTGGCGGCGGCTCGATCGAAGTGCGTCACGCTAACGGCAAGGTGGTCGCGGAAACCGGCGGCGGCAGCGTGGAAATTCAGTCGGGCGCGCAGGGCGCGATCATCGAGACAGGTGGCGGCAGCATCCAACTGCGGCAGTGCAACGGGAAAGTGAAAGTCTCGACCGGCGGCGGCAGCATTGACCTGGGAGATATTAACGGCCCGGTGGAAATCGAAACCGGCGGCGGCACGATTCATCTCGCTTCGGCCAAGGGGCCGGTTCGCGCGCAAACCGGCGGGGGCGGCATCGAACTCTACGGCGTACCCTCGGCTCGGGCGGAAACCGGCGCAGGCAGCATCATCGTGAAATTGATCAACACCGGCGGCGAGCGCAACGATTCCGTGCTTGAGACTTCCGCCGGCGACATCACGGTGTATATCGCGCCCGATGTGGCGGTTTCGGTGCGCGCCAGCGTGGAACTGGGCAACGGACACCGCATCACGTCGGATTTCTCCGACATTCACATCAGCAGTGAAGGCGGGAATGACTGGGGCGGTCCGAAGACGCTGGTGGCTGAGGGCAAGCTGAACGGCGGCGGGCCAGTCCTGAAAGTGCGCACGACTACCGGCGACATCTGCATCAGGCGGTCGAATCACTAGCGGTCGAATCATTGGCGGTCGAATCAAGAAGAGCCGCTGAAGCTCGCCCCTGGCGCGAGCTTCAGCGGCGACCTTTCAAAACTACTTTGAGGCAACGACCATGTGTAAAAACTTTCTGACCTCTCTTGCCGTTGTGCCGCTTCTCCTCGGATTTTCCTATGCCGCGCAAAACTGGTCGGTGGATCCGCCGCAACCCTTCGGGTTTCCCAGCGAAGACTCTGGCACGGGATCGTATTTGGGCGTCGATATCAGCGACGTGACTTCGGAACGGATTTCGGCGCTGAAGTTGAAAGAGGAAAAGGGAGTCGAGGTCACGATGGTGGACCAGGATGCTCCGGCGGGGAAGGCCGGCATGAAGGAACACGACGTGATCATGGCGATGAACGGCACGCCGATTGAAAGCCAGGTGCAACTGAAGCGCATGATCCGCGAGACTCCTCCGGGGCGGGTTGTGACATTCGACATCAGCCGCGATGGCCAGCCCATGTCGATCAAGGTGCAACTGGCCGACCGGCGCAAGCAGTACGTCTGGAAGGGCCCCGATATGAAGGATTTCCATGTAGAAATCCCGGCCATTTCTATCAATCCCCAGATTGAAGTTCCGCAAATCAACGTGATGGTGGTGCGATCGTCGGCGCGCAGCGGGCTGATGGTGGAGAACATCACACCACAGCTGGGCGAGTTTTTCGGAGTGAAGAACGGAAACGGTGTGCTAGTTCGCTCCGTGGAAAAAGGCAGTCGCGGGGAGAAGGCGGGATTCCGCGCCGGGGACGTGATCGTGAAGATCAACGACCAGCCCGTCCATGACACTGGAGACTTCACGGAAGTGATGCACTCGCGCGACAGTGGCTCGATCACAGTCAGCGTGATCCGTGATCGGAAGGAACAGAACCTGAATCTCACGCTGCCGCCGCACAAGGAATCGGGCGCGCTGATCGAAGAAGAGAGTTCTGGCGAGCCTGTCTTGAATGCCGAGGACGAGTCGGAAATCGGCGACGCGGAAGACGAAGTTGCCCAGCTCGCGCCCGAGATGGAACTGGCGTCGGAAGAGAGCACGCAGGCGGATCAGGCGGTAGGTGCGATGCGCCAGGCTCAATGCACAGCCCAGCAAGACGCCGAGACGAAAGAGCTTCCCGAACAATTCAAGGCTCAGGCGGAAGCCTTGAAATCGGCCCTGGACCAGTTGCGCCAGGAGCAACGAAAAGTGTTCCTGCCGCAGGCACAGGAAAAGATGAAGCGGGAACGGGAGCGGATGAAGCGCCAGCAGGAGAGGCTGAGAATGGAAATCGAACGCCTGCGCCAGGAAACACGAACGGGCGGCTTCGATATCTAAGCACTCGGGGTGAGGAGTTGAGGCTGAAGGTTAACCGCTAAGGAGCTAGCAACTACTTCAATTGCTAGCAGATGCTCCACGCACCTTGGTAGCCAGCGCGATTCGGTTTCTTCCCGCTTGCTTCGCGGCATACAAGCCGTTGTCGGCCGCTCGCACCAACTCATCGCGAGATGTTCCGTGGTCTGGGAACGCGGCGACTCCAGCGCTGATCGTCACTGTCTGGGGCACACCCGGAAACTGCCAGTGCTCCACCATTCGTCTCAGTTTTTCGGCGACGCTGACCGCGTGCGATGCGTTGGTCTGGGTCAGGACAATCCCGAATTCCTCGCCGCCGTAACGGCACACCACGTCAATCTTGCGCAGCTGCTGATGGAACAGCGATGAAACCTGGCGCAAAACCTCGTCGCCCAGCAGATGTCCAAATTCGTCGTTGAGGCGCTTGAATTGGTCAATGTCGGCCATGATGACAGCCATGCCCGTCCCGTAACGGCGGGCGCGCTCGATTTCCTCGATGATGCGCAGTTCAAAAAATCTACGGTTGAAGATTCCCGTCAGGCCGTCTAGATAGGCTAGCTGCTTCACCCGCTCCACATAGTGCGCGTTCTGAATGGCGGTGGCGCAGATGTCGGCTACCGATTCCAGGCATTGCAGTTCGCTCTCGCGGAACGCGTTGCGAGCCGAGCTTTCGAGTGCCAGCACGCCAAGGATTTGGCCGAACGAGACCAGTGGGATGCACATCCGCGAATTGGACTCGACAAAAAACCGCATGCACTCCGGCTTGCTGGCCAGGTCCTTCTCGATCAGCGTGCCGCTGGTGGAGAGAATATGAGCCCAAGGTTCGCGATCGGCGGGAAAGCGGCCGCCTTCCGGAATCCGCGGCGTTAAAGTTCCGTGGTGCGCCCGCAATACCAGTTCGCTCTCTTCACGCAGGAACAGGGAAACGTGTGGTACCTGGAAAGCCTGCTGGATCAGCAGGCAAACCTTGGCCAGCAGTTCTCCTAGATCGAGCACCGCGGTGCTCTGCTGGGCGATAGCGTTGATCGCCTCCAACTGCCGCGCGCGTTGCCGTTCCAAGGTATACAGGCGCGCGTTTTGCAGGGCCATGGAGGCCTGCGTCGAAAACAAAGTCAGCAGATCGATGGTTTCCTTGTCGAAGTGGTCGAGCTTGGCGCTCTGGCAGTCCAGCACTCCTACTACTTCGTCGCGCACCATGAGCGGCAAGGCCAGTTCCGAGCGGGTCGACTTGGCAGAGCAGACGTAGCGTGGATCCTTTCTCACGTCGGGTGCGTAAATAGGTTGCTTCTTGAGCGCGGCGGCTCCGGTGAGTCCTTCGCCCAGGCCCAGGCGGATTGCTTCCTGTCCTTCGTCCCAACCGATCTGCGAGCGCACGGACAGGTGCTGCGTTTCCTCATCCAGCAGAAGGATGGCCGCGTTCTGCAGATGGAAATAATCGCGCGCGATGGCCAGCACCCGCTGCATTACCTCATCAGGATCAAAGGTGGAGAGCACGGCCTGGCCCGCATCGTATAGGACTGCGGTTTTCTGCATTCTGTGCGGATTCTATCGCGGAAATCGGGGGTTACCGAGGTGCCCAAAGTAACTGGTTGCCGCCGATGCACGGGCCTGTTCTCGCAGCTACTTCCACCGGCGCGCCGTGCGGATCAGTCCGTAAGCCACCAGACAGAACCAGAAGTCGAGCGCCATCCCCAGGTCGAAATGAAGCGGGCGATGCCGGGCCACCGGCGGAAAAGACGGGGCAAGCAGGAAATACACCGCGTTGCCCAGCACCACTGCCAGGAAAGCCTGGAGGAAGTTAGCCACAGCCCCTGTCGAAAGCCTAGACACCGCGGTACCTCCAGTCGGCTGGCAAGGAACGGCGGCCGCGCCACCCTGCTAACATTCGTTCTCCTGCTAACATTCGTCGTCCTGCTAACATCTTAGGGAACCCCCGCGCATGCTTGAGCTCTCCACTCCGGTGCAATACGTCAAGGGGATTGGTCCGCGCATTGCCGAAATTCTCGCCGCCAAGGGCATCTCGACCGTCGACGATCTTCTCCATTATCTGCCGTTTCGCTATGAAGACCGGCTGAACCCACGCGGAATTTCCGAACTGCGACCCGGAGAAATGGCCACGGTGATCGGCGAGGTGCGCAACTCCGGGTTGTTCCGCACCCGCCGCATGCCGATTTTTCAGCTTACCGTCGGGCAAGGACGCACGCGGCTGCGCTGCCTGTGGTTTCACGGGACCTACCTGCAGGACAAATTCAAGCCCGGGCAGATGATCGCTTTGTACGGGAAGGTCGAGCAGGATGAACGTGCCGGCGAATTGCAGATCATCCAGCCGCAGTTTGAAATTCTTGGCGATCCTACGGACGAGGCAGGGGCGGATAAAAAAGCTGCGGAATCGTTGGAGATCGGCCGCATCGTACCGATTTACGAATCGATCGGGCAGGGGAAGCTTACGCCGCGCTGGTTTCGCCGGGTGTTGCGCACTGCGCTGGATAATTTGAATCCGGATTTGCCGGAGCCGATTCCCGCCAAGGTTCGCGAGCGCATGGCTCTGGCCTCACAACGCGAGGCTTTGTGGAAGGTGCATTGGCCGGATGCAGGCGAGAGCCTGAACGATCTGCAGTCTTCGCGAACGCCGGCGCACATTCGCATGATCTTCGACGAACTGTTCTTCATCGAACTGGGGATGGAATTGAAGCGACGCCAGCAGAAAGCGCAAACCGGAATCGCTTTCCGCCTGGATGATGGCGTTCGCGCGGCCATCAAGAAGATTCTGCCTTTTCATCCCACGGCCGCGCAGAAACGTGTGCTGAAGGAAATTGCGGCGGACATGGAAAAGCCTTATCCCATGCGCCGTTTGCTGCAGGGCGATGTGGGATCGGGGAAGACCATCGTGAGTTTCGAGGCGGCCATCATCGCCATCGAAAACGGATGCCAGGTCGCGCTCATGGCGCCTACTGAAATTCTGGCGCAACAGCACTATTTTTCCGCGCGCAGAATTCTTGAAGACGCAGGCTACCGCATTGTTCTCCTCACCGGCTCGCTCGAATCGGACCGCAAGCGTGAAGTGCGGCGACACATCGCGCAAGGTAACGCGCAGTTCGTGATCGGCACGCATGCGCTGCTCGAGGAAAAAGTGGAATTCGCCAACCTCGGCCTGGTCATCGTAGACGAGCAGCATCGCTTCGGCGTGCTGCAGCGTTTTAAGCTGATGCGAAAATCGGGAGATGGCAGCGAGGCCACTCATGTAGCGACAGCCGCCTCGGCTGTCCGGCCAGCGCGAAGCACGGCCGCCTCAGCCCAGAGCTCTCCCCCCGAGCCCGACGTCCTGGTCATGACCGCCACCCCCATCCCGCGCACGCTCGCGCTCACGCTCTACGGCGATCTTGACCTCAGCGTGCTCGACGAACTTCCTCCCGGCCGCACGCCGATCGTCACTCGCCGCGTGGCCGACGAGCGTTCGCCGGAAGTTTGGGAGTTTGTGCGCAAGCAGATCAAGGCGGGGCATCAGGCTTACGTGGTTTATCCCGTGATTGAGGAGAACGAAGAAACCGAACTCAAGGCCGCGATCAAGATGTACCGCGAACTGAGCGGCCGCGTCTTCGCCGACTTCAAAGTCGGGCTGCTGCACGGCCGCCTCGATCCGGAATTGAAAGATCAAGTCATGCGCATGTTCCAGAAGGGCGAGCTGCAGATTCTTGTGGCGACTACAGTCATCGAGGTCGGCGTCGACGTTCCCAATGCGACGGTGATGGTCATCGAGCACGCCGAGCGCTTCGGCCTGGCGCAACTTCATCAACTGCGTGGCCGCATCGGGCGCGGGGCCGCCAAGTCGTATTGCGTTCTGATGACTGGCGGCAAAGTGACCGAAGAAGGTGAGCGGCGGCTCGAGGCCATGGTGAAAACCAACGACGGCTTCCAGATCGCCGAACTCGATCTCGGACTGCGCGGCCCCGGCGAATTTTTCGGGACGCGGCAAGCGGGCATGCCGAGTTTCCGCGTGGCCAATCTCATCCGCGACCGCGAATTGCTGGAAGCCGCCAAGCGCGAAGCCGCCGCTGTCATTGCCGGGCCGAATTCCGAGATTTCAGAGGTAGAAGTCAGCCGCGCCCTGGTTCAGATGCGCACGCGCTGGCAAAATACGTATGGACTAGTGGAGGTGGGGTGAGGGAACACGGTTTCGACTGCCGGTTTGCCAAGGCCTAATGCGCACTCGCGTGACGGTGCTAATGATCAAGGTTCTGACGTATGCTCTTCAATGGCCAGTGATCCGGATTCGCGAGCACCAAACGTCACAAATTGGCCATGGCTCCATTTATAGCGGGTCCGCACGAACCCAGATGAGCAGCAATCGCCTGACCTTTTCTCAGGATCAAATAACTCGACGACGAGTTTTCCATTTTCTCCATAGACCTTGTAAAGCCCAGAACTTCCTCGGTCGCCTGAGTGAAAATACGCCAGCAGATTCGGCCTACCAAAGACAAACGAGTAGATATAAACGTAATCGGTTTGTTGAGTGCCACCGGTATCAAGGTGTATTGCGACGAGGGCATCCTCCTGCCCGTCACCCGTGACATCGACAAACGCAACAGAGCCCAGCGTGAAGCCTTGCGATCCTGAGCCGCCTTTTCCGTTCGCCAACCGAATGTGCTTCGCCGTCGACATGTCTAGCCACTTCAAGCTGTGATGCCCAAGCGTAGGGCCGCTCAGCGGGTAGGTAAAGTTCTTGAAATCGACCAGACGAATGCCTTCCTGCGCGTCAGCCAAGCCAGACGAAAGCAAGAGCATTAGAATAAGGAATCGCATTAGCAAAGCTTAGCCCCAACGTCGGCGTTCTTCAATCGCTGCGGGTAGAGCCGCCGATCTCGAGGTTAGCGACACTGGCGAAATCTGTTCACGTCTAAGTTCAACGCTTGAACTGGTAGAATCAACTAGATGGCTGGAGCTTCTCAACTCGTTCAGATCGAGCTTGCGCCGCCGCAGCGCGTGCCCAAGCCCACGTGGTTGCGCGCCAAAGCTCCGGTGGGCGACAACTTTCATAATTTGAAGAAGCTGGCCCGCGGACTTGGCCTGCACACGGTGTGCGAGTCGGCGCAGTGTCCGAATATAGGCGAATGCTGGAACCACAAGACGGCGACGTTTATGCTCCTGGGCGATATCTGCACCCGCCGCTGCGGGTTCTGCGCGGTTCCCAAGGGCAGGCCCGAGCCCATTGATTGGGACGAACCCCGCCGCGTGGCCGAGGCTGTAGCCACGCTGCGCTTGAAGCATGCGGTCGTGACCAGCGTGAACCGCGACGACGACAACATCGGCGGCGCAAAGATTTTCGCTGAGACCATTCGCGAAATTCGCGAACTCACGCCGGATTGCCGCATCGAAGTGCTGATCCCCGATTTTCAGGGGCGCGACGAAGCGCTGAAAATCGTCCTCGACGCCAATCCCGACGTGCTCAACCACAACACGGAAACGGTCCCGCGCCTATATCGTGCCGTGCGCTCCGGCGCGCGCTACGAGCGCACTCTCACCCTGCTGGCCAACGCTAAGAAGTTTTCTCCCGGCATGGTCACCAAGAGCGGCGTCATGGTTGGCCTGGGAGAAACGTCGGAGGAACTGGTGGAAGTTTTCCGCGATCTCGGCAGGCGAGGTGTCGACATTCTCACCGTCGGCCAATATCTGCGGCCATCGAAAGATCATCTGCCCATCGCCCGCTTCTACGCTCCGGAAGAATTTCAATATCTGAAAGACGAAGCCCTGCGCTTCGGATTCCGCCACGTGGAATCGGGGCCGATGGTGCGCTCCAGCTACCACGCTCACGAGCAAGCCGAATCGACCGGCACGGAACGAGTCGTGTCCTGATACGTACGACGGTTGGACTTCGATGGGAGTGCGCGTGGATGTTGTCCGCTGGGAGCGGTCTTTGGGACAGTTACGGGAGGGCTGGGCCAGAGCGTCAACGATCGAAACGAAAGATTTCAGAAGATGTGCAGTTTGATGCTGAGATACTTCTTGGGATTCTGCTTGAAGGCGTTCAGCAGGTCCCGGGTCTCCACCAGCATCTGGTTGGCGTTGGTGTAGAGAGTCTCGTCTTTGAAGAGTTTGCCGACCGTGCCTTGACCGGCTTCCAGTTCCGTGGTTAAGGCAGAGAGTTTGCTGATCGTGTTGTCCAGCTTATTCGCCAGTTCCTCGTCCTTGGCAAGCTTCCCAATCGTGCCTTTACCGGCGTTGATGTCTTCAGCGACTTTTTTCACATTCGCGATGGTGTCATTCGCATTGTTATAGAGAGACGGGTCCTTCAGAAACTTCCCGGCCGTTCCTTTGCCTGCCTGCAAGTCGTCGATCACCGCATTCATCTTGTCGAGCGTGGAGAGGAACTTGTCATAAGCCTCGTTGCGGTTGATCAGCGCGCCCAGACTGCCCTTGCCTTGGCTGATCTCCTCGACCATCTGCTGCAGATCCGCGACCGTCGACGAAAGGCGGTTATAAAGGGTGGGATCGTAAATCAATTTTCCCAGCGAACCCTTGCCGCTCTCCGCGAAAGCCAGGATGCGGTCCGCGCGCTTCAACAGCGCGTCCATGTTCTGCAGCGTGCTCTGACTGGCACGCACCACCTGGTTGAAATCGGGATGCACCTGGGTGGCGAGCGTGTCTCCGTCCTGCACCACCGGCCCGACCGCTTGCGAACTATCAATGTCGAGGTAGGTTTCGCCCAGCACCCCGGCGGTATCGAGCGACGTTACCGAATCGCGCCGCAGGTTGAAGCTGTAGGTGGTGCTGACCTTCATGATCACTTCGACAGGAGTCAACTGCTTGTCTTTGTCGGGGACAATGCGAATCTTGGATACGTTTCCAATGTCCACGCCGCTCAGCCGGACCGGCGCCCCCGGGCGCAAGCCACTGGCGTTGTCAAAATAGGATTGCAGCGTGATCCGCGTGGTAAACAGGCCGCGGCTTCCAGACATCAGAAACAACAGGACAGCCAGCGTCGCGCTGGCCACGATCACCGTGACGCCAACCCGCAACTCCGACCACTTGAGCTGCTTCTCGCTAGGCAAGAGATTTCCCCATGGTGGTCACTCCACAGTGATCAATCCGCGCGCGTTTCTTCGGGCGCCGTCAGCGGCGAGGACCCGAGAACCCGTTGCAGCATCATAACAAACCCCGGGCCGTTGCCTTAAGAGCCTTCGAGACGCAGTGCACGCGTCAGCAACAACGCCACGAGGTAGGCGGCCGCCCCACAGGCCAGAGTCGCGGTCAGGCCGAACTGGATGGCAATCACCATGGCCAGCACGGAACCGAGAACACTGGCCGCGGCATTCATCGCCCAGGCCCATTCCACCGCGTTTTCAGGACGCGCTTCCCCCGAAACAAACTCCGGAGCGGGGGCGGAAGCCAGGGCACGCAGGCCGGTGGGAAAAGGCATGCCCATCACAAAGCCGAGTGGCGCCAGCAGCACGGCGCTGATGGCCAGTCGATAGTTGAACCCCAAGCCCACCAGCGCAGCCAGACGGCCGGGAAGAAAGACCACATCGGCGACGAGAGCCGCGACCACCAGCAGCAGCGGCACCCAGGCCTGGTCGGTTCGCGGCAGCCACAGGCGCGAGAACAAGCTTCCAGCCCCGCTCGATAGCATCAGCAAAAAAATCACGACCGTCAGCGCATACGTGGGATGTCCCAGGAAGAGCACGAAACGCTGAATGAAGGCGATCTCCACCAGAATGTAGCCCAGGCCTACGGCGACGAAATAAAGAAGGGGAACCGGCGACTGGCGCAGGGTTGCCGTTTTCAGCGCGAGAGGCAGAATCAGGAACGCGAGCACCGCCACCAGAGAAATGACCAGCACCAGCAGTAAAACGAGGACTCCCAGATTTACCTTCCAGTCGATGCCGGCTCGTAAGCCTTTTTCGCTGAGAATCTGGCGGGCTTTGAGCGTGAAGAAAAAGAACGGCTCGTTATCGCTGACCGGCGCCACGTTGTAGGCATAACTCTGAGCAAAGGTGTAAGGATCGTTGCTGGCGATCAGGTCGGCGAAGGGATTGTGCCCAGGTTCTGACGGAAGATAAAGCGGATCGAGTTCGTAATACTTGTCAAAATGCGACCTGACTGCGAACTCCTCTTCGGCAGTAAAGGGGGTTTTCTTCGCGAGAACGACCACGGGAATGCCGTCCTCATCGAGCGATCCCTGCGACGCGACGATGAAATTGCGCGCCGGATTGGCCACGCCCATCCGGTGCAGAGCCTCCATCGCCACCGAAACCACCCGCAGAGCCTCGCGCGGATGCTGGAACTCCCAACGAGTAATGGCGATCATGCCGTCCGGTTTGAGATGCTCGAAATATTCTCGGAAAGCTTCTACCGTGTAGAGACTATTCTCGCTGAGCGCAAACGCTCCCGCCGCGGTCGACGCCCACGTATCCACCAAAGTCATCTGCACCACATCAAATCGTTGCGGACTGGCGCGCAGAAATGACCGGCCATCGTTCACCTGAATATGCACTTCCGGCCGCTCGTAAAGATGCTGCGCATAGTCGGCATAACGTTCGCGCATGATGGTGGTGGCAATGATGGGATTGATTTCAATGCCGGTCACGCTGGGGCTGCCGCTGGCGAGCGCGCGCAGAACATCCACGCCACCACCCGGTCCGATGATGGCGAACTCGCCATGCGGCCGCAGAACGTTGGCCAGCGCCGGCGGAGCCGACATGAGATTGCGCTCCCACTCCGTGCCCTGCCAGTGCGAGAGATCGGCGTTCATGATGTAAGTGGACGCGTCGGCGTCGATAACGATTGCCTTGGCCTGCCCTTGCCGGTCGACTTCCACGCGGGAAAGCGCATTCCAGCGCGCAAACTCAACCCAGGCCGGATCACGGAACATTCCCTTGGCGTAGACCACATCGATCAAGCGGCCCGAGTGATTGGCCGCGATCAATGCCGCGAACGCGACGACGAGCACTGCCGCATTCCTGCGCCCAATCTTAGTTTCCCCCCAGACCATCGCGGCCACGGCCAGGACTGCGGCCGCAACCAGAATTGTGTTTGGTCCGCCCAGCCAGTTCAGTAGCGGCACCACGGCTAGACAAGCCAGAGCGCCTCCGCAGAGATCGGCGCCGTAGAGGCGGGGGATGCGATGCGTCTCGCGCGCGAATACGACGGAGAAGAGGAGTCCGGTCAGGAAAAAAGGGATCGCAGCGGCGAGATACAAAACTGTAAGCCGGAGAAAGTTTTTTCCCGAGACTTCGAGCGCGACCGGAATGTGCAGCACGATTTCCAGAACCACGAACACGACCACCGAATTTGCCATGCACAACAACGCGGCCAGCCAGCGGGTGGCCGTGTTTGCGAGTCTGCCCTTCAGCAGATAGGCGAACACTCCGCCCGCGCCCAGGCCGAGCAGCGCAATGGAAATTGCGAGAAACGCAAAATGATAAAAGAGCACCACGGAGAACAGCCGCGTCAGCGCCAGTTCAAGCAGCAGTGCGGAAAAGCTGGTAAGCGCGAGCCCTGCCAGCAGGCTGCGTTCTGGAATTTCTGTTTTGCTGGGAGTCAGAATAACCGTCGAAATTGTGGCCGACATATTAGAGCCGACAGTCTAGCAGACCGGCGGCCGCGAACCGGTTCGCCCGCCTGCTGGGTAGTGGGCTACTTTCAAAGTAGCCCACTACTGCCTGCTGCGATCTCAGTTGGTCACAACTCAGTTTTCCAGAATCACCTGCGCGATGGCTTGTTCCGCGGTGTGCGAGATGGAGAGCGCCGCGTTCTTTACGCCCAGCCGCGCGGACAATTCTGCCGCAACGCCATGAAAGGAGATAGTGGGCCGCCCGCCCGGCAGGCGTGTGACTTCGCAATCCCGCCAGCGCACACCGTGATTCCAACCCGTGCCTAAAGCTTTCATCGCCGCTTCTTTGGCGGCGAAACGGGCAGCGTAACGCTCCATGCGATTCGCCTTGGAATCGCAGTAGTGCATTTCGCCGGCGGTAAAGATTCGGTGGAGAAACCGGTCTCCGAAGCGCTCAATCGCCTGCCGGATGCGGGGGACTTCGGCGATGTCAATGCCTGTGCCGACGATCATAAGAGAACGATCATAAGAGGACGATCATAAAATCGAAGATCATCATGGGGCGAGCATGATTGGACGACCATCATTCGACGACCATGATTGGACGACTAACGCAGCACTCGATTGCGAGCAATCATGCCGCGATTTGGAGCAGCGCAGTTGTGATGGATCCGTCCTGCTCCGGGAATACGGTTCGCAAATCCAGCACCACGCGCCCATCCTCCACCCGCGCAATCACCGGCGGATCGCCAGCTCGAAGACGCGCCGCCACCTCGTCGGCACTCAGGTCTGCGCAACTCAGCGCCAGAAGGCGCGTTGCCAAAACCGATGACGGCGCCGCGCCGCCGCCGATGACAGATTCACCATCGATGATCTCCGCCTTCAACGGGGAAGAAGCCACGTTCGCTGCCAGCGCCTCCGCCCGCTTGCCGATTTCCTGCTTCGTGAGCCGCAGCATGCGCAGCGTGGGGACGGCATCGTGCTCGCGCTTGACATACGCGAGCAGCGTGGCTTCGAGCGCCGCGTAGGTAAGCTTGTCCACGCGCAGCGCCCGGAACAGCGAATTTGAACGCATGCGCGCGATCAGCTCCCGACGTCCGCTGAGCAGTCCAGCCTGCGGACCGCCCAGCAGCTTGTCGCCGCTGTAAGTGACAACGTCCACGCCGGCACGCAGGCTGTCGAGGACGCTAGGCTCGCCGCTGACTCCGAGCGACTGCAAGTCCACGAGCGCGCCACTGCCCAGATCTTCCGTAAGCGGCAACTTGTGTTTCCGCGCCAGGCTCACCAGTTCCTCGGTGGAAGCCTGTTCCGTAAATCCAGTGATCTCGAAATTCGAGCGGTGCACCCGCAGCAACAGTTTCGTTCGATCATTGACGGCCTGCTCGTAGTCCGCAACCCGCGTGCGATTCGTCGTGCCCACCTCGCGCAGAATCGCTCCCGACTTCGCCATCACGTCCGGGATGCGAAACGAGCCGCCAATCTCTACCAGCTCCCCGCGCGACACGATCACTTCTCCGCCGTCGGCCAGCGTATTCAGCGCCAGCAAAACCGCGGCGGCATTGTTGTTCACGACGATCGTAGAAATATCAGCCGACGTAGCGACAGCCGCCTCGGCTGTCCCGCGTGGGCGAAGCCCCGCGGATGATCCCACGTCTATAGCGCCATCGCTGAGCAGCCTGCGCAACAACCGCTCCACATGAACGTCACGTTTTCCGCGCTCTCCAGATTCCAACTCGAATTCCAGATTCGAATAAGTTGTGGAGGTCTCGCCGATGTGCTCAATCGCCGCT
Source organism: Candidatus Sulfotelmatobacter sp. (assembly GCA_035308125.1). GTDB lineage: Bacteria > Acidobacteriota > Terriglobia > Terriglobales > Acidobacteriaceae > Sulfotelmatobacter. Next base: position 41,459 of record DATGHF010000068.1, read on the forward strand.
TGAGCGAGCGGCGCGCGGCCCAGATTGGTGTGCAGAATGACACCCGTGGCATTGATCACGCTGCGAAGCGAGTAGCCAAGCGTTCGCCGCAACTCCTGCTCCACCGCGTCGCCCATGCCCAAGAGTGCGATACCGAGCGCCCGATCATCCAGCAAGCCTGAGGAAATTTCCGCGCGTAGCCGGCCAAGCACACTGCGTACTGCATCCGCCACAGCCGCAGCTCCGTGGCTGCTCGCAAGCGCGGCCACTGCGGGGGCACGAAGCAACTCGTCCACCGCAGGCAGCTTGCGAAACAGTTCGGATTTCGCCGTAGTCATCACCGGGATGATTATCCCACGGAAGCACTACTCGCCCGCCTTGCCGCTAGCGATGCGAGCGCCTCGCGCTCCTATAGTGTGTGCAGGTAGGCCAGCAGTGCATCGATGTCTTGCTGGCTAAGCGTCTGGCTATAGCCCGGCATCTCCTTGCGACCCAGGCGAATGATGTCGGAGACTCGCTCATCGTTGGCGGGAAGTCCGCTGATCGAGAGATACGGCTGCTTGAAAACGCCTTTCAGTCCGGGACCTTTTTTGCCGCGCGTGGAATAAGGCTCGTGGCAGCGGTCACATTGAGCATCGTAGATCTTGCGGCCCGCGGCCTGTTGCGGGTCGAGCCCAAGTTCGGCGTCCGACTTGCGGCGTTCCACATCGCATCCGCACGCTAGCGCAAGCAGCAGCAATGCAGCGGCTGCCGCAACGACAGTGCCCCGAAATGAACCACAATCGATCATGCGCTCATGCCCGCCCCTCGCCCGAATTCAGCCCTGCCAACAGACACGGCGGGCAGTCTCCCCTTACAATAATAGAGCAAACGCGAGTGATGACCGAGCCACCAGCGATCCACAAGTAGCGTTGCAGGAAAGTTACCAGAATGGCGGTCGCGACCAAGCGAGTTTACGAGCCGGCAAAACGCAACGATGGAACGCGCGTGCTGGTAGACCGATTGTGGCCCCGCGGGCTGACCAAAGAGCGGGCCGCAGTCGACCAGTGGCTGCGTGATCTGGCTCCATCCGACGAATTGCGAAAGTGGTTTCATGCCCAACCAGAGGCCTGGGACAGCTTTCGAAAAAAATATCTGAAGGAACTCGCCCGCCCGGAAGCTGAGACCGAGTTGCGCCAGCTCTACGACCTGGCGCACAAGAGAAAGCAGCTTACCCTGCTCTTCGCGTCGAGGATGGAAGAGCGCAACAACGCCACCGTTCTGAAGGCCTTACTGGATGGGATGCGGAAGCCGCCCACGGGGACCGGTCCCGCCGGCGCGAAGGCTGCTCACAAACGCGGCGCTGCCGTGCGCCGCGGATAAGCTGACCCCTTTCGCTCCCCCCAGACGGTGCGCTTTCACTCCGCCGCCGCTTCCTTTAAAGACCACTCACACCATGTTCGTTTAGAATCAGGCGCGATGAGAGCGGTCTTCCATTGGAGCCTGAGTTCGCGATCGCTCGAACTCGGCAAGCGCACGCTGATCATGGGCGTCGTCAATGTGACGCCTGATTCGTTTTCCGACGGTGGCCTGCACCTCGATCGCGATCACGCCCTCGAACATGCGCAGCGCTTGCTGGACGAAGGAGCTGACATCCTCGACATCGGCGGCGAATCCACGCGGCCGGGCGCGCGAGTGGAGGCACGGGCGATCGCGCCTCGTAGTCCCATGGCCAGAGATGCCGGCAATTCCGCGAACCCCAAAACTGCAGTCACCGCCGAAGAAGAATTGAAGCGCGTTCTCCCCGTGATCGCCGAGGTGAAGAAGAAGCATCCGGCGGCAGTACTCTCCATCGACACTTACAAGGCGGCGGTCGCACGGGCAGCGGTGGCTGCCGGAGCCGAAATCGTGAACGACGTTAGCGGATTCCGCTGGGACCGGCAGATGGCAAAAACCGTGGCGGAGTTGAAATGCGGCGCCGTCCTCATGCACATGCGCGGCCGCCCCGAAGAATGGCGAAGTCTGCCATCGCCCGGCGACGTAGTGCTGCTGGTGAAACGCGAGCTGAAAGACTGGGCGGAAACCGCGGTGCTTTCGGGCGTGCGGCGCGAGCGTATCGTGCTTGATCCCGGCTTCGGCTTCGGCAAAAGCTTTGACGAGAATTATCCGCTGCTGGCCCGCTTCAGCGATCTGCAGGCGCTGGGCTTTCCGCTGCTGGCGGGCACTTCGCGGAAGTCTTTTATCGGCAGAACTCTGGCGAAAGACGGCCGAGACGCACCCACTTCCGATCGCCTCTACGGAACGCTGGCCAGCCAGACGGCGCTGATCCTCAAGGGCGCGCACATCATTCGCACCCACGACGTGAAGGCGGCGCTGGAAGCGGCTCGGGTCGCGGATGCGATTCTGCAGGCCCGCTGATGCAGGGCCGCGTTACGCTGCTGCTTCAAACGCCTCGGCGACCGTTGTCGGCATCGCTAACCAAACCCGCCGCTACTCCGCAGCCGCTTCCTTCTCGATAACGACCTTCATGTGTGCCGTAACATCTTTATGCAGCTTAACCGGAACCGTAAACTCGCCCACGGTCTTCAGCGGCTCGTGCAGCTGGATCTTGCGGCGGTCGATGTTAAATCCCTTCTTGGTCAGCGCATCGCCAATGTCACTCGACGTCACCGAACCGAAGAGCTGATCGCCCTCGCCCGCCCGCCGCTGGAACGATACCGACACGCCCTCCAACTGCTTGGCCAGTTCTTCCGCCTGGGACTTCTCCTTGGCGGAGCGCCGCACCGACGCGGCCTTCATCTGCACGATGACCGACTTGTTCCCCTCATTGGCTTCAATGGCGAGCTTGCGCGGCAATAGAAAATTGCGCCCATACCCCTCGGCAACTTTCACCACGTCGCCCCGTGCCCCCAGCTTGGCTACATCTTCTTTGAGAATGACTTCCATGAATAGCTCCTAGCTTCTAGCTGCTAGCTCCTAGCCAATCCAAAACTTCCGCCCTGGTTTAGCTAGAGGCTAGAAGCTAGGAGCTAGAAGCTGCTTTCCTACGATGCCCGTCCCGCGAACGGCAGCAAAGCGATATTCCGCGCCTGCTTGATCGCGTTCGAGAGCCGGTGTTGATGCGGCGAGCACACGCCGGTCAGCCGCCGCGGCACAATTTTGCCGCTCTCGGCGACGAACTGGCCAAGCATCCGATAATCCTTGTAGTTGATGTTTTCGATTTTCTCGACGCAGAACTTGCAGACTTTCTTGCGCCGGAAAAACTTGCGTCCGCCTTCACGCGGGGGCCCGCCCGGTCCGCGCCCACCGCCGCCAAAGCGGGGACGATCGCCGCCCGGACGATCTCCACTGGGACGTTCTCCAAAACGCGGACTCGGCGCATGTGCCTCGCGCGGTGCAGGTGCGTCGCCGGACGCCGCCGGCGCTGGTGCTTTCGTTTCGTCAGCCATGGTTCTCCTTAAACTCAGTTGTTAGTGGCTAGTGGCTAGTCAAATCTCGGCCGTGTTACTGGCCACTGACTTCTACCACGAGCCACTGCTCTTCAAGCCGTCGCCGGGGCTCCCGCCGGAGCCGTCGCAGCTTCTTCTGGCGCCGCAGCAGCCGGTTGCGCGCTGACTTTCTTGCGCGCGTCGCGGATCGCCTTGATCTTGTCCAGGCGTTTCTGTTCCTCGTCAATGCGCACGGTCAGGAACTTGATCACCGGCTCGGTCACGCGCAGCCGGCGCTCCAGTTCGTGCATCACTGCGCCTCCGCCCTCCACCGTCAGCAGGATGTAAACCCCTTCGTGGAATTTGCGCACGGTATATGCCAGCCGCCGTTTGCCCATCTTTTCCACGTTCTTTATGCTTCCACCCGCCGACGGCACAGCCGACTGCAGCGTGGAAATCAGTTTGTCCAAATCCTCGTCCGTCATGTCAGGCCGGACAATAAACATCAACTCATAAGTACGATTCATTCGCTTGTCTCCAAATCTTCAAGCAGAGGTCAGGGTCTAGGGGCAAGGGGTCAGTAAAAGGGGTCAGTAAAAACCGAATCGGGTCTTCTAGCCCCTGTCCCCTAATCCCTAGTCCCTTCTTCTTTCCGGTTGAAGCGATTCATCGCCGCCGCCGGACCATCCTTCAAAATCGCTCGCACCGCCTCCGCCGCAGTGTCGAGAACTCCGTCCACCACTTTGAGATCGGCCTTGCGCATCGGCGCCAACAAGTAGCGCTCGCCGTCTTCCACCTTGCGCTCCGGCGCCACGCCAATCCGGATGCGCAGGAAATCGTTCGTTCCCAGCGCATCGATGATCGACTCAATGCCGTTGTGCCCCGCCGAGCTGCGCCGCGTGTGAATGCGCAATGTACCCAACGGAAAATCCAGTTCGTCCTGAATCACGATCAGGTCCGCTTCCGGCCTGGCCTCATGCTTCTCTACCAGTTCCCGGACCGACAACCCGCTCAGATTCATGTACGTCTCGGGCTTGGCCAGCAGCGCCAGAACGCCCTCCATCACCACCCGCGCCGTCAAAGCCCGGCTGATCCGGTTCCTGACTTCGACTTTCAAATCCCCGGCAATGCGATCCACCGCGAGAAAGCCCAGGTTATGCGGCGAAAACTGGTATTCGATACCCGGATTGCCGAGACCGACGATCAGTTTCACGCCACCATCCCGAACCGCGTGGTAAGAGCCGCCACCACAGTCCATCTGGAGACAGCCGCCTCGGAAGTCCGGCCAGCCTTGCCCTGAGCGAAGTCGAAGGGACGCAGCGCGGCCGAAAACCTGGGCGAACCCACGAGCTACTTCTTCTCCTTCTTCTCGCCCTTCTCCGCTTTCTCCGGTTTCTCCGGAGCAGCCTCGGCGCCTTCCTCGTCCGTCTCCTGCTTGCCCTTCTTGATGACCTCGGGCTCGGCCGGAACTGCACCCGCTTCCGCCGCCACCGCTTCAGGCGTCGCCACCACTTCTTCCTTCACCGAAGTGACGTGCGCCACCGGTTGGTGCGGATCCGTCAGCACTTTCAGCCTGCCACCGAACGGCAAATCCGAAACGCGCAGCACTTTGCCAAAAACCAGCTCGCTCACATCGGCATCCACGTGGCCGGGAATATCCGCCGGCAGGCACTCGATCTCGACCTCACGCAGAATCTGCTCGAGGATGCCGCCTTCCTGCTTCACGCCCGCCGCTTCGCCCTTCATGAAGATCGGCACGCTGACCTTCAACACCTTGTCCATGGCAATGCGCTTCAGGTCGATATGCAGCAGATTGCCCTTGATGGGCTCATACTGCCAATCGACGATCATGGCCTTGGTGTGCTCGCCGCCGTTCAGGGCAAGATCGAAAATCGTGTTGTGCCCGGTCTCCGAGTTCAGGATGCGCGTCACCTGCCGCGGATCCACGCTCACCGACAGCGAGTCCTTGCCCGCACCATAGAGCACGCCCGGAATCTTCCCACCCATGCGGACGCGCCGCGCCATGTTCTTGTTGCCCGCTTCCCGCGGGTTCGCTTCGAGTACGTTAGTTTCGATTGCAGTCGCCATAAGTTCGTCTTCCTATCTAAATTGTTCCCGTCTAATGAAAGCTTGTCATCCTGAGGCGGCATCTTTTCGCCGCCGAAGGATCTGGGCGAGCTCGCTTCCTTAATTGCACTCCCTACGTAAACAACTTGCTCACCGAAGTCTCTTCGTGGTTCGCCTGAATCGCGCGCCCAATCAACCCCGCAATCGAGAGGACGGTTATCTTGCCTCCCTTTTCCGTGCGCGCGGCATCAGCCTCGGCATTGAGCGGGATCGTGTTCGTCACCACCACTTCCTTGATTACCGAATTGGCGATATTCTCGACCGCCGGCCCCGAAAGCACCGCATGCGAAGCGCAGGCATAAACCACAGTCGCGCCGTTCTCCATCAGCGCGGCCGCCGTTTTCACTAGCGTCCCCGCCGTGTCGATCAGATCGTCGATGATCAGACAAGTCCGCCCGTCGACATCGCCAATCACGTGCATCACTTCCGCCACGTTCATTTCCACGCGGCGTTTATCCACGATCGCCAGCGCCGCGTCGACCTTCTTCGCAAAAAACCGCGCCCGCTCCACGCCGCCCGCGTCCGGCGAAACCACCGTCAGATTGGGCAGGTTCAGCTTGCGGAAGTGGTCCACCAGCACCGGCGAAGCGAACAAATGATCCACCGGAATATTGAAAAAACCCTGCAACTGCGGCGTATGCAAATCCACAATCAGCGCCCGGTGCGCGCCCGCGGTCGTCAGCAGATCCGCCACCATCTTCGACGATATCGGACTGCGCGGCTTGTCCTTGCGATCCTGCCGCGCGTAACCAAAATACGGCATCACCGCCGTGATCCGCCGCGCCGACGCGCGCTTCAGCGCGTCAATCATCAACAGCAACTCCATCAAATGCCCGTCCACCGGACGGCACGTGGGCTGCATCACGAACACATCGGCGCCGCGCACATTCTCCTGAATCTGCACGTACGCCTCGCCATCGGCAAAGCGCGTCACCTGTGCCTGCCCGCGCTGCATGCCCAGAAAATGGCATACCTCGTCGGCCAGTTGCGGGTTGGCGGTGCCGCAGAAAATCTTGAACTTCTCGTCCACCCGCGGACGCGGCTTCCGCTCCAGCTTCTCGTCCGTCACTGGTGGACTCTTCTTTTCAACCTTCTCAGCCTTGTCGGTCGGCGTCACTAAAGTAGCCATAAGTTCGCTCTTGGCTCTTGGCCTTTAGCTCTTGGCCTTTAGCTCTCGGCTTGAAGCCTCGCTTCCGAGCTCGCTTGAGCCAAGAGCCAAAAGCTAACAGCCAAAAGCGTTTTTCTGGCTGGGCCGCTAGGATTCGAACCTAGACAAAGTGCTCCAAAGGCACTTGACCTACCATTAGTCGACGGCCCAGTAAGCCATGGTTGATTACGTGATTGCTGATTGTTGATTGAAACCCAAAACCGGGGCCGACCTCATTGTCAATCAACCATCAAAAATCAACAATCAAAAATTCGTCGTCGACCACCACCGCCTGCCAAGCCCCGGTCTATGTGGCAAGGGTCCCAGCCGCGCCCTTGTGGCGACAGCCGCCTCGGCGGTCCAAGCGAAGCCGAAGGCGAGCGCCCCGAGCACGAATCCCGCCCGGGTCAGAGCTTCGCGCGATCCCGGCCCTACCCCGCAACAATCCGCCGCCAGTAAGACCGCCGCGTCAGCGTAGCCGTCGCCTGCGCCGCCCAACCCTCGCTTCGCAACTGCGCCGCGCCCTCAGCCGCATGGGTCCGCGACCCAAACAGTCCATACAACGCCGACCCAGAACCCGACAACGACGCGTACCTCGCGCCCGCGCGCAAAAGCGCACGTTTCACTTCACTCAACTCGGGATACTCAGGAAAGACGACCTGTTCAAAGTCGTTTTCGATCCCGGTCCGGACAAGCGCAAGAAGCGGATTCTCGGCCCGGCCCCTTCTAAAAGGAGCACCGGAGTAAGCCTCACTCAGCCAGCCCGACAGCGCACGGCCAAGCTCAATCATTCTATCGGATGGTGTAGGGACCGTCAATTCATCAGCGCCCCCCAACTGAACTTGTGTGGGGACAGCCGCCCTCGGCTGTCCGGCCGAGCGAAGCTCGGCTCGCTTTTCTGTTCGCGGCGAGGAAGCCGCCAGCGCCGCTCCTCCGGTCCCCAGCATCCTCCGATCCCACTCCGCAAACGCCTTCGGAGTCGAAACCCCCACCTGCGGAGCCACCACCACACACCCCATCGCCGGCAAATCCTGCAGCGGATAAACCGTCTCCCCCCGCCCCACCCCCAACACCGTCCCGCCCACGAGAAACAGAGGCAAGTCTGAACCAACTTCAGCCGCAATCCGCAACCTCTCCACCGGAGCCAAAGATTTCCGCAGCGCCCGCTCCAGCCCCAGCAGCGCCGCCACCCCATTCGACGAAGCTCCCCCCAGCCCGCCCTGCACCGGCAGCCGCTTCTCAATCTCAACCACCACGCGCCCCTTCGCCCTCAGAGCGCGCAGAGCCTCCTCCACAATCCGAAAGCAGGTATTCGACTCATCCCGAGGCACCCGCGGATCCGCACATCGAATCTCAATCCCACGGCCGCGCCCCACACTCACCCGAATCACGTCATGCAGCCCTATCGTCTGATAAACCGTGAGCAGCTCATGAAACCCATCCTCCCGCGCCGCCCCAATGCGCAAGCCGAGGTTGATCTTCGCAAACGATCGCACCGTGACCGGGCCAGTGACAGACATGGAGGTAGTGTCTCAGTTCTAGGAGATGCTCATGTGGGGACAGCCGCCCTCGGCTGTCCAGTCGAGCGAAGCTCGACGGTTTCTTCACGACAAAAGAACTAGAGAAAATTGTTTGGCGGTTTATCCGCGTTAATCCGCGGTGAAAGGCTTTGCCCTACCCGTGCCGCCGGTACAACACGGCAAACTCAAACCCCGCATTCGGCGGAAACAAATCCGCGACTTTCCTCAGCCGCTCGGCTAGCCCCGAAGGCGCCAGCAGCGGATAATCCCGCTCCCGCAAATCCCGGTAATCCACATCCAGATAGAGCGACAACAAATAAATCGATATCGTGTCAGCAAACGTAGCCTCGAAATATTCGTTCTTAAACCGCTCAGCGTCAGGCCCGTCAGCCGTAGCCAGTTTGCGCGCTTCAAACGCGTCGAGCGAAGTCTCGCCGCGCACTCCAGCTTCCACCTGACTCCATGCTAGCTCGCTGAAATCGTGCGACACTCCGGCCTTCTCCACCAGCGCGTGCCCCACGTTGATATAAAACTCAAACGCCACGGAAAATTTGTCGTCCATCAGTCGCGTCGAAATAAACACGCACTGCGAATCGCCCAGGCTCAAATTGCGATGGCACACCGCATTGTCGCTGAGTGCCACATCGTAGCGGTCGGCGATCACCGTCTCCTCGCCCTGGCTCACCGCCAGCGGCACAAAGTAATAGGCCTTCCGCTCCAGTGCCGACGCAACTTTCCCCGGCACCGCCGCAATCATCCGTTCCAGGTCAAACGAGTTCACCGCCGTCTCGCCCGCCACGGCATAGCAAATCCCGTTCGCCGCCTGTGAAACCGGCGTCTGCCGCACCACTTCTGCCGGACTCCGCGTAATTGCTGGCGCCGCCTGTGACATGCTAACTATCTTATACACCGTCCGTGCAGGACGGACACCCTTGTCCGTCGCCTTTGACTTTGCCTCTAATCCTGCGGTTGACTCACACTCTGCCCTGACCCCTGCCCCCTGACCTCTGACCCCTGCCTCCCCAACTCACCCACGAATTCCCCCCACGTTGCGAGTAGAATTTCTATCGGACCCATGTCACCACAACGCACCATCCGCTCCCCACGCTGGTACACCATCCCCATCCGCGTCGCGCTGGTCACCTTCATCTCGACCCTGCTCTCCTTCGCCGTCACCCTGCTGTTCGCCATCCTCGGCACCGTGATCACCGCGAGGCTGCACGGCGTCCATCCCGACATGCGCATGGCCTACCGCTACATCGCCCTCCCTGTGGCCGCGGTCGCAGGCAGCATCATCCTCGTGCTGGCGCTGTTCATGGAAATCCGCCACTACCGCCAGTCAAAAACCCTGGCCGCCATCGAACGCCTAAGCTGACCCGAAACACGTAGGGACAGCCGCCTCGGCGGTCCAGCGAGCGCAGCAAGCGAGTCTTTTTCTTGTGACGCCAATTCTGCCGGTCGATTTTCTTTGCGCCCTCCGCAGCCGTTCTCCGCGATCTCCGCGGTGAAAGGCTTCTACTTCCTGACTCAACTCATGACCACGGTCCAACCCCACACCCCGGCGCTACAATAAAATTCATGCCCCGCATCGCCATCCCCATCCCCCACTCCTCCGACCGCGAATACGCCGAGCGCGCCATCCCGCAATACGAACAAGCCATCGAGCAAGCTGGAGGCGAGCCAGTGCGCATCCCCCTGGATGAAACTAGCGAAAACGTAACCAAGCTAATCGCCAGCTGCGACGCCGTCCTGCTCCCCGGAAGCAAAGCCGACGTCGACCCCGCCAAATTCCACGCCCCGCGTTCCCGGCACACCGCCGCCGCCGACGTCCCCCGAAACACCGTCGACGAACTCCTGTTGCAAGACGCCTACCGCCAGCGCAAGCCCATCCTAGGCATCTGCTACGGACTGCAAAGTCTCAACGTCTTCCGCGCCGGATCGCTGATCCAGCACATTCCAGATTTTCTTCCGGAAGATCTTCGATCCTGCGTGAGCCACGAAGCCGGAAAAACAGTACCCATCGCGCACATTGTGGAAGTTGCACCCAATTCCAAGCTGGCAGAAATCCTACGAAAATACACCGCCCCAACTCGTGTGGCGACGGACGCCTCGGCTGTCCAGCGAAGCGAAGCGAGCGCCAATTCTTCCCGAACATCGCCCGCGCAGATCGGCGAAAACCGGGAAGGGCACGGCTTCAGCCGTGCCGAAGCCGTTGCAAGGAATGACCGGGTTTTAGCCCCTGAGGGCTCGCTCCTCCTCCCCGTCAACTCCTCCCACCACCAATCCGCCGGCGCCATCGGCCAGGGCCTGCGCATCGCAGCCCGCTGCCCCGCCGACGGCATCATCGAAGCCCTCGAAGGAACTGCCCCGGATCATTTCGTCTTGGCAGTTCAGTGGCACCCCGAGCGCTCGATAGAAGAAGACGAATCCTCGCGGGCCATCTTCCGCGCGCTGATCAACGCCACCGACCTCCGGCGCAAGCAGCCAGCCGGCGAACTCGAAAATGTAAAGTGAAATCCCCGCAGATTACGAAGAAGATTACGAAGAAAAGAGAATCGAACCATGTGGCGACGGACGCCCCATTTGCCTGCCCTGAGCGGAGTCGAAGGGTCCAGCGACGCGAAGCGAGCGCCTCTTCTTCTCTGATAGAACTATCCACGAGGATCCGCGCAAATCCGCGGCGAAATGATTTTGACTTTCCTACCTCTTCTTCCGCCGAACCTTCTTAACTTTTTCCAGCAGCACCACCACATGCGCCAGCGCCGCATTCTCCAGGTTGAGTCCCTCCGGTGTCTTGGCCTTCAGCCCAATGCAATCGCCATTCACACCGAGCAAACCAGCCACGCGCGCCCGAATCGCCGCCGCGTGCGGACCAATCTTCGGCGCAGCCAGAATCAAACTGGCATCCACATTCGCCACGCCATACCCCGCGTCCCGCACCCGCTTCAGCGCCTCGCGCAAAAATACCGCCGAGTCCGCCCCCTTCCACTTCGCATCCGACGGCGGAAACAGCGCCCCAATATCCGGAGCCGCGATCGCCCCCAGCAGCGCATCGGTAATGGCATGCAACAAAACGTCGCCATCGGAATGCCCGCCCAGCCCGCGATCATGCTCCAGCGCAACGCCGCCAATCTTCAGCGGAACCCCCACCCGAAACTCATGCGAATCAAACCCGTACCCAATTCTCAAAAGCAACCCCTAACTCGCCGCGGATTCGCGCGGATCATCGCGGATTTTCTTTCTTTCATTCTCATACACCAGCCGCCGAAACTGGGCCCTCACCCCGAAGTTCAGCAGCAATCCAACCTCGATGTCGGTCGCACGCAAGTAGTTCAGCAGCTGCTTCTCATGTGCCTGTTCGATCGTGCGCGCCGCCTTAAGCTCGAGCAAGACAACCTTCTCGACCACCATGTCAGCGCGAAAGTCCCCGACCTGTTGCTCCCTGAACCACACCGGAACCGCGACCTGCTGCACCACTTTCATCCCCGCCTGCGCAAGCGCCAGCGCCGTGGCCTGCTCGTACACACTCTCCAGAAAGCCGTGCCTCAATTCGTTGTAAACATCGTAGAACACTCCAATAATCTTCTCTGTAAGCTCTCGATGTTTGAGATTTTCAGCCAGCATTCCGCTCTATCCGCGAGATCCGCGTAAATCCGCGGCGAAAAGATTTATTTCCGCAAGTAGAACTCCGCCAACTCCATATCCCCCGGGCTGGTGATCTTGATATTCCTCGCCGAGCCCATGACGACGGCGACTTCGTGGCCGCTGCGCTCAGCGAGAGAGGCTTCGTCGGTTCCGGTGAAACCGTCGGCGGCAGCCTCATCGAAAGCCTTCTTGATCACGCTATAGCGAAATCCCTGCGGCGTCTGCGCCAGCACCACCCCGGCGCGGGGGATGGTGGCTTTGACGATCGCGCCCTCGGCGGTTCGCTCCACCTGCTTCACCGTATCCACCGCCGGCAACCCGGCAATCGCCGCGCCATATTTCTTTGCAGCTTCAATTACTTCCTGAATAATTTCCACCGTCACCAACGGACGCACCGCGTCATGCACCAGCACAATGTCATCCGCTGCCGCCGACACCGCATTCAGCGCGTGTTCCACAGACTGCTGCCGGTGCTCGCCCCCCACCACCAACTCGATCTTCTTTTTCAACACATCTTTCGCTTCGCTCTCCAGCCGCGCCCGGAAGCCCGCAATCTCATTCTCCCGCAGCGCGATCCAGATTTCGCTCACCGCTTCCACCGCGGCAAACTGGCGCAGCGTATGAATCAGAATCGGCGTGCCGCCCAACTCGGTAAATTGTTTAGAGAGAACCGCCGCCTTCGACTTACTCTTCGCCCCCGGCATGGGACTCATGCGCGTCCCCAGCCCCGCCGCCGGAATGATCACCACAACCTTCATAGCGGGTTGCAAGTATACGAGCGGGCAGCAGGGAGTTCAAATTCAGGGCGAAAGCAGGTGTTCAGTTTGCGTATGCTCAGGCAGTAATCCTCATGCGGGGACAGCCGTTTTGACCATCCGGCCAGCCCCAGCCGCGGGAACTTTTTTCATGGCCCACGCCGCAAAAAACAACGAAACGGCCCTTCCCTCCTGCTCGCCGGAGCGTTTCTTATCAAAAACTTAGCCCATTCCGTCGATCATCTCCCTGGGCTGGCAAGCCAGTTGCAACTGTTTCCGATAACCACTTCTCGAATTTGTTCGCGTCCTCGATCGCTCGCGAAAGCAGGTGATCCACTCCGATGAAAACCAATATGAAAACCAACCGTTTCTGGATTGAAATTGTCGCGCTGGGCGCCGGCGTGGCCTGCGTCATGGCGCTTCTGCTGGCCTGCCTGGGAGCCGCCGCCGCGGTCGCTGCCGAGTCCAAGCCTCCGCAAGCCGCGCTGCCCAACGCGCCCCGGCCAACTCACGACAGCCGCCAGCAGCAGGCCTACGAAGGCATGGTCACCTGCTCCCGCTGCGGAGCCAAACATTCCCCGGACTTCGGCAAAACCGCCGCAGACTGCTCCCGCGCCTGCGTCCATGGCGGAGCTCAGTTTGCCCTGGTGCAGGGCGAAAAGACTTATCTGCTTGACGGGGACGTGGCCCTGGTAAAAAAGCTTGCCGGCCAGCGCGCCAGGATCGTCGGCGCCGTAAGCGGAAACAAAATCACCGTGTCATCGGCCGCCGCCGCCAGCTGAGACCAACAGCCGAGATATAACCGGCATCGGCCGGATTTTCCCGGCCTCATAAGGCTTTCTTAATATTTGCGCTTATCCGTGCAGATCCGTGGCAAAAAACTGAGGAACGGGAATCAGCATCCTATTGCGCCGGCTTGCTCTCCACACTCGCCCCCGGAGCCACCACCGTCGCAGGCGGCGCCGTAACCACCGGCACTGCCACCGCCGGAGCCACCACCGCCACAGCCGCGGTCTGGCGCGAATACGCCGCCCGTTCATCCCACTTGCCGAAGATCATCTTCCCCGCCGTGGTCTGCAGCACCGATGTCACCGAAACATCAATCGTCTTCCCAATCATCTTCCGCGCGTTGTCCACTACCACCATCGTCCCGTCATCCAGATAAGCCACGCCCTGGTTATATTCCTTGCCTTCTTTCAGGATAAACACCCGCATGGTCTCGCCCGGCAGCACAATGGGTTTCAGCGAATTCGCCAGCTCGTTGATGTTCAGCACCTCAACGCCCTGCAGTTGCGCCACTTTATTCAGATTGAAATCGTTGGTGATGATCTTCCCTTCATACAACTTCGCCAGCTCGATCAACTTCAAATCCACTTCCCGCACCGCCGGAAAATCGTCCTCCACAATCTGAATCTGCAGAGTCGCAATTTTCTGCAGCCGCTGCAGAATATCAAGCCCGCGCCGTCCCCGGTTGCGCTTCAGCGAATCCGCGGAATCGGCCACCAGCTGCAACTCGCGCAACACAAACTGCGGCGTCACGATGATGCCGTCGAGAAACCCAGTCTCCGCAATATCGGCAATGCGTCCGTCGATAATCACGCTGGTATCGAGAATCTTGTAGCTCTTCTTGGATTGTTTTTCCCCGCCGAAAATTCCGCCCAGCGCCGCCAGGTTGAGCAGGTCGCCTTTATTCGCGCCCACAATCAGCCCCACGTAGGCCATCAGCAGCATCACCAGAATCTGCAGAAAGCTTTGCGTATTGCCGGCGGGCACACTACTGCGGATCACCAGCGAGAACAGATAAGCCCCGCAGATTCCCAGCAGGCTACCAATGGCAGCCCCGATCAGCCGCTTCAGGCTCACCTGCCGCAGTTGCCATTCGAACAGCACGATCGCCGCGCCCACCGCCGCGCCCACCCCGGCATCCTGAATTTGCGTCAGCCGGAAAGGCCCAATCACGTAGCAGGTTACGGCGACCACAATGACAAAAAGAAGACGAATCAATCCTAACTGCATGGATAGACCTCCCCGGACGCCTTCAACCTAAACTGGCTGTACCTCAGCGTCCGTGCCAACTCCCCGAAGCCCCGCCCGGGAACCGGCATTGCGCATGCAGGGCGCGATGAATAGGGAATGAACCTGCGCCCCGTCCCGACCGCTCAGGGCTGGCCGGGAATTCAGTAATCCAACGCCAAGAGTATATACCCCCCACGAAACGCCCGCGAAGAAACCAGACCCCCAACCCCCCTGACCCCAGACCTCTGACCCCTGACCCCTGCCCTAAGACCCCTGCCCCCCAACCCACCTGCTAAACTCTCCTCAAATGCAAGCCCTGGTCATCACCGCCCTCACCGGCCCAGACTCTCTCCAAGTCCAATCCGTCCCCGACCCCATCCTCAAGCCCGGCCAAACCCTGATCAAAGTCACCGCCGGAGGCCTCAATTTCGCCGACTTCATGACCGCCAAAGGCGGCTATCCCGGCACTCCTCCGCCGCCCCTGGTCGCCGGACGTGAATTCGCCGGCATCGAACTCGCAGCAAACGGCGAATCCACCGGACGCCGCGTCATGGGCTACGCCCAGTGGGCCGCCTTCGCCGAAAAAACCGTCGCCCATTCCAACCTGCTCTGGCCCACCCCCGCCCACTGGACCGACCAACAAGCCGCCGCCTTCCCCGTAAACTATTTCACCGCCTACCTGGCCTACTGGCAATCCGGCATGACGGGACAGGAACAGAAAACTGGGGGTGCCCCAGGTCTCGCCGGTTTTGCGAGACCTGGGTCTTTGCGCACCCCCCGCGTCCTGATCCACGCCGTAGCCGGAGGCGTCGGCACCGCCGCCGTTCAAATCGGACAACTCCTGGGCGTCGAAATGTACGGCATATCATCTTCGGAAGAAAAACTCTCCCGCGTAAAAGCCCTCGGCCTCCAGCACCCCATCAACTACAAAAAGCACGACTACGAAGAAGTCGTAAAGAACCTCACTCACGGCGAAGGCGTCGACGCCGTCTTCGACATGCTCGGCGGCGAGCACACCGCCAAAAGCCTGCGCTGCCTCCGTGATTTCGGACGCGTCATCCAATACGGCACCGCCACCGGCCGCCCGCCACAACTCGACCTCCGCGCCATGTACGCCAAATCCGCCGCCGTGCAAGGACTCTGGCTCACCTACTTATCGCAGAAGCCCGAGATCATGCAGCCCGCCTGGCAACAACTCTCTGCCTGGATCGAGCAAAAAAAACTCACCCCCCAAATCGGCCACGTCTTCCCCCTGGCCCAGGCCCGCGAAGCCTACAAGCTCCTGGAAGCCGGCCAAAACTACGGCAAAGTCATCCTGCAAATCGCCTAGCCCGGCCACTCCTGCCCATGTGGCGACAGCCGCCTCGGCTGTCCAAGCCAGGGCGAAGCCCGGCGCCCCCAGTCCAAAATGCCAGCGCACCAAAGCCCAAAGCCCGGAACCCAGAACCCCGCCCCCCATCTCTCCCCACTTGACTTCCCTTTCCATTAGATCAATACTGACTGTGTCATGTTTGATCTAATAACCTTGAGTCTTCTGCTCGACGGCCCCAAGCACGGCTACCAGCTCAAACGCGAAGCCGGATTCATCTTCGGCCACGGCGACATGCACAACAACTTGATCTATCCCCTGCTGCGCCGCTTCACCCGCAGCGCATGGGTGACGAAAAAAGCCGTCCCCGGCCAACGCGGCCAGACTCGCCAGCAATACGCGCTCACTCCGAAAGGTCGCCGCGAGTTGATTCAACAGCTCGGCGAATATACCGAGCAGGACGCCCAATCCCAGGAAGGCTTTGTCACCCGCGTCGGCATGTTCGAGGTGATCGCTCCCGAAACGCGAGCGGCGATTCTCGAGCAGCGCGCCGCCTACCTGCGAAAACGCGAAACCCGCCTCACCAGCGTGGCCGGCAACCTCGACGTCGGAACTTACGGCAGGGCCGTGATCGACTTGCTGGAACAACAACTGCACTCGGAATTGGCCTGGATCGAGCGCCTCAAGCGCCGCATTCACCGCCCGAAACCAGCCTCGCGCCCAGGCACGCGGCAACGAGCACGGAAATTAAAGATATGAATCGAGAAGTCGTGGAAGCGCGGCGCTCCACCCCGAAACCCGTGCAGCACCGTGGAAGAGCGGCGCTTCAGCGCCGCGTAAAGCGTCCAGAAATCAGCGGGGCTTTAGCCCCTGAGGTAGCGCTCTCCCGAGTTGCAGGAGTGCATTCTAACTACGGAGGAAACCATGACAAACCTAACCTTATGGCAAATCGAGCAGTACCTGTGGTACGCACTCACGCTCTACTGGCTCGTAACCGCCTTCCGCGTCAAGTCCACTCAAGCCAGTGAACCGGCCGCCTCCCGCCTCTTCACCATGGCCGTAGTAGGCTTAGCCTTCGCGTTGCTCTTTTCTCATTACTTCCAAACCGGCATCCTCGGCGAGCGCTTCCTCACTCGCAATCTCGCCATCGAGCGGTCAGGTGTCGCTCTGACGTTTCTCGGCGTCGCCCTTGCCATCTGGGCTCGCACCATCCTCGGCGCCAACTGGAGCGCCGAGGTCACCCTCAAAGTCGACCATCAACTCATCCGCTCCGGACCCTACGCCTACGTGCGCCATCCCATCTACACCGGTATGCTCCTGGCGTTCGCCGGAACCGCCATAGTGGTCGGCGAGTGGCGAGGCTTGCTGGCCATCGCGGTTGCCACGGCGGGCTTGGGCCTGAAAGCCAGGCGCGAAGAAGCCTTAATGATTCACGCCTTCGGCGACCAATACCAGCAGCACCGTCAAACCACCGGCTTCCTCCTCCCCAGACTCTAGCGAGCCTGTGTGGAGTGGGCACTCTTGCCCGCTGCTTTTGACTTCGCTTGTGGCCGGGCACTCATGTGGAGACAGCCGCCTCGGCTGTCCAAGCCTGGGCGAAGCCCGGCGCCCCCGGGTACGATGAGGTTGGAGCTGGTGGTTCGAGCTCGTGTAGGGTGGGCACTCTTGCCTTCCTGCCCCGCCCACCACACTCCCTGTCATTCCAACCCGCTGGCAGCTGCGCAACGCGGCGCAAGCGAGAGAGGAGTCTGCCGTCCTCGCCAAGTCGGCGAATTTCAACCAGTGAAGCAATTATGCGAAAATATCCCCAGCGCGCGAGCGTCTGATTCTCTCAGACGAGGCAGACCATGAACCTCGAAGCTCAAACCGAAACCCAAATCGAAACCACCACCGAAACCAACGTCAAGCAGGCCGTGCCCTTCTTCATGGTGTCGAACCTCGAAGCTTCGCTCCGCTACTATGTCGACGGCCTTGGCTTCCGCGTGAAGCGTCAATGGATCGACCAAGGCAAACTCCGCTGGTGCTGGCTCGAACTCGGCGGCGCAGCCCTGATGCTGCAGGATTACCTCAAAGGTCGCGCGCCCGCCGATAAACCCGGCGTTGGCGTATCCATATGCTTCCAGTGCGTCGACGCCCTCAAGATTTATCGCGACGTCAAGTCGCGGGGGATCCAAGCCAAACGCCCCTTCGTCGGCAACGCCATGTGGGTCACATCCCTGACCGACCCCGACGGCTACAAACTCGACTTCGAAAGCCCCACCGACGCCCCCGAAGAATCCGAACTCGCAGAGTAAAAGTCAAAAAAAAGAACCAAGTAGAGACAGCCGCCTCGGCTGTCCGGCCAGCGCGCAACGCGGCCGTTCAACACTCATGCAGAGCACTCAGTATGGAGCGGGCACTCTTGCCCGCTGCTTTTGAACTTTCCCCGTTCAGCAAACGGAGCTCCGCCCTTGTTCCACGTTCTAAAATCCGCGTTGATCCGCGTGAATCCGCGGCGAAGATGTTTCCGTTCTCGCTGCAATCACCGGCCCTTTTGTGTTTGCGACCCTTTGCCGCCGTGTGTATACTCCCGAATCACTGGGGCCCATCCAGCGCCATCCGTCGCTGCTCTGATGGAAAGAAAATCAAAGAGAAATGCCGTAAGAAAGGGACTGCCGTGAAGAAATTCTCCTCCACCCTGTTCTTGTTTGCAGTTGCGCTCGCGATGCTTCAGCCGGTCTACGCTCAGCTCCAAGGTCAATGGACAAGTACAGGGTCCATGCAGTCCGCCCGTCAGCTCAACGCCCAGGTGCGCACAGCGGCTGGAAAGGTTCTCTCCATCGGCGGGGGGGACAACAGCGGCAATATTCTCGCTTCGGCCGAGGTCTACAGCCCTGCGTCAGGGAAATGGACCCTCACTGGAAGCATGGCTGAAGCGCGGGGAAACTTTCCCGCCGTCGTGTTGACCAATGGCAAAGTCCTGGTCTCGGGCGGAGTGGGCACCGGCAACGTGATCCTGTCCGGCGCCGAGTTGTATGACCCCACGACCGGAACCTGGAGTTCAGCCGGTTCCTTGTCTGTGGCTCGTGCTGCGCATACTGCTACCCTGTTGCCGGGTGGCAAGGTGCTGGTGGCCGGCGGCTGTACCACCACCCCCTGCACCAACACTGCGGTGAGCGAACTCTACGATCCAACCTCCAACACCTGGTCAACCACCGGCAGCCTCAACACGGCTCGTTCTTTTCACACCGCCGTCCTGCTGAAAACCGGCAAGGTGCTGGTGGTTGCAGGTTTCGGGACCAGCTCCTGCGAACTGTACACTCCCGCCACCGGCGCCTGGATCAACGCTGCCAGCACCACGACCGTTCGCTACCTCAATACCACCACCCTGCTCTCCGACGGCAAAGTGCTGGCCGCTGGCGGCGCAAACGGCAGGTATCCGGTGAATTCCGCGGAGATCTACAACCCGGCTGCCAATACCTGGACCCTCACCGGGGCTATGGCGAGCGGACGCTACGCTCACTCTGCTGTGCTTCTCACCGACGGCACCGTCGTGGTGGCGGGAGGATACGGCCAGTCCATCAGCTGTGGAAAGGACTGCACGGGTTATGTTCCTTTTTCGAAAGCGGAGGTATTCAACGAGACCGCGGGCAAGTTCACTGCGACCGCCAACCTGAATCAAGCGTTGGCTTACCATTCCACGACTCTGCTCACCACCGGACGCGCGCTCGAGAGCGGTGGCATCGGGACCACCGCCACCTGTTGCGTGGTGGAGAGCACTGCGTCGTTTTATACCCCGCTGACCCTGACCTTTTCCGCTTCCAGCCTGAACTTCGGCCTGCTGCAGGTGGGACTCACCAGCCCTTCGCAAACGGTAACCGTGACCAACGCCAGCAGTCACTCAGTGAATTTCAAGTCCATCGCAGCCAGCGGCGACTATTTCCAGAGCCACACCTGTCCGCCAACCATGACGGCCGGACAGAACTGCACCATTACCATCACCTTCACTCCCAACGCTCCTGGAACCCGCCCGGGAGCCGTGACCCTGAAAGACAACAGTCCGGGCAGTCCTATACAAACCATCGCTCTTACCGGAACCGGAGAAACCCTGGCGCTCGGCTTCACTCCTGCGGCGCTTAGTTACGGCAACGTACTGGTCGGCAACAGCACCCTTCTGAGTGCGACGTTAACCAACGACGGCTCAGCGTCAGTCAACCTCACCGGATTCGCCATCTCACCACCCAACGGAACCTATACTCTGTTCAACAACAACTGCCCAGCCACTCTCGGCGTGCAGCAGACCTGCACCCTCCAGATCACGTTCACCCCGCCCGATGTCTTCACCTACAACGCGACCATTTCGGTCACGAACAGCGCAGGCAGCGCAGCAACTCTGGCGCTGTCAGGCACGGGGGTAGACAATTAGGTAAGTGGGTGCCCCGTCCTTGTCTCTGCGTCCTTTGCAGAGACAGGGCGGGGAATTTGACTTCGCCTGGCCCATCCTTGATCTCGCCGGCACCATCCCACCGAGGCTGCCCCCGGTCTTCGCGCTTTCGGCCACGCGCGTAATTTGTTAGTTAGTTTCTAAATCCGCGTGCATCCGCGCCAATCCGCGGCGATGAATTTTTTGTCACTCCCCAAACACCCATCCGTCGCTCACCTGAAAATTCACCAGCGAGCACACCGCGATGGCAACCGCGTTCGCCAGCAGATAGTTCATGTGTGCCACGCCCACCATCACGCGCATCATCCCGACATTCCCAAAAATCGAAACCACTCCCGTCGTGAGATTGAATCGCAAAAAACGCCTGAAGCTCGGCCCGCAAACGGAATGCTTCTGAGTGGCGTGAGGATTTTGGGTGGCGCAGCGCTTCAGCGCTGCGAATAGCGCGCATAAATGATCTTGGGCTTTCGCGCCGGAGAAATTCGGCACGCGATCAGCCCAGGTAAACCGCTCGTGCCAAACGAAGTTATGCACCACCGCAGCCTCCACCGCAAGCCCAGTCGCGGCGAGATAATTCAAATGCAGCGCACTTTTCAGCAAAAACAGCGCTGCAAACTGCACCAGAATGCCAATCGCGCCCACCAGATTGAACTTGCACCAGCGCACCAGCGTCAACCAGCGGGTTGAATTTTTTTCGATTTCCGTCGAACTTTGCCCGGCTTCGTCGCGCCCATCTCCGCGTAGTCTGTTGGCAGCAAAGGGTTTGTGCGAGATTTGATTTGTCATGTCCCCGGCGAATCCCTGCATATCATTGCCAGCTTTGGAGTTATCGGCAATCCTCACGCCGCTCGCCGTCATTTCGCGATCCTTTCTTCGCGATAAAGCCGAAACGTGTTCTCAATCGTAAAAAACACCAGCATCAAACTCATTCCCGCCAGACCAATCGCTCCGCCCACGTCGAACAAGCGATACTCGCTTCCAGCGACGTGAATCGCCGGTTTCCACAGCAGCGCTAAGTTGCCCACCGCCAGCAGGATGCGCAGCTCCGTCGGCCCGAAGTGCCAGAACGACAAACGAAACTCGCCCAGAGCCTGCGTCGCCAGATAGGTCTGAATCGAAAGCATCAGGAAAGCGATCAGCAATCCAATCGCGATCCAGGGATGCATGTATCCCGACAACGCCAAACCGCCCATAAGTGCAAGAGCGCCAAAGCTATCGACCATGTGATCCACATAAAATCCATAGCGCGGACGCAGCCTCTGCCGCACACGTGCCAAAGTTCCGTCAAGTGAGTCGCCGAACCAGTTGAGCGCGAGACATGCGATCACACCCAGCAGCCAAAAGTGACTGCGGGCGGCGAGCGCGTAGCACGCGCCTGCGCCGATCTGGGCGGCTAAGCCCAGTGCCGTCAGGTGGTCAGGGCTGATGCCATCCGGCGTGCGCGCGGCCAGCCACAGCAAAGCCCGCTTCTCTCGCGCGGCTACCCAGCTTTCCTGCACGCGGAGCATGTCAGGGAACGGGCGGAACCGCCGCATCTCCAGCAAGATGCGTGGGTTCACCTGTTCGCAGAATTCGGTCATCGCTTTCGAGTTGGGCGCTGCCATATCGCCTCCTTTGAGATTCGTTTGTGATTTTGATTTGACAAGCTCTTAACCGCGAAGAATGCAGAGAAAAGCCGCCGAGGTCGCGGAGGAAATCCACGGGCATGATTCCTGGATCGGCTTCGAGGCTCCACCGGGTCACCACGCATGTTCAGGAAACACTCTGGCGCGGAAGGCGGCACTCGGCAATGCACAGCGAGTCAGGCAAAGGTCAATTGAAGGTCATGCAGCAATTGGTTGAAAACAGAAGGGCTTATGAATGAAGGTCAGCCGCGGTCCTGGCGCCTTGCTTCGTCGACCGAAGCGCGCAATTGATCGACGGCCCAAGTGATCTGCTCTTTCGCGATGACGGCGGGAGGGGCGAGCAGCAGGTGGTCGCCGGAGATGCCGTCGACGCAGCCTTGCATGGGATAGACCAAGAGGCCGCGTTGACTTGCGGCGGCGGCGACGCGTGCGGCGAAATTCAGTTCTGGAGCAAAGGGGCACTTGGTTTTTTTGTCGGCTACGAATTCGACGGCCCAGAGCAGGCCCAGGCCGCGGACGTCGCCGATGGCGCCGCTGGGCGGATCCTGTTCGTACCACTTCTCGAGCGCTTGTTTGAGATGCGCGGCCGGAGTGCCGGGCTGGTTGGAGTCCGCGGCTTCGACCAGGTTGTTTTTCTGCAGGTGCTGCAGCACGGCGCGGCCCGCGGCCAGCGAGACGGGATGAGCGTTATAGGTGAAGCCGTGGAGGAACGCGCCGGAGCCGGCGGCGATGGCGTCGATGATTTTTTTGCCGGCGATGACGGCGCCTAGCGGCGCGTATCCGCTGGAGAGTCCTTTGGCGGTGACGAGGATGTCGGGCGCCAGATTCGCATTCTCGCCGTTCTCATTTTTTTCGTTCGCATTTTTTTCATTCGCATTTTTCGCGCTTCCGCTTTTTGCGCGCGCATTTTTTCCCAGCCAGTGTTCGACGGCGAAGTTGCGGCCGGTGCGGCCCATGCCGGTCATGACTTCGTCGGCGATCAGGAGCACGCCGTGGCGGCGGCAGATTTCGGCGACGGTCTGCAGATATCCCGGCGGCGGGACGACCGCGCCGAGCGTCGCGCCGCTCAGCGGTTCGAAGATGAAGGCGGCGGCTTCACCGTTTGTGGCTGCGATGGCGCGGTCGAGTTCGGCGGCATATTCCTGGCCGCAGTTGCGGCATCCGTCGGTGCAGTCGAAGGCGCAGCGGTAGCAGTAGGGCATGCCGACGTGGGCGAATTCGCGGACCATACCTCGTAACATGGGCAGATAGATTTCGCGGCGACGGCGGTTGCCGGAAACCGACAATGCGCCGAGGGTTGAGCCGTGATAGCTCTGTTTGCGGCTCAGGATTTGATAGCGTCGCGGCTGTCCGATTTCGACTTGATACTGGCGGGCGAGTTTGAGCGCGGTCTCGATCGATTCGGAGCCGCCGCTGGTGAAGTAGACGGCGCCGCCGCGGAAATTTTCGCCGGCGAAGGCTAGGAGGTCTTGCGCGTACTCTTCCGCGACTGGGGTAGTGAACTGGCTGGTGTGGACGAATTCCAGCGTGGCCGCCTGCGCGGCCATGGCTGCGGAGATTTCTGAGACTCCGTGGCCGATGAAGTTGACGGCGGCGGAACCGGAGAAATCTAAATATTTTTTGCCGGCGGCGTCCCAGAAGTAGACGCCTTCTCCGCGGACAGCCGCGGGGAAATCTTTGCGGAAAGAGCGGCGCAGGACGGCGGAGCGGGGTGCGGTGGTGGAGTCGGGCACGTTGGAATTATCGCATTAACATCCGCGCAAGCTTTCGAGCAACGGGGGCTGAAGCCCCACGCACGCTCAACTCTTAACGCGGCCCTGGAAGGGCCGCTCTTCCACGGTGGCCTACGCATCGGTGGTGGTGCCGCAAGCAGGATCGGTCGGACTCGATAGTCGGGAATGCCCACCTTTGCAAAAAAACGCAAAGGATGGGCCACTCCAACCCGCCCTTGAAAATGCTCTCCGTGTGGAATATACTGTGGAATAGATTCCACATATGCAAATCGTTCAAATCGTGTTGGATAAAAAGCTGTTACACGCCGCCGACCAGGCCGCGAAGCGCACTCAGCAAAACCGGTCCGCCCTGGTGCGCGACGCCCTGCGGGAACATCTCCACCGATTGGGGCTGCGAGCCAGTGAAGAGCGCGACCGCCAGGGCTACTCGCGACATTCGCAAGCCGTCGAGGAAGCGCGGGGTTGGGAAGCGGAGGCCACGTGGCCGCGAGAGTAGACCGAGGAAGAATAGCCCGGGGCGAGGTTCGGCTCTACCAGTTTGCCGCCCCCGACAAGACGCGGCCGGCCCTCGTGCTCACCCGCAACAGCGCGATCGCGTATTTATCCACGGTGACGGTTGCGCCTCTTACTTCCACGATTCGCGGCGTGCCATCGGAAGTGGTTCTGAATGAGGAGGACGGCATGAAGTCCCTGTGCGCGGTGAACCTGCACAATGCAGTTACGGTATCGCAACAGCACATGGGGAAACGTGTGGCCCAGCTTAGTTCCGCACGGATGAATGAGGTGTGTGCTGCTCTGCGGTTTTCTTTGGGGTGTGATGGAAACTAGCTAGCGGGAACATTCCGTTCGGGGCCGAATTTCAAGAACTGCTCCCACTCAAGCCAAGAGCGGGCTTGGGTGGGCCACCCGGTTATCTCATCCGTCAGGATTCGGGAGGTATCTAATTGAGCGGAAGATATCGGTGTGCACGGCAGCCAGTCGCGCGCGCGACAACTCGTGCGATCAGCTATTGATATCGATGAGAACGGAGACCTCGAACATGACGCCGAATGAACCCAGCCGCACGGCCCTGATGATCGCCCGACAACGAGCTGCTCATCAGGTGCTCGATCATGGTGCAATCCTCTATGACCCATTTGCCATGAAGATTCTGCGGGAAGACGAAAGGGACGTGCTTCAATTTGCGAACAAGCACCCCTTGGCCAGCATCGGGCGTCTGTTCACGACCGCGCGCAGCCGGATTGCGGAAGATGCCATGGCAAGAGCTGTCGAAAGAGGGGTTCGGCAGATCGTCATCCTTGGCGCCGGACTCGACACTTTCGCTCTCCGAAATCCGCATGGCGCACGACAGGTCCGTATCTATGAGGCGGACCACCCCGCGACGCAGGCATGGAAACTCGAGCGCTTGGCCGAAGCTCAAATCGCACTTCCGCCATGGCTTGTTCTCGTGCCGGTCGATTTCGAGCGGGACGATTTGGGAGAGAAGCTCGTCGGCGCAGGCTTTCAGCAGAACTTGCCCGCGTTTTTCACCTGGCTCGGGGTTGTGCCATATCTGACACAGGACGCGATCGGCCGCACTCTGGATTACCTGTCGTCAATCCGGAACTCGGAGGTGGTGTTCGACTACATGGAACCCCCCGAGGCATTCTCCGAAGAGCTAAGGCAATTAGAAAAGGCGCGGGCCGAACAGCTTGAGAAGATTGGTGAACGTTCGGACAGCCGTTTCGAGCCGGCTGGCATGGCAGCGATTCTTCGCTCGCACGGATTTTGTGCCATCGAAGACATCAATTTCCAGGAGATCGCGTCCAGGTTCGGCCGCGCCGTTCAAGGACTCGCGCCCGGACACGCTGGCCTTCATGTTGTCCACGCTAAGCGCTAGAGGGACAAGAACATCGTGTCGGGAGCATCGTACCCGCCTTGCAAAGAACGCAAGGACGGGGCACCCTCAGCGTAGAGGGCTCAAACTAGAATCCATCGTCCAAGGACGGGCCACCGCCGGAGATGCCCACTTCTCGCACAGAGGGCGCGCGAGAAATGGGGCACCGAGCCACGCAGACTCGGGTGTCCTGCGGTTTTTATCAAATCATTCGAAAACGGCGTTGCCGGTGGCGACGGCCAGGCTGCTGGGGTTGTCTACTTCCAGGAGCTGGATGCCTTTCGCGACTGATGTGCCGGTGGCCGTGTTTATCACGAAGTCAAGGTCCATGGTTGTGGTGTTCGAGAGCGTCAAGCTGATGGAACCGCTTCCGTCGGAATTGACGGAATAGGTGCCGGTGCCTGTCACCGTGGTGGCAGTGCCTTCGGGCACCTGATAGATAACGGAGCTCGTTACTTTGCTCTTACCGTCGAATACGAATGTCCCGATTGCGTCCTGCTGAGTTCCGGTTGCCCACCAGTTCAACAAGACGCTGTAGGTTCCCTTCAGCCGGGCGGCGGTCGCGGCGGTGGTGAGATTAATGGAGGTCGCCGAAATTGCCCATGCGCGAGCATCTCCGGCGCCAGTGTCAATAAGAATTGCTTGCAGGCTGCGGGCGACCGAAGCGGAAACCGAATTTAATACGAAGGCGACCTGCCAGGTTCCGGATCCGTTGAGGCCGGTAAAGGTGGCCGTCACGGAACCGTGCCCGTTCGCGCTCACCGTATAGGTTCCGCTGGAAATGGTTTGCACGTTGAGAATGCCATCGTCGATGTTGGTGACGTAGCCGGTTACGGCGCTGACGCCGTCAAAATTGAATATGCCCACCGCGGCCGCCTGGCTGGTGGATGCTCCGCCGTAGGCGTTCGCCAGCAGGCTGTAGGATCCCTTAACGTTGGCCGCGGTATAGGTGGTTGCCGCCGACATGCCCGCGAACGTGAACAGCATTAGCAGTACAACAACTACCGATGACTTTCGAATTGGCACACTATCTCTCCTGAAGTTGGATTTGGTGTAGAACCGGTGCCCCTCACGGTACTTGGAGCAGCTCTGGAGCTAACCTGGTGCGAAGAACGTGAGGCGGGTAGAAGCGAAGGGCAGGGGACTACAGACCTTCCCGGACAGCGACCGCCGGAGCAGGGGTGGTATATCACCGGCGGCAGCACCACAACATGGCACATCGGTGGGGAGAATTAATAGCGAAACTTCAGGGCGGGTTGGGACCAGAGGCAGTGACTAGTGATTAGTGATTAGTGGTTGGAAAATCTGACGGTCGGGCCTGCCGGAACATCTAAGTAACAGGACATGCTTTTTTGCCTTCTGGAGGAAGGAGGGGGGCGAGGAGCGGTTCTTGAAAGGAGCTTCCATGTACAGAAATGGTTTTGTGGGTTGTGCAGTATTGGTTATGGCGATTTGGGTTAGTGGGGCGCGCAGCGCGTCGGCGCAACAGGCTGCGGCGGGAGACGAGATTGCGGCACGCCTGGTGGTGACGGTGGAGCCGCATCACGGCTCGGAGGCGCCGGTAATCAACCGCGAGGATGTCATGGTGTATGAGGGCAAGGAGCGCGACAAGGTGATCGAATGGATCCCTGCCCAGGGAGAGGAGGCAGCTCTGGAGTTGTTCGTTCTGCTCGACGACGGGTCGAACACGACGCTGGGGACGCAGTTGGAGGATATTCGAAAGTTCATCCTGGCCCAGCCGGCCACGGCGAAGATTGGCGTTGCCTACATGCAGAATGGGGTCGCCAGGGTCGAACAGAATCTGACGACGGATCATGCCCAGGCAGCGAAGGCACTGCGGCTTCCCATGGGAATCAGCGGAGCCAATGGCAGCCCGTATTTTTCATTGAGCGATCTGATTAAACGCTGGCCGGAAACTACGGCACGGCGCGAGATTTTCATGGCCTCCGATGGCATCGACCGATATTACGGGACCGGAGACCTGCTGGATCCGTATCTCGATGAGGCCATCGGCGATGCGCAACGGGCGGGCATCGTGGTTTCAGCGATCTACACGCCGGGGGTGGGGCATTTCGGCCACAGCTACTGGCGGACGTATTGGGGACAGCTTTACCTGGCGCAGCTGGCGGATCGAACCGGAGGCGAAGCGTATTACATCGGTTTCAACGGGCCGCCAGTCACGTTTGCTCCCTATCTTGACGATTTGACGCAACGGCTGAACCGCCAGTATTTCCTGACATTTCTGGCGAAGCCACCGAAGAAGGCAGGATTGCAGGAGGTAAAACTGAGGACGGAAGTGCATAATGCCGATCTGGTTTCGGCAGATCGGGTTTATGTGCCAGCGGCACGATGACCGGGCTGAGGGCTGATGATTGGGATGTATAAGCCGCGCTGAAGGGCCGCGGTTGTGCGGTGGCGCGGACATCGGGGGCGATCTGCCCAGACATCCCAGCTTCCGAAGAAACCCCACTTCTCGCGCAAAAGACGCGCGAGAAATGCGGCACCCGCCGGAGACGCGGCACCCGGATGCTGGGGACGGTCTGGCGCAGGGGGAGGATTGCGTGCGATACTGCGCGGCATGATGAATAAAGGGAAAACCGTGGTGCTTGCTGCAATCGTGATTTTGTCTTTGACCGCCTTTCGCGTGGGTGCGCCGGCGGCGGGTGCGGGGCCGGAATACACCGGCGACGCTCAGCTCAAGATGCCGGAGCACTATCGCGAGTGGGTATACCTGACCACGGGCTTTGACATGAGTTACAACCCCGGGTTGCAGATGGGAGATCATCACATGTTCGATAACGTCTTTGTGAATCCGGAGGCGTACAAGGCGTTTGTGGAGACGGGTATGTGGCCGGACAAAACCATGTTGGTGCTGGAAGCGCGCGGGGCCGAGGGGAAAGGGTCGATCAACCAGAAGGGCAATTATCAGAGCACCGAGGTGATGGGCTTGGAAGTCCACGTGAAAGATGAGGCGCGGTTTCCGGGGAAGTGGGCGTTCTTTGGCTTTGATGAGGGCAAGACCGCGAAGATGATTCCGACCAACATGGTGTGCTACAGCTGCCACGCGGAACATGCGGCGGTGGACACGACTTTTGTGCAGTTCTATCCGACGCTGCTGCCGATTGCGAAGAGCAAGGGGACGCTGTCTGCGGCTTATGTGAAGGAGAGCGGGGCGAAAAAGTGAGGTTGGCTGCCGAAGGCACTGTGCCATGCCTGACAAAGTCAAGGGCAGCGGGCAAGAGTGCCTGCTCCACACGAGCAAAACCTGAGTCAAGGGCAGCGGGCAGGAGTGCCTGCTCCAGACTCGTCCGACTTGCGGCTTGAGATTCCGATAAGATTGGTCGGGTCTCAATGACGAAACTTCTGCGCTTTCTGCGGCCGTCGCATCAGCACACGGCGTTTTCGGCGACCCTGCTGATGATGACGGCGGTGATGCTGTCGCGCGTGATCGGGTATGCTCGCGAGGCTTACATCGCTTACGCGTTCGGCGCGGGTCCGCAGACGGATGCGTACGTGGCGGCGTTCACGCTGCCCGATTTCCTCAACTACATTCTGGCCGGGGGCGCGGCCTCGATCACATTCATTTCGATCTACACCCGCTTTCTGGCGGAGAAGCGCGATGCCGACGCGCAGAAGACCTTTTCGATCGTGATCACGGTGATGACCGCGGTGATGATCGCGGGAACAATCCTGACCGAGATTTTCGCTCCGCAGTTTGTGCGCTGGTTCGTGAAGGATTTCAAGCCCGACCAGATCGAGTTGTGCGTGCACCTCACGCGGATTCTGCTGCCAGCGCAGATTTTCTTTTATGTGGGCGGAGTGGTTTCGGCGGTGCTGCTTTCGCACCGGCTGTTCCTGCTGCCGGCGTTTGGGCCGCTGATTTACAACCTGTTCATCATTGTGGGCGGGGTGGTGGGCGGGCGGCATTA
>DATGHF010000069.1:0-137918 GCA_035308125.1 Candidatus Sulfotelmatobacter sp.
CTGCGGCAGCGTCAATAGAATCACCGACCACAGTACCCACCTCTGGAATTTACCCGCAGTCTGGAAGTTCACGCCGCCTTCCTGCCGCAACGCGATTCCGGCCAGCACCATCGTGCAGATAGCCGCCGGGACTGCCATGTCGAATAGCAGTGTCAAGAGATCGACGATAATTTGGGGCAGCGTCATTGCCTGAGCACTTCGTAGTGAGCGTTCCTACTGCACGCCCGCCGTACCGTTCTGAATCCAGAACTCAATCAGGCGAGTGAGGCCTGAGATCACCAGCAGTCCGGCCGCTGTCACCGCCCATCGCGCGACACCGCGTCCTTGGGAATAAGAGACGACTGCCATGACCACCGCCAGCGCGGCTCCGACAGGAGAGATCACATTGCCGACCCAGTTCACCAGATTGAGTACGGTTCCCTCAGGCTGGGCAGCGGTTTGTCCCTGTACGGCTTGGCCAGTCTGTGGCGACTGCCCAAGGTTCTGGGCATGAGACACCAGCGGACACAACTGGAATGAACAAATCGCCAGCACATAGACGAGGGCAAGGCGAAGGCGGGTGTTTCTCCAATCTGACAATCTCATATGCTCCTCTTCTGCGATCGCGATGGAATCGCGCTTGAGTTTGATTTCCGCGTTGCAGGGGAGAACATACGGGCACTTCAGATTTCGGGCAAATCAGGCCGGGCGCTTGGAACTGCCTTCAGAACCGTGCCGCGAGCCTGCAGTTTGCCGAATAGCGATTCAAATCTTCGAGAGCATTGTGACGCCTATTGATTTCAAAGGCCGGGGTTCGCAGTGGAGTTAATCGTGCGCGCGGAAGCAAAAGAATTATGAGATGAACAAATGTTTGAGTTTGGTGCATCTCACAAGCAGAATTGGATCTCAATCAAGCGGTTCGGACGAGTCCACTTCATGGTTCCTCAGATGCCCAAAACCTGACCTTGATCCGCCGGGCACCAAGTCGGTCTCCGGTCGTCTGACACTTATTGCGGCGGCACCGTGTTCTGCATTGAGGCTCAACTTCCGGGCCGGCAACCACTTGCCCAGGACACCTCAGCTGAGGCTTCCCACTAGCCCGTTTATGGGGACCAACATCATTCTGGTCAATTGCGCGCGTCACAGGCGTGACTGTTCGGGAATATAGTCTAGGAACGCGAGGCCACTATGCCTATTACGGACTTTCACCCGTGGCTTTATGGCGCGTTCGCGCTTGTCGTCGGTGTGTTACTGGGAACCTATTTTAAGAAGAGGAGTCAAAAACTATCCATGCACTGGGATATTCGACGGCTCACCGATCAGGCGAAGACCAAAACTGAAGCGACAGAGGGTATTGAGGGTGCTATGTCTTCCTTTGAAACCGCAGTGCGGTTGACGCAAGCAATCTACACCACTGCGGTAGTTCACTGCGTTGCCGAGCGAAGAGGCTCCGAATGGTGCAATCTTTACACGTCTGTCACTTACGGACGAGAGATCGATTTGCTCAGTGTTCCTGCGTACGTCGATCACGCTGAGTATGGAACCAATGTGCTTTGCTTGCGGGTACGGCTCGACCGGGCTGATGCAGAGCGCCTGCTCGCGGCGGCGAGAGAAGGTTCTGCCACTTACGGCTCCTGGAATGTCAAGTATGCGATCGAAGAGACAGTTGCTGGATTCAGACCAGCCGGTGCTTCGACGGACATGAACGAGAAGTCGTTCTGGGAGAAGTCTCTCTGGTGCCGAGAGGGTATCGGCTCGCAAAAAGAGTTCAATGGAGAGATCCTCCGGCGCTCCAATGCGTGGACGGTGGGTGATTACCTTGAATGTCTTACGGAAGTCCGGTGGGCTTCGATTCCCTTGGCGAATCATCCAGAAAAGCTCGGAGACCTCGATGAGATCTGGCCCACTCCGGTCACGATCGAAGTCGGTAGCGAGGCAAGTTCGTCTACGGTCCGGGTCGCGAGCATAGACTCAACGCTCTTTGATCACGAGATGATCACTATCGGGACTCTTTTGCGCGACGATCTCATCGTGCGCGCTATGCACTTCACTGGAGAAGGGCCCCTTCATTTCGAAGAAGAGTTCAACGGTATAAACATTTTGACCACCATTGATGGCGTGCCAATGGATGCCCAGGCACACTGGTTCTTGCGCTCCATGAACATGACCATGACCAGCTACGGTCGCGAAAAGTATCGGGTACCTGCTGATGGACGTCGGAAAGAGATAGAGTTTCCCATCCCTCAGCGACACCCGCCCAATGTTATCGGCACGCCACGCGAGAGTGTTTTACGACATGAGGCGTGGATCGTCGGCAGACTCTTCCGCTTTGATAGGCAGCCCAGGGATGGAGAACATTTCTATGATCCAGTCGGCGACCCGAATGCTTCGGCTCAAGCCTTTTTCGATCTAGGGCAATACGGTCAAGAACAAAAGTCACCCGAGGTCGTTGTGGCAGATCCTTACGCTCTCGATGAGCGCGCTATGCACGCACTGGCGGTCATGGCGATACGTGAGAACCATGTGCCTTCGATTCACATTGTGACCCAGTTCGACTCCGGTACTAGAGAGAACGTCGGTTTCTCCGAGGAGTCAACGGAACGGGCGGAGGGAGGGGCATCTAAAAAAACAGCACGAATTGAGACCCAGGAAAAAGCGAAGGTTGTCGCGCAGAAGGTTGCGACGCAATTCAAAGTGAAGATGTTCTTCTACAGAATCGAGAGCTTACACGATCGATTTCTTCTTGTCGGAGAACGACTGTGGCATGTCGGATGCTCCTTCAATCAACTCGGCCAAGAGATCACTGCGATCGTCGAGATGCGGGACGAGAGAGTGAAGTCTACCGTTATCGAGATGTTCAATCGCGCCAGGTCGAAGCCGCCAGTCTTTGAGGTGCACCCGTGAGTGTAAGGTCGAAGATTCTCAACCAGCAGCCGTATAGCGGAGTCCGTCCTTTCGTGCCCGCTCCCGAGCCGGAGGAGATATCCGCCGCTCTTGCAGATGTCGTTGCCAGTGGAGGTGTCACGGATCTCGATAGTGCACGAGTTGCTGCCTTCGCCTGGTATCACGGTATTGAGTCACAAACGGTTCTTGATTTGTTTCGCACTCGGGGTACGCTCAAGATACTCCAGCAAGAACTTGGCTCTCACAATGAGCGCCACGCGGATCTCCCCGAAAAGATTCCGAGTCGAGCCTTCCGGCGCCTGGGCAGCTTCATGCTCGCTAAAGAGTTGGGAGTGCCGGAGCTAGGTTGGGCCATCGCAGTTCTTACGGTCGCCGAGGCAGCTGACCTCGGTGCGATCGTTGAATGCCTCGGACCACAGGACGATCCGTCTCGGATTGCAAGCTACTTCATAGCAACACCTCGGTTCATTCCCCCACAGGAACGCCGACTCCTGATGGCCAAGCTGCTCATGTTGGGCGACCCAATTTCTATGGAAGTAGCAATTGCTCTTTTCTCCTGGTGGATCGAAGTCGGTGTGGAGCGTGGAGACATGGAAATGGGAGGAGTTTTCGCCGAGATAGAGCAGAATGCGATCGCCGGCGCTGTACTTCTCAGTTCGGTTCTCGGCTCGACACAGCGTTATCAATCACCTCGAATCTCTAAAGAGGTGGCTGAGCGTGCCACGGAGATAGAGCTGCGCATCGATGAAGCGGGCAAGAAAGTCTTTGCGAATGCCACGACTGTGAATAAAGCCCTCAAAGCTGAGGGTATTCGCTATCTCGACGTGCTCGCTGCCATGTCTCGTTGGAGAAGCGATCCGGCCTTCCCTCCGGCTGGCTCAAAGGCGATAGGTTACACGGTCGCCCAGCGCCTTGATCGCGAATTTTCGAATCGCCAGAACTTGAGCATTGATGACGCGTCTATGATGCCTCAGGTCACCAAGTGGTCGATCGAACCGCTAGTACAGATCGCATTGCACGATGGCATCGAAGTCGATGTATTTCATAACTACTTCGATGCTCTCGCAACTGATTCATTCTCACAAATGACTCGACACCGCACGTTCCTTGAAGACCGTCAGAGAGCAATCGTTCTCCTCGCGGTGGCAGGGCTGGTGGCATATCAGCGGTCTGACGCACCTTGCTTGAAGTAGTGAAAAACGCTGCGAACCGACTAGCCCAACAGCCCCCGGGAGTTGTGGAAGTGGTCGATGCTCGAAAGCGCGAGGAGATCTCAGCGAAATGCGGCTTCAGCCTTCCAGAAAAATGACATTTTTGGATTAAGGCTACTAAGCCCCTTTCACCCGCACATCTCTTGCATCTGTGCCCGCAGGTGCACTGAAAGTCATTCGCGCCCATCGGTTCAACACCGCTCTTGTCTTATTGATCGATCCAGCGACGGTTTGGTAACGGAAGGTCGGCTTTTCCCAAGCGATGGTTGGTGACTGCTAGCGCGTTTCCCCGGTACCCATCCTTGATTCGTCGCCGAAGGTTCTGTCGATATGTGCGTTGCCCTGTACGCAATAGCTAGGATTCCGCTCGCGAGAAGTTCGCTGGAGCCTGGTTGACTTCAGGGAACCTAACAATGGTGATCTAAGACCAGTTCTGATCGTCTTAGTCACTCGCACCACTCCGGCCGGATCTTCCAGCTCGTTCCTTGAGGAAAGACCTTATCTGTGGTTGTCCACATCGTAGTTCTAGGGTCTGCCGTACTCATGCCCAGCGCAAAGTGCTGAGACCATGCAGGTACTCTCTCGTCCGGACGAAGCCGGAATAGAACACGTAAGAGGAACTCGCGCGCGATGCTTCCCATCTCGTGAACTCTGTGTCGAATCAAATCCTCGTGCCGCTGATTCAGGAGCGTCATGCCGCCGTGGGCGAGTTCGCTCCTCAGATCGGACAGAGACACACCGGTAGCGGCTGACTTCACGAAGAGCGCCTGCACATAGGGATGTGACTCGCCAAAGACGGTTTTGGCGATTGCCGTGGCTCTCGCCTTTAGCCCTTTCACGCACTCGAAATAGGCTTGCTCAACGAATTTAATCGGGGAATCAGCGAGGAACTGGTCTTGTTTCTCCTCAATGCACTTGATTGCCTGGGCCCGCCTTTCCGATTTCGTGAGCTTTTCTGGATGATTGATCCCCAAGTCTGCGCCGTCAAAAATAGAAATTGCTACGCTTTCGAAAGCGACGTAGTAGCAGAGAAAGCTCGTGAACGGATTCGACGAGGAGTTTCCCATGTTGTACCAGTCAATTCCTCCAGAGAGGATGTTGCCGTCGCCGCCATAGGGAAACCGCTTGAGCAGACTATCGACGGTCTTCATTTCCTCATGCGTCGGCTGCAGAAGCCCCGTGCCGCCCAGTACCATGCGGTATTTGTTCCGCCAGCTGTAGGTGGCCCCGTACGGGAAAAACATCATGGCGAGGAGCCAGTTAAGGCTTTGGAGGCATTGTTCGATTTCCTCAACGTCGCCCGTCTTGAGGTCAAACAACCCATCGTAAACCCGGACGTTGGGATTGGAGGGATCGTCAGGCGGTGGGCACTTCCAGAGCAGCACATCATTGCTTTCGGTGCCGGTAAACTCGCCGGGCAGCTCCAGATTCGCACGGAGCGCGAATTCGATGCACCGGTGGCCGGTGAGCCTGAGATATAGTAGAACGCCCTGTACGTCCGGATCGTCGGAAAGCTCTTGGCATTCTTTGATCAGGTGCTTCGCATCGCCTGGGTAGATGAGCGGCCTCCATTCTCCTAGCTTGTTATACCGACCGGGGAGAGGGATTTCATAGAGCCTCTTACCTTCGACTCTGTATTCGTTCGAGTTCGGCCCCATGGACATCATTAGGAACGTTACCGGCGGGCCGAACTCAAGGTTCAGGCCAAATACGCCTTTGGAGGTTCGAAAGAACTCCGCCTTGCACCCCTGGGTAAAATGCACCCTGAGCCCATTCAGCCCGCCCATCTCCTCGTCGGCCAGCAGTTCGAGCACGTCAAGCGAACCCGGCAATTTGAGGTACTTGGGCCCTTTCGTGGCCAGAGCGAGCTCGTGGAAATATCGATCGAGAAGGTCCCTCAAGAAACTGTTGAGCTCATCGAAGGTCGACTCAAACTCGGTCGACGGCCCGGGCTCGGTCCCGAAGAACTTCGCCTGATAACTCCTCTCGAAACGCGCAGCCAGCTGATCGAACTGAGCGCTGCGAAGGCGGGCGGCAACAAAGGCCAATATCTGGCTGCCCGTGGGCGGAATCTGATTCGGAAACGAGCCTGTGACGAGTGTGCGTAATGGGCTGATGTCGTAGTGCTTGCCCTCCGCGCAGTTGACCAGATTCAAAAGCAACTTACGAGGGCCCGGAGAGGAGGCAAGCCTTCGGTAGTTGTCGAGGGTGCGTTCAAGAGTCGGCTGGCTGAGTTCCCGGCGCAGGACCAAAAACTCGTCCTCATACCCGTCGTAGCACTGGATCCCGTCGACGCGGACGAGAGTAAGGAGAAACTCAACCGCGCCGCCTTTGCGGGCTCTCTCAAAGAGCTGGTCGAAATTTGTCCGGCTCGCAGATTGCTCCAAGGCCATATCGATATCCTTCTCTCTGCTGAATAGGCTCATGGTAATCCTACGGAATTGAGGGCAACGCGGAAATTGCCGCAGATCGGGATCCCTAAATGGGTTTCAGACCAATCAGCGCGGTCGAAGGCGTACATAATCGTCCAATTCACTGATCGAGACCAGATTTGTATCGGGAAGTCAGCTTCCGGGAAGTTGGAAATGATGTTGGCGCTGGCCGCCGACTGCGGGCGAGTCACGGTCGACTCGTGAGCTACGTTGCGGGGAGCACGCCTGGGCGGGCGCAGCCGACACACGCTCCTGCCGAATCTTCATAGCTGAGAACCACTCGTCTACTGCGCTGGTTGGTTGCTTGCGGACGGTTGGTTCAGCTCTTGCTGCAGCTGCAACAATTGGCGCAGTTGCTCAACATTGGCGGAGTTGGATGTCGGAACGCTCCGCGCCCTTGGTTGCAGGGAACCCTGATTAGGCTTGGGTGTCTGCTCGAGGACCACGTAGATCGGAGTATCCGCCGAAATCGTCACCACGATGTGCTGGGTGATCGCTAATCGGGAAACCTCCTCATCTCCAGCCTCGCCGACATTGTTGCTGACGCGCTCCCGCATTAGGTCCGACTCGCTCAGCGGCTGGTTCAGACTGCCTTGTCCCACCGACATCGAGCCAGCTTGGCCGATTCCCGACAGCGATCTGACCAGGACGCTCTTTCCCGTGTTCTTACCCTCAACTTTTCCTTTGAGCGGCCGCAAGTCCAAACCCGTGGCGGCGGCCTCGATGGGAACGACTGCACCATCCGGCATCAGCAGAGAATCGAACTGGACGTCAACGTAACCTGAACGATCTCCGTTCCGGATGTGCCCAACCGCTTTTGCACCCGCAGGGACGATAATCTCTCCGTCCCGCTCATAGTTGTACTCGATCACCGCCAGGACCGGAGTTCGCACTGCGGTGCTGGCAGCTGATTCCAGGCGTGCACGCAATCGCGTACCCGTGGCCAGACCCAATCCCAATTCCGGTGCTGGATTATTGAAGAGTTCGCGGGCCTGAGCATTGGCCGAACTGGCGGAGGCGGTTCGCACGTAGATCAGGGAAGACTTCTCCATGGCCTCGCGCTCGGTTTTACCCAAGTCTGGAGTCTCGGCGCCGGCACCCGAGCCTGGCTGATACGGCGGCGCTTGCCAGGGCTGCTGGTCTCCGAAAGGCGGTATCGATCCCAACGTTCCCGGTCCGCTCGCCACCCTTGTCCCCGGTGCCGGCTTGGTTGCGGTTCGTTGCAGATCTCGTTCGTTTAAGAAGCCTTCGTGAGTCTCTTTTGTGACGGGCCGGCCAGAATCGGTGATCGGAAATAGGCTCTTGTCATTGCTCGCGTTGCCGCTCTCCGATGCCAAGTCTTCAGTAGCGGTGGCACCACGACTCTTCGCTTTCTGTGGTGCGCCTCGATGGGGCATAGACGTAGCAACGAAGATCAGCAGTGCGACGACGATCGCTCCCGCCCCGATGATTACAAAGCGATTCTGTTGGATCTGCTGCCTGGCTCTCTGTTTTGCTCTTGTTGCGAGCCCAGGCAATGGGGCGGTTGCGTCCGGAGGGAATGGCACGTTAGTGAGCGTTTCTTCTCCGGCTGGTTCCTGAATCACTCCGGCGTTACCGTTGTCGCTGTGTCCGTTTGGATGAATCACTTTGCACCTCCCGAGACCGGAGCCACAAACGCAATCGGCGCCAGGACCGGACGGTCGACCTCTTCCGCTTGGGCAACCGCGAGCAAGAGCCGTTCCCTGGATTCTTTGAAAGTAGGACGATCGAACACAACGATGCCGTCGGCCCTGGCACCGGGCGCGAGTCTACGCGAGGTGATCCAGTAGTCTTTGATCGCAACCGGCTCGGCCTTGATCGCCTTTCGATGCTTGTCTTTCGATGTCCCCGCAAGCTGTATCTGCGGGGGCAATACTTCAATGGTCCGTGCAGAAGAGTTCAGAACGGCGAACGGCACGGCCATCTGTTGCTCTTTCTCTATCGCCTGTCCTACCGCAACCTGAAGTTGCTTTCCTTCCCAGTGTGGATTATCAATCCGTTCTGCCCTGAGCAAATCTTGCTCTGGTCTGCCAGGCTTCTCCGGAGCAGTGCTGGTGGGCTGGTTTTCTGTAGCTACGTTTTTTGTTTCGCCAACCAGAAACATGGGATGAGTCGACGCAATCAGAAAGCTGCGCGGGCGCTCACAGTTGAGGACATAGTCCACGGGCTCACTACGGTCCGACTTGCCTTGGCTCACCAGGCTCAGCGAGATCTCATGGCCTCCTCTGGTGGTAATCAGGGCGTTGGTTTGCGCAGGTTTTGCGCTGGTCGCTTTGAAGAACACCAACTGCGGCTCGGCTTCGGAGTGATCGGCCTTAAAAGCCCCCGGGTCACCCAGTACGACCGAACTCACCTCCTCCAGCACCCGCACCGAACTGACGTATCCTGGCCGCAAGTGCAAGACCACAACTTGTTCCGGGTCAACATTCAAGTTCACGATTCGCGCCTGCGGAAGATCGGCTTGCGCTGAAGCTATATGCAGCAGCAGGAGACTGGCCGTTGTCAGATGCAACAAACTCAAACAAATTTTCATCTCACATCTCTTTCTGAACTGGGGTTCGTAGTTCTTGGTTTAATTCCGGCTTGGCGGAGATAAGTTGTTCTAATTCTTGCCACGTAGGCAATTACGTCGGGATTTCGATAGCCGAGGTCTCGTCTGCCGATAACGCCTTCGCCCGCATAATAGGCGGCAGCCACTAGCCTGAGATCATTGTGAAACTGTTGCATCAGCCATGCCAGGTAGCGCACGCCCCCGGAAACGTTCTGATCGACACTGCACCGGTCTGTTACTCCGAGTCGCTGAGCGGTTAGGGGCATTAACTGCATTAGTCCTGCAGCGCCTTTAGGAGAGACCGCGCATGCTTGCCAGTGCGACTCGCGTTCGACAATGGCGCGTACCAGCGCGACGGGCACCCGATAATGTTGGGCGTAGGCTACGACGTAGTATTCGGCTTCGAGCCGTGCCTGTGGTTTGGGCGATTGCGCCCAGCAAATCGAGATTGCAGAAAGCACTTGCGCCAAGATGAGTGCTGGCTTCATGCCGCGCTCCTTCGCAGAGCCTCGGCGCTGTACTGCTGCGCGTCAAAGATCAAGCTGGCAA
Organism: Candidatus Sulfotelmatobacter sp.; assembly: GCA_035308125.1. Taxonomy (GTDB): domain Bacteria; phylum Acidobacteriota; class Terriglobia; order Terriglobales; family Acidobacteriaceae; genus Sulfotelmatobacter. The sequence goes on from DATGHF010000069.1 coordinate 9,648, forward strand.
ACCCATCTCGCAAGAGCAGCTTGCGCCGATCGGCCTCGGTTTTAGCCAGCAAGGGCAGGAGAATGTCTCTCATGTCCGGAGTAATCTGTTCAGTTCCCAAAACTTTGAGTGCCTGCGCGAGGTCGAGAATCTCTGAGACTGAGGGTGGTTTCTCCATGCTCCAGCCACGTAGCGCCTTGGCAAGCCCCGCCATTCCCGCGTGGAATTCGTGTGTGGAATCAGGTGTTCTCAGCGCCACAATTTCTGCTTCTCGCTCGGCCGTGGGGTGTTCAACCCGAAGGTAAAAACTGCGCCGGCGCAGGGGATCGCCGATGCGCCTCTCTTCATTCGATGTCAACACAACGAAGGGAATGCTCCTAGCTTTGATGGTGCCCAGCTTCGGAATGCTCAACTGCCACACGCTCAGCAATTCCAGCAACAAGGCCTCAAATGCGTGGTCCACCTTGTCCAGTTCGTCGATCAGCAGGACACAAGGCCTTTCACACTGCAACGCACGCAAAAGCGGCCCGGCACCGAAAAACTGCTGACTGTGCAACTCCGTCCGCAGAGATTCCCAATCAACATTGGCGGACTTGGCCTTGAGTTCAACGCAAAGCCTTTGAAGGGGTTCATCGAACTTGCCGATGGCCTTCTCTTCGTTGATGCCCTCGTAGCACTGCAGGCGTTCGACGGTGGTGTCCGCTGCGCCTGCAACTGCATATGCCAGTTGAGTCTTACCGCTGCCGGCGGGGCCTTCCAGCAGCAACGGCTTCTGCAGTCTCGCCGCCAGGTAAACCGTTGTCGTGGCTACCGAATCCGCAATGTAGCCACTTGCGCGAAGGCCACCTTCGAGTTCTTGAAGAGACGAGAACATTCGCTCCTCCTCCGCCTAGGACCATGCCAATTCCGATCCTGAGCGTGAAAGAAGCTAAGCCCAAATGAAATTTCGGTCAAATCCGCAACAACAGTGAAGACTAGTGGCGGCATTTGTTCGACTCGCATTACGCCTTTTGACCGAAAAACAGGGTTGTTCTAAAAGAACGAAAGCAGGCACTCGGTTTTGTTCACGAGTAAGGATAGGAAATGTACGAATCAGACCGGGTTGCGAGAATGTTCAGACGGGGCACCGGTGGCCGCGCGGGATAAAAAGAACATGCAAATCATAGAAACGCTAGAGAATCGCAAAGACGCTGTTAAGGTTTCTGAACTCGCAAGGCTCTTGAGCGTGACCCCGAAGCATATCTACAAGACACGGGCTGCGGGGCGGATCCCGGGTGCATTTCGGGTAAATCGCGCACTTAGATTCGACCCACAAATCCTGGCAGAGTGGTTGAAGAGAGAGCTCATGCCTGACGTGGCCGCTAGCCGCGGAAAGCAGAAGAGAACCAGGTAGGAAAGGACCGCTCGTCGCCCCTAATTTTAGCGCTGGAGTCCGAGGTGCAAGGTTAAGTGGGTGAATAGAGGGCGGCTTGTGCAAAGGCATTGGAACGGGGCGGCGATCAGCATCGGGAGCTGCTTTCGGAATTGCGGAAGTCCGAGGCTAAATCCTGAATAGAAGCACGATAAAACGGCGTTGTCGCTGATTGCTAAATTGTAAGCCTTTTATATACAGTTATTTGGAGAGTGTAATAAACTACATTTGCTCGCTAAACAAGATGTGTTTATTGTGCTATTCTAGTTTAGCGATGAGGGAATCGAGCGACACGCTCTTAGTCAATTATCTCAGCACAATCGGCGGAGACTTGCCGTGGATTGAGCCGCTCCCGGAGCTCGCTTCGAAACTTCCTCCATTCCTAAAACAGCGATATCGGATTTCTCGCGCCGATCTGTTTGGACGAAAATACTTACTCGCGATTGAAGAGCCACGAGAAGGTGACCCGTCCCCGACGGAGTACGCCCGCGATGCTCGCACGATTAAGGAACGGCTCACCGCAGACGTCATCCTCGTCTTATCGAATATTCCTGCCTATGTCAGAAACCGCCTGGTACATCAAAAGGTGCCATTCATAGTACCCGGCACGCAGATGTTTTTGCCGATGTTGATGATCGACCTGCGAGAGCAATTCCCAAAATCAAAAACCAAGTCCCAAGACGTTTTGTCCGCCGTTTCGCAGCTCGTAATTCTCTATCACCTCTCGCGGGAATCGCTCAGTGAGACGCCTTTAGGACAGATCGCCTCGCGTCTTCGATATTCGCCCATGGCGATCAGCAAGGCGCAAGACGAACTGCAGAATGCTGACCTGTGCGAAGTTCATCGCTCGGGCCGGACGCTTTCCTTGCACTTCGATTTGAAGGGAAAAGATCTTTGGCAAAAAGCCTTACCCCTATTGTCGACTCCTGTGAAGCGGACACTGTGGTTCCGTTGGGGAAAACAAAATGTGCCTGCCGTGACCGCGGGAATGACGGCTCTCAGTAAATATTCAATGCTGGAAGACGATCCCCTCCCCACGTACGCAATGCGGGACAAGGATTTCGTCGCTGCGTTACAAAAAGGCGAGGTCTATGGCTGTGGTGGCCGCGAAGACGCGGAGGCACGGATGGAAACCTGGAAATATGATCCTTCGATCCTTGCCCGTTCCGGAATCGCTGATCCCTTGTCTCTCTACCTCAGTCTCCGGCATTCAGCGGATGAACGGGTGCAAAAGGAAATCGAAAAACTCATCCGCCAGACACTGCCATGATAAAAGGTTTAGACAAATTCAAAGCACACTTTGCCCAGCACACAAAATCGTTCGTCTTGATCGGCGGCGTTGCTTGTCATGAGTGGCTTGCGACTCAGGGTCTGGAATTCCGCGCTACCAGGGATATCGACATAGTGCTGATTGTCGAAGCTCTCGACCAGGAATTTATCGCCCGCTTTTGGGAATTCGTCGAAGCGGCACAATACGAAATCAGAGAGCGGGCTACAGGGAAGAGAGAACTTTATCGCTTCTCGAAGCCCAAGGATGACACGTATCCCGCCATGCTTGAGCTATTCAGCAGACAACCGGGAAAAATCGACCTTTCCCAGGGACAACGCGTAATACCAGTCGAGATCGATGAGAACTCTGCCGACCTTTCGGCCATTCTTCTGGACGACGACTACTATGCTTTGATTCTCGAACACCGTCGCGAAGATGACGGCTTGCCGTTTGTCACTCCCGAGGCTTTGATTCCCCTCAAGGCTCGCGCCTGGATCGATATGACAGAACGCCAAAAGAAAGGTGAGAAGATCGACTCCAAAGATATTCAAAAACATCGAACCGACGTCTTCCGCCTTGGCGCGACACTATCCGGAGAGTCCAGTGGTCATCTGGCGCAAGGAATCGAGCAGGACCTGAAGACGTTTCTGGCGGCATTTCCGGAAGAAAGTTCCGAGTGGCCTTCGATTCTAGGTTCGTTGAAAACAACCTTTGGAAATAGCAAGTTGAAGAGCGCGGACCTGATCGGGGCCATTCGGCAGTACTTCAGAATTGCCTGATGCCCATTTCCAGCAAAATGATCTTCTAGACGGTATCCGTCCGTGATGTGAAGCGCCGATAAGGATTTTGGGCGACGAACGAATTTCAGTCTTCATGGAATGCGCGGGAATGGGACAATTCCACGGTTTGCGAAAAAGCCAGCTGATACCTCTCAGCTGGCCATTCTTTTGCGCCATATGCGTGGCAAGACAATTTAAGTAGGGCTCAGCCGATCGATTTCGTGCGAGCTCTGTTTGAGCGCTTGCGGAATTGCGAAACCGGCGAGTTCGCTATTGTCGAGTCGCTCTTGAACATCCTTCCCTCGAACGTATTTCAAATACACCATGGTGGACGCGAGGTCCTTGTGGCCGAGCCATTCCTGCAGTTTACGAATACTGCAGACATTGCCTTCCAGGTTGACGGTCGCAAATGTGTGCCGAAACTTGTGCAGGAACCAGTTGCCGCAATAAGGCCCCTCGGAGCAGCGGTTGCCGTGCCGCGATGCACAGGTTCCGCAGTTTAGGCCGGCCCGCCTGGCTATGTTTTTCAGCTTGCTTTCGAAATTCTTGTCCGGTCGCCCTGCCTCGGTGGGAAACACCAGATTGTAAGGGTTCGGTCCCTGCTGGCGGTTCTTGTAGTCTTTCAACGCTCCCAGCAATGCCGATGGCACTGGGATCTCTCTCTCCTCCTTGTTCTTTGGCTTGAACCCTAGCTGCGGCTTGGCCGTGACACGAATCGTGCCTCGCCGGAAATCGATGTCTCTCCAGGCTGTGAAGCGAACCTCTTTGTCGCGCTCACCGGTCAACAAGAAAAACAGGTAACGGACTCTTTCATGCTCATGGCAGGCCGCAAACAGAGTCTTGAGTTCGTCAGGCTCGTATATTTTTCGAATGGCATCGATATATTCCGGCCAGTCACGCTTGTGCAAAAGGCCCTTGACCCCACTGAGCTTCAGGAACTGAACCACGATGTTGGCACGATTGTAGGCAGTACGGGCACAGCAGCCCGATTCGTATTGGCCACGGATAAACTGGAGCAGGTCCGCGCGCGCGATGTGCTCGATGGAGGACTTCGCGCAACCTTTCAGAAAAGCATTCAGGGCAAACTTGTAGGCCGTATACGTTTTGGGCTCGCGTTGCGGCGGCTTGATGTCGTCCAGATAGTGCTGAATCGCCAAATCGAGCGGGATTCCCTGAGTTACCGTTTCGCCGTGATTCAGGGCATCTGATCGAACGTCGAGTCCTGCTCTTGCAGCCGCCAGCGCAAGAGCCTTTCTGTTGGCAAGATCCGGGACGCGCGCGCGGTCGGGGATGGCTTCACGTTTGCGCTTGGGCCCCTCCCACCACTCCAAGTAATAGGTGCCTTCGGAATGGACCTCGATCGAGCCGCCAATTCTGACCTTGTCTTTCAATCTGCCGTTCGGCTCTAGAACGGCGGCCATGAGCTTCCAGGCTCCATCGACCTTGATCTTCTTGAGAATATTGACGCGAGGGGTTTGAGAGTTCGAGGCGTGCTGTTTCATGGATGCTGTTGTCTCCCGAGATCGCCTTTCGGTCAAATCCCACGGATTACAGACACCACGACAGACACCAAAGCACTTAAGCTATTGAAAACAAAAAGTCTGGCGGAGAGAGTGGGATTCGAACCCACGTTAGAGTTTCCCCTAAACACGCTTTCCAAGCGTGCGCCTTCAGCCACTCGGCCATCTCTCCGTCGAGAACTTACCGTGTTTTCAGCGGATTTCCGGGCGATCTTTTCCCTGGCGGCTTTTTGCCATTCCTGAAGATTCGGTCGAAATCCTGTCGCGCGACCTCGGTCATCGCGATCTCTTGATTCTATGGGCGAAAACGCGCCTCCGCAACTTGGAAACGAGGAAAGTGCTGCCGTTCTATTTTTGGCAGCCTCGAAGGACACGCCGGGCCGAGCGGTTCAACTGGACAACGGCGATCGCATATAACGCCTCTATTCCGATTCTTCGGGCGCTCGGGGCACTCAAGAATGGGTAGAAGCTCGCTCCGCCTTGAGCAGTTGCCAGGCGCAGGCACTTGCCGCGTAAGCGTGGCCTTGGACCAACTCAAAATCCCGGAGCTAGAGTGCAATCGGGGCCGAAGTGCAATCGGGGCCGAAGTGCAATCGAACGGAGAACGGGATTACATCAAGAAAGTTTCTGTGGCGAAGACAGCGAAGACGGCGAAGATGGCGCTGACGATGAAGAAGAAGAACCGGAAGAAGCTCCGGCCGCGGCGGCCGCAGCAGCAACGTTGGCATCTCCGTTCGCAGGAGCTGGGGACGCTGCCGGCAGAGGCGGCACCTTCGTGTTATCCACGACGTGGTGATTCAGGCAATAGAGCGCCAGTTCCAGGCGATCGGCTACGCCAAGTTTGTCATACACTTTGCGCAGATAATTCTTTACTACCTGCTCGGTCGTTCCTACGCGGCTGGCAATCTCTTTGTTTTTCATGCCCTGCGTCACGCAGGAAACGATCAATGTCTCTTTCGGAGTCAGCTGCACCTTGGGACGGCTTCCCGACGGCCGCAAACTCTGGTTGCGGTACGCCTCCATCACCCAGTGCGTACCCTTGGTATCGAGCCAGCTTTCGCCGGCGGCAACTTTGCGCAGGCAGTCGACCATGATTTCAGGCTCAACTTCGCGCGACAGAATGCCGTGCGCTCCGCGCCGGAATAATTCCAGGGTTAAATCTTCGTCGTGCGAGGTGGGCGTGACCACTACCACGCGCACCTGCGGCGCCTGGCCGAGGAAGCTGGCTACTGCTTCCACTGGATTGGGCGCCAGCGCAGATTCAAAAACCAATATGTCAGCGGAAAATTTCTTGACGGCCGATTGAGTTTGCACTAGCGTTTCGGCCTGGCCCACGACTCGAATGTCGTCTTCAAGGGCGAAGATCTTGCGCAACCCAGCGCGGAAAATGGCCTGCGTGTCGGCCAGGATCACGCGAATGATGCCCTTGCCGCCGTCTTCGCCTGCGCCGAGATTTTCGTCCACGCCGACCGGAATCGTTGCCATTCGTTTCCTGCGCTCTGTTACTTGCGCTTGTTTTCCAGCGCCTGATTCTCTGCGACTGATTCTGTGTGTCTGATTCCCAGTGTCTACGACCGCTCGAAATGATATTCGTCGATCACAACGCCCACACCGCGGCGCCCGCGGTCGTCGAAGCTGCGTACAACGCGGCCGCGGCAGTCGATTTGCACATTCTTTTTCGATCCCACAACATCGCCCGGCAGCAGGATCGTGAAGTCCACCATCGATCCGACCGGTACGTCGTTGTCCATCGCAAACAGCACGCCGTTGGCTGAGATATTCTGCGTCTCGGCCGACAACGCTCCGCTCTGCCCCTTCACCGACGCGGAAAGGTGCAACGGGAATCGCGGCGCACTCTGCATCTCTTGATAGTGCCCCGCCTGCATGGGAATCGTGATTTCTTTGCCTGCTTCCGTTGACACGATTGAAGCAAACCTTCCTTCCAGCGCACGCCCTTCTGCACGCCGGAGTCTCACGGAACTAGACGCAGCGTACACCCCTGAACCAGCCATGCAAAGTTACCGAAGTCATGGAACGATAGGGTGCTAACTGCTTTTCTATGAACACATTAGGAGGATTTCGACGACTGCTTCGTGAGCCCGAAAACAACCCACAACAGCGGTCAATTTCCGGCATAAACGGGAGTCAGTCGGACACGCACCACTGCGCGGGACCTACCTTGGGAGGGTCGTAATCTTGGCGTGGGAAGTGTCGGGGGGCATCCTGAATGGACTTGCGACGACCTGCCCAGCTGGGACTGCCAGCCCGGGGGTCCTAAAACTTGGTCACTTCGGTGAAGTTGAAATCCCGCACCTTCATCGCCGGAACCACCATGTCGAACGACTCTTCCCCGCTGGCGCGCGCTGGGATGCTCATGGCCTCCACGTTGGCCAGCATGTGAATCAGGCTTTCGTTGAAGCGGAAGTTGCGCACGCCATGTTGGAGGCGCCCGTTTTCCACATAAAACGTTCCGTCGCGGGTCATGCCGGTAAGCATCTTTTCGAAAGGTTCGACCTCGCGGATATACCACAGCCGCGTCACCAGCACGCCGCGCTCAGTAGAAGCGATCATCTGCTCCACGGTTTGAGTATCGCGGGGGGCAGCGAACACGATATTTTGCGGCAACTCTCCCATTTCGTTGGGCAGGGCAAAACCATGGCCGGTGGGCTCGATCGGGCCAGCCGTGTCTTTGTATTCGGAGCGCTTCATCCTGGCTGCGGTCGCCCGCGCGTAGACAAGGCGCTTGACCACACCGTTTTCCACCAGGGCTAGGCGTTTGCGCATGACGCCTTCGCCATCGAATGGAGAGCCGCTCTGCAAGGGATGTGAAACGTCGTCCCAGATGGTGATGTTCTCGCCAAAGAGGCGGGTGCCGACGCGGCCGTTCAGAAACGAGCGCTGGTCGAGAATCGCCATGCCGGCGTAATCCCAGAACATGAAGCCCACGATGTCCAGTGCCGCGGAGGCCTCGAGAATTACCGTGTACTTCCCTGCCGGAATCTGTTGCGGCCGCGCCGAGTCCAGCGCCTTCTTGGCCGCAATCTCGGCGAGCGCCAACGGATCGAGGTTCTTCACGTTGGGCGAATTCGCTTTCTGCCAACCGGAGGAGTCGGCACCAAGCATGGTGATCGAAATTTCGGAGGACGTCTGTGTGTGCCAGTTCGCGAGCCCGCGCGAGTTGAAGATGCCGTCAATCGATTCGCCGCTGGAAAAAACCCCGGCCGTGGTGAGATTGTGCTTCTGCGCAACGTCCACAATCTTCCGGACGCCGTCCGCCCGCAGTTGCGGGGTTATAGCCGCCGTTTCCGCAAAATGCCGCGACGGCAACGCTCGTGGAGGCTGCAATACCCGTGTGGAGACGGGCGCCTCGCCCGTCAGGTTTTGATCCGAGCCGCCGGCGGCTTCTCGCGGGTCGGGCATGGGAAGCAAATCGGGATCCGGATGCTGCACCTTCGCCAGTTCTTCGGAAGCCCCAACCACGCGCCGCAAACTCTCGTCGTCAAACTTGTTAGTCGAGGCTCTGGCCGTGCGTCCGCCAAACGCCGTGCGCACCGAAACCGCATAATTCTCTTCCGCAACGTTCTGGTGAATGGTGTTATTGGCAAAACGGGTCAACGCAAATTTGCCGCCGGAGAACAGAACCTCGACCTCGTCGGCGCTCGAGATTTTACGAATGCGGTCGAAGATGTCGGCGGCTTGATCTCGGGTGAGCATTATTTGGCTCTTGGCTTTCTCGGTGTCTCTGTGTCTCAGTGGTGAAATCAGCTCTTGAATGCAGTCCCCACCTTGATCCCTTTGAACCGCGACGGTGACGCGCCGTGCCCCGTCCCCATCACTTGCTGCGGTTGGCCTTTGCCGCAATTCGGTGTGCCCCACAAAGTCCACTCATCGCGCGAACAGATTGCGTCGAGCGAATTCCAAAATTCCGTGGTGATTCCCGAATACGACGGGTTCTTCACCATGCGCACGCGCTTGCCGTTCTTAATCTCCCACCCGATTTCGCAGCCGAACTGGAAGTTATAGCGTTTGTCGTCAATCGACCAGGAACGATTCGTCTGCATCAGAATTCCGTGATCGGTTCCTGCAATCAGTTGTTCGAGGCTCAGCGGCTTCTCGCCCGGCAGCAGGCTGACATTGGTCATGCGGATCATGGGGAGCCGGTTCCATCCCTCGGCCCGCATCGTTCCGCCGGAGCGGTTCTCACCGATGGTGTGCGCGGTCTCGCGCGAGCTGAGATAGCCGGTAAACAGGCCATTCGTGATGATCGGCGTGCATTGCGCCGGGACACCCTCGTCATCGAAACCGAAAGTGCCCAGGCCGGGACCGTGCTCCTGGCGCGCGTCAGCGACCACGTTGACCAGTTCGCTGCCGTAACGCAGCGTGCGCAGCTTGTCGAGCGTAAGAAAAGAAGTGCCGGCGAAATTCGCTTCCATGCCGAGCACGCGATCCAGTTCGATGGGGTGTCCTACCGATTCATGGATCTGGAGACCGAGCTGCGAACTGTCGAGAATAATGTCGAACACGCCCTCGGGACACTGGTCCGCCTGATGCAGCGCGACTGCTTCTTCCGCAATACGTCGGGCGTTTTCGACAAGCTTCAGTTCTTCGACCAGTTCGTAACCTTTGTTCTGCCATTGTCCGCCATAAGAAGTCGGATACGACCGTTTCTGGATTTCGTTGCCGGCAAAGGCATAAGCGGCGTAGCCGGCTCCGGCGGAATATTTCGTTTGATGAATGTTCGAGCCTTCCGACGACACAAACCACTGCTCTTCCCGATTGAAGTTCAGGTTCGTCTCGGCCAGAGTGACACCAGCGACCGAACGCAATTCAGAATCGACCTGCAACAGCAGTGCAATGTTTTGTTCGACCGGAATGGTGAAGGGATCAATCTTGTGCGGAGTGGTCCACTCGCTGCTGACCGCTTTCTCAGGAGCCAGGCGGACATCGTGCTGCTTCACACGGGATGACGCGCGAGCGATTTCCACCGCCTGCGCCGCCGTGGCTTCAACGCTGGCGCGGCTCGGATCGTCGCTGGCGGCGAATCCCCAGGCGCCGTCGGCGAGCACGCGTACGCTGAATCCCACCGACTCAGAGTCCGAAGCGCTGCCCACCTTTCCGTTCTTGGTGGTCAGGGCGCGGCTGCTCTGGCAGACGATGCGCGCATCGGCATAGCTCGCGCCACGCTGCGTGGCGACGTTCAACGCCCAATTGGCAATTTCCTTCATGCGGAGATTTAAATTTACCACGGAGGCAATTGTCGGTTGTCAGCTCGGGATCGATTGATAGGTTAGTCCAAGCAGACGGCTTCAGCGGGGAATAAATCGTAATTCGTGGAGTCCGTCAGGGCGTCGCGCGTGCCACGTCCAGCGCTTTCCGCACTGCAAGCAGCTCTTTCAGAAGCCCGCGCAGGTTGGTGGATTCCAGCGCGTTCGCTCCATCGGACTTGGCTTCCTTCGGATTGTCGTGTACTTCGAGGAATACTCCGTCCACGCCCGCGGCCACGGCCGCCCGTGCCAGTACTGGAATAAATTCAGGTTGGCCTCCGCTAACTGTTGGACCTTTGTCATCCTCCTGCGCGGAAGGAAGCTGCACGGAATGCGTCGCATCGAAAACCACGGGCGCGTATTTTCGCATGATGGCCAGCGAGCGCATGTCGACCACTAGGTTGTTGTAACCGAAACTCGATCCCCGTTCGGTGAGGAACACTTGCGTGTTGCCGGCGTCGCGGCATTTCTCCACCACGTGGCGCATATCCCACGGAGACATGAACTGTCCTTTCTTGATATTTACCGCGCGGCCGCTCAAAGCCGCGGCCACCACCAGATCCGTCTGCCGGCTGAGAAACGCGGGAATCTGAAGGACGTCGACGGCGTCGGCAACCGCTCCCACGTCCGCCACGTCGTGTACATCGGTGAGCACGGGGATGGCGAGGTCATTCTTAATCTTCTTCAGAATCCGCAGGCCTTCCTTGATCCCCGGCCCGCGAAAACTGCGGATCGAGGTGCGGTTCGCCTTGTCATAACTGGCTTTGAAGATGAACGGGAAACCCAGCGAACGCGCGACCCCTTTGACAATCTCCGCCATGCGGATGGCGTGCTCTTCGCTCTCAATCACGCACGGACCGGCGATGAGAAAAAGATTGCCGGAACCGATGCGCACGTCGCCGACTTGGAAAAAGGAGATCAAAAATGGAACCTATTCACCGCCGAGTGGCGCAGAGGACGACGAGTTTCTTGCTGAAAAACAAACTCGAATTTCTCGGCGAGTTCGCCGTTCTGAGCAGTGAATCGTCTCTCGTGTAAGCTTTACCGCCCCGCCACTCTCTCCGGCCGGTGGAACATTTCCACTTCCGCAGATACCTTTTCCGCGCGGCGCTTCGAGCCGTGCTCATACGCCGCGCCCACAAAACTGCTGAACAGCGGATGCGGCTCCAGCGGCTTCGACTTGAACTCAGGATGAAATTGGCAGCCGATGAAATGCGGATGATCGGGCAGTTCCACCATTTCGACGTAGGTCCCGTCCGGAGTCGAGCCGGAAATGCGCAGCCCCGCCGCCACCATGGGCTCTTCGTACTCGCGGTTGAATTCGTAGCGATGCCGGTGGCGCTCGCTGATTTCCAGCTTGCCGTATATCTTGCTCGCCAACGTGTTCGGCTCAATCTTGCACGTCCACGCGCCCAGCCGCATGGTTCCTCCGAGTTCTTCCACGCCGCGCAGTTCGCGTAACTTATAGATCACACGGTGCGGCGTGGCCGGGTCGAATTCGCTGGAATTTGCATCCGCCAATCCCACCACATTGCGAGCAAATTCGATGCACGCCGTCTGCATGCCCAGGCAGATGCCGAAGTACGGAACTTTTTTCTCGCGCGCATAACGAATCGCAATCAACATTCCTTCAATACCGCGCTTGCCGAAACCACCGGGGACTAGAATCCCGTCGTAATCTTCGAGCTGCGCCTCGCAGGTTGGGTCGCCGGCTTCCAGGCCCTCGGCTTCAATCCAGTTGAGCTGCAGCTTCAGGTTGTGCGCCAGCGCGCCGTGCACCAGCGCTTCCTTCAACGACTTGTAGGAATCTTCATACTCCACATACTTACCGACGATTCCAATCGTGACCGTATCTTTCGGGTTGTAGACGCGATGCACAATGTCTTCCCACTTGGAAAGGTCGCGATCTTTCATTTCCATGTGGAGGTATTTCAGAACCAGCGTGTCCACGCCTTCATTGGCGAAAACCAGCGGCACTTCGTAGACCGACGCCACATCTTTCGCGGTGATCACCGCCTCTTCGCTGACGTTGCAGAACAGTGCAATCTTCGACTTGATCTCCTTGGCCAAGAAGCGGTCGGTACGGCAAAGCAGAATATCGGGCTGGATTCCAATGCTGAGCAACTCTTTCACCGAGTGCTGAGTTGGCTTGGTCTTCAGTTCCTGCGCCGCGGCAATGAACGGAACCAACGTCACGTGGACGAACAAAGTGTGCTCGCGCCCCAACTCCTGCCGCATCTGCCGGATGGCTTCCATGAACGGCAGCGACTCGATGTCGCCGACGGTCCCGCCGACCTCCACGATCGCCACGTCCACCTCCTGCGCGACCTTCTTCATGGCGGCTTTGATTTCGTTGGTGACGTGCGGAATCACCTGCACCGTCTTGCCCAGATAATCGCCCCGCCGCTCCTTGGCGATGATCTGCTCGTAGAGGCGTCCCGTCGTCCAGTTGTTCTCGCGGGAAAGCTTGGCGTGAGTGAAACGCTCGTAGTGGCCAAGGTCGAGGTCGGTCTCGGCGCCGTCGTCGGTCACAAATACTTCGCCGTGCTGAAACGGCGACATCGTCCCCGGATCCACGTTCAGGTACGGGTCGAACTTCATCAGGTTGACCTTGAGACCGCGGCTCTCCAGCAAACAGCCGATCGACGCTGCGGCCAATCCCTTGCCGAGTGAAGACACAACTCCGCCCGTTACAAAGATGTACTTCGCTGGCATCTCTTCCTCGCTCTAAATTGTGTTTGAGAAGTTGTGCAGGTGGGGTGCACGATCAATTATGGCAGAAAAGCCTGTGGAAAGAAATTCAAAATGCACGGCGCGTTGACTAACGTGTCACGGTAAGCGAGAATACTTGAGGGTTGTTTGATGATCGTTTCTGAGATTCCGAACCCTAGGGAATTTCTCCCCCAAAAGTGGGCCTGTGGCGCAGCTGGGAGCGCGCTTCCATGGCATGGAAGAGGTCGCCGGTTCGATCCCGGCCAGGTCCACCAACGTTCCAGCTTGATCACCTTCCCGTCGGACAGGTTCCCGCAATCGTAGGCGGTAGTGCTACGCTCATCTCGTGCACTCATACCCACTCACGTGGCGACAGCCGCCTCGGCCGTCCCGCCAGGGCGCAACCCGCCGGCCCTACGCGCGCCGCTTGCTGGCGCTCGCAATCAGCGCGTTCGTCTTCGCGTGCGTCGTGCTTCCAGCCTCCGCTGTCAACTGGACCGTAGGCGCTCAGCCCACTCGCCTCGTCAACGGAGCTCCCGTTCTGTTCCAGGTGAAGCTCCCAGCCAAACTCGAATCCCTCACCGGAACCTGGCTTGGCCACCAGCTCACCTTCAGTTACGACGCCTCCACAAAGACCTGGTTCGCATTAGCGGGCGTAAGTTTCGAGACGACTCCAGGCAAGTACGAGCTCGATTTATCCGCCGAACGTGCCGCAACAAAAACTCCATTCAACTTCACGCGCTCATTCCTTATTTCCCGCGCCAAGTATCCTCAGATTAAAGTGGAGCTCACGGTCGAAAAGAAATTCACCGAGCCCAGTCCCGAGCAAGAAGCACAAATCGCCGAAAGCGTGAAGATCAAGCAGGACTACCTGAGCCGCGTGACCCCAACCCGTGAGTGGGACGGCAAATTCGCGGCCCCTGCCGATGCCGCCATCTCCGACGTCTTCGGTTCGCAGCGAATCTTCAACGGCAAGGCGCAGCGCCCGCATCTCGGCCTCGATTTTCGCGTTCCCGCCGGGACTCCCGTCGCGGCCATGAATCAGGGCACTGTACTGCTGGCGCGCTTCTTGTATTTTGAAGGCAACTGCGTGGTCATCGACCACGGCCAGGGCCTGCTCACCCTTTACTTCCATCTTTCCGAATTCAAAGTCAAAGAGGGAAACACCGTGAAGCGCGGTCAGGAAATCGGCCTGAGCGGCGGTACAGGACGAGCCACGGGCCCGCATCTTCACGTCGCGGTGCGCTGGCAAGGGACCTATCTCGATCCCTCACGGCTCCTGCAAATGCCTCTGCCTTAGCGGGTTCACGCCGCTCCGCTCGACGCTCGACTGAATCGTCCCGTTGCGCTGCGAGTCTCCTCGCGAAGGGCGTCCTTCAGAAAGTCCTTCAAATCGAGATTGCGAATCAGCCGGTGCAGGTAATTGGGATGCACCCCCAGAATTCCCGCGGCCTCCACATAGTTTCCGCGAGTTCGCTCCACTGCCTCCACGATGAGCTGCTTCTTCAGAGCCTTGACCCGCGAGTGATACCGGCCTTCATTCGTCTTCTGCGCGGGCCCGTATTCGAGAATCGATTCCGGTAAATCTTGCGACAGCAAAGCATCCGAATGCCCCAATACCAACGCGTGTTCAATCGCGTTCTCCAGTTCGCGGACGTTGCCCGGCCAGTCATGATGGGTCAGGCAGGCCATGGCCTCGCGCGATACTGGCTTTGCTTTTACTTTGCAGCGCCTGGCATATTTCTGCACAAAGTGGTGCGCCAGCTGGGATATGTCTTCTTTGCGCTCGCGCAAGGATGGCATCTTCAGTTTGACCACGGCCAGCCGGTAGTACAAATCGCGGCGGAATCTTCCTGCCCGCACGGCTTGGTTCAAGTCGCAGTTGGTAGCGGCAATCAGTCGGATGTCGACTTTAATCGGCCGCGTTCCGCCCACCCGCTCGAACTCGCGCTCCTGCAGCACACGCAGCAGCTTCACCTGAAGCGCCGGCGCCAGTTCTCCAATCTCGTCGAGGAACACCACGCCGCCGTCGGCCACTTCCAGCCTGCCTTTTTTCTGGACAACGGCTCCGGTAAAAGACCCGCGTTCATGCCCAAACAAATCGGCCTCCAGAAGCGTGTCGGGAATGGCCGCGCAATTGATCGCCACGAAAGGCTTGCTGCTCCGGCCGCTGTGCCGATGCAGAGCGCGGGCCGCCAGCTCTTTCCCGGTTCCGCTCTCGCCTTCGATCAACACGGTCGAGTCCGATGGCGCAACCCGCATCAGGAACTGATGAATCTCCTTCATGCGCACGCCTTCCCCCAGCAGGCTCGGCTCGACGCGGGCTGGAAGGGGCGTCCCCTTGTAATGTTCGTCCTCCAACAGAAACACAAAAACCGAATCGCCCACCGCGATCTCGTCGCCGTGATGCAGCCACTCTTCTTTCACCGACTTTCCGTTTACCGTGGTTCCGCTGCGGCATTCCAGATCCAGAATCTGAAAACGCCCCTCCACCTGCCGCAGACGGCAACTTTTTCGGAAAATCGACGCATCGATGACAGCCAAGGCATTCGAAGACTCCGGCCTCAGCAGGGCGTCGCCCTCTGGCAACGGCAGGGTGGAATCCTTGAGCGGCCCGGAAATGGCGAAAAGTCGAGGTTGCATACCTGGAAGGTCCTCCGGTCGAGCGACCCTTCTTACCACAGACAAACCCGAATCCAACCTGACCCTCGATCTTGTTACGATATCCGAACAGATAGCGGGACTATCTGGACGGATAGCGATTGCTGGACCACGAGCGGCAGTGCATCCGGGCTGGAACCGCCGCAATCGTTCGCCCCTAAATCACTGATGGGGAGCGAGTTGCGGGACCGGTGGTGATGGATCCGCGGCCTGATTTTGCCGTTGGACCCGCGCGTGCACGCCCCTCTCGCGCGGGGCGTCGGCAAAAGCGATGGGGGAAGCGCTTTTCCGTAAAAGTGTCGCTGGCACCCGCAAAGTCAGGGACTCGAAGGGACCCCCTCGTCGGGTCTCTGACTTCCTCTCTACCGCCGGCTTCTTCTCCACCGCGGGCACGCCCAATCTCTCTGGATAGGTCCGTCCCGGATCAGACAGCGGCCGCCTGTTGTTGTCCCGCATCTTCGGCTGCCGACAAGCTCTGCGCAACACCGTCGCGATAGCTAACACTTCTGCCAGAAATCGCAGGCACCCTCTCGCCCGGTACCAATATTCCAACCAGATTCAGCGGATCGGCTGCCGAAGCCGTCATCACTTCGCCGGTCAGCGGACTATTGCGCATCGCGCGCACCGACTCCACCGCCACGGGTAACGCAAACTGTTCGCCGAGGAATCCATCGACGAAACGCCCGCCGCGAATCTCTCCCCGATCCTCCAGCCGCCGGAAACCCATCAGCAATTCGCGCCACGGCGGCAGGTTCGCTTCCCGCGCCAGCAGATCGCGAAACACGATTCCGTAGCGCCGCAGCACCATCCAGCAGGCGGCCTCGACCGCGCGCGGCCTCTCCACGGCCTGGTCGGCGTGCAGCAGCGCCCAGCGTCCCGAGCTGTGCCGCGGACGCGTGCTGCGCCCGCTTCCCTGCCCGGCGCGCCGTTTGGGATCGATCAGCGATCGCAGGTTGTCGAATCCATCGGCCGTGACCAAACCCGCAGCCACCAGCTCCCACAAAGCAGTTTCGATCTCCGCTTTCAGCTTGCCGCTGCCGCGAACAATGTCGGCAAAGAACGAAGCTCCACGCTGCCGCAGAAAATCAAGCACCAGTTGCGCCCCATGGCTGAGTCCGCGTCCCTCCGAAGAATCTGCCGGGTGCCCCATGGCCTGCCCTGAGCTTGTCGAAGGGTCTCTCCGATTTTGCGAGACATGGGGATTCTCGCGGGGAATCATCCAATCGGCATCCTCGCGCACAAAGAAAGTAATCGGAGCGACGCTGGTAGGAATCACCCGCCGCTGTCGAGGCGCCTGTGTCGCGGCTTCTGACGCAGTAGCGCCGGATGAAGTCCCACCGTTCCCTTTCGCGCCGCTCGGATAATCCAGCGTTGCCGGATGCGGCGACAATCTTCCCCATCCCACTGCTCCAGTCAGGCAAAGCTGGTCGAGCCACTTGGAATCGTAGTCGGCGATGCGCCGCGCCAGAATCTGCCGCTCCCACGCATTCGCTGGAATCTCAAAACCCTGCAACTGCTGCAGCACTTCCAGCGTGCCGCGTTCGCCATTCACCTGCGTCCCCGCAGCCAAATGCTGCCAGCGCATCAGCCAGCGCATGAACTGCGCCGCCGTGACCGGCTCAATTTGCTTGCGCAGCGTCCCCACGGTCAGCCGGTGAATGCGCGCCAAGAGCCGCCGCTCGCACCATTCGACTTCCTGCTCGGGTGGATGGTCGTGTGGCGCGGGCACTCTTGCCCGCGAGGCAGCGCCACTAAAGTTTCCCCGCAGGATCGTCCCGCTGGCTTCCATGCGAAGCAACGCGTTCGAGATCTCCGAAGCCGCAAGCCCCAATTCCTCGCCCAGCTGTGACGCCGTAACCGGCCCCAGATGCGACATCCACCCCGTGACCAGCGTGAGCAATGCATCCTCGCGAGAGGTCTGCACCGTCTCAACATCTGCCAGAGTCTGCGCAAACTCGGCCGAAGGAAAAAGCGCCGCAAAACTCCGCGCCCGCTCCGCCGCCACCCAGTAGCGCCGGCGTCCCGCCGGCTGTCCCGATGGCGTCCCGCCATCGGCGACGGTCGCAATCGCAGCTCGACCTTCTCTTACCAGACGCTCGAAATATCCCGCCCACTCGCCCGCGCCACAGTCCATGTGGGGACAGCCGCCCTCGGCTGTCCGGCTCAGCACAGCTGAGCCGTCCTGGCTTGAGGTCGAGATGCTGTCCAAGAAACCAAGTCGAGCTGCGCTCGACTGGACAGCCGAGGGCGGCTGTCCCCACATTCCCAGCGACAGCTCCTCCGGCAGCGCCACCAGCGTATGCAGCACATCATGCAACTCATCCGCATCCCGCACATCGGGCCAGGCTTCGGCCCGCACCTGCTCAATCGCCGCTGGGTCAAGCTTCCCCACTTCCTCCAGCACCGACTCGGGCAGCATCCGCCGCATCTCGACCGCGCGCGCGCGCCGCTCCTCCAGCGGCGCATCGTCGAGAAACGCATAAGGATTCGCATTCAGAATTTCGTGCGAAAACTGCGACGGCACCGGCGTGTCCACCGCCAGCACACGAATCTTCCCTGACGCCATCCCGCGCAGCAGGGACTTCAGTCCCTCAATGTCCATGGCCTCAGTGAGCACATCTTTCATCACCTCGCCCACCAGCGGATGATCGGGAATCTTCCGCTCGCCCTCGATATTTTCAAAGCAGGCCGCCGCATCGGGAAACACCGACGCCAGCAGATCGTCCGACCGCATGCGCTGAATCTGCGCCGGAACTTTTTTTCCGTTCTGAAATCGTAACAAGGCCAGCGCACGGTTCGCGTCCCAGCGCCAGCGCGTGCCAAAAATCGGAGAATCCAGCGCCGCCTGCTCCAGAATCGGCTGCACGGTATCGGCTTGCAGAAAATTGAAAACATCGCCCAGCGGAAAACTGTGCTGCTCGGCCAGCGCGATGTTCAAACCGTTATCAGTCGCCGCAGCCTGCAACTCAAAGTTGAACCCGACGCAGAAACGTTTGCGCAGCGCCAGTCCCCAGGCCTTGTTGATGCGTCCACCGAAGGGCGCGTGGATGATCAACTGCATCCCTCCGCCCTCATCAAAGAAGCGCTCGGCGATCACAGTCTGCTGAGTTGGCACCGCGCCCAACACCGCGCGCCCTTGCAGAATGTATTCAATCGACTGCTCCGCACCGGAGTCATCGACCCCGCATTCATTTTTCAGCCACGCGACAGCCGCGGCCACGTCCGGCTGCGTCGCCGAAAATCCCACCGGCGAAGTGTGCGGCAGCATCTCGCTGATTTTCTGCCGCAGTTCGCCCACGTGTTCCGACAATTCCTGCGTCCGCGCCGGAGCCTCACCCCGCCAGAACGGAACGTTCGGCGGCGCGCCGTGCGCATCCTGCACCAGGATTCGTCCGGCATTAGTCTCGATGCGCTGGATCATCCACGAAGTGTTGCCCAACAGCATGATGTCGCCGCGATTGCTCTCCACCGCGAAATCCTCATCCACCGTGCCCACCACCACGCCATCCGGCTGGACCACCACGGTGTAAAGAGAATTGTCCGGGATCGCGCCGCCGCTGGTAATGGCCGCCAGCCGCGCCCCGCGCCGCGCCCGCAGCTTGCCATTCACTCGATCGCGATGAACATACGCGCCGTAACGCCCGCGCCGGGCGGCAATCCCTTCCGAGAGCATTTCGAGAATCGAATCGAACGTCGCCCGCGCCAGCTTGCGATAGGGATACGCCCGCCTCGCCATGGCGAACATCTCGTCTTCATCCCACTCTTCCGCCGAACACGCCGCCACAATCTGCTGCGCCAGCACATCCAGCGGCGCATCCGGAATCATCAACTGGTCCAGATCGCCCTGCCGTACGGCTCGCACCAACGCCGCGCACTCCAGCAAATCGTCGCGCGTCGTGGCGAACAGACGTCCCTTCGGCACCGCGCCCCGCCAGTGCCCCGACCTTCCCACCCGCTGCAACGCTACAGCAATCGCCCGGCAGGAATTGATCTGCACAACGAGATCCACCGTGCCGATGTCGATGCCAAGTTCGAGCGAGGCCGTTGCTACCAGCACCCGAATCTGCCCTTCTTTCAGCTTCTTCTCCGCCGCCAGCCGCAACTTGCGCGACAAGCTGCCGTGGTGCGCCGCAACATTTTCCTCGCCCATGCGCTCGCCCAGATTGTGCGCCAAACGTTCCGCCATCCGCCGCGTGTTCACAAACACCAGCGTTGACCGGTGCTGCTGGACCAGCGTCACCAACCGGTCGTAGATCGCATCCCACATCTCGTTCGACGCGATCGGCCCCAACGGCATCGGCGGAACCTCCACCGCAAGATCGAGGACACGCTTGTGCCCGATGTTGACGATGACGGCGTCGGAGGTGCGCGAGGAATCGGATTCAGGCACGGACTGGGAAGGGCACGACTTCAAAAGCCTGCCCTGAGCGAAGTCGAAGGGTGCCGTGACAGCCGCTGAATCGTTCGCGGCTTCAGCCGCTGAGGTTGGCTCTCCTGTCCGAACCCGGCTCCCCGTCAGAAAATGCGCCACTTCTTCAATCGGCTTCTGCGTCGCCGAAAGCCCAATGCGCACCGGAGGGCGATGCGAAAGAGCGTCTAGACGTTCCAGCGACAGCACCAGATGCGCCCCGCGCTTGTCGTCAGCCACGGCGTGGATTTCATCCACAATCACGGTTTCCACGTCGCGCAGAATCGCGCGGCTGCGGTCGGCGGTCAGCAGAATGTAAAGCGACTCGGGCGTGGTCACCAGAATATGCGGAGGCCGCTTCAGCATGGCCCGCCGCTCGGGCTGCAGCGTGTCGCCGGTGCGCACCGCTGTCCGAATCTCCGGCATCAGCAACCCGCGCTCTCCGGCCAGCGCGAGGATCTCCCCCAGCGGCCCTTCCAGATTTTTTTGGATGTCGTTGCCCAGCGCCTTGAGCGGTGAAATATAAAGCACTTCCGTCCGGTCCGCGAGATCTCCGGCCAGTGCCTTGCGCACCAGCCGATCAATGCAAGCCAGAAACGCAGTCAGCGTCTTGCCCGACCCGGTGGGAGCAGAAATCAGCGTCGTCCGCCCCGCGAGAATGTGCGGCCAGCCTTGCTCCTGCGGCTCGGTCGGCGTGCCAAACTTCCGCACAAACCAGTCCGCTACGAGAGGATGAGCCCAGGTCAAAGAGGCAGGAGGGGACTGCATTCGGGTATTGTAGCCGGAATCTCTAGTTTCGCAAATTGTTCGCTATACATTGCTTGCGGTACTAAGAAAGCTGAGGCTCGATCTTGAGCGCGACGTCCAATTTGAGTATGATGAATAGTAATAATAATACTTCGAGGTTCTCAGGATGACCAGTTCCAGAGTTGCCGAGCTTCGGCGGGAAGACATCGCCGCCGCCGCGAAAACCTTTCGCTCCACCCGCCAGATGACGAAGTGGAGCGTGGTTGTCGAAGGCCGCGAGTTGCCCGCGAGGCCGCTCGTCCTGGAAGCAGCAGGAGTACCCCCGAACGATCCCACAAATTCGCACCAGGCGGTCGCGCTCCTGAAATCGCGGGGCTTCGAAGTCCGCTACCAGGGCAAAACGATTCAACAGGAAGATGCGAAGCAGGCGATGTCGCCGGGAATCGACGACCTCATCCGCAAATTGCGGGGCCGCTATGCTGGCACACATTCGTTGCTCGAAGATCGCGAACGCGAACACCGGATTGAGAAGGACCGCCTCGCCCGATGAGTAAAACGTATGTGCTCGATGCCAGCGCCGTGCTAAGTCTTCTGCAGAACGGCCCTGGAGCCAGCCGCATGGAACAATTGCTGAAAGAAGCGGACCGGTTGAGCACTCCCCTGTTGGCTTCCGTCGTGAACTGGGGAGAAGTTTTCTATCTCTCATGGCAACGCCACGGGGAGCAGTCCGCTCGTGAGACTCTGGCCGATCTCGCGCACCTTCCCATTCAGGTCGTACCCGTGGAACTTCCCCAAGCGCTCAGAGCCGGCGAACTAAAGGCGCTGCACAATATTCCTTATGTAGATTGCATCGCCGCCGCACTCGCGGTTGAACATGGAGCCACGCTGGTCACATCGGACCGCGATTTCGAGAGGCTCGGACGCCAGTTTTCCATCCTGTGGATCGCTCGTTCCTGAATCGACCGCCGCCCAATGCTAGAATCCCGCGATGCCGCAATCCTCCGCAGCCGCCCGTGCCCGCAAAATCAAACTCCTGCTCTTCGACGTGGATGGCGTTCTCACCGACGGCAAATTATTTATCTTCCCCGCTCCCGCTGGAGCCGAGCAGTCGACCCAGGAACACGCCGCACAACATGCTGCTACAAACGCTGCACCCAAAGATCAGGGCGGCTTCGGATTCTCCTGTCAGAGCCTGATTGAAGCTAAAGGCTTTCACGCCCACGACGGCACTTCGATCTCGCTGGCGCGCCTGGCCGGCATCAAGACTGGAATCATTACCAAGCGCATCTCGGAAACCGTCGCGCTCCGCGCCCGCGACCTAAGGCTCGAGCACGTGCATCAGGGCGTGCATGACAAGCGCTCGTGCTTCGAAGAAATTCTCCAGCAGGAAGGACTCAAGCCCGAACAGGCAGCTTTCGTTGGCGACGACGTCATCGATCTCCCGGCCATGCGCGCCGGAGGCCTGGCGATCGCCGTGAACAACGCCCGCGCCGAAGTCAAACAAGAAGCCCACTACATCACGCCCCACGCCGGCGGCGACGGCGCCCTGCGCGACGCGGTAGAGTTCATCCTCAAAGCGCAAGGCAAATGGAAACAAGTGCTGGAAGCCTACATCGGAGAGAGAAGTGCGAAGAGAAGCTCTTAGCTATTGGCTCTTAGCCTTTACCTTGAAGCCCCAACACCGTATCGATCAACGTTGCGGCTCACGACGAGAACAAGCTCTTAGCCGTTAGCTCTTAGCTTTTAGCTTGAAACCCATCGTGGAAAGATCGATGTGCGTTTGGCAGAAGGCGTGGTTCAGAGGAACACGCTTGTCCTCGAGACTTGTCCTCGAGAAAAGAGGGCAGAGTTTCTGCAGTTCGACTCTTCGAGGTTTTGACTTAAGCTAAAAGCCAAGAGCTAAAAGCCAAGAGCTGAGCGAAGCTCACAAAAAAACCCACCGGACGCTTGCTTGGGGCGTGCTCGGGTCAGCATCCGATGGGCTACCGTTTCTCCTTACTCACCCTGTTGTTTTCAGGAGTATGTGGAATTATTAAACCGCAACGGGCCGTGAAGTTGCGTCTAATTTTGTAAAAGTTTGTAATTTCCGCCGCATCGTCCGGCGCTACGAAATCAATCTCTCAGGGTCACCGTTTTTGCCGCCATCAACTCGGTAAACCGTTTGTCTTTGCGGAGTTCGGCGAACTCCACATCTTTGTACACGTTTTTCAAGTCCTTGTATCCCTCTTCCTGCGCCTTCTTCAAATACTCCAGCGACCGGTCGGAGAAACCCATCTTGGCATAGAGTTTCGCCACCGTGTAATCGTAATGGGCGCGATCATCGGGGCTGGGCAACTGAGCCTGCACCCCGCCGCGCGAAGTATGCGCAAAGACGTCCGGGTCGAGTTCCAGCGCGTGCTGATAGGCAATCACCGCAGGCTCAAACTCTTTCTTGGAGAAAAGTGCCGCGCCCAGATTGCTGAAGAATGACGGCGAGTTTGCGTCGAGAGCAATCGCCTTGCGATACTCCTTCACAGCCGCCGGGTATTTTTTCTCCTCGTAGAAGACCACGCCCAGATTGTTGTGGGCATTGGCTGCCTGGTGGTCCACTTTGATCGACCGCTCAAACGATTTTCGCGCTTCCCGATACCGCTGCATCATCAGTTCGGTGATGCCGATCTTGTTCAGCAGCGCCGCGCTCTGTTGCTTGGCCAGCGCCGCCCGGTAATAGTCGAGAGCGTCCAGATAGAGTTTCGAGCTGCGCAGCTCGTCGGCTTGCGCTTCCAGATCTTCCTCGGTCGCATCCTTCGCCGGAGGATCAATGGTACGCAGCAGCGGCGGCATGATCTGCACCTGTTCCGAATGGGAAACCTGCGCCGCGGCGTTAACCGAGCACACCATCACCACGGAAACTGACGCAACCATGATCATGATGAAGAGTAGCGAGAGAGGAGCCAGACAGGTTCTCGCGAAGCACGTTCTCGGGCAGGACATAAACCACCCCCAAGCGAGCGCATGTATTCTGCCACAGTTCCCGCCGGTCAGCGAGCCCTTTGAACCGCAATAACCGCACGTTCGGCCCGCTTCCTTGTAGAACTGCACCGCCGTCCAACCCCAACCCCTCAGTGCGGCGGATTCTGCCCGCTATCTGGTGGCTTAGACACCGGAGCGTCGGCTTTGTCATCCTTAAATATGCCCGCAATTTTGCCGAAGAAACCCTTCTTTTTCTTGAGGTCCTGGCTGTCTTGCCCGTTCACCGGCTGGGTGGGAGGAGTAATCGGCTTGTCGCCTCCTAGGAGCCGGGTGAAGAATCCAGCCACTCCATTCTGCTGATCGCAGGTCTCGCGCGGTTCGGTGCCGGCAATAAATGCCGCCACGTAATCATCTGGGCAACTGGACGTTGCCAGCCGGTTGGTGGCCTTGTCCAGCTGCACGTCCACCACGCCGGTAGGCTGCGGAAATGGCCGCATATCGGAATACCCTGGCAGCGCCGCCGCCTTTTTCATGAACTCGGTCCAGATCGGCGCCGCAGTCTGCGCCCCGCTCAATCGCAGGTCGCTATAATCGTCGAATCCTACCCAGACAATGCACAGCAGATTCGAGGTATATCCCGCGAACCAGCCATCGTGCGATGTCCCCGTCTTGGCGGCCGCAGGAAGTGTGAATCCACGTCCGCGAACCGGAGTGAAGGCAAGCCCGTTGTTGACCACTCCTTCCATCATGTTGGTCATGACGTAGGCCACGCGCGGATCCAGCACCGGGCGCCGGTCGGTGTTGAAGTTCGCAATTACATCACCCTTAGCATTGCGCAGTGAATTGACCAGGATCGGCGAAATCCGGAATCCGTTGTTGGCGAAGGATGTATAGGCGCCGGCCATGTCCAGCGGAGTCGCATCGTAGGATCCCAGGGCCATCGCCGGCGTCGCCTTCACCGAAGCAATGCCCGCAGAACGCGCCAGATCCGCGACCTTGTCGTAGCCCACTTCTTCCGCCACCTTCACCGTGGCGTTGTTTAGCGACATGGCCAGCGCGTATCTTAAGTTTACTTCGCCGTGGTACTCCTCTTTGTAGTTGCGCGGCTCGTAGATCTGGTCGCCGTAGGCGAATGACGACGGCGCGTCCGTCACCGTCGAGGCCGGAGTGATCACCGTCGCCGATCCATCCACCGCCGTATTCATCGCCGCCGCGTAGACGAACGGCTTGAAGATCGATCCCGTCGGCCGCTTCGCCAAGGCGTGATTCAGCTGGCTCCAGGCATAATTACGCCCGCCCACCAACGCCAGAACCGCGCCGGTGTGGGGATCCATCACCACCATCGCCACCTGCGCCTGCGGTCCCTGCTCTACTTTTACTTCCACTTTTTTCCCGACCTTGGTCCGCTTGGTGCGCAGCTTGGTCACCTGGTCGTCCACCAGCTTGATGCCCATTTCCACCGACTGTGCCGCTGCCTTCTGCAGTTGGGGATCAAGCGTGGTGTAGATGCGATACGACTCGTCATTCAGATCGTGCTCGTTGAACCGGCTGATCAGCGCATCACGCACCATGTCGACGAAGTAGGGCGCGTCGCTGGCTTCCACGTTTGGAGGCGCCAGCTTGAGTGGCGCAGCTTTCGCTTTCTCTGCCTGCTCCTTGGTGATGACGTGGGTTTCCACCATCGACTCGAGGACAAGGTTGCGTCGCTCCAGCGCGCGCTCCGGATGCCGGTAGGGCGACAGATAACTCGGCCGCTGGATCAATCCCGCCAGCAACGCCGCTTCCGGCAGCGTGATGTCCTTCAAGTCCTTATTAAAGTATGACTTCGAGGCTTCAGCGAACCCGCTGATCGCGAATGACCCTCTCTGCCCCAGGTCGACCCAGTTCGCGTAGAACTCGAAAATCTGCTGTTTGCTGAACTTCTGCTCCATCTCCTCTGAAATCAGCATTTCGGTGAGCTTGCGCTTGACTGTCTTATCTTCGGGATTCAGGAAGAATCCTCGCGAAAGCTGCATGGTCAGCGTCGAGCCGCCCTGGTCATAGCGCTGGTGCGTCAGCCCAACCCGCCGGCTCAGGTCCGCCCACAGCGCCCCAAACATGCGAACGAAATTCACTCCGCTATGCTCAAAGAACCTCCGGTCCTCGATGGCCAGCACCGCCTGCACCATCACCGGGGGAATGTCGTTGTACTTCACCAGTTCGCGTTTGGAGCGCTGTTCCGCGTCAAACAGCGCCGTCACCAGTTCTGGCTCTAGTTCGTAGGCCGAAAGCTCGTTCCCTTTGCTTTCGATCTGCTCTACCTGGCCGTCATGGATCGTAATCTGCGCCGCCTCTGGGCTATGGTAGGATTCCGGCCCCGGGCTGATTTCAATCCCGCCGCTGGTCAGGCGGAACGTCCCCAGCCGCGACTCCCCTTCTTTGTCGGAATACCCGCCCCGGCGCAATTCGGCTGCAATTGCTTTGGCGTCAATACTTTCCCCGCTACGCACGGTTTGCGGCAGGGCATAAATCTTGGCCGAATTGCTGAAAACCGGGGTGCGGAAGCGCCGCTCAATAATTCGGTCATACTTGATGTAGAAATATGAAAACGCGCCCGTACACGCGAGCGCAAGGATGAGAAACGCAGCCAGTCCGGCGCGCAGCACGGGATCGCGCCGCCATCCCTGTCCGCTGTTCCCCTTCGGAATTTTGATCTTGATAGCCACGATTTCGGGCGGAATGCCCCCCTCTTATCAGACGGTAGGACGCACGAAAAGGTTGATCGCGCTGTACTTCCGACTCTCCACGCCTGATCAACGATAAGCGGTACACCGCCACGCGACCTCAGGAGAGGGGATTATTCCTATTGTAACGCCGTGCGCCCAAACAAAAAGAGACCCGCGAACCTGCAGGTCTCCAAGCCGTTAACCAGCAATTGCCGATTAGCAATTGACGATTCACGATTGCTGATCTTGACTACGATTCCGTTAGCCGGCCCGGGTTCTGCTTTGACGCGGAGCCGCTTGCGGCGCCTGCATCATTGTGGATCGGTCACCGCCCAATATCCACTCGAGGGCAGCAGCACATTCGAGAATGGTTGAGTCAGCGCGCCGGTGCTCGCTGCCTGGAAAGCCGACAGCTGGACTGAGGTGATTGTGCTGACATCGCCGCTATGGGAGAACAGGTATGTACCGCTTTGCTCAAACTGCCCATTGCCCCCCAGGAAAAGATTCCCGAACGGCGAACCTATCGCTGGAGTGAGCGCTCCCGTGGTGGCATTGAGTTGAAAGCCTTCGGTTGGATTATTGATCGTAGCCTGATCGTTGATACTGAACGTGTAAGCGAATCCTGCTGCAGGGTTCACCGCCAGGTTAAAGGGAGCGCTGGTGGTAGGCGATTTGGCAACTTGTGCGATGGCCCCGGCATTGGCCCCGGTCTGCGCGATCGAGAAAGTGTAGATGTTGGTGTCGTCGGGGGTGCCCGTGTAGAAAGTCGTACTCCCGCTGATCCCAATCAGGAACGCCCCGGTCGCGTCGCCCTGCACTTGCCACATGGGAACGGCAAACGGGCTGCCCGGAACGGCCGTGAGTGAACCGGTAGTGCCGACAACGTAGGCGCCCGTCTTGGTAGCCGTGTGCGTGATCAAATTCGGGTCCTCGGTCACGTACAGATATTTGCCCAGCCCGTCCATACCCAGATTCATCGGCGAATCCGTGCCGGTGGAAAAAGGCGGGACTGCGGTGAGGGCGCCGGTGGTACCGATCTGGTAGATCAGAATCTGGTTGAAAAAGGGCTGCGAGATAAAAAGAAGCGTCCCAGCGGGATTGGTGATTACGCTGACCTGCCGGAAGGTTGTCACCGGAATACTTGCACTCAGGCTGACCGTCACCGGGAAGCCATTCAACGTCGTGAGCGTGCCCGTCTTGCTGATCGACCATCCGTAAATCAGATTTTTCTGCGCCAGCACGGCGTAGAGGAACTGCTTTTGCGCGACCACCACGCCTGCGCCCGGATCGCCGGACATAATCGGCAATGGAGTGAAGTTGGAAGTCGCCTGAAACGTCCCCGCACCCGCACTCAATGTGTAGCTGTTCATGGTGCCGTCAAAGGAGTCCACCGTAAAGGCGAAGGCCGAGGGCGCGGCACCGCCGCCTCCGCCACCGCCACCACCGCCACCGATCCCTCCACCGCCATTGCCACCGCTGCCGCAGCTGTTACTGCTGAAGGTGTTGGAGCATTTGTATTGACCACTGCAACTGGTCCAGAAGAGCAGGCCCAGCGCCACGGTCAAAATCAGCAGGATACGCAGTCTCAAGGTCATGCCACACTCCAGGTCATGCCACTACTTCATTCGTTCGTCCGTCGCCACAAAAAAATCGGTGATTTACGGACCGCATGCGCCGGGATCAGGCGAGACAGCTGGACCTGCGGCCGAAGCCATACCCACGTATACCGGCTGGGAAGATACACCGCGGTACGTGGCCACGACTTTGTAGGATCCAGTCAGCACCCAGACAGCCAGGGTGGGTGTGCCCACATCCTGGTAGGTGCAGACGAAAGGATCGACTGCCGTGAGTAACCCCGTTTTGCTTATCGTGATATCTTCCGGGGGCGCAGGCAATGCCTGAAAAAAATTGGAATCAACCCCGTCGGGCGTTACCGTGTAGGTGACCAGGTTCGAGAGATCCTTCGTCGGCCCATACGTATAGTTGCCAGTGGCCGTCAGCTGAATGGTTGAGCCTTCACCCTTCAGCTCGAAAAACCCGCCCGTGGAGTTAGCCGACGCCGACAGGTCGATCGTCTTCAGGCTGGCCGTTCCGCAGCTGGTAAGGCTAATCGCCAGCAGACCTACAAACGCAGTCAGAAAAATTGTGCGCTTCACGTTACGAGTACCTCCAGAGATTCACTTCTCTGCGATCATGTCAGGACCCCTCGGCAGCGGACAAGAAAAAACACCTCTCGTAACACACCAAAGTCACTGCCGCCATCGGCTTTTAGCGCTGTGTACCAAAGAGGGAAAAGCAGACAGAGTGCGCCCATTTCAAACTGCGTCGCGGAAGCGCGCACGCAGAAAACGAAAGGACAAGCACCAGAGGGCGAGAAAATAGAGGTCAGGGATCAGGGGTCAGAGGCTAACGGTTCCCGCTGTTGGGCGTGAAATGCAGAGTAAGCGAATATCCAGGAAGGTTGACCGGCACGCTGTAGTCTGCCTGCAGATAAACTCCGGCCAGCCCCGGCTGCCCGATGCGCTGCACGCTGACCTGCTCCGGCGTTAACGCGATGTCGTGGGCCTTTGCCTTGAGCAGGACCGCATTGCGCAAGTCCTCGTCGGTCTTGTTGGGATTGGATCCCCCAAGCACGGCAACTTCTTTGAGGTCGTCCTGAAATTGAAAATTCGCCATTTCGGGTGGAATGACCTGCACGCAAGCGATGATGGCAGCCACCATCGCCGCAATCCCGAGAATCAGCTTAAATGTACCCATTGCGAAATATCCCGTTTCGCCCTGGCCATGCCTCTGCTTGAAGCTTCAGCCAGTCCCGCGAAGTAATCCCTTGAGATGGTTTTCTACCTCAGAAATCGTAACATCGCGCACTTCGCGGGTCGAGCGAAGAACGATTTCCACGGTACCTTCGGTAACCTTCTTTCCCACCGTGACCCGGAACGGGATTCCTACCAGGTCGGCGTCTTTGAACTTGACCCCCGGCCGCTCGTCGCGGTCGTCGAGAATCACGTCAAATCCAGCCGATTCGAGGCGCTTCGCGATGTCGACGGCCGCCTTCAGCAGGTTTTCGTCCTTCACATTGACCGGCGTCACGACCACTTCAAACGGCGCAATCTGCGGTGGCAGCCAGAATCCGTTCTCGTCGTTCGACTGCTCGACGGCGGCGGTCAGAATGCGTTCAATCCCAATCCCGTAACTGCCCATAATCGGCGTGACCTCTCTGCCGTTCTTGTCGAGCACGCGAGCGCCCATGGATTCCGAATAGCGATACCCCAGCTTGAAGATGTGCCCGATCTCGACCGCCGTATCGATGCGCAGCGCCTTGCCGCAATTCGGACAAGCCTCGCCCGCGGCAACTGCGCGCAGGTCGGCATACGCCGTCGGCTGAAAATTTACGCCCGGCGTCAGATTCTTCAGATGATAGTTTTCCTGATTCGCGCCGCCGATCAGATTTGTCCGGCCTTCGAGCGCCTTGTCGACCAGCAGCACGGGCAGCGCCGAATCTTTTTTCAGATCCTTGGCCCACTCGATGCCGATCGGTCCCAAATATCCCGCTGGAGATTTGAACAGCGCCTTGATCTCGCCCTCTTCCATGGGACGCGTGGCCACCGCTACCGTGGCGTTGAGCTTGGCTTCGTTCAGCTGATGATCGCCGCGCATGAGCACCACGATCGCCCGCAACTTTATCTTTCCTTTCGGATCTTTCTTGTCTGAGGTCGGCTGGTCTGAGATCGGCTCGTCGGCCATCAGCGCCAAAGTCTTGATCTTGTTCTTCGGCGACACGCCCAGAAAACGCGCTACATCTTCAATCGTCTTCTGCCCCGGCGTGTGTACCAGCAGCGGCTTGCCGTCGCCCTCGGCCGCCAGATCGGCCACCGCCTCCAGTTTCGACGTTGCCTTCTCCAGGTTCGCCGCGTACTTGCAGCCTTCGCAGCTTACAATCTGATCCTCGCCCGCCGGAGTCCGCACCATGAACTCGTGCGATTCCTTTCCGCCCATCGCTCCCGAATCTGCCTCGACCACCATGTACTTCAGCCCGCAGCGGTCGAAGATGCGGCAATACGTCTCGTAATGTTTCTTGTAGGAAACATCCAGCCCGGCGGCGTCAATGTCGAACGAGTAGGCGTCCTTCATCATGAATTGCCGCACCCGCAGCAGGCCCGCCTTCGGCCGCGCCTCGTCGCGAAACTTCGGCGCAATCTGGTACCAGATCTGCGGCAGCTGCTTGTAGCTGCGCAACTCTTTCAAGGCAATGGACGTCATGACCTCTTCCTCGGTCATGCCCAGGCACATTTCGGCGCCCTTGCGATCCTTGAGCCGGAACAGGTAGTCGCCCATCAGCGACCAGCGCCCGCTGGCCTCCCAAACCTCCCGCGGATGCAGCGCCGGCAAATAAAATTCCTGCCCGATCCGGTCCATCTCCTGGCGGACGATGGCCATGATCTTGTTAAACGACCGGTTGCCGAGAAACAGATAGGAGTAAATCCCCGCCGCCAGCTGCCGAATGTACCCAGCCCGCACCAGAAATTTGTGGCTGGCAACTTCGGCGTCCGCCGGCGCCTCGCGGAGTGTAGGAATGAAGAGTTGGGACCAACGATGCATAGGTTTTCCTGTAGTGGAATTGGCTATTGTAAATGATCGCCCAGGACAACCTATTCAAGGCGGATGCCGTTGTGGGATTGACTCATTGAGAGATTGAATCATTGACTCATTTAAAGTCCACCGCTTATAACCCCTTGTTGTGTTTCGCGGTACGCAGCGACGCTGCGCAGATGGCCAATAGCCCGTTCGCTTCTTTGAGCAGTAGCGCAAGCTTTTCCGTCGGGACTACTCCTGTGTCGCCGAGAAGTTCCAGCCAGAATACGGTTTCATCCGCTTCCTCAACCACGATGTTAATTTTCGAGATAAACTCAGCTTTCGACCGAGACGGCAAACTGCGCGATAATTCGCCGCGACCGCCGTACCCGAACGCAACAGCTGCTTCCCGATCACGTCGCCCTCTCGCGTGCGAGGCAAGGACCGAGACACGCTTACAATCCGGATGGCAAACTGCTTCGTACGCACTTTCAAGGCCCCGGCTTGATCCAGCATGTTCATGCGGTTTTCAATGACTTAATGTGTCAATCCCTCAATGATTCAATCCCTACACCAGTTCCGTGCTCCACAAATCGTGCAGATGCACAATCCCCTCCAGCTTCCCCGCTTCGTCCACGACCATGAGCGACGTAATCTTCTTTTCTTCCATCAGCGCCAGGGCCGTTGCCGCAAATTCAGCTGCGCCGATCGTCTTCGGGTTTCGAGTCATGGCCGCGCCCGCCGTTAGATCGAGCACGTCTTTTCCGCGCTTCTCGAGCAGTCGCCGCAGATCTCCGTCGCTGATGATGCCCACCAGTCGCTCGCCCTCTACTACGGCGGTCACGCCCAGCTTTTTGCGCGACATTTCATAGATCACGTCCGGCATTTTGGCCTGCGGCGTCACCCGCGGCAGCGCGTCGCCTGAATGCATCAGAGATTCCACCCGCGCCAACCGCTTTCCCAGCTTTCCTCCGGGATGCAGATTGGCGAAATCTTCTTCTTTGAATCCACGCTTTTCACTCAGCGTCACCGCCAGCGCATCGCCCAGCGCGAGCATCGTCGTAGTCGATGCCGTGGGCGCCAGGCCAAGCGAGCAGGCCTCCTGCGCCACGGAACAATCCAAAGCCACATCCGCCGCCGCGGCCAAAGTGGACCAGACCTGTGCCGAGTTTGCCTGTGTGGAGCGGGCACTCTTGCCCGCTGCTTTTGACTTGGCTCGCAGCTCAGCTGGATCTCGCGATAATTTTGTTGCAGACTTTGCCGCTCCCCGTGGAGTTTCGCTGCCGGCGGCAGTCGCGGGCATGAGTGCCCGCGCCACACGAGCATCGCAAATCTCATCCCCAGTCATGGCGATCAGCGGCACCCGCAGGCGCTTGATGGTCGCCAGCAGCGCCAGTATTTCTTCCGTCTCCCCGGAAGCCGACAAGGCCAGCACCACATCACCGCGCACGACCATGCCTAAATCCCCATGCAGCGCATCGACCGGATGCAGATACAGCGCCGGAGTCCCCGTCGAACTCAGCGTGGCCGCAATCTTACGCGCGATCAACCCGCTCTTCCCCATGCCCGTCACCACAACACGCCCGCCGCAGGAAAACATCAAATCTACCGCGCGCTGAAACGCTCCGGCCATCGGACCGCCAATGCGATCCGCCAGCGCCCGCAGCGCCTCGGCCTCAATCCGCACCACGTTCTCGCCGATGTGCTTCATCTTAGAAATTTCGCGTTAAGAAGAGCAGAGACAAAAACAGAAAGGATGTTAGCACGCGCGTGGAAGAGCGGCTTCGGGCTTCCGCTATCGGGCTTCGGCGAAACTTTCAGATGAACGTTTGACAGTAAGTCTCCAACCTTACGAAGGTAAATCAAGAGCGGCGTGCAGCTTTGTGCTTTGCAGAAGCCCGACAGCCGAAGCCCGAAGCCCAGGTCTGCGAACCGCCCTAGAAATGATCCTCGCTCGCGGCCGGCGTCGCCACCGGCTTCTGCCCCAGCACGGCCAATCCCTTCGCCTGGATGATCCGGTCCCAGGGCCCGGCCTGCCAGTTGTCCCGCATCTTCGCCGGATGCCGCCACGGCGGCAGCGCCACCATCAGATTTCGCGCCGTCGCATGCACGTAAGGTTCATACATCGACCGCAACTTGGCCAGCTTCTGCCGCGCTTCCTCGCCCGCCCGCAATTTCAATCCCGCTGCCGTCAGCGTCTCCCGCACCGCGTCGAAGTCGGCGTCGGTCATCCGTTCCGCCGCCTGCGGATCGTAGCGCGCGTTCACCACCTGTGCCAGATCCACGGCCGCATGCCGCGCCATGGCAAACGTCAGCCTCGCCTGCCCGGGATGAATCCCCTCGATACCCGTAATCACCAGGGAAGTCACATCCAGCATAGTCAGCAGCGCGCCCAGCCACGACTGGTTGCTGTGCTGCGAACGAAAGAAACTCAGCACCGGATAAGAAATCCCGCTCTCCAGCAACTCCCCTGCCCAGCGCTCCCAATCGCGCAAAATCTCATCCAGAACGATCTGCTCGATGGCTGGATTCTCCGAACTGCCCGCCAGCCGCACCAGCAACTCGGTCGCAGTCGGCGGCGATCCGGCGCGCGCGTCGAGCATAGAGATCTGAATCTCACGCCGCGAAAATGAAGCGTACACCACCGGCAGGTAGCCGATCACCACGCCCAGAAAGGCAAATCCCATGAACGCTTCGAGCACCGAGAGTGCCCGTGCCAGGCTCGACGTCGGCACAATGTCGCCATAGCCCAGCGTGAAAAACGTTTCGCCGCTGTGGTAGATGATCCTGCCAAACGTAATGGGCTCATTGCCCAGCTGTTCATGCCCGCCAATGCCATATTGCAGCAGCGCAAAACCCAGGATCAGGCTCGCCGCCCAAAACGCCAGCAGCATGATCAGCGACAGCGGCCCGAAGTATCCCAGAAAACTCTGCTGCAGGGCGGCCCGGCTGATGCGCTTTGCCACCGCCTTCCAGGGCAGCCAGGTGCGCCGGTAAAACCACGCCGTCAGCCGGAAGTGTCGCGTGACCCGCCGCGGCAGCACCACCGTCTCAAAAGCATCCAGCAGCACCACAAAAATGATCACGACGCCGAAAATAGCCGCGACGATGCTGCCGTGATGGTTCATGTGGAGTCCGTCTCAGGTGGATGTGATGCGGTGGAAAGAGTAACAGATTCGGGCTTCGGGCTTCGGCTATCGGGCTTCAGCTAAACCCTGTTGTCTTTCGTCGTCCACGTTCTCCGCGGCAATTCTTTGCGATCTCAGCGGTTAGAGCCTGCTGCCTCGGGCCCGCCCGGAGCCAGATAGCTGAGGCCCGAGGCCTGGGTTTGAGCCGAAGCCCGATTGCTAAAGCCCGAAGCGGCGCTCCTACTGCGGCTTGGCCGGTGCCTGTGCCGGCGGCGTTTGCGCCGGAGCCGTCTGCCCGGCCGCCGGTTTCGCGGCTGGCGGTTTGGTTGTGGAAGCTGCCGTCCCTGGCTTGGCCGCCGGTCTCTTCTTCACGGCCGGTTTCTTCACAGGCTCGCTATCGTCCACCACAATTTTCTTCGGCGGAGGCGCAGCCGGAACCACCGCTTGCGCTGCCTTCAGATCCGACCGCAGCCGTACGATCTCGGCTTCTTTCGCCGTCGCCACATTTTCCAGCCGCTCGGCCAGCGCCTTGCGCGTGCCCTCAAATCCCTTCAAGTCGTTGGCCAGCGCCTGCAAGTCATCCTTCGATCCGAATGCCCCGGTCGATTCCACCACGCTGCCCAGCACGTCATATAACGCGTCGAGGTTGCGATAGAGACGGAAGGTCGCGGGCACATCTTCCGGCGCGGCTCGCAGCTTTTCGATGATCTCCGGCAGCGCGTTCTGCAGATTGCGCTGAATCGAATCCACGTTGCCAAGCGCCTGCCGCTTCGACGCAGCGTCGGCCTTCCAGCGCTCGATGCGCAGATTGGTAAGGTCGGACTGCGCCGATTTCGAGGTCGTCTCCAACTGCGTGAGCAGCCCGTTCAGCTGCGTCACCGACCCGTAGGAAACCGGAGCGCCCTGCGCCGACACCACTGTTCCCTGCACGGAATACTGCGTAGACGGCGGCACAGGACCTTGGGGTGGAGATGTCTGGGCGTGCAGAACCGCGGCAAAAACGCCCGACGCAATAACGATAGAGAAGACAACAACGATGCTGGAAACCAAGGCCGCGGACCTGCGCGAAC
Source organism: Candidatus Sulfotelmatobacter sp. (assembly GCA_035308125.1). Taxonomy (GTDB): domain Bacteria; phylum Acidobacteriota; class Terriglobia; order Terriglobales; family Acidobacteriaceae; genus Sulfotelmatobacter. The sequence continues at coordinate 44,826 of DATGHF010000069.1, forward strand.
GAATCCTCAGAGCAATATGTGCAAGTTTCATTTTTCGCAGACGTGGCGATTCCGTGCACCAGCATACTACAAGCCTGCCCCCGGCTTCGGGCTTCAGCTATCGGGCTGCGGCTCAAACCCGGGCTGCGGGCTTTTCGCTATCGGGCTTCGGTCTAAACCCTCTTGCTTCTTCTGTCTCAGCGCTCTCCGCTGTCTCAGCGTTCTCCGCGGCAGTTCTCTGCGATCTCAGCGGTTAAAGGCTTTCTGTCTCGGGCGCGGCCGGAGCCTGACGGCCGAAGCCCGAGGCCGCCCTTTCTTCTTGCTCTCTCCGGGATGATAATTGAAACGATAATTGAAACGTCTTATGTTTCCGAAAGTTGTCGCTCACCGAATGCAAGCCTGCCTGTTTGCTGCAGCTGTCGCCGCGCTCCTGGCGATCTCCGCGCATTCCTCCGCCCAGGATCACGCCCAGCGCCTGATCCTCAAAGACGGCTCCTATCAATTGGTCACCAAATATGAAGTTATAGGAGAGCGCGTCCGCTACTTCAGCGCCGAGCGCGACGAGTGGGAAGAACTCCCCAAATCTCTGGTGGACTGGCCCGCCACCGAAAAGAACGAGGCGGAACAACACGAGCAGGACCGCGCCGCCGCAGAATCAGCGGTCAAACTCGAGAAGCAAATCGAAAACGAAAACGCCGCTGCGGCCAAGCTTCCCGAAGTCGCGCCGGGACTGCGCCTGCCCTCCGACTCGGGAGTTTTTCTACTCGACAATTTCAAGAGCCAGCCCCAACTGATTGAGGTCGCCGAAGCCGAGGGCGACATCAGCCAAGGCAGCAAGGGCAACATTTTTCGCGGAGCTCTGGCCAAGCAGGCTGTGGAGCTCCCCGGCGATCACGCCAAGGTGCAATCCCACGTCGACCTTCCCTCGTTCTACCTCAACCTCGAATTGCCGCCGGCGGCTGCAGCTCCACAGCAGAATCCGCAATCGCCCGAGGCAGTCGTTCCGTTCGATCGCTTCCGCATTATTCGCACCCAGCCCAAACCTGGCAAGCGCGTCCTGGCCAACGTCACACGCAACGTCAGCGGCAAAGTCAGTCAGGAACAGCATTTCGAAAAAACCACCATCACCCGCCTCAACGGCGGATGGCTCAAACTTACCCCGGCGGCAAGCCTCGCGCCTGGCGAATACGCCGTCGTCGAAATGGTGGATAAAGAAGGAATGAACCTTTACGTCTGGGATTTCGGCATCAACCCCAATGCCCCCGCCAACGCAAATCCCTGGAAGCCGGAGGCGAAAGAAGCTCCACCCGCCAAGAAGCCCAACGATCAAGGCAGGTAGCAAACTTAAAGATGAAGACCCGCGACAATCCGCGTCGAAAGATTTCGACTGCAAAAGATTTTTTGATTTTCAAACGGGAAATTAGAAACCGGGCGGTTTCTAAACTAGCAGCTAACCACTAACAACTGATTTATTTCATCACTCCGCGCTGCGCAATTCCGATATTATCCCGGCTCGTATTCTTCACCATGTACATCATCTGGTCGGCTTGCCGAATGATGTCGTGCGCGGTGCGCGCGTCGTGCGGATAGGTGGCCAGCCCAATCGATGCCCGCACATTCAGATTCAGGCTCTCCTCGCGGCAGAAACTGCTCGCCCGCAAAGCATCGCGCAAGCGCTTGGCCACCACCAGGGCCTGATCTTTGCCGGTTTGGGGCAACAACACCACAAATTCGTCGCCGCCGTAGCGAAACGCAAAATCGATCAGCCGCAGTTGCGCCTTCACCAGATATCCAATCTCCGCCAGCAACTTGCTGCCAATCAGGTGCCCGTGCGTATCGTTGACCGACTTGAAATGATCGAGATCGATGAACAGCACGCTGAATTCATATCCAAAGCGCGACGACCGGTACACTTCCGTATCCAGCGTCTTATAAAGATGCCGCGCGTTGTACAGGCCCGTGCAGTCGTCCGTGATCGTCAATTCCTGGATGCGTTCCACCCAGCGCGCATTCTCAATGGCAATCGCAGCGTAGTCGCACAGCGACTGCAAAAAGAAAACTTCCTGCCCGCTGAACTGCGACATGTCCACATTCACCAACTGGATCACGCCCAGCACCCGCAGCTTCGAGCGCAGCGGCACGCAGATAATCGACTGCGTTTCCCACTGCGTGCTCTCGTCGATCCTTTTCGCGAATCGCGGATCGGCAGCCACGTCGGGCACCACCAGCTGCTCGCCATGTTTCGCCACCCAGCCGGCAATTCCCTCGCCCACTTTCAGGCGAACATTTTTCAACGCTTCCGCCGCCGGCCCCACCGCAATGGCAAAATAAAGTTCGGCATGCTCCTCATCCACCATCAGCAGTGACCAAGTATCCGGACGGAAATATTCCGCCATCTTTTCCATGATGGTCTGCAGGATGGAGTCGAGGTCCAGCGACGACGTCAAGGCCTTGGCCACGTCGTGGAAGATCGTCAGCTCCTGGCTATGTCGGCTCAATTGTGTGCCGGTCGCCTCGGACATTCCCAATTCCGTTTCCCTCAAGTATGGATGGGTGGTAGTCCAAAAATTATATTCGGCGTTTCGTAATAGGGGCAATGACCGTTGGTAACCAGAACCCCTAAAGCCAACGCCTGCAATCGTGTAGGGCGGACACTCTTGTCCCTCAACCGCTTGCACTACAATAGCTGCGTCCCTGCCGCGACGGCTGAAACCACTTCCAGGAAGGATGAGACCGCACTCATGAAAATCAGTCTCCAACTCACTACTGCGTGTGTGAATCTGTGTCTGGCCGCGTGTCTCATTCCGCTGCATACGGTCGCCCAGGACACAAAGGCAACCGACACGAAAAGCCCCGCCGCCAAAACCACTCAAGCCAACGCTGTTCCCGTGATCGACGGCGGCATCGGCAACTGCGCCGCCGCCTTTACCGTCACCGACGAATCCGCCGCGCCCGTCTATGACGCTAAAATCCGCGTCCACATCGCTTACGGATTCATGTACCTGCGAAAAATGGATCTCGAAGTCGGCACTGACACCAACGGCAAAGCACGTTTCGAAGGACTGCCGGCCCGCACCAAGATCGGTCTAAACTTTCAAGCCTCGAAAGCCGACCGCGAAGGCACCGCCTTCGTCGATCCCTCCACCACGTGCAAAGCGGACCTGAACATCGTCCTGCACCAGAAACCTCAGTAGCCTGTGTAGGACGGGCACTCTTGTCCGTCGCCTTTGACTTTGGTTTTGACGTTGATTTTGCCTTTGCTCGTGTGGAGCCGGCACTCCTGCCCGCTCACCGCCAGCACCCATCACACCGACCGCGCCGAAACGCGTTCAGTCGTCATCCGGGTCTGCAGGAGGCCTTGGATCATTGAGAAAACGGTCGGCGCTCAAAGGCGCCGCAATCATTTGAAACGCCAGCGGGGGCTGCTTGAAGTTGAAGCAATCCGAAAAGTCATCCGCCGGCGCATCGGCGTAGCCCAGAGAAGGCAGGCCGAAGATTTCTTCCGTGAACTTCAGGATGCTCCCGAAATCGTGCACGTGATGCGAAATGTAACCAGGCCGGGCGTAGGGTGAGACCACGATCATCGGCACGCGGAATCCGTACACATAGCCGCAACCCCACTGCGAGCAATTCACCAGTACTTGCGGCGGCGGCACGTGATCGTACCAGCCTCCCCAATCGTCCCACGTGATAAAGATGGCGGTGTGCGCCCAGTACGGACTTTTGCCGATCGCATTCACGATCGAAGCTACCCAGGACGGTCCCGAGCCGTCGGTTTGCCCCGCGTGGTCCGATTCCGCGCCGCTCGGAATCACCCAGGTCACCTGGGCCAGTTGTTTATTTGCAATATCGGTCAATATTTTTTTCTGTGGGATCACCACGTTGGCCCACGCGCTGCCGGTGCAAACCAGCTTTCCGCCTATGGTCTGGGGCTGGCAGATGTGCTCGATCGCATCCGGACCGGTCCAAATCGAGCCCGCCGAGGGCGTGTAGTATCGCCAACTGATGCTCTTGGCGTCCAGCAAATCGGTCAGCGTGGGATGCTCAAAGCAAGGGTACATTTGCGAAGATTCTTCCCCTGTCGGGTCGATCAGCAGAACGAATTCTTGCGCCGAAGCGATGCACCCCGCATTTCCCGTGCTGCGGGAAGGGTTTCCCGCAGCGAACAGATTGCTGGTCGCCGTGGGCGCCGACGTGCCCGCAATCAGGAACTGGTGCGCGGGAAAGCTCGGCCCCTGGTTGGTCTGGAACATGCGGTCGCCGAACGTATATTGCTCGGCCAGCTGAAAATAAGGCCCCACATCCGACGGATTCACGTACTTGAACTGCGCGTTGGCTGGCGGACAATTCGTCGCCCCCTTGCTGCAAATCACACCGATCAGGTCCGCCCCATCCATCTGGCATCGCCCGGCCGGCTGCAGGTCACACATAGCAACGAACGCGCTGTGGGAATGGTCGAGGTCGTAGTTGGGCTCCAGACTGATCGGGCCGAGCGGGAGCACTTTGCCGTGCGAATTCACTCCGCTACTGGCGATGTCGGCACCGCGAGCGATCAACACCGGGTCCTGGAACAAATTGTCCGGCGTGCGATTCTCCTGGAAGATGACCACGATGTGTTGAATCGCGTTCCCCGTCGCTTGGTCGTCGAGTTGCTGCCCCTCACAGTAGGTATTCCAGCTGAGAGGAAAACCCGCGGCGCCAAGCAAGAGCAAGAGAAGGATCAGCGAGAAACGAAACCGGGGCGTGATAAACCGAGGCATGACAAACCGGGGCATGATAAACGGTCTCCTTGCGGCCCGAAGCGGGTGCTCATTATAGACAGTCGCTGTTGTGGCTTGATGGATGGTTGCTATGTTTCGCGGCGAAGTCGGCTGCTCTGTTTTGGGATGCTATCGCGAACCGCCGCCGGTGGATTACTCAGAGGTTCTAAGCGGCTTAACTCCGAAACATATTTCCTTTTTCCTTCCGGCCTCCAGTTCTCCCCCGCTCGCCCCCACACCTCCGTAACCCGGCAAGGCACCGTCTCCGCTCCCCAACTGTGGCGCAGCCCGCGCCCTTGGCCTATGATTATTTTTGTCGATTATTTTCGTCGGGGCGAGTGCAATAAGTCAGATTGAGGCGCGGCGTGGGATCGTTCGGCGACAAATTCCGCAAAGAGCGCGAGCGGCAGGGCATCAAGCTGGAGGATGTCTCCAACTCCACCAAGATCAGCTCCCGCATGCTCCGCGCCATTGAAGACGAGCACTTCGACCAGCTCCCCGGCGGCGTCTTCAACCGAGGCTTTATCCGCGCCTACGCCAAAAATCTGGGACTCGACGAAGAGGAAGCCGTCGCGGGTTATATGGCCGCGATGAACCAGCCTGGCGGACCACCGCTGGCCGCAGAAAAATCCGCGGCCCAATCAGGGACAAAACAGGCAGGGGCAAAGCAGCAGGGACCAATCGAGCGCCGCGCGGGTCCACCTGGCCGCAGACAAATTGGCGATCGGCGTAGCTCTGCCAATCCTCAAGCCGACGAATTGCCCGACCTGCAACTGCCCAAAGCCGAGCACGTGCGGTCCAGGCGAAAGATGTCCGTCTATTCCGATTCCAGCGGAATCGGCTGGCGAATTCCAACCCTGGTCGCGCTCGTGATCATCGCCGGAGCCATCTGGTGGACCCGTTCCCGCAACGCTCACGCCGACGGAGCCAGTCCATTGTCCGCCCCGGCCGCGCCAGCCTCCGAGCCGCTTACCACCGTCTCCTCGGGCAGCGCGCAACTCGTTGGCAATGACGCAAGAACAAGCTCTACGTCCCATCCCGCCAAAGCGGCGCCGAGTCCGAGCGCGACGTCTGTGTCGTCCGCCAACCCGGCCGGGGCCCGCGCTGAAACTGGCAGCCCGCAACAAGAAGCGCAAGACTCCGAACCGGCTGCAAGCACCGCCGAGGCTCCCGTTCCGCGGCCCCGCGCCAACCTGACTCTGGTGATCCGGGCCCAGGAGAATTCCTGGATCGCGGTCACGGCCGACGGCCAGCCCGCAATCCACGAAACGCTAATCGCTCCCGCCCACGCTTCCGTGCGCGCCGCCCGCGAAATCGTGGTCCGGGCCGGAAACGCTGCCGGCGTAACTTTCTCCCTGAACGGCCAGGAGTTCCCCGCCCAGGGCGCCGAAGGCGAAGTGAAAACCCTGGTCTTCGACCTCTCCGGCATGCGCCAAGCCCCGCCCTCCGGCGCGATCCCGTAGCAGTTGCCTGTGTGGCGCGGGCACTCTGCCCGCGAAATCTAACCACGAGCAAACCTGCCGCAGATGTGGAACACTCCGGTGTGGAAGCGCCAAACCCACCGACGGATGCGGGACAGAGTCGGCTTCTGTGGGGACAGCCGCCCTCGGCTGTCCATCGAGCGCAGCTCGATTTATTCGCCTTTCATTCGCTAAAACACCTTCACCCCTCAGAGCCCAAACCTTCTCCCCCCTACCCAAAAAAGAATGTTACACTCACAGCCACAACAGTCTCCAGGCACGCATCCTACCTACTGAGGTGACCCTAATGCGGACCTTCCTGATTTGCTCGATCCTGACCCTGGTTGCCGCCTCAGCTCTGGCGCAGGATCCTGGGCAGCCAGCCACGCAGTCGGCGCAAGGATGGTCCCGCACTGATTCGTACGGCAACGGTCCCAACAACGGACAGTACGCTGCGAACCAGCAATCCAGTGGGCAACCTATTCAGCAACCCGGCTACGGACAGCAGGGCTACCCGCAACAGCCGTATCCGGAATCCGGCCAGGGTTATCAACGGCAAGGCTATCCGCAGCAGGGGTATTCTCAGCAAGCAGGGCAACCCGCTAATGCCCCGGCGCAACCGCTCGGCCCCGAGCAACTGCAGCAACTGGTGGCTCCGATCGCGCTCTATCCTGACACGCTGGTGGCGCAGGTGCTGGCCGCGTCCACCTACCCCGATCAGGTGGTGGACGCCGACCGGTGGCGGCAGGCGCAGGCTTATTCCTCTCCCGACCAGATTGCCGGCGGGGCCGATGCCCAGAACTGGGACCCCAGCCTCAAGGCCTTGACCGCGTTTCCGCAAGTGCTGGCCGACATGGATCGCAACCTGCAATGGACCACCGACCTGGGCAACGCCTACTACAACCAGCCGCAAGATGTACTGGAAGCCGTGCAGGTGATGCGCCAGCGCGCGCAGGCCGCTGGAAACCTGCGCAGCACTCCCCAGGAAACGGTCACCTACGACCAGGGCAACATCGAACTCGCCCCGCCGAATCCGGAAACGGTCTACGTGCCCGCCTACAACCCGTGGAACGTCTACGGGCAACCAGTTTCGCCGTATCCGGGCTTTTCCCTGCTGAGCGCGCTGGGATCGTTTCTCGGCTCCTCGCCGCTGCGGTTCGGTCTGGGGATCGCGATGAACGCCTTCAGCCACACGCCTTGGGGATGGCTGGGCTGGGGACTGGATTGGCTCGCCCACTCCATCCTTTTCAATAATTCGGACTACTATTCGCAGAGTGCCACAGTTGCGGATTGGGGCTTCGCACATGGCGGCCGACGGGCTTTTTACGGACACGCTTTTTCGGAACGCGGCTTTTCGCAGCGCGCGTTTTCTCAGCGAGCGTTTTCGGGGCGAACGCCCTCGGAGCGAACGTTCTCGGGGCGAACTTCGGGGCGCTCCATCGCGGAACGCGGTTTTTCGGGGCGGGATTCGTTTGGCAGACCTAACAGCTCGAATCGAACTTCAGGCACCTATGCGCGCCCGGGCAGCGGATTTAACTCAACGCGAGGACAAGAATTCGGCCGCACTTCCGACCGAGCGGGAAACAGATTCGCGGAGAATCGGGCGCCGGTAAGCTTCAACCGCGGGTACCAGAATTCCGGCAGCGGCTATCCCGGCAGGCAGCCGTACGGCCGTCCCGGCTATGGGGGTAGCTCCGCGGCAGGCTTCAACGGCAGAACGAGCGCGTTCAGTGGTCAGCGGCAGGACTATCGCAGCCCGTCTGCAGGCTCCCAACGTGGCGATTTCGGCGAGCGCGCTTCCGTGAAGTCCGCGCACTCCGGCGGTTTCCATCTGTTTGGCAAAGGGCACTCGTCTGACAATTTCGGCGGTGGGCGCGCCTCTGAGAATTTTCGCGGCAGCGGCCACGCACCGAAAGGGTTCAAACCGGTAAAGAGCTCCAGCCGCGGCCACGCCGCCAATGGCTTCAAGGGCGGAAAAAGCTTTGGCGGGGGGCACTCGCACGGCGGCGGACATTCTGGCGGCCACTTCGGCGGATTCCACCACTAACGCCTGACGTGTCCGTCGAACAGCTGGGAATGACCCCCGCCTTGTGGGGACAGCCGCCCTCGGCTGTGCGTTGAGCGCAGCTCGACTAGAAGTTGCCTTACAAATCCTGGACGGCTGAGCGCAAGCGAAACCTCAGAGGCTAAAAGCCCAAAATCCCGGCCACTCGATCGGCACGGCTGCAAGCCGTGCCCTTCGCGAAACCCATTCATCACCTCTAGGTGTCAGCACAGACCAATCCGGTGGGGACAAGGTGCATCCGACCGGTTCGCTCCGACTCTGCTTTTGATTGCTGCCCCCGCCAGTGTTATCGTCTCTGCTCGGCCATTCGACAAATCGGCAGCGCAATCGGTTTGTAGATTTTCTTCCAGCCGCGAGTAGTAAGAGAAAAACTATTCCCCATGAACATCCTCGATCTCGTCGTCGGCAAGCCGATCAAAACCACGGACGAACGCGCCGAGCAGATTGGCCCCACGCAGGGGATCCCCATCTTCGGCCTCGATGGTCTGAGTTCCGCCGCGTATGGCCCGGAAGCCGCTCTCAGCCTTCTGATTCCGCTCGGCCTTCTCGGTGTGCGCTATATCGTTCCGATCAGCGCCGCCATCATCACGCTGCTGGTGATCGTCTACTTTTCTTATCGCCAGACCATCGCGGCCTATCCCTCGGGCGGAGGCTCCTACACCGTGGCGCGGTTCAATCTGGGCGCGCCCGCCGGACTGTTGGCCGCCGCCGCGCTTCTCGCTGATTACATTCTTACCGCCGCGGTCGGCATTTCCGCCGGAGTCGGCGCCTTGATCTCCGCCGCCCCGTCGTTACTCCCGCACACGGTTCTGCTTTGCGTGAGCATTCTGACCGTCATCACCATTCTCAATCTGCGCGGTGTGCGCGAGGCCGGCACCGCCTTCGCGATTCCTACTTATCTTTTTGTCGGGACGCTGCTCATCACCATCGCGGGCGGCATTTTCCGCGTCCTGCTCAACGGAGGACATCCCTCGCCCGTAGTTGCTCCTCCAGTTCCACCGCCGATGATGGAAGCAGTCACCTTCTGGCTTTTATTAAAGGTCTTCGCCAGCGGATGCACTGCCCTGACCGGCGTTGAAGCCGTCAGCAACGGCGTGAAAGCGTTCCGCGAACCCACCGTCAAGAATGCGCAGCGCACGCTTACAGTAATTATTTTTCTTCTGGCGGTAATGCTGGCGGGAATTTCTTATCTGGTAAAGGTATATGGCATCGCCGCCACCGATCCCGGCGCACCGGGCTATCAGAGTGTTCTTTCCATGCTCACCGCCGCGGTGTTCGGCAAAGGGTTTTTCTATTATCTGACCATCGGCTCGATCCTTGTGGTGCTCTCACTCTCCGCCAACACTGCTTTCGCCGATTTTCCCCGCCTGTGCCGCGCCATCGCGCAAAACAATTATCTTCCGCACGTCTTCGGATATCGCGGACGCCGCCTCGTCTACACCTACGGCATCGTCGTGCTGGCCGTGCTCTGCGGCGGCGTTCTCATTCTTTTCGGCGGCATCACCGACCGCCTCATCCCGCTCTACGCCGTCGGCGCGTTCATGGCGTTCACTCTGTCGCAAGCGGGCATGGTGATGCACTGGTGGAAAAATCGCGGCCCGCACTGGGAGAAGAGCGCGCTGGTCAACGGACTCGGCGCCGCCGTTACCGGCATCACCACGCTGGTCGTGCTGGTAGCCAAATTCGTGGAAGGCGCGTGGATCACCCTGCTCTTTATTCCCCTGACCATCGTTCTCTTCGCCGTAGTCCGCCGTCACTATCACCACGTCAAAGTGCTCACCACCTGCAAGCTTCCCGTCGACGTCCCGGGGCTTAGCCAGCATCCCATCGCAGTCATCGCCATCGACCGCTGGAGCAACATCACACGCCAGGGCATAGAATTCGCTGCCCGGCTTTCACCGGAAATCATCGCCCTGCACGTCGAGCCCAACGAGCACTCCGAACTTCTGCAGGATGACTGGGCGCAATACGTCGAGCGCCCTTTCCGCGCCGAAGGTAAAGAACCGCCGCAGCTTCTGGTGCTGCCGTCTCCTTACCGCTTCGTGATCATTCCCATCGTGCAGTTCGTGCTCGACCTCTCGAAAAAAAATCCGGGCCGCAGCATCGTCGTGGTCATCCCTGAGTTGGTCGAGGACCGCTGGTACGAATATTTCCTGCACAACCAGCGCGGCCGGCTTCTGGAATGGGTGCTGCTGGCCCGCGGCAACGAACGCATCTTCACCGTGAGCGCACCCTGGTACGTCGGCCAGCAAAGTTAAACAGCTCATGTGGGGACAGCAGCCGCTCGGCTGCCGGTCGAGCGCAGCTCGACTCCGCCTCAATCAAAACAGAAACTTCAACGCCACCTGAATCACCCGCGGGCTCACGTCCGACTGGATCTGCCCAAACGTTGCCGATTCGATGTCGCTGACCGGCAACCGGAAATTGGTGTGGTTCAGCACATTGAACAATTCCCCACGGAACTGAAATTCTTTCGATTCCGTCACGCGAATGTTCTTGAACGCCGAGAAGTCCCAGTTTACGTATCGCGGGCCCACGACCTCGTTGCGGCGTTCGTCTCCGAATACTTCGAACCGGCCTTGTGGATCGGGTTCGAGTTTCTGGAACGCGCCCACGTTGAACCATTGCCCGGGAGTACGCGGCCCGGAATTCGGATTGCCAATCACGTTCGGCCGGTTGCTCGAAAATCCGGAAATCTCCGGCGCCTGCCCCTGCAGCGAAACATCGTTCGAGTCAAACACCGTGAATGGCGTGCCGCTCATCGCGGTGAAGATCCCGTTCAACTGCCAGCCTCCGAGAACCTTGCCGTACCAGTCGTCGGAGTGTCGCAGGAAAGGCAGGCTCCACTGATAACTCAGCACCAAACGATTGCGCGCATCGAACATCGAGGGCCCGCGCTCCGCCGCAAGATCGAAGGGATTCTGCGCCAGATCGTTTTCTCCCGCCACCGGCTGCGAGGCCGAGCCCGTGATGTTGAACGAAGAAACGTCATCGATGGAATGCGACCACGTGTACGACGCCAGAAACGACAGCCCATGGCTGAAGCGCTTGCGCAGGCTGGCTTCCAGCGCGTTATAGCTGGAGTTCGAGATGCTCGCGATTTCACCGACCGAACCGTAAATGCAATTATTGGGATTGGCCAGCGTGCATCCTGAATACAGCCGCCGCTGGTTCACATTGTTTTCGCTCGAGAGAGGACACGGGCTGGCCACCGAACAGCCAGAACTGGTCGTGTCAACGCCCGGAATAAACGCCGCCGGATTCCCTTCGATAAATCGCGGCAGCCTCACGCCTGTCGTGCCCACGTACCCCACCTGGAGTAGCCAGTCCGCGCCGAGTGATCGTTGAATGTTCAAATTCCAATCCTGCGCGTAGGGCAGATGCAGATTGCGCGAGACCACGAGCAACGTCATGGGTTCGGGGAAAGGAACTCCGAAAGGGTCCGGAGCAGAAAACGGATTCGCAAACGAGTTGATGGGAAATCCTAGCTGCAGCGTCTTTAAGTACGGAGGCGCGCTGATGGGGTCCTGCAGCGGGCCGCCTTCTCCGGTGTAATAAGGTTCGTAGAAAATGCCGTAGGCCGCGCTGATCACGGTTTTTGCGTCGCCGCGCGGATCCCAGGCAATCCCAACGCGCGGAGCAAACGCCGTTTTCTGCGTTGGAATCAAGCCCGCCGGCACGCCCGGATCACCGGGATAAAGCAGTCCCGCCGGTGCGTTGGGAATTGCTGTCGACTGTGCGCCCGGAACAAACAGGTTTACCTGGTTGTGGTTCTCGGTGGAAGGAAAAGGCAGCTCGTAACGCAGTCCCAGATTCAGCGTCAGGTTTGACGTAACCTTGTAGGTGTCCTGTCCATAGGCATTCAGAGCCCGGTCGCGAATTTCGCGGTTGAAATTGCCTCCGCCCTGCAAGAACACCACCGGATTGCCGGAAAGAAAATTGGCGAATCCGTCGTTATAAAGAAAACTCTCGAACGAAGGGATGCCGGCGAACACAAAGAAGCCGTTGGTGGCGATGCCCTGCAATCCATTGATCTGGTCGCGCCGGTAACCGCCGCCGAATTTCAATTCGTGACGGCCGTGAATCCAGCTCAATGATCCCGACAAGTCAAACGTATTCTGAAACGTGTTGCGCGGTCCTGTGATCGGGTCGCCCACCGAGGCGTATCCCCCGATCTGGATAAACGGCGGCCCGGCGGCTAACGGCAGCGTCGGCTGGTAGGTGAAACCCAGATCCGTCGCCGGCGTGTGATTGATGTGCTGATCCAGCAGAAACTTATTGCGAAGATACGAAAAGCGCGCCACCCCGATCGTACTCGGCGAAAAGATATGGGTTTCCTGCGCTACGAAGTTCTGCGCCCGATCGTCCTCTCCCACTGGAAAACCCGGAACATTCGCTCCTGCCGGAGAAAGCGGGTCCGTGGTCGGTCCTCCGCTGAACATGTAGCGGAAATTCAGCGTGTCCGCGCGCGAAAGATAATGATCCAGGCGCAATCCGAACTGATCATTATTCGCGCTTAGTGTCTGGGTTGCGATGAATCCGTTGGCTCCGACGTTCGGCAGCGGGAAGAACGGCAAGAGAGAAGGGACGACGGTGGTATCAATGGGCGCAAAAAGGGGCGGCGGAAAAATGGGATTTGGTTTGGACGGCACCTGGTTGAACGGCACCGGTATCCCAAAGGACGTGAGTTGCCCTTGCGGGTTGCTGCAGAGACCGGTGGTTGTGTTCATGGAAGCTCCGGGGATGTCCGTGCACAGCTCCGCGAAGTTGCCCTGCCGTTCCGCCGCCGATGGAACGGTCGCGGGCACGGTTTCTCCCTGCCGGTTGCGGAAGCCTTCGTAATACCCGAAGAAGAAAGTCTTGTCTTTGACGATCGGCCCCCCAAACGTCGCGCCAAACTGGTTCTGCTTCAACGGCTGGATGCTATGGGTGAAGTAGTCGGACGAATCCATTGCATCATTGCGCAGAAATTCCCACGCCGCGCCGTGAAATGAATTGGACCCCGACCGCGTAACGATGTTGGTTGTGGACCCGGTGTTGCGTCCGAATTCCGCGTTCGCATTGTGGGTAAGAATTTTGAACTCGGCGATCGCGTCGATCGGCGGCTTGAGCACAAATCCCGCGTCCACCGCGTTGACGTTGTCTGCGCCGTCAATCAGAAAATTGTTCGACTCCGGCCGTTGTCCATCGACCGCATAAGCCTGGCCCTCGCGCGCGGGGCCTCCCGCTTCGAGCAATCCGGGCGTCAGGGGCACGACCCCGGGCTGCAGCAGTCCCAGCTGCGAAAAATTGCGCCCGTCGAGCGGCAGGTCAAGAATCTCGTGCTCCATCACGGTTTCCCCGAGACTGCTGACCGTGCTCTGCACCAGCGCAGCATCCGCCTGCACATCCACTTGTTGCGTCTCGGACCCAACCTTGAGACGGATGTTTACCGTCGCGGTCTCGTTCACATCCAGCGAGATTCCCTGCTGCAAATATTTCTGGAAGCCCTGCGCCCGCACTTCGACCTCGTAGTGCCCGATCGGCAACTCGACCAGCACGTACGCGCCGGAGCGATCGGTCGCGGCCTCACGAGTCAGCCCGGTTTCCACCTGCTTGGCCATGACTGTGGCCGCCGGCACCGCGGCTCCACTCGGGTCGAGCACGGTTCCGCGAATGCTGCCCGTAATCTGTTGCGCCGCGACATTTGAACTCACCGCGCCCAGCCCCGCCCACACCACCGCCAGCGCAAACCCCAGCTTTCTGAAACAGCTCATGCATCTCCCATTGGTCCCCGCGAACTGCGATCATCGTTGCGCAAGAACGCCAGCGACGAAAAATGCGACGCGAGAACTCCCCACAGAATTAAAGTGCGGCGATTATAGGGACGTCTAACGTCGGGTCAATAATAGGAAAGCAGTAGGAACCTTCAACACGAGGGACATGACGTGGGACGGCCGGGTCCCCTGTCCTTGTCCCTGCGTCCTCTGCAGCTACACAGCCTGCCCTGAGCGAAGCGAAGGGGTGAGCGTCCTCGGGTCTTGAGCGCATCTGAACAGCGGGGCGAATGCCCGCGCCCTCCCCGCCCAACCCACAATCCCTTCCAACCACCCCGCCAATTCCGCTATTGGATTCAATCTCTTACAGTTAGCATCAAAATCGTTGCGCGGAACAAAGCCCTCTGATAGCCTGTCTGTAGGGCCATCCCTCGATGCTATAGCCCTTTTGCGACCGCGTAGATTTCCGCCGGTCCCGCCCTAGGTAAAGTCCAGAACTTGGCTTAAACGCCGCAAGGAGACACACAACTTGGCAGCAAACCGCTATTTATTCACCTCCGAATCGGTGACGGAAGGCCATCCCGATAAAATCGCCGACCAGATTTCTGACGCTATCCTCGACGCCTGCCTCTCTGAAGATTCTTTCAGCCGCGTCGCCTGCGAAACTCTCACCGCCACTGGCTTGGTCGTCATCGCCGGCGAGATCACCACCAAAGCCTACGTCGATTTTCAGTCCGTAGTGCGCGGCACCGTCGGCTCCATCGGCTACGACAACGCCGTTTACGGCTTCGACTGCAACACCTGCGCCGTGATCTCCAGCATCAACAAGCAATCCGGCGACATCGCCATGGGCGTAGACACCGGCGGCGCCGGCGACCAGGGCATGATGTTCGGCTACGCCGTCAACGAGAACGAGGAGTTGATGCCCACTCCCATCTCGCTGGCGCATAAACTCACCATGCGGCTCTCGCAGGTACGCAAGAATGGAACGCTTCCCTTCCTTCGTCCCGACGGAAAATCCCAGGTTACAGTTGAATATGATGCACACGGAAAAGTGATCCGCGTGGACGCGGTGGTCATCTCGACCCAGCATTCCGAGACCGTCGCCAATGACGAATTGCGCGCGGGCATTCTGAAGCATGTGATTCAGGCCGTCATCCCGGCCCACCTGCTCGACGAAGACACCAAATACCACATCAACCCGACAGGACGCTTCGTTATCGGCGGCCCCATGGGCGATACCGGATTGACCGGGCGCAAGATTATCGTCGACACTTACGGCGGCATGGGACGCCACGGCGGCGGCGCCTTCAGCGGCAAAGATCCGACCAAGGTGGACCGTTCCGCGGCCTACATGGCGCGGCATATCGCGAAGAATGTTGTAGCTGCGAAACTGGCTGACCGCTGCGAAGTGCAGCTGGCTTATGCCATTGGCGTGGCCGATCCGGTGAGCGTGCTGGTGGAAACGTTTGGAACGGCGAAGGTCGACCCCACCATTATTCCGGATCTGGTGCGGGCGCATTTCAAATTGACTCCGCGGGGAATCATCGATTCTCTGAATCTGCGGCGTCCGATCTATAAGAAGACCGCGGCCTACGGACATTTCGGGCGCAGCGATGCCGACTTCACCTGGGAAGCTACCGATAAAGCAGCCAAGCTGGCCAGCGATGCGGGAGTGGGCCAGCCGGTCGCGGCGCGGAAGTAGCGCGTCGGCTGTGGGGCTTCGGGCTTCAGGCTTTCGCAAAAGCGGATTTTCTTTGCGTCTTCTGCGGCTCTTCTTCGCGACCTCTGCGGTTAAGGGCTTTTTCGGTCCCGAGAGTCAAAAGCGTAACCGCAGAGTCGCAGAGTCCCTCCGCAGAGAACGCAGGGAATACCGAAGGTAATTAAGGGCGAACCGAAGTGCCAGTTCGGCGCGGGCCGGAAGGCGCATGACCAAAAGAGCATTTCGATATCCCGACCGGGCTCCGAAGTTTGTGTATTCTGCAATCGTGGTCAAGCAACGAGATGTAACGCAAGCAGTCCCGATATTCTTATTGCCTTCGTCATAGTGAGAATCAGCGGGTAATCAGAATCTGGTAACTAGAATTTTCCGCGCAAGAAGCGCCACCGAGGAGAAGCATGTCAACAGCCGCAGTGAATGGCGACATCAAGAACCTGGAACTGGCCGATCTGGGGAAGAAACGCATCGAGTGGGCGAACCAGTCCATGAAGGTGCTGCAGATTATCCGCAAAGAATTCATCAAGAACCAGCCGCTGAAGGGCGTCCGCAT
Source organism: Candidatus Sulfotelmatobacter sp. (assembly GCA_035308125.1). Lineage (GTDB taxonomy): Bacteria > Acidobacteriota > Terriglobia > Terriglobales > Acidobacteriaceae > Sulfotelmatobacter. The sequence goes on from DATGHF010000069.1 coordinate 61,116, forward strand.
TTCCGCCTGCCTGCATGTGACGGCCGAGACCGCCAACCTGGCGATCTGCCTGCGCGATGGCGGCGCCGACGTGGTGCTGTGCGCCTCGAATCCACTGTCCACTCAGGATGACGTCGCCGCCAGCCTGGTGCGCGATTCGAACATCCCGGTCTACGCCATTAAGGGCGAAGACAACGACACCTATTACAACCACATTCTCGCGGCCATCGACCACAAGCCGCACATCACCATGGACGATGGCGCCGACCTGGTCACCATCCTGCACACCAAGCGCACCGACGCGCTCGAAGCCGTGATTGGCGGCACGGAAGAGACCATGACCGGCGTGATCCGGCTGCGCGCCATGGCGAAGGAAGGCGTGTTGAAGTTTCCCATCATCGCCGTGAATGACGCAGACACCAAGCACCTGTTCGACAACCGGTACGGCACCGGGCAGTCGACCATTGACGGCATTATCCGCGCCACTAATTTCCTGCTGGCGGGGTCGAAGTTCGTAGTCGCCGGCTACGGCTGGTGTGGCCGCGGACTCGCGAGTCGCGCGCGCGGCAATGGGGCAGAAGTGATCATTACCGAAGTCGATCCCACGAAAGCGCTCGAAGCCGTGATGGACGGTTTCCGCGTCATGTCTATGACTGAAGCGGCCAAATTAGGCGACGTGTTCTGCACCGTGACCGGCAACAAGAGCGTGCTCACCAAAGAACATTTCGCTTTGATGAAAGATGGCGCGATCATCTCCAACTCCGGCCACTTCAACGTGGAAATCGATATTCCGGCGCTCGAAAACATGTCGTCGTCGAAGCGCACCACGCGCAGCTTCGTCGACGAATATTCCTTGAAAGACGGACGCAAGATCAATCTGCTGGGCGAAGGCCGCCTGATCAATCTGGCCGCGGCGGAAGGCCACCCGGCCTCCGTGATGGATATGTCGTTCGCCGACCAGGCGCTCTCCGTCGAGCACATGGTGAAGAACCACAAGAAGCTGGAAAAGACGGTCTACAAAGTTCCCGACGAACTCGACAAGCGCGTCGCCAAGCTGAAGCTGGAGTCGATGAGCATCAAGATCGACAAGCTTACACCCGAGCAGGAAGAGTATCTGGCGGGGTGGTCGGAAGGCACGTAACGGCTGGCTTCGGGCTTCTGCGTTTGGCTTCAAGCGGGTGCCCCATCCTTGTCGCGTTCTTTGCGACTAGGGTGGGGCCTTTGACTTTAGGCTGCCCCATTTCTCGCGTTCTTTGCGAGAAGTGGGGTTTTTGTTGTTTGCGTGGATAATGCGAAATCGTGCAATCCGTAAGAATGAGTGACCGCGAAATTCCCCACGTCTCGCAAAGGACGCGAGACATGGGGCACCCGGCACCGGGGTTTGTAGATCGCATCGAGACTTGAGTGGAAGAGAGTGACAGAGGCGGGACGGCTTGCGCCGTCCCGTTTCTGCGTTCGTGGGGGGTGGGGCAACTTGTTTGGTTCCCGAGGTTTCTTCGAGAACGTCTTGCGGCAGCGCCGGCTCGCGCCTGCGTGCTAATAGCGGTTCTGCTTCACCCAAAGCCGCACTTGCTCTTCGACGGAGAAGCGTCCGGCGGCGGGGCGGGCGAAGCGGGACTCCAGCGAAAAAGCGTGCGCTTCGAGCGGAACGGTGAAATGAAATTTCGTGTTGGCGAAGCAGCGCACGAACAGATCACAGTAGCGTTCGAGTCCCAGCACCTGGAACTGAACCGCGTGGACCAGGCCGTGAAACAGCGCGCGCCCGGTGATGATCTCGTTGAAGACGATGACGTCGAGAAAGGTCAGCGAATCCATGTGCGTGACCTGGGGCAGATTTTCGAAGCCCAGAGCTTTCGCCTTCTCGTAGAAGGCCGGGGTGGGCACGCGCGCGCCCTTGAGTTCGACGACACGAACCTGGTCGAGCAGCGCTTCGGTGAAATAGGGCCACATGGCGGCCTTCTGATGAGCGTTGAGCGGCGAGGCCACGGCGGCGTAATGATCGCGCTGCTCACGCAGGTATGAGGAAACGCAGGTGGCCGCCTCGACGAGCTGCGGCTCGGTGAGCTTGGGCGCAGGCACGGTACTTTTTGCGGCCGGCATGCGGCGCTCCAGGCTGGAATAATATTCGTTCAGCGCGCCAGCAGCTTCGACCGATTTGCGCAGGATTTCGGCATCGCCGAAGCGGGCCAGGTCGTCCTGCGAAAAACGGAGGCGGAGCTGATGGGTGGCGCAATGGGCGCTGATGAGCTCGAGCTGGGCTTGCCGGAGCTCCGAGTTCAGTTGAAGGATGGCAATTCTGTCATCTGGGTTCTCCCAGGAATACATCGTTAAACTCCTGCATCGAACAGCGTTAGGATTAGCGGAGGGGGCCCAAAGATCGCGCATCCGAACGATGCAGGATCTTAATATCTTTTACAACGTAATAGTTACAGCGTAAACATAATCGCACAGTCCCGGGCACCGACTGAAGGCCTTGTCGTCATGTGCGGGGAAAACCCGGCAAAGACTCGCCGCAGGGAGATAAACGCCCGCGGCGCCAAACCTGACATCAGCGGATGTGAAGCAGGGGGAGGGCCTGTGCTAAATTATTTATACTGTGTTACATTTACGTTGTCAACAAAATAATTAAACCGATTTAATAAAAGGTGTATAGGCACTAAGGGACACACAGGTACTGAGGGACACGAAGTGCACCTCAACGATTCCTGCGAAGGGGAAATCTCATGCCGCGGCAACCAGATCCCGATCTTGAAGGGCGAATTCTAAACGCCGCCGGAAAGTTGTGGGCCAAGGGCGGCGAGGGCGCTCTCACCATGCGCGCGGTCGCCAAAGCGGCGGGCACGAACACGCCTGCGCTTTACCGGCGGTTCAAGGACCGGAAAGACATTCTGCGGGCGCTGTTGCAGCGCACGCGGGCGGAGATCACGGCCCTGGCGGAAGCTTCGCTGACGCCCGAAGAAGTATGTGAGCGGTATGTGGAGTACGGGTTGAGCCATCCGCATTTGTATGAGTTGTTTTATCAGCATGAATACGAACTCTTCCACCCGTCGCGGGCAGGCCGACCCCCCAGCCGCGAGACTCGGCCTGCGCTGGACGCGGTGAGAAGAAAGCTGGCCGAGAGGCTGGGCGGGGCTCCGGAAGATCACACCCGCGTGGCATTGGCACTATGGATGTTGGCGCACGGAATGGCGATGCTCGCGATCGGCAAGTCTCTGCGCGATTTCGAGCCCGGAGTGCGCAGCGTTTTCACCGCCGCGGTGGCAGCGCTGGTGCGGGAGAGTGACAATATTTCCCGCCAGTGAAGCGCGGCTGGTGTGAGTAAGAGGCCCTGGCCCGCGGCGTCCTTTTGTTTTCACCCAGGTAACCTGTGAATGGTTACCTTACGTGACGTCGCAGGGCGGGCAGGCAGCCTTCGATGACTGTCTCTATCCCACAATCCTCTCCCTGGATCCGCTGAAAATAAGCCACTTATTGCGGGAACCTCAGGCACGTTGGCGGAGTCTATCTTCTCAGAAGAACCGTGTCTGCCGAAAAAGGCGGAGCAACCCTGGGGGGGTCGCGAGAGGTTGGGCCAGGGCCGAAATTTCCGGGCGCGGACGGGTGGAAAATCCTATAATCGGGGTACGCCGGAGGATTATGGCGGGAGCAACCACCTTGGGGAATCTGGCAAGTCCGATCGCGGCGCATAGCCAGACGCAGGAAGCGTCGGTAGTCGCGGAGTTGAAGGCGGGATCGGAAGAAGCCTACGCCTGGCTGATTGGCGAATTCCAGCAGCCGGTGTACGGGCTGGTGTACCGGATCGTGGGCGATCCGGCGGACGCGGCCGAAACCGCGCAGGAAGTTTTCCTGAAAGTGTTTCGCGGCATGAAGCAGTTCAACGGGCAGTCGAGCCTGAAGACCTGGATTTATCGCATCGCGCTGCACGAGGCGGCGAACCGCAGACGCTGGTGGTTCCGGCACAAGGCGCAGGAAACTTCGATTGAGCCGGCGGAATCGGACAACGCGACCGAAGGCGCAATGTCATTGCAGATGCAGGTGGCGTTGACCGATCACGCGGACTCTCCTTTCGACAGCGTTGCCCACCATGAAGTACAGCGCAGGGTGGAACAGGAACTGCAAAAAGTGCCCGAGCCGTACCGCACGACACTGATTCTGCGCGATCTGGAAGAAATGTCATATGAAGAGATTGCGGAAGTGCTGGAGATTTCGCTAGGCACGGTGAAATCGCGCCTTACGCGCGGGCGGGAAGCGCTGAAACAGCGGCTCACGCCATATGTGCGGCAAGTTGGAGCGGAACTGGGGTTGACGGCACTGGAAGATAGTGAACCGGGGCCGCGGGTTTCTGGAGGGGGTAGAAGGGCTGAGGTGATGCCATGAGTGCACGAGAAATGCGGTGCACGGAGGCGAAAGGGCTGTTCTCTCCATATCTGGATGGAGCGGTCACGGGCAAGCAGATGCTGGCAATGGAGCGGCATCTGGCGGGCTGCGCCGCATGCCAGCAGGATTACCAGCTGTTGCGGCAGACGCAGCGCATGCTGGTGAGCGTGGGCCGGCCGAAGGCTCCGGAAGACCTGGGATTGAAGTTGCGGCTGGCGATTTCGCGGGAAGCGGCGAACGCCCGGCAGCCGCTGCAGGGTCCGCTGGTGCGGCTGCAGAATGCGCTGAACGCGTTTATGGTTCCGGCGGCGGCGGGATTTCTGAGCTCGGTGGTGATTTTCGGGCTGGTGATGGCGTTCTTTGCCATCCCCTCGACCTTGCGCGCCAATAACCAGGACGTTCCGCTGGTGATGGTGAATAAAGCGCCGGAGTTGCAGCAGAGTTCGTTCGGCATGAATCCGATCAATGACGACTCGCTGGTGATCGAGGCTTACATCGACTCGACCGGGCGGGTACAGGACTACCGCATTCTTTCCGATCCCGAAGATGGGAAAGTTCTGGCGCCACAGGTGAAGAGCATGCTGATTGATTTCATGACCTTCACCACCTTCCGTCCGGCGCTGTCGATGGGCAAGCCCACCGCGGGACGAGCCGTGCTCTCGTTTTCCAAGATCAGCGTACGCGGGTAAACCAGACGGGGCTCGCGTTACCGTCCCCACTTCTCGCAAAGAACGCGAGAAGCTGAGCACCGTGTGTCCGGGCGGATAGCCTTTCGCGGCTCAAACCTTTCACCGCCTTCAGTGCTATCATGCGACGCAGTGAAACGAATCCCTTCCCTTGACGGCCTGCGTGCCATTTCTGTCACGCTGGTGGTGACGGGCCACTGGATCACGTGGCATTACGCCTCACCCGTGGCGCAGGCCTATGCCAATCTCGGGGTGCGGATCTTCTTTGTCATTTCAGGCTACCTGATTACAACGTTGCTGCTGAAGGAGCACGCCAAGACATCGACGATAAGTTTGCGCGAGTTCTATGTGCGGCGGGCTTACCGGATTCTTCCTGCGGCCATGACGTTCATGCTACCGGTGTTTGTACTTTATCGGCACTCTTTGCGGTGGTATGACGTGGCTGCAGCGATGCTCTACCTGATGAACTTTTCTTTGTCCCGTCCCTGGATGTTAGCTCACCTGTGGTCGCTCAGTGTTGAGGAGCAGTTTTATTTTCTGTGGCCGAGTGTGCTGAAGAAGTGGTACCAGCATCGAGTTGTAATTCTGGGGATGGTGATCGCGTTCGCTCCGATCTACCGGATAGGAACATTCCTTCTCAAGCTGCCGGACACGACGCAACAGAATTTTCCGGCGGTGGCCGACACCCTGGCAGTGGGCTGCCTGCTGGCCATTTTTGCGCCTCGCATGCCCAAAATTAGAACCACCGCGGCGCTGTTGATGCTGTCCGTGGAGAATCTTGAATCTCCAGCCTATCGTTTGGCTGGGGAAGATTAGTTATAGCCTGTATTTGTGGCAGGAGCTGTTTATCTACGGTCCGCGAAATCCCTGGTACTTTGTGTTGTTTGCGGTAGCACTGGCTTCCCTCTCCTACTATCTGATAGAGCAGCCCATGCTTCGGGTGCGGGAACGGAGAGCAAGAGAGCGGAGTTCCCCGCCAACGGCGGGCCTCCCCGCCAGAGAAGGTGAGCGCGAGCAAGCGGGGCAGGTGGGGATGGACGAGCAGCGAGCGGACCTGCGGACTGCTGCCGGATTCTGACTGCCTTATGGGTTCTAGCCCTTCCAGCCCTTTGAGTTCTCCCGCCTCTGCTGCTGCTCTGAGTCCTTGCCCTTCCAAAGAGTCTTTGCCGAAAGCTCGTACCGGTTATCTGGCCACGCTGGATGGGTGGCGCTCCATTGCCATTGCGGGGGTACTGCTCGATCACGCAACCGGGGGGATTCTCCGGGGTTCCCGCTGGTACTCGTTTCTGCGAACCGGTCCGAACGGCGTGAGCGTATTCTTTGCGGTCAGTGGGTTTCTGATTTGCTCGCGACTGCTCGAGGAAGAGCAATTGACCGGGGGCATCAGTCTACGTGGCTTTTATATCCGACGGGGCTGCCGCATTCTGCCGGCAGCATTCGCGTATCTGGCGTTCATCGGCGTCCTTGGGATGGTCGGAATCGTGACGGTCACTCCGCTAGAGTGGGCGAGTTGCGTTCTATTTTTCCGAAACTATGTGTCCCCCGATTGGATCCATGCGGGTTGGGGGGGGTACACCATCCACTACTGGTCGCTGGCGGTGGAAGAGCATTTCTATCTTCTCTGGCCGGCGTTGCTAGCCTTTTCAGGACGGGTGCGCGCGCGGTTTGTGGCAGGGGGCATGGCCGTGGCGATTGCGCTTTGGCGGTGGTGGGACTTTCACCACCATTGGATGGAGCGGCACGTGCCAGGATTGCTGTTTGGTTCGCGCACCGACGTGCGGCTGGACGGACTTTTGCTGGGCTGCTTGGCGGCTTTGATTCTGGCGGAACCGCGCTGGCGGGGATGGTTGGAACGGCACTTTACGGCCTGGGTATGGTGGGCGTGTGTAGTCTCGTATTTGCTGTTTCAAGTGCTGCTGCGAAAGCACATTTACAGCATTTTGGAATCTATGCTGCTGGCTGGCCTGGTGGCCGGGACGGTACTGCGGCCAAGTGACGGGTTTGGCCGGCTACTCGAAAACCGCGTGATGAAGTGGATCGGGCGGCTATCGTACAGTTTGTACCTGTGGCAGCAGTTGTTTCTGATCCCGGGGGCGAGGTATCCGTTTTCTTTGTTGCAACGATTTCCCATCAACCTAGCGATGCTGTTGCTGACTGCAGTGTTGAGTTACGAACTGCTGGAGCGGCCGCTGATCCGAGTGGGGCACCGTTTGGCGCCGCCGCCGACACCGGGGAGAGCGGATCTGGGTGAAAAAGCTCGCCGCGCGGGGTAGTTCCATGGCGAGTGATAAGCAGGGCGCTGGCGACTCATGGGCCGCCGAGGGAACCTCGATTCATTCTCGCATGACCGCCTCCGCGCGCCCAGTCTGGACGCCCTAGACAGGGCGGGACTTGACGCGGGTGAAGCGTTCTTTCAGCCGCAGAAACGGAGATTCCAGAAACTGGTAGGAAAGAGCTGCCATGATGATAGTGGCTAAAAGGCCCAAGGACCAGTAGACGAGGAACAACCGAAGAGAATGAATGGACCCTCCCATAGCCTTCGCGGCAATATAAAGAGCCAGATCATGGAAAACATAGAGACCATAAGAAATCTTTCCCAGGTACCGGAGCCAGCGCGGAGCCAAATTTAAGCCGAGGGCAGAGAGAAAGATCAGCCAGGCGCCCACTGCCATGGCTGGGTAGCCTAACAACATGTAGCTCCGGGTCAAGCTGTAAGAATGTCCGGCCGCCAGCCAAAGCGCACAGCCTGCGATAAGGAACGCCAGGCGGGTTATCCATTTATAGACAGGCTGTTTCTTGCGCAGGAGAACGGCCGTGGCAATGCCCAGTGCAAGGGGATCCAGTCTGGTCAGGGTGTTGGTGAAAATCAAAACCTCGGAATGAACGGCGCGAGCGTGGCCAAGCAGAATCAGTCGGGCCAGCGTCGCAGTCGCGAACAGCCCTCCGCTGGCGTATAGCAGCGACCTGGCATGGCGGGTTCGGGAAATAAATGTTGACCAAAGCAGGTAAAACTGCTCCTCGAAGCTAACGCTCCACAGAGACATCATGAGTGATTGCGCTGGGAGACCGAAGGTGATAAGCCAATTCCCCGACATGAGCACAAAGGCAAGACCATACCTCAGAGGAAAATACTCACTGGAATCCACCAGCGGCAACAGTACGGCGATCAAGATCCCAAGGAAATAGAGTGGCCAAATGCGCAAGATGCGCCGCAGGTAGAACGAGCGCAGTTCGACTCTTCCAAATTGTTCCTGTTCGCGCAACAGGAGTTCGGTGATCAGATAGGCGCTGAGAAGAAAGAAGAGGTCAACTCCGAACCTTCCCGCAGAGGCCGCACTCGCTATAAGCGTACTAAAGGGCACATGGCGCACCGAATAGTAAGCGGGCTCGCTGGAGAGAGTGTGATAGATGAACACAGCGAAGAAGGCGAAAAAACGCAGGCAATCCAGTTCGGGTCGATAGAAACCGGCGCCCGGCTTCACGATCGTTTCCGCCAAGAAGCAGAGAACGGAATCGCCCCATGCCAGTGTGACCTGTACCGGTCGGCCTTGCGTGTGACATGTGCGGAAACGCTGCTGATTTTCGAGGCAGCGTGCCGCAGTGCCACTCCTCTACCCGATTGTCCTGCCAAACTGTTAAGACTCACTACACTCCCAGGAACTTCGACTCCTATCATTCCGCGCAGGAGCAGTGTATCTCTCGTCAGTGATTTACGCGACGCGGATTTGCGCCTGGAGTTATCTCTGGGCGGCGCTCGATTCATCCGTGGGTGCCGCCGAAGCACCGCCCGTTAGTTGCTTTTCCGGGTCATCTGGACCACCATCCCAATGGTCCTTGCCACGCGTTTGAGCATCCAGCGATTGAACTAGGCCGCCGTCTAGCGGAAAAGATCAAAGCATAATTCGGGAGCCGGGGCCCTATCCGGGTTTGACCCTCTGACGGGAAGCCCTTAGACTTAATTGTGTTTCTGTCCGTCGTGTGGCCGTCAGGCAGCGATCGTCCGGCACGACCATGGTGCGGCCATCGTTGCGGTCATTTTTGATTAACTGCAGCAGCCATCCTGCGGGAGGTTTTTCCTGAGACTACGGGTTCGAGGGCCGTTTCTGGCAGCTTTGCTGGGGCTGCTGGCGCCGCTGTGCGCGGGGCAGGGCAATTCGCCGATTACGCTGGATACCAGCGAGACTCTGTTCTCGGTGCTGACCGCGCTGAACACTTGCGGGTACGACCAGGACTTGACGATTTCCGATCCTATGCGGCTGAACATACGGGCCGAGGTGGAAAAGAATCTGAAGTCGTCGGACGATGCGCAGGCCAGCGCCAACGCGCTCTGCGAGTTCTACAACGCGAATCGAGCCAACGACGCGGCCCACGAATTATCCCAGTATGTATCACTGGCGTTGTACCTGCAGGGTCCACCGCAATTTGTTCCCAAGGTGAAAGAGGACGAAATGCCCCCGGATGCGGCTCCGCTGGCGCCGTTCGGGGCGTTGCTGGAAAAGTTCTATGAGAAGGCCGGATTGCACACAATCTGGGAGAGGCACCGGAATAGCTATGCGGCGCTGGCGGGCCGCTACCACGAGCCGCTGGCCAAGATGGTGTTCGATACCGAAATCTACCTGAAGCTGCAGTCCGGCGGATATCTGGGGCGGACGTTCACGGTCTATATGGATTTCATGGGCGACCCCAGCCAGACCAACGCGCGAAACTACGGATCGGCCTACGACGTGGTGGTGTTCCCGTCGCCGGACACGGGGGCCGGGTCGGCGCTGAAGATGGATGAGATCCGGCATACCTTCCTGCATTACCTGATGGATCCGCTGGCGGAAAAGCACCCCAGCGCGATCAAGCGGCTGGAGCCGCTGCTGCAGTCGGTGAAGCGCGCGCCGCTGGAAGAAGGATTCAAAACGGACATCTCGCTGCTGGTGACCGAGTGCCTGGTGCGGGCCATCGAGATTCGTACCACCGGCCCCAAGCAGACCGCCGAGGCAATGCGGGTGCAGGCCGTGGACGAGGCGGTGCGGCAGGGGTACGTCCTTACGAAATATTTCTATGGCTCGCTGGTGGCGTTCGAGAAAGATCCAGCGGGGATTCGCGCCGCGTACGGGGACATCCTGGATGCCGTGGACGTGAGGAAGGAAGAAAAGGCGGCCGCAGAGGTGGATTTTGCCAAGTCCGCATCGCCGGAACTGCTGCAATTGTCGCGCCTGCAGGATCGCCAGATGCTGGTGAATGCGGAAAAGCGGCTGACGGCGGGAGATACTAAAGGCGCGCAGGAACTGGCACAACAGGCGCTGGATAGAAAAATCGGCGATCAGGGGCGGGCATTGTTTATCCTCGCGGAAGTGGCGGTGGCCAACAAGAACATGCCGGCGGCGCTGGATAACTTTCATAAAGCCATCGCAGAAGCCAAGGAAGCCCGCGTGATTGCCTGGTCGCATGTGTATCTGGGAAGGATTATGGATTTGAAGGATGACCGCGATGCGGCCGTGATCGAATACCGGGCAGCGTTGACGGCGGGCGGACAGCTGCCGGAAATCAAGGCAGCGGCGGAACGCGGACTGGCGCGGGCTTACGAGCCGCCGGCGAAACCGCAGTAAGGGCGAGGACACAATGGTGTCCCAGTTTGCCGGCCGGGTGGGGAGGAACCTGCCAACTTCGCTCGACCGGACAGCCGAGAGCCTGCCCTGAGCCTGTCGAGGGCAGGCCGTCCCCAAATGAGCATCGCCCCGACTGAGGCGCTAGTAAACGCTCGCCAGAATGACAGTCGAGCTCTAATTCCGGTTACAATGCCGGGTTGTCCGGGCGACGGCGGAGGGTAGTAACGGCGAGTTGAAATTCGAGGAAGTTCGAAGGCAAGGAGAGAGCATGAAGCGTGCAGCGATGATGGTCGCAATGCTGGGAATATCGTCCTGGAGTCTGGGGCAAAGCACGAACACGAATAAGCCGGCATCACAGAGTGGGCAGACCCCGCCGGCGGCCGGGCAGACGGCGGCATCCCCGCAGGGCAAGCGTCCGCCGATGGCCAAAACCAAAGAGGAATTTGACGCCTACAAGGCGGCGGGGGCCCTGACGGACCCGGCCGCACAGGAGAAAGCGGCCGACGATTTTGCCACCAAGTTCCCGGACAGCGAGTTGCGTGGGATCCTGTACAAGACCGCAATGGCGGGATACCAGCAAGCAAATAACGCCGACAAGATGCTGGAACTAGCTCGCAAGGCCCTGGCGTTTGATCCTGACGATCCCACCGCTCTGGTGGGGGTGGCTCAGGTGCTCGCGGAACGGACTCGCGACACGGACCTGGATAAAGAACAGCGGCTGGACGAAGCCAAGAAGGACGCGCAGCGGGCCTTGATCACGGTGGATACAGACGTGCCAACGACGGGATACTCACCCGAACAGATCAACGCGTTTAAGGGCTTTCTGCGGTCGGAAGCGTACTCCATTATCGGCACGATTGAATACAACGCCAAGGCGTGGACCGATGCCGAGGCGGATTTGCGCAAGTCCATTGACGCGTTTCCGCAGCAGGTAGATCCGGTTGCGGTGCTCCGGCTTTCGCTGACCCTCGATCAGCAGAAAAAATATGCGGAGGCTCTCAAGTACGCGAACCAGGCCGTCGATTTGACCCCGGCGACCACTAGCGCGGGAAAGGCCGCGCGCGACGAAAAAGATCGCCTGACCCAGATCAACAGCGGCACCGCGCCGGGAACAACACCGGCGCCGAAATAAGGCTCGCGCGAAAGTGAAGCTTCGCAGGACTGGGTGAAAACACCCTCAGTGGACTCTGGTAGTGCAAGCTTGCAAAGAGTACATCGCTTTTCTCGGAATGGCAGACTCCCGACTTCGCTTGAACTTGTCGACTTGAGCGCGCGGCCGGGATTGGATTCAGCATGAAAGAACGGGAAATCACCGCGCTGGAAACGGCCCTGCACTACCATTTCCGCCGGCGCGCGGTGGTGGAGCAGGCGGTCACCCATAGTTCGCAGGCCCGCGAACAGGAATCGCAACAGGCGGGCGAGAGCAAATACAAGGTCAGCGACAACGAACAACTGGAGTTCCTGGGCGATGCCGTGCTGTCGCTCGTCACCAGCGAAGAACTGTTTCAGCGCTTTCCCCATTTTCGCGAGGGCGAACTTTCCAAGCTGCGCGCGCATCTAGTAAGTGAGCGGCATTTGATCCAGGTGGCGCAGCAACTGGAACTGGGGCATTATTTGCGGCTGGGCCGGGGCGAAGAAAAAAGCGGCGGGCGGGGAAAGACTGCGCTGCTGGTGGATGCGCTCGAAGCCATCCTGGCGGCGGTTTACTTGGATGGCGGGCTGGAGGCAGCGCGCGAGTTCGTGTTGCGAGAAATCGTGGCTCCGGAACTGGAGCGCATGGAACTTAAAGGTGGCGTACTTCCGGTCACCGATTTCAAGTCTGCGCTGCAGGAGGCTCTGCAGGGCCTGGGGTTGCCGCAGCCTTCCTATGTTTTGGTGCAGGAGGCGGGACCGCAGCACAGTAAGACGTTTACCGTTGAGGTCCGTCTGAATATGAAAGATGGGAAACTCAAGGGAGAGTTCGTGGGGCGGGCTCAGGGATCGACTAAGAAGACCGCCGAACAGGACGCGGCACGGCAACTGCTCACCTACCTGGCTTCGCGATCGAAACCAGCTACAGACAAAGCGCTTGTCCCGGAAACTGCGGAGAAGTAGAGTTCATGGATTCTGCTGACCACCGAATCGCGCAAACCGAAACGGGTTCCGCCGCGGGCGAACCCTCCGCGCCTGCGACCGCGTTGCCCCTGGACGGCGGCTCGGATACTGACACCAAGGTCGAGACCATCCACGTTGAGCCGAGCGCAACGGGCGCCAGGGGCGGCCGCCGCATCGTGAGCACCCTGGGAACGGACTTGATCGGTTCGCTGCAATCCCTGCTGGGCACCGTGGTGATTGCGGTCTTCGTGATTACTTTCATTGTGCAGGCGTTTCAGATTCCCTCGGAGTCGATGATGAACACGCTGCTGGTGGGGGATTATCTTTTAGTTAATAAACTCTGCTACGGCGACCGGGGCGCCGGCCGTTATCTTATCCCTTACCAGAAGATTGCGCGCGGCGACATCATCGTGTTTCATTACCCGGTCGATCCCAAGCAGCATTTTGTGAAGCGAGTGATCGGCGTGCCGGGAGATAAACTTCGACTGGTGAATAAGCAAGTCTGGATCAACGGTGTGCCGCTGCCGGAACCCTATGTGCGGTTTTTGTTTCCTTCCGACAATATGTTCCGGGACAACTTCCCGCGCCTGGATGTGCCCGCGCTGGGCCTGGAAGGAAAGTGGTGGCTGGAGATGCGGAAGCTGGTGGAAGACGGCCAGTTGATTGTTCCGGAAGGGCATTACTTCGTGATGGGGGACAATCGCGACGATAGCCAGGACAGCCGGTATTGGGGATTTGTGCCGCGCGAAAATATCATCGGCAGGCCGCTGCTGATTTACTGGTCGGTGCAGACCTGGGATCGGGATCCGGCAGCTTCCTTCAGCGGCAGGCTGTACCACATCGCGTATGCGGTGACGCACGTGCTCCAGATCACGCGCTGGAATCGGACACTGCGGCTGGTACACTAGGAGCCGTCTCATCAATGGGTTTGGGAAGGGCACGGCTTTCACAGCTTGCGGAAAAACTCACGAATGCATGCAATACCTGCAATACCGTGGAAGAGCGGCGCTTCAGCGCCGCGAAAGCCCCTGAAATCAGAGCGGGCTTTAGCCCTGGTGCTCGTATTTTGTGTCCAGGACGAGTTTTTCCGCAGCCTCTGAAGCCGTGCGGCTCAAATGGCCGAGGATTCGGGCTTAGCCTCTGAGGTTTCGCTCGCGTTCGGCCGCCGAAAAATTTATGAGACAGCTTCTGGTAGTCCGTCAGAGTTAACACAAGCGTGCCGACAGCGCTACTCTCGATGTTCACGACAAGCAATTCTGGATCAATCACCTTGGCGAAAAAAGACGACAAAAACGAAACCCCCGAAGAGCAGAAACCGCAAGAGACGCCGGTCGAATTTCTGGCTTCGCTGGCCGCGGTTCTCGTCACTGGACTCTTCATCATCACGTTCGTGATGCAGGCGTTTGAAATTCCATCCAGTTCGATGGAAAACACGCTGCTCATCGGCGACCACGTATTCGTCAATCGGGTGCAGTTTGCGCCCAAGAGTTCGTGGGTGGGGCCGCTGCTGCCTTACCGGGATATTCGTCGCGGAGACATTGTGGTGTTTCTGCATCCCGACCCGGCGGAATCTGGAACCTACGTGGTGAAGCGCATCATGGGGATTCCCGGCGACCACATCCACTTGCGCAAGGGCGTGGTGTATCGCAACGGCGAAGAACTGAAGGAGCCGTATGTGATTCACCAGGATGCTTACGCTTTCAATCCTTACCGCGATAATTTCCCCGCGGTGCCGCCCTCGGAAGCCTACAACGTAATTCCGTATTGGGAAGAAGAGTTGCCGACCCACATCCAGGGCGACGACCTCGTGGTGCCGCCGGATCACTATTTCGCCATGGGAGACAATCGCGATGTGAGCCTCGACAGCCGCTACTGGGGCTTCATTCCCAAGGAAAATGTGATTGGGCGTCCCATGTTCATTTACTGGTCGTTTGAGACGCCGAGCGACCAGTATCGCAAGACCTCGATTGGAGATCGGGTGGGATTTTTACTCCGCGTGATTATTCACTTCTTCGACGAGACGCGATGGCGCCGCACTCTGCGAGTGGTACGGTGAAGTTTTTCAGGTCCAAACGCCGCATGGCCGTTGCGGCAGTTCTCCTGCTGCTATTGTTTCTGCTGCGTCCGGGCGCATCGCGATTGAAGTCGCGCATTGCCGCGTCAATCAGCGCTGGCCTCGCGCGTCCGGTTGAAATCGGATCGGTGCATCTGCGCTTGTTGCCGCGTCCGGGATTCGACCTGCAGAATCTCGTCGTGTACGACGATCCCGCATTCGGCCAGGAACCCATGCTGCGTGCGCCTGAGGTGACGGCCGACTTGCGGCTGACATCGCTGGTGAGAGGCCGCCTGGAGATCGCTCGGCTCGACGTGACCGAACCCAGCCTCAATCTGGTCCACGGCGACAACGGCCGATGGAATCTGGAAGCCCTGTTACAGCACGCGTCCAATGTGCCCCTCGCTCCCACGGCTAAAGCCAGATCGGAAGCGCGGCCTGCCTTCCCCTACATTCAGGTAACTTCCGGGCGAATCAATTTCAAATCCGGACGAGAAAAAAAGCCCTACGCCCTGACCAACGCCGACTTCGCCCTGTGGCAAGATTCGGAAAATGCGTGGGGCATCCGCCTGAAAGCCGAGCCCTTCCGCAGCGATTTGAATTTGAACGATACCGGTATTCTGCGGGTAAACGGAACCTGGCATCGGGCCGCCACACTGCGCGAAACGCCGCTGCAATTCAGTGTCGAGTGGGATCGGCCCCAACTGGGGCAGCTCACAAAATTTGTGAGCGGCGAAGATAAGGGCTGGCGGGGAGGAGTGCAGTTGGACGTTACGCTCACTGGAACCCCAGCCAGTCTGCGGGTGAGCGGCGACGCTTCGGTGCAGGACTTCCGTCGCTATGACATTTCCAGCGGCCAGGCGCTTCCTTTGGCGGCACATTGCGACGGGCGTTACAGTTCCGTCGATCACCTGGTGCACGAAGTTTTCTGCCGCGTTCCGGTGGGGAGCGGTCAGCTTACTCTGAAAGGCGACATGGGATCGCCCGCGAGTCATCGCTATGACCTGGTGCTGAATGCGGAAGATCTGCCAGCCGGCGCCCTGGTCACGTTGGCCCAGCGCGCCAAAAAGAATTTGCCGGAAGATATCGAAGCCAGTGGAGAAATCCGCGGCATCCTGAAGATGCGCAGAAATGGTTTCGCCGACGGAGCAGGTGAGTTTTCCGGCAGTGGTGAGATGGCCAACCTTCGCCTCACCTCGGCGAGCCGTAAGGCGGAATTGGATGCAGCGAGCATTCCTCTGAAATTTGTTGCAGACGACTCGGCGGAGATTTTGCCGCCGTCCAATGCAGGCACACGCCGGTCGGGACATCGTTCGCTCGCGGGCGAACGGCGGCTCCACTTCGGTCCGTTTCCCCTCGCGGCTGGACGTGGCGCGGGGCCCACGGTGCGGGGCTGGGCTGGCCATTCGGGTTACGGAATTGGCCTGCTGGGAGATGCCGAGGTCGCGCGAACCTTGCGCATGGCTACGTTATTCGGTTTGCCCGCGCTCGCCGCCACAGTGGATGGACAGGCCAAAGTGGATTTGCAAATTGCCGGAACCTGGCGCGGCTGGATGGGGAGCACACCCTCCGGCGTTAACTTCGCCCGGCCGCAGGTTACCGGAACAGCGAAACTGCACAACGTGCGTGCCGAAGTGCGCGGAGTGGACGAACCCATCGAGATTTCTTCGGCCAACCTGCAACTCCTGCCCGACAAAGTACTCGTCACGAAACTGAGCGCCAACGCCGCCCACGCGCTCTGGACAGGATCACTCGAGTTGCCGCGCGGTTGTGGCACGCCAGGCGCATGCGCCGTCAGCTTCAACTTGAATACCAACCAGTTCGGGTTGAGTGACGTCGCGCAGTGGCTAAGCCCCCGAGCGCGGCCACGCCCGTGGTATCGCCTGTCGACGGCCAACGATCCCTTGGCACCCACATTTTTCACCAGCCTGCACGCTGATGGCAAAATCACCGCCAACCGTTTGCTGCTGCACGCTCCCGCAACGAACCAGTTTCCGGTAAATCAGATTTGGGCGAATCATGTTTCGGCCGACGTATCTCTCGATGCCGGGCAACTCCGCCTTTCCGATCTGCGCGCAGAATTGCTGGGAGGAAAGCACCGCGGCGAATGGCAGGCGGATTTCAGCGTGAGGCCTGCGGTCTATACCGGCAGCGGCACTTTGACCGGAATCGCGTTGCGGCAAATGGCCGCCGCCATGCACGATGACTGGATCGCGGGAACGGCGAGTGGCAGCTATCAAATGACTGCGTCGGGCGTTGTCTCGTCCGCATTCTGGAATTCCGCCGAAGGCACTCTACAATTTGAAATGCACGATGGAATGTTGCCCCATCTGCTGCTGGTAAGCGACGGTGACTCGTTGAAGGTTGAGCGAATGCAAGCGCGCGTGCATCTGCAAAATGGCAAGATTGAGATCAAAGAAGGCAATCTGGATTCTCCTGCGGGAAAGTTTCTGATCAGCGGAACCGCATCTTTCAGCCGCGCACTCGACCTGAGGCTCGCCAGCAAACCCGATTCGTCCGGTGGCACAAAGACCTACGCCATTGGCGGCACGGTTGCAGAACCACGCGTCACGCAGGTGGTAAGTCCGGAGACGCAGGCGCGGCTGAAACCGTAGCCGGCCACCGTAGTGATCCTCAAAGATTTCAGCGTTCCCTCTTGGAGGTTGCGGAAAAACTTACGAATGCGTGTAGTACCGTGGAAGAGCGGCGCTTCAGCGCCGCGTAAAGCCTCTGAAATCAGGTGGGCTTTAGCCCTCGTGGTCGTATTTGTGTCCACAACGAGTTTTTCCGCAGCCTCCTAGGGTCGATATCCCGGCCCCCGTAAAACTTTTCCTGGAAGCGCCCCCGTCATCTTGCCTTGATCGATCACCAGGACACCGTTCACAAGAACATATTCCATGCCTTCGGAAAGCTGGTTGGGATTGTCGAAAGTGGCGAGGTCGCGCACGGTTGCGGGATCGAAAACCACCACGTCGGCCCACATTCCGCCCTTGAGAACTCCGCGGTCGGTGAGCCGCAGGCGCTGCGCGGGCAACGCAGAGAACTTGCGGATGGCGTCTTCCAGCGTCAACGCTTTCTCTTCGCGGACGTACTTTCGCAAAATGCGCGGGAACGTGCCGTAGGCGCGGGGATGCGGATGCTCCTGACCCAGGATTCCATCCGGCGACGTGCCGGAAGAATCATTATCGATGGCAACCCAGGGCTGCTGCAGCGCCAGAGTGACGTCCGGCTGCGCCATGCCAAAGACAGCCACGTCGGAGAACGGATCTTGGATGAGAAAGTCGAACAGCGCATCCATCGGATCTTTATTCCAAAGCTTCGCGATCTCCGAAAGCCGCTTGCCCTGCAGCGGCAAGAGCTTGGGATTCTGTACCACGCCGATCATCACCGCCTCAGGCCCGGGAATTTCCTGCCACTCGTTGTCCCAGTCCTTCGAGGGCGTGAGCATGTCTTTCCGGATGCGTTCGCGAGTTGCGGGATCTTTCAAACGCTCCACCAGTTTTCCCGAGCCTCCTTCGTGCGCCCAGGCGGGAATGAACGCAGAGAAATCGTTGTACCAGGCGGTGTAGGCATAAGTGTCGGCCGTAACGTCGGCCCCCGCGGTCCGGGCGGCGTTAATTTTGGCCACCACTTCCGGCATGCGCCCCCAATTATTTTTCCCCGCAACTTTGAGATGCCATATCTCAACCGGGACGCCAGCTTCGCGGCCGATGCGCAAAGCTTCGTCGATCGAGTCCAGCACCGAATCGCTCTCGTTGCGCATGTGAGTGGAATAGATTCCGCCGAATTTTCCTGCCTCGGTAGCGAGCGCAACGAGTTCGTCCGTTTTTGCGTAGGGTGCGGGAGCATATTCCAGTGCCGTGGAAACGCCAACCGCGCCGTCTTTCATGGCGTCGCGGACCAGCGCCTTCATCTGCTCGAGTTGCTCCGGCGTGGGCTGCTTGTTCTCTTCGCCGAGTACAATCGAGCGGACAGTCGTGGCGCCCACATAGCTGGCGAGGTTGATCCCCATGCCCTGTTTTTCCAGCCGCGCAAAATATTGGCGAAAGCTGCGCCAGTCGGGAGTAATTTTGTAATGGTCGTAGATGGCGTGACCGCCCTGAATGAGGGCATCGTTGAGCGGCGCGATCGAATCGCCTTCTCCGGTAACCTCGGTGGTGATGCCCTGGTAAATCTTCGAAGGCAGGCGCGGGTCGACAAGAATCGTAAACTCCGATTGGCCAAGCATGTCGATGAAACCCGGCGCGACGACTCTGCCGCCAGCATCAATGGTGCGTTTGCGGGGCGCCGCCACGAGATTGCCGATGGCCGCGATTTTTCCCTCGCGAACACCGATGTCTCCCGAATACCACGGTGAACCGGTGCCATCGATGATGTGCCCGTTGGTGATGACCAGATCGAACCCGCCCGACGCTTGAGCGGGGAGCGGCGTGGCGGCGAAAATCATGATGAAGGCGAAAGCTATGAACAGTAGTCTTGCGAAATTCAGGTTTGCCAAGTTGTTCTCCTTTTCGTCCAGCTACTTTGCCTGCTCTCTCTGGACAACCGCTGCTGCCGCACCCAAAGCGATCCAGATCGCCAGCGCCAGCCACTCGTAAACCGTGAAATGGCCGGGCACGAGCGGGACAACTTTCATCAGCAGCATCGCGACTCCCACGAGCAATCCAAACGCCGCCACGCCGCGTTCCATCGCCGAAAGTTCGATGCGATGCGACTGCGCTCCCGCGCGTCTGAGGAAAAGGCAAGCGAGGCATGTGGCCGACCATCCTATCGCGCATGCGACCGAGCCGACTTCGGTAATGGGAACCAGAATGGCGTCCCCGAGCAGCATACAACCGGCCGTGGCAACGCCAACGCAGAGCACGGCGATTGAGGGCGTCTGATGCAGCGAATGAATCTGCCCAGTACTGGCGGCGATCATGCCACGGCGTCCCAGTGCGAATACCAGCCGGCTGGCCGCCACAAAATTTCCATTGAAGCACTTGAACAGTGACAGCAAGGCCGCGGCAAGTATGATATTGACGATCCAGCGCGAACCCACCGCTTGCTGGAAGGCCACCGCTGTCATGAATTTTTCTCCGATCAATGCGTGCCACGGAGCCACGAATCCAACCGCAGCAACTACACTCGTGTAGAAGAGAATGCCGACAAAAATCGCCATCCAGATGGCGTGGAAGAAACTGCCGCTGCGGATCTCAGGGCTGGCTTCCTCCGCGGCTTTGCTCACGGATTCGAATCCGGTCATGAAGTAAGGCACGATTTGGATGACAAGCAGAATAGAAACGAACGGAGCGTGCGTGAACAACGGCGGGAAGTTGTGCGGCGATCCGCGGCTGACGCCGACAGCAACGAAAACGATGAAGAGGGCGAGAGTGCCGAAACTGGTCCAGTTTTGAAACGTAGCGCTAAGCCGGATGCCACGGTAATTCAAAACGGTAAGAAGCGCAGTAAGAGTGAGTCCGATGATCAGGTGCGGAAAATAAACCGGACGTCCGGCCACGCGATAAACTTCCAGCGAATCCAGCCGCGGAAAAATGTAACCGGCGATGCGGCCCACTGCGACGGCTTCCCACGGGCAGACGATGAAATAGGCGAGCATCATCATCCAACCCGTAGCGAAACTGATGGTGCGCGAGAACGCTGCCGAAGTGTAGGCGATTTCGCCGGCGGCATCGGGCATGGCAACCACTAGCTTGCCGTAGACCCAACCGATGGGCAGCAACACGGCGCCGCCAATCGCGAAGCCCAGCAGCGCGCCCATCGAGCCTCCGCGCGCGAGCCAGTCGTCCATCACGACCAGCCAGCCCACGCCCACCATCGTGCCCCAACCCAGCGTGAAGTAGTCGGTGAAACCAAGTTTGCGGGCGAGAGTGTTCACGGATTTCTGTGGGAAGCGGCGAATCGCTGGCCGAGAAAGCGGCGATTATAAAGCATCCGGGCAAGAGCTAACCGGGTTTCTGGATGCGGGTTTCCGCGTGTTAGTATCGATGCAAGCTCTGCGTGATACCTCAACATCAGAATATGAGAACGATTCGGCTGATCGGGTTGCGCTCGCCTGTTTTGCCTAAAGAAAAATGACATCTTCCTCCAAATCGCGTGGACGCGTGCTCAGTGGCATGCGCTCGACCGGGAAGCTGCATCTCGGCAACTATGTGGGTGCGCTCGATAACTGGGTGCGCATGCAGGACGAGTACGAGTGCTTCTTTGAGGTCGCCGACTGGCACGCACTCACCACGGATTACGCCGACACGTCGCGAGTGAAGGAGAATTCGCTGGAGGTTGCGCTCGACTGGCTGGCGGCGGGGCTCGATCCAGACAAATCGGTCATCTTCATCCAGTCTCATGTGCCGGCCCATGCCGAATTGCATTTGTTGCTTTCCATGATCACGCCTCTGGGCTGGCTGGAGCGCGTTCCGACCTACAAAGAGCAGCGCGACAACATCAAGGACAAAGATCTGGGAACCTACGGATTTCTGGGTTATCCCTGCCTGCAGGCGGCCGATATTTTGATTTATAAAGCGGATGTCGTGCCCGTGGGGGAAGATCAGGTGGCGCACGTGGAGTTGACGCGCGAAATTGCGCGGAGGTTCAACGGATTCTACGGGAAATCCGGCGATGTGTTCCCCGAACCGAAGGCCTTGCTCACGCCCGCGCCGAAGCTCCCCGGGACCGACGGCCGGAAAATGTCGAAGTCGTATGGCAACACGATTATGCTTACCGACCCTGAGCCGGTGGTGCGGCAAAAACTGAAGACCATGGTGACCGATCCAGCCCGCGTGCGGCGCTCGGACCCTGGGAATCCGGACGTATGTCCAGTGGGGGATCTGCACAAGATTTTCAGCAGCAAAGACACGATGGAGAAAGTAAACCAAGGTTGCCGTTCGGCGGGCATCGGATGCATCGAGTGCAAAGGCTGGGCCGCTGACTCATTGGTGAAGCTGCTGAAACCGATGCAGGAGCGTCGTCGCAAATTTGAGGAGAATCCGAGCCTCGCCTGGGATATTCTGGAAGCAGGCACGGAGCGGGCGCGCAAGACCGCCGCCACGACTATGAACGAGGTGCGGGCAGCAATGGGCATGTCGCTGGAGCGCGGACTGGGCAAGGGTTCCGACTAGATGACGGAAGCAATAAAAATCGTGAGTTCAGTGGATGCGGCGCGCGATTCTGTTTCGCCTGCCATCGTTGTCGCGGCAGCCAAGCCAGCCCCTGACGGAAACGTTGCGACCTCGCCGAACTACGAGAGAAAGAGAGACGAGAGAAAAAAAGAAGAGAGCGATTCTCCGTTTTCGGTTGCAGTTACCGATGTCTACGAAGGCCCGCTCGACTTGCTGCTCGACCTGATTCGCAAGCAGGATATCGACATTTACGATATTCCGATCGCCCGCATCACCGCGCAATACCTGGCCTACGTCGAGAAGATTCGTGGGCTGGATGTAAACGTAGCCGCAGATTTCATTTACATGGCATCGGTGCTGATTCACATCAAGTCCAAGATGCTGCTGCCGCGCGATCCGCTGGCCGTCGCCGGAGAAGAAGAAGATCCGCGCAACGAACTGGTCAACCGCCTGCTGGAGCACGAAAAGTTCAAATCGGCCGCGCAGATGCTTTTGCAGAAGCAGCAGATCGAAGACGCCGTGCTGTCGAATCCTTCTTTGAAAGAATTCATGGAGGCGGAAGGCACCGAGCCCGAAATTGCCGCCGACGTGATCGATCTGGTGAAAACATTCCAGCAAGTGTTGGAGCGAGTTCGCACGCGTCCGGTAATTAACGTCGACGAAGAAACGGTGACCGTGGGCCAGATGATCGACTACCTGCGCCGCCGTCTGTCGCTGGAAAACCGGCCCATCCGTCTGAAACAACTGCTGATGCGCGTGCCTTCGCGGCAGGCGCTGGTGTGCATGTTCCTGGCGCTGCTGGAGATGGTGCGCCTGCAGGCAATCCAGGTGCGGCAAGAGCGCCTGTTCGGCGAGATCGCGGTGCGCAAGCACGTCGGCTTCGACGCCATCATGAACGAACAGGCGGCTGTGCGCGACGACTGGAAATAAGGAAAGCTGCTGGTGACGTAGCGAGTTGCTAGTTCTCAAAACTCGCGTTTTACTAGCCACTATGAGTCTAAAAGCCCAACTCGAAGCCATCATTTACGCGGCGGAAACGCCGATCACTCTGGACCAGATGCTCGACCTCGTGAAGGAAAGTGTCTTCGCATCAGGCGCGGCCGACGAAGCCGAGGCCAGGTCGCGCGTGCGCTCCAGCCTGGAAGAACTGCTCGCCGAATACGGCAGTCCCGACCACGGCATCGAAATTCGCCAGGTCGCCGGCGGATACCGCATGTCAACCAAGCCTGAGCAGCACGAAGTGGTGCGAGCTTTCGCGAAGAGCCTGAAGCCGCCGATCCGCCTCTCGCTGCCTGCGCTCGAAACGCTCGCGGTCATCGCCTACAAGCAACCCGTTACGGTGCCGGAGATCAGTGATATTCGCGGCGTCGATTCCGGCGGCGTCATCGGAACTCTGCTCGATCGCAAACTCATCACCACCGCGGGACGCAAGCAGGTGATCGGCCGCCCCATCCTCTATAAAACCACCAAAGAATTCCTCATGCGCTTTGGGCTGAAGGACGTCAGCGAACTGCCCAGCATGGAGGAGTTCGAAAAGCTCGTCGCAGAATCGTTCCAGGCGGAGTTGATTCCAGCAGAGAGCGCGGCGGAAGCAGGCGCGAGCAAAGAGCCGAGGGAATCGGATGACAGCCCATCCGAAGAGGATGCTGCGTTTCCGCAAGTGTCTACCCACGGAGAAAATGCCGAGACCGCCGAGGCCAAAGAAATCGAGAAGTCTGCGGCTGTGCGGGAAAATTGATTGTTCTGACGACTATCATCGCCCATGCCTGCTGAACGCTTGCAGAAAATTATCGCCGCTGCCGGAATCGCCTCACGGCGCAAGGCCGAAGAACTGATCGCTGCCGGCCATGTGCAGGTGAACGGTCAGACAGTCAGCGAACTGGGCAGCAAGGCCGACCCCGAAACCGATCACATCCGCGTCAACGGCAAACTGCTCCACGGCGCCCAGCGCCACACCTATCTTCTGCTGAACAAGCCCAAGGGATTCGTGACCACGATGAGCGATCCCGAGAAGCGCCCCACGGTGATGGACCTGATGCGCGGCGTGAAGGGACGCGTCTACCCCGTGGGCCGCCTGGACTACGCCAGCGAAGGCCTGCTGCTGATGACCAACGACGGCGAACTTGCGCATCGGTTGATGAAAGCCGCGTCGCACGTGGCGAAAACTTACGTAGTGAAAGTTGCGGGCACGCCGAAGGAAGACGCGATCGCGAAGCTGCGCGCGGGAGTGTCCATCGCCACCGACGATGGCAAGCGCGTGAAAACTGGGCCGGCTCTAGTGCGAATCGTAAAAGAAGCGGCCAACCCGTGGTATGAGATCACGCTGGTGGAGGGCCGCAACCGCCAGATCCGGCGCATGTTTGAAGCGGTGGGCCATCACGTGGAAAAGATCAAGCGCGTGCGATATGGCCCGCTAACGCTCGATGTTCCACCCGGCAAGTTTCGCGCCCTGACGCCGAATGAGGTCGACAAGTTGAAGGCAATATCTTCCGCGAAGCTCGCCAGCGCGAAGCGGACGCCTCAAGACGTTCATAATGTGCGAACGGATGTGCGAGCGCACACGCGATCGTAAGTTTCCGATAAAGATGAATCGTGCCGCGCGCGGCAGCGATGATGGCAGCGATGACGACAGAGAAGATGAGCCGATTTTCTGATCTGCTGTCGCCCGGAGCGCGCGAACTGGCACGCCACTCGCCCACCTCACCGCGCATGCAGCCTGCCGAATCGCAGCGCACTCTGATCCGGCTCGATTCCAACGAGAATCCTCTCGGCCCGTCTCCGCGCGCAATCGATGCCATGCGCTCCGCTCTCGCGAACGCAAACCTGTATCCTGACGACGACTGCAATGAACTTCGTGCCGCGCTGGCCGCGTGTTACAACGTTGATGCCGAGCAGACGCTGGTCACTGCCGGCTCGACCGGACTGCTGAGCCATCTCTGCCAGACGCTCCTTTCTCCCGGGCTCAATGCGGTGACCAGCGAGCGTTCCTTCGTGGTCTACTCGCACCTGGTGCGCGCCACCGGAGCGCAACTGATCGAAACTCCCATGCGTGAGGACACTTTCGACCCGGCGGCGCTCCTGAATGTGATCAATGCGAAAACGCGCCTGGTTTTTCTGGCGAATCCGAACAATCCCACCGGCACGATTCTCAGCGCGGCGGAGGTAGATAACTTTCTGTCGCGAGTTCCGGATCACGTGATCGTGGTCCTCGACGAGGCTTACTACGAGTATGCCGCGCACTTCGCTTCGCTGCGCGGACTCGAGTATTCGCGATCGCTCGACTACGTTCGGCAAGGCGCCAGCTTAGTCGTCCTGCGCACTTTCTCCAAAGCGCACGGACTGGCCGGTCTGCGCGTGGGATACGGGTTTGGCCCCGCGGAACTCCTGGCCTCTTGTGCCCAAATGCGCAACACCTACTCAGTAGCATCGATCGCAGAGGCGGCAGCGCTTGCGGCAATGGAAGACCAGGATCATGTCGACCGCACTATGCAGCTCAACGCCGAACAGGCGCCAATCCTGATCAAAGGATTGTCAGACCTGAAGTATCGAGTGGTTCCGACGTGGGCGAATTTTCTTTATTGCGACGTGCATGAAGATGCTCTGGAGTTCGCTGCGCGGCTGCAACGTGAAGGCGTAGTCATTCGTCCGCTCCGGCCCTGGGGCGCACCGCGCTGCGTTCGTGTGAGCATTGGAACTGCTGAACAGAATCAGTTTTTTTTGCAAGCCGTCGCCAGAATTCGCCAGTAGACTCACGCCGCTAGAGCCCGACCACCGGAATGTGCGCTGCCCCAAGCAAACCAGCGTCACTGCCCAGCATAGCGCGAGTCACAATCGTCTTTCTCGCGCGGCTTGCTTCCTTTCCTGTTAGGCTTCCCGGTTCGGTGACGGCGTAGATCAGCGCCCGCTCGCGCAGTTCCACAAACATCGTGGGAGCAAAAGCGTCCCACGCGCCGGAGACTCCACCCCCGATCACATACATTTCCAGATTCAGACTGTTGACCATGCCCGCCAGCAGCATGCCCAGGGCCTTGCCGAACCGGCGGAAAATCCGGCGCGCGTCTTCGTCGCCCCGCATGGCGAGATCATAAATAGACTTCGCGCTGAACTCCGCGTCCGCGCTGGCAGCCTTCTCCAGCGCAGTCGCCCCGCCGCTGGCAATCGCTTCGCGCGCCATGCGGACCAACGCCGTTGCCGAGGCATAACGCTCCGCGCATCCATGACTGCCGCAACCGCAGGGCACGCCTTCCGGCTCAATAGGCACGTGTCCGAACTCGCCTGCCATGCCATTCATGCCGTGCCAGATTTTTCCGTTCAACACGATCGCGCCGCCGATACCGGTGCCCAGCGTCAGCATCGCCATGTTCGGGACGTCGCGGGCCGCTCCCAGCC
The DNA here is from genome assembly GCA_035308125.1 of Candidatus Sulfotelmatobacter sp. GTDB lineage: Bacteria > Acidobacteriota > Terriglobia > Terriglobales > Acidobacteriaceae > Sulfotelmatobacter. Next base: position 87,406 of record DATGHF010000069.1, read on the forward strand.
ACTTCTCGCCCAGTGCAGCCATGTTGCCGTCGTTGTCCAGAATGAACTGCGCCCCGATGCGTCGCTCGATCTCCTCACGCACCGGATATCCTGACCACCCGGGCAGGTTTGCAGATTTGCGCACCGTTCCGGCCTCCAGATCGATCACACCAGGAATTCCAGCGCCCACACCAAGAAACGATCCGCCGCTGCGATATTTTTCCGAGAGACGGAGAATGGCGTCGCACATTTCACCGACCACGTGCCCGGGACCGACAGCCAGGTTGGTGCCAAGCGTAACTTTCTCCAGCATCTGGCCGTCCGTGCCGACGGCGGCAATGCGCAGGTTGGTCCCGCCCAGATCGACTCCAATGGAAAAATCGGACATGGCTGAGAAAGACTACCAGAACCGCGGACCGCGATCATTGTTGATTGTTGATTGCTGATTGTTGATTGAAAACCTCAAAAACAAGGTTGTTAAACAACAATCAGCAATTGCTGGCCCCTGATCCCCAGCCCCTGACCACTGACCCAATCAACAACCAGCAATCGCCTCATCACTTCTGGCACTTCGCGCAATAATGGCTGCTGCGTCCAGCGATCACCACCCTCTTGATCGGAGTCTTGCAAACCAAACAAGGCTCGCCTTCGCGGCCATATACGCGATGCTGCAGCTGGAAAAACCCTTCTTCGCCGTCGGCGTCCACGTAATCGGAGATTGATGATCCGCCAAGCGCGATCGCCTCCCGCAAGACTTCCTTCACGGAAACCAAGAGCTTGCTCATTTGTTCGCGCGAAATCGCAGACGCCCGGCGGCGCGGGCGAATGCCGGCGCGAAACAACGACTCGTCGGCATAAATGTTGCCGACACCGCGCAGCAATTTCTGATTCAACAGCGCGCTCTTGATGGGAGTCTTGCGCCCGTGGAAAAGCTTAACGAAGTCTTTCAGTTCGACCTCAAGCGGCTCCATACCTCCGGCATCGAAGTCACCGCTCCGCGCCACACTAAGCCGTCCAAAGCGCCGCGGATCGACAAAACGCAATTCCCTGCCGGATTCCAGCCTGACGATAGCATGCGTATGCCGACCCACTTCTTCACGCGGTTCGCATATCTGCAGCCGCCCGGTCATGCCGAGATGAACGATCCACAGGTCTGCCCGTGTGGGGCGGGCACTCTTGCCCGCCAATGCCTGCGCCACTGATGGCGTCCGAGACTTCGCTGCACGACCCGCCAGTCTCCGCTCTCGGCCTTTGCCAGACAAAGCCTGCCCGGAGCCTGCCGAAGCGACTGTCCGCCCTACATTCCGCTCCAGATCGAAAACAATGTGCTTCCCCATGCGCCGGATGCGGGAAATGCGGCTGTGTTCAAGCGCGGCCACAATCTCCCCGGCGGGAGATTTCAGAGGCTCGGGTTTTTCCCCCAGCCACACCGACTGCACCACGTCCCCAATGATTCGCTTGGCTAGTCCCTGCGCAATGGTTTCGACTTCAGGAAGTTCGGGCATTCAGAACACAAGTGTACCGTTGAATGCCCACTACTGTCCGCGCCGCGCCCGCGCGGATGACGTTACTAGAAGTCGTCTCACAGATGGGTTCGGGAAGGGCACGGCTTGCAGTGGTTGCCGAAAAACTCCGGCCCTGCTTCGGCTTGGGAAGGGCACGACGTTCAGTCGTGCCACTAAGCCCTTTAAGACCGTCCGCGCTTCAGCGTCTGAGGTTCGCTCTTGCTCGCAGAAATTAAGTTTTTCTGCAACCTCTTGCAGATGCCCCCCAAGGGTGCCGCTCGATATTCAGGCTCTGGCTTCCGAGGTTTCGCCCGTGTCCAGCCCGTCAAGGGATTTACAGATCGCCTCTAGTCCTTCAGCGGGACTGCAGCGCTACCGTCGCGGCAGAAGGTGGCTACTCGTTGCAAGTCGCCCTTGGCGCTGGGCACGACCATGACTGGACCGTAACAATAAATAGCGTGGCCGCTGGCGGCGAAATACCATTTGCCGCCCTTGGATCGCTGCGTGACGTGGCTAGCAGGCTGCCGCGGAGCTTGAGGTGGCGCCAGTTTAGGGACTGGCAAACTCAACAACAAGGCTAGGGTCAGAGCCTTCATATTTTCAACTCCCACAGAACTTCAATTCCCACAAAATTCACATGCCGCGATCAGATCGTTCTCAAAGCCCGCCGATCGTCGGCCAAATCGGAAGCCGGTCGCGACGGAGCTTGCAGTTGCGGCTTTGGCATTTTCGCGTTGCGGTCCTGCACCCGACTATGCGGTACTACCTTGTTCGACGGAATCTGGGTTGACGGGGTCTTGCTTACCGGACTTTGCACCTGGGTCGACGGAGTCTGAGCCTGGGTCGCCGGAATCTGGGTTGACGGGACCTCGTTCGACGGAATCTGGGCTGACGGGATTTCGGTTGACTGAGCTTGGCTAGACGATTCTTGCGCCGTCGAAGCCTGCTCCTGACGCTGCGTGTCGACGACACCGCTTTCCTGTAGGGTGCGGCCTTTTACTGCCGCCAGTTCTTCGCTGTCGTGGAACAGTTCGTGAATCAGGGCGCGCTGCGACTCGATCGTCCGGCCCTGCTCGATGATCAGCATCGTCATGAGCCCGTAAGAGATAAGGAACAGCACGACGAGCACGGGAAGCAGGTTGTGCTTCTTCGGCACGGCGGGAGCAGCCGGACCGATGATCGTGTTGATGGCCTCGTTATCGAACAATGTCGTCAAGTGGCACCCCAATCGATCCTGCCGAAACAGCAGGGTTACAGGGGAATTTGCAGCTTGCGCACCATACGGAGGGATGACGCGAAGTCATTGATAAAGCGTGATTTAACTGGGAGGCGGTGATGCTGCCGGGCGGGGGAATGTGCAATCCGCTGCACATATTGAGCAAGACGGATTGGTTTAGGGTGTTTTTCCGGTTCTTATGTAACTCAAAAGCCTTGCCTGGCGCGGCTTTTGGCCTGAACTGGCTTCTTTGCAATTTTTTACTTCACGGCCATCAACATTTTGGCGATCGTCGCCAGCTGCATGTTCGAAGTTCCTTCGTAAATCTTGCCTATTTTGGCGTCGCGCCAGTACTTTTCGACGGGATAGTCCTTGGTGAATCCGTAGCCGCCGTAGATTTCAATCGCCAGCGAGGTTACGCGTTCGGCCACTTGCGAGGCGAAAAGCTTGGTCATGGCCGCTTCTTTCACGAAATTCACTCCCGCATCCTTCATGCGCGCCGCGTTGTATACCATGAGCCGCGCCGCCTCGATCTCGGTGGCCATCTGTGCGATCTGAAACTGGATGCCCTGGAATTCGCCGATGGCCTTGCCGAACTGTTTGCGCTCCTGCGCGTACTTGCAGGCAAATTCCCACGCGCCGCGGGCCAGGCCGATCATCTGGGCGCCGATGCCGATGCGGCCTTCGTTCAGCGTCTCAATGGCGATCTTGTAGCCTTTGCCGGGTTCGCCCAGCACGTTGTTTTTGGGCACGCGGCAGTCTTCCAGGATCAGTTCGCAAGTGGAAGAGGCGCGGATGCCCAGCTTGTCTTCTTTCTTGCCCACCGCGAATCCGGGGAAAGTTTTTTCGATCAGGAAGGCGGTGATGCCTTTGTATCCGGCGCTGGGATCGATGGTGGCGAACAGAACGAACAGTCCTGCTTCTTTGCTGTTCGTGATCCACAGCTTGCGGCCGTTCAGCACGTAGTCGCTGCCTTTGAGTTCGGCACGGGTCTGCAGCGCGAACGCGTCGGAGCCGGAACCGGCTTCGCTCAGGGCGTAGGCCCCGACGACCTCGGTTGCCATCTTCGGCAGGTAGCGCTTCTTCTGCTCATCGCTGCCCCAACGCAGCAGCGCGTTGTTGACCAGCGTGTTCTGCACGTCGACGATCACGCCCGCCGAGGCGTCCACCCGCGACAGCTCTTCGACCGCAAGAATGGCCTCAAAAAACTTTGCGCCGCCCCCGCCGTATTGCTCGGGAATCTCAATCCCCATCAGCCCCAGCTGGAAAAATTGGTGGATGAGATCTTTGTCGAAGATTCCCTTCTCGTCCATCTCTTTGACCAGCGGACGGATCTTCTGGTCAGCAAACTGGTGAATGTTGTCGCGGAAAAGAATTTCATCTTCGGAGAGCGTAGTCAGTGGAGCGGGAACGGAAGCTTGCAGCGTAGCTTCGGGCATGGCAAGACCCTTCGATCGTCAGGATGGCAGACTGTTGATTTTAGCATTGCTCCCGTCGGTGAATTGGGGCCGGCGGTGGCCGGTACTCTTTTGCATGCTTCCCGCAGTCCCGCCTTTTGGAAAACGCGCGAAGGATGGGCCAGCCCGCCAAAAATACGCTACTGAACCTCCGCCCTTTTCTTATTCAGGAACGCTCGAAGCTCGGACACTGAAATAGCCTCTCCAATCATCACCTGCGTGGCTTTGTAAAATTCAGCCAGAACCATTCCTGTTATTTGAGCGTCCGAGTATCGCTCACCGTGCTCGTCGGTTAGCCCAAAGCTCGAGACTCCAGCGCCTCCTGGGGCTTGCATCATTTGTATGGTCTGAGCAACTTGCGGGGGATAGAGATGGAACTTTGCAACGACTACTCCGATCACTTTGCTGTCGCCGGATTGGAACAACGGGCCGCCTGAGTTGCCTGGGTTGAAAGCTCCGTTCACAACGATGTGCTTCACTTCTTTCCCGCTCGCTCCGTCCTTGACGTAACCCGCGATGTACCCAACGCTGAGAAGAGGAGCAGGCCGTTGTAGGTCAACGGAAATCCCCAAGTCGTAACGGGTGTGGCGAGTGGTTTGTCCGTGTCAGACCCAAGTTCAAGACCGCCGGTTAGATGCCTGGAGGGGTGAAGGAGTGCAAGATCAACATCCTTATCTGCGGCCATCTTCGAAAACCCGAATTCCTGAGCACCAAATGGATTGGCTTTCATTTCCTCGGCGGTACAGCCTTCGACCACATGGTTGTTAGTCACGATCAAGCCATCACTCAGTAGAAACCCTGTTCCCTTCCTGTTGGTCCTCGGGCAAACCAGGAGGATAACCGATTTGATGGCCGTACGCTGAGTTGGATTGGCGGCATCAAGTGTCCATTTAACGTCGACTGGAATTGCATCGGGCTTCGTGGATTCCTGCGCCGCGCAGGGGAGCATCTCAATCGCGAAAACGAGGACACACGAAAGGAATTTGTGGGTCATATCGCCTCCGATCACAGAACGGTGGATTTGTCATCTCTTGCAATCATAGGGGGCTGGCCCATACTCAGGCGGGTGGCAAACCCTTTGCGGAGTATCCGGGAACACCCGTCTGTCCAAGGTTTCTCCAACACATCACTTCCGAGGGACAGGGCCTCTAGCGCCAAGGGTGAGGTAGCTTTCGGAAATAAGTTGGTAGTGCCGGTATCGTATTGTCACCCGTGCTCCCGGCTCATGCCGTAGAAGTTCGGCGCGGACCTCTTCGATGGTGAAAAGATAGTGACCGTCGATAGCGAGGATTACGTCGCCCGGCTTTATACCGATGTTGTCTGCGGGTCCCTTCGGCTGGACGCCGGAGATTTCAACCCCGTCGTGTCTCACAGTCGGATTTCCCGTGAACCAAACCCCGATCACCGCTTCGGGCGGGCCGGCCGATGAATCAGCGGGAGAGGCAGGATCGCGTGCAGGTCGGCGGTCATCGTTCGGCTCCTGAGAGCTAGGTGACGAATGGGAAGGCTGATTTTCTGGGGATGGGTTGGCGTCGTGGCGGATTTCAGTAGCTGCCTGGGGCGTCCCTACGGAGTCACGGGGCATCGGCTCTAAGACTGCTGCAACTTTGATATTTCCCGTTGAGGTCCTAAGACTGCGTTCCCACCGTTTGTAACCCTGCTTTGAGACCCTCAGGGTATGCTCGCCCGCTACGATGCCTAAGGAGGATGGTGTGCTTCCGACGAAGTTGCCATCGATTTCGATGTCTGCTCCCAAAGGGTCAGACGAGATTTCGGCCATTGCTTCGCCCGGCGCAGTTGCTCCCGCTACCGCACTCGTAGGCGGGGACTGGTCCACGGATGCTGTCTGAGTACTTGTTCCCTCTGACGCCACGGCCGGTCCAAACTTCGCGATGTCCAGCTTCATGTCTCCGTTTACATACGCCGTAATTTCTGTGCCCTTGGGGATGCTGATGTCTTTGCCGTGCATAAACAGGAAAAACGGGGCAGCGGGGAAGAACACCAAGCTCGTCGCTACCATTCCTCCAACCATGCCGCCTGTGTGACCTCCGCCTTTGACATCTCTGACAGCTCGAAGCGCTGCTCTCTCGCCGCTAACCAGTTTCACGTAGTCGACATTGATGTCCAGCTTTCCACCACGTGCCATTCTCCTCTTAGCTTGAGCTTCAGTCACGGTCGCGAAGGCCATTCCTCCTTTCGGAATGACGAGAACGCCATTTACGGTAAGGTCGTCCAGGACCTCAAAGTCCACGGTGTCGCCCACATGCTCATCCGCAGAGGATATGGTCCGATTCAGCCGCAGTCTTACGGGCGTTTCGTCTTCGAGCACGAAGCCCTTCGTTGACGTAAAGTTCGTTTGCGTCGGCTGCTGTTGGACGGCTGGCTGGGCTGGCTGTTGCGCCATTGAAGGGGTAACGGCGAAGGACAGGAAAATCCAAGCAATCGGCGTTAGATGCATTTTCATGGCGACCCTCCATCCCCAGAACTTGCAATCCCCAAGTGCTATTCATCGACAGCCTAGATTTTGCGAGGAGGCGGGGTAAATGGCACCTTCGTGCAGAGCGGCCGGGTGTCCCAGCCCTTCTGTTAGGGCCACCGCGAACGAGGGTGCCGCATCCCTTCGACTCCGCTCAGGGCAGGCTCTTGCGTGGTTTGCAAGGGTGGGAATCCCAACTTTTATCTTGGGGTTTAGATTTCGCGGTCGAGGTCCGTGTTGCCCAGGCGACTCCATCTCCTGCGTCCGATGCAGAGGCTTAAACGCAAGGTCCCTCCACTCCGCAGATCATCGCCTCTTGCGATGATCTGTTCCGGTCGGGATGACAGAATTGAGAAGATCGAAAAGAGCCCCACTCAAGCCGAAAGCGGGCTTGAGTGGGGCACCCGTTCCGTCGGGGCATTCAGCCATGTTCCGGGCGCAGCAGTTCTTGGAAAGCGGAAAACGTTCCGTGTGTACGCGGTTTTCTCCCCCTAATAGCGGAAGCTATTTCGGCTGGCCGGGTTGAAGTGGAGGTGGAAGCGGAAACCCAGCATGCTAACCGGGACTGAGTAGTCGGCCGCGAGGTAGATGGTGGATTCTTGCGCGGAGCCGCTGAGTTCCACGGTTACCTGGTTCGGCTGAAGATCGATGCCATGCTCGGTGGCCTTGCGAACTACGGCGTTGCGGTAATCGTCATCGGACTTTGAGGGACCGTATCCGGTCCGGGTTTCGAGCTGTGCAGCAAGATCGTTGATGTCGTCTTGCAGCAGACGATTCGCCAGCTCCGTCGAGCCGACCGGGTAACTCGCGATGATAGCGAGAGCAAGGACGGCGACTCCTAATATCACTTTCATACTTCGCATTCAGGTATTGCTTTCTGAAACGTCGACAATGGGCTGACGCTCACCGCGTGACAGGGCATCGTGTCGGTCTGTGTCGCTTGGGAAGAGTTTATTGCGGGCTGAGGGCGTTGGTGAACCTCTCGGTGGTGCTACTACCCTCAGTTACTTTGGCGGCGGCCCGGGCTGGGGTCGTGGATCAGGGGTCAGGGGTCAGGGGTCAGGGAATAGAGGTCAGCGAATAGGTAAAACCGGAATTCCTCAGCCGCGTTTGTAGACTAGCTTCAGCGTGTCGGCTTGCAGGATGCGCTGGATCTGGGTGCGGGCGTGGACGGACCACGGGCCGGCAGTGTCGAGCTTAATGTAGGCCTGCCAGTGCTTGAGGGCTTTGCGCGGCTCGCGGAGTTTCTCGAAGGCCAGCGCCAGGTTGTAATGCGCGTCGGCGTAGGTGGGAGCCAGCTGCAGCGCGGTTTTGTAGGTCTGGATGGCTTCGTGCACGCGCCCGGTTTCGTCGAGCACGTTGCCCAGGTCGAAGTAGGCCAGGGCATAGCGCGGATCGGCCTCCAGCGCGGCACGGTAATGCTTTTCCGCGAGGTTGAAATCCTGGCGGTTGTAATAGAGCGTGCCCAGGTTGATGTGGGCGGCGGCGTGGGCTGGGTCGATGTCGAGCACGCGCTGGTAGGCGGCGATGGCCTCGGTCTGCGTGTTGGGATCTTCTTCGAGCGCGATGCCGCGGGCGAACCAGCCGGCGGCTTCATCTTCGCGCGGACGCGGTTCCGATCTCAGCACCGGCGTGCTAGTGATGATTTTTTCGCGGGTGGAGAAATTCGAGAAGTCCATCACAAACTGGCCGGCGATCGGCTCCAGCAGTTTGCCCTCGTGGCGAAACGCTACACGATGCTTGTTGGTGGACGATGCGCCCGACTCCTGCAGCGGATTTTCCACGCCGGCGACGCGCTTGCGCATGGCCTCGAGCGACTGGCGAATCACCGCCGGGCGCACACTCATGGCGCAGAGATCGCGCACTTTCTTGATTTCCAGCAGATCGGAAAACGAATACGCTTCGGAAGACGTTACGAGGCCAGCTCGCTCCCAGTTCGCCAGCTGGCGCGGGGTGATGTGAAGAATCCTGAGCAGATCGGTTCGGCTATACACAGTATTCCGCGACGTCCTTGGCAAACAGCTGCGGCGCGCAAGAACGCCCCGCGTAATTATCCGCAAAGCACAGGGGCGAACGCAACTGCAAACCTGTTACAAACCTGTGGAGAACCTGATTCATCCACATGCAGCGGGAATGGTGCAACTGGCGCCCGGGCCTTAGAGTGGGGGTCGCTTCCTGTTGCAGGATAACTTGTGACGCGAACCCAAGAGCTCTTAACCGCTGAGGACGCAGAGAAAGGCCGCGGAGAGCGCAGGGAAGGACGCGGACTTTTCTTTGCGGTCTTTTTTTTTTGCGATCTTTATCTTTTGCGATCTTTTCTTTGTGGTCTTTTCCTTGCAAGCTTTGCGGTCAGAGACTCGCCTACACCGTTACGACAGCCTTCTGGTACTCCTCGTACGTGCCTTTGAAGTCGGTGATCTTGTGGTCGTTCTCGAAATGCCAGATGCGGGTGGCCACTTCGTCGATCAAGTCGTGATCGTGAGTCACCAGAAGAACCGTTCCGGGATAGCGCTGCAGAGAGATATTCAGCGCGTTGATCGCTTCCAGATCCAGGTGGTTGGTAGGCTCGTCGAGCACCAGGACATTGGGCTTCTGCAGCATGAGCTTACAGAAAAGAATGCGCGCCGCCTCGCCCCCGGAAAGCACGCTGGTAGATTTGATGGCTTCCTCGCGGGCGAAGAGCATCTGACCGAGCAGTCCGCGGATTTCTTCGGCAACGGCCTGCGGCGCCCACTGATGCAGCCAGTCGAGCACGGTCATGCCGCCTTCGATCAGGCTGCGGTGGTCCTGGGCGAAGTATCCAATCGCGGCTTCGTGTCCCCAGATGACTTTGCCGGAATCGACGAACGGGCCGTCGTAGCCGCTGGTTTTGCGCAGCTCGGCTTCGGGCGTGGTGGGAGAATTCGCGAGTAGGGCGTTGAGCAGCGTGGTCTTCCCTGCTCCGTTGCGGCCCATCAGCGCGATTTTTTCGCCGCGGATAATGCTGGCGGTGAAGTCGCGAATCACTTTCTTTTCGTCGTAGGCCTTACCCAGATGCTCGATTTCGAGGATGTGCTTGCCCGAAGGCCGCTTCTGTTCGAACTTGATGAAGGGACGTTGAATGTTTGACCGCGCCAGTTCGGTGACCTGCAGACGCTCAACTTCCTTGCGCCGCGACTGCACCTGACTTGAGCGCGTGCCGGCGGCGAACCGCGCGATGAATTCGTTCAACTGGGCGATTTTCTTTTCGCGCTGCGCGTTTGCGGATTCGATCTGCGAACGCACCTGCGTCTTGGCTACGACCATGTCGTCATAACTGCCAGTGTAAGTGATGATGGTTTCGTAGTCGATGTCGGCGATGTGCGTGCAAATGCTGTTCAGGAAATGGCGGTCGTGCGAGATAGCGATGACCACACCGTCGTAGACATTCAGAAATCCCTGCAGCCAGTGGATCGAATCCAAGTCAAGGTTGTTCGTGGGTTCGTCGAGCAGTAGCGCCTGCGGATGGCCGAACAAGGCCTGCGCCAGGAGGACGCGGACTTTCTGTCCGCCCTGCAGTTCGCTCATTTTGCGGCTGTGGGTTTCGTCGGGAATGTCCAGACCTTGCAGCAAAATCGCGGCATCGCTCTCGGCGGTGTAGCCGTCTTCTTCGCCGACAATGCCTTCGAGTTCGCCCAGCTTCATGCCGTCTTCGTCGGTCATGTCGTGCTTGGCGTAGATGGCATCGCGCTCCTGCATGGCGGCCCACAGCCGCTTGTTGCCCATGATGACCGTGTCGATGACGCCGAAGGCGTCGAAGGCGAACTGGTCCTGGCTCAACACGCCGAGCTTTCGCGGGCGCACCACCGTGCCCTTTTGCGGATCCATTTCGCCGCTCAGCAGCTTCATGAACGTGGATTTGCCGGAGCCGTTGGGCCCGGTCAGGCCATAGCGCTTGCCCGGCGTAAACGCTGTGGAAACTTCTTCGAACAGTATTTTGGCGCCGTAGCGCATGGAAACATTGCTGACTGAAAGCATGATTTCTGGTTTCTCTTCTCTGGTTCTTTCTCTAGTTCTTATTCAGTTCTGGGCTTCTTCAGATCTGGGCTTCTTCAGGGAAGCGACTTCAGGACCTGCGAGGGATTTCCGCCAAAAACAGGACGCAGCTAGTGTTAATAGAATATCACGCACGACATTTGGGCTTGCCCGCATTGCCTCGAATTCAGGCTAAAACTCGAAATACCCGGCGCTGCGGCGCGGCCCGCCATCGGTTCCAGTCGCGGGCAACAACCCAACCACTCCGCGCAGGTTCTCCCAGGCGGCTTCGTTGAGCGCAGGGTCGGCGCTGACGATATCGCGGATCATCTGCCAGGCGGCGATGTTGAGCGCGCCCTCTGGCGGAGGTCCCATGGCCAGCGAAACCGAACACTGCGGGCAGAAACAGATGCGCTGCGCCGATGACTTTTGGCGCGGTCTTACGCCCACGGTCTGGGCGAACATGTACATGGAAACGGATTTCTGCCCGGCCTCGATCTCCCGATTGCAGCGCAGACAGCAGAGATTCTCCAAAAAAGTCCCACCTGGGGCCGAATTCGGCCGAAACAAGATACTGTCTTCCCGCCCCGCTGCGGCGCAAGTATGAAGAAGGATTCCTAAACGCCGCAGCTGGCAGTCAATCTGGCACAAGACGATTGGAAACCTCAGAGGCTAAAGCCCGAATTACTGGCCGCTTGAGCGGCACGGCCGAAGCCGTGCCCTTCCCGAACTCATTTATGAGATCGCTCCCAGGCGCACGAGACGTCACCAGGGTCACGTTGTCACAAACTGTGACACGGAGAACCAAGCTGTGTTCTAGGCAAAGCTGGACGGCTTGGGGCACTCTATTGAAATGAGCGCTGGAGAATCCCGCGTGCCTAATGTCCGGCAGTGGAGGAGGACGAATCCGCCGGCTGCAAAGTTCGTTCGACTGTCTGAGTTGCGGCGGCTCAGGAAATCGGAACAGGTCGCGGCCGTTTGCTACCGGGTGCGCGGGAAGGCGATCGAATTCTTATTGGTGCAGACCCGCGGCGGGCGCTGGATTTTCCCCAAGGGCAGCGCGGAACCTGGACTCACCCACGCCCAGGCAGCCGCTCTTGAAGCCTTCGAAGAAGCTGGAGTGCATGGCCGTATTGAAGAGGCCTCGTTTGCTCGCTACGTTCGACGCCAGCGCGGGCGAGGACATCCGGCTGCTTCGGGCGCAGTCGAGACTACGGTCAAAACCTACTTGTGTGAAGTGCTTTGGCTCGACCCCCCGCAAGAATTCGATCGAAGCCCTACATGGTTCTCCTCTGAAAAGGCGAAGCGCCGACTGAGGGACGATCGCACCGCCGAATATGCCGCCGAACTGGCGCGGATCGTGGACAGCGCCGTGGCACGCATCCAGGAATCACACCCCGGCAGCACATTCGTCGATTCCGTTCAGGTCGATTCCATGCAGAAAGTGCCATTCATCGACAACGGCCGCGCGATGAGCGTGAAGGAAAGACGGAAGAGCAAATTCGCCTGAGCGCACGCCGCGTTGTAACGTGGCGACGGCCGGCTCAGTGACCGCCGGTGAGTTCGCGCACGATCCCGCCGACAAACTGCTTGGCGTCGCCGAAGAGCATCAGAGTGCGGTCGAAGTAGTAGAGCGGGTTGTCGATGCCGGCGAAGCCGGGGCTCATGCCGCGTTTGATGACCATCACGGTGTGGGCTTTGTCGACGTCGAGGATAGGCATGCCGAAGATAGGGCTGGATTGATCGGTGCGGGCGGCGGGATTGGTAACGTCATTGGCGCCGATGACGAGCGCGACGTCGGTTTGCGGGAAGTCGCCGTTGATCTCGTCCATTTCGATGAGGCGGTCATAGGGGATATCGGCTTCGGCCAGCAGCACGTTCATGTGGCCAGGCATGCGTCCGGCGACGGGATGGATGGCGAAACGGACTTCAACTCCCTTTTTAGTGAGAGCGTCGTAGAGCTCGCGAACCTTGTGTTGCGCCTGAGCCACGGCCATGCCATAGCCGGGTACGATCACAACTTTATTTGCAGCGGCGAGAATCGCAGCCGCCTCTTCTGGAGTCGCGCTGCGAACCGGCTTGGCTTCTGCTCCGCCGACGGCTGCGGCTTGCACCTGGCCGAAGGCTCCGAACAGGACGTTGGTGAACGACCGGTTCATGGCTTTCGACATGATGATGGATAGGATTAGACCGGAAGAGCCGTCGAGCGCGCCGGCGATGATCAGCAATTTGTTGTTGAGAACGAATCCCATGGCCGCGGCGGAAAGGCCAGCGTAGGAATTCAAGAGCGAGATCACGGTCGGCATGTCAGCGCCGCCGATAGGGATGACTAGGAGAACGCCGAAAATCAGGGAGACGCCAACGATCAGCGGGAAGAACTGTTTTGCCTCTGGATGCAGGACGAGATAAACCGCGCTGCCGACCGCGACGATGAACAGCAGGAGGTTGACCAGGTTCTGCCCCTTATAAGTGATCGGACGCTGGGGAAGAATTTCCTGCAATTTTCCCGCAGCCATCAGACTGCCGGTGAAGGTCAGGCCGCCGAGGATGACTTCCATCGAAAGCACGGACATCATGAACTTGGGAACGTTCGGCGTGCGCAGGTAAAATTCGGCCGTGCCGACCAGGGTGACGCACAGCGCTCCGAAAGCGTGGCTGAGGGCGGTCCGCTGGGGGACCGCGGTCATCTGCACCATGCCGAGCGGAATGCCGATGCCGGTGCCCAGAACCAGCGCGATGACGATCCAGGTCCAGTCGACAATGCCCTTGTGAAGCAGCGTGCCGGCGATGGCCAGCACCATGCCCAATTCGCCGGCCCAGATGCCGTGGCGGGCGGTGGTGGGTGAACTCATCCACTTGAGCGACAGAATGAAAAGCGCGCTGGCGATCAGGTAGATGATTTCGATTACGTATTGGCTGCCGGCGAACTCGTTCATTTATTTTTTCACCGGACGGCTGGACTTGAACATTTTGAGCATGCGGTCGGTGATGAAGAATCCGCCGACCACGTTGCTGGTGGCGGCGACGATGGCGATGACTCCAAGCACGGTCGCGAAGCCGCTCTTTTTCTCGCCAACCAGCACAATCGCGCCGACCACAGCGATGGCGTCGAGGGCGTTGGTGAGAGACATGAGCGGCGTGTGGAGCAAAGGCGAGACGTGGCGGATGACTTCGAATCCAATGAAAGCCGCCAGCATGAAAACGAAGAGCGCGTCGATCAGGTTGGAACCCATGTGTTGCCTCAGTGGCTAGTGGCTAGTTGCTAGTGGCTAGTTGCACTTTCTCGGTTGCGACGTCAATAACAACGACAGCGTTAGGCTAATTGCCTGCCAGGGCTAATGCCGGCAGCTTGAAAAATTCGCGGACGCGAGCGTTCACCACTTCGCCGCCCTGCGTGACCATGGTCTCGCGAATGATTTCGTCTTGCGTGTTCAGTTGCAGCTTGCCGTCTTTCATCAGGTAAGTCAGAAAGGTCGTGACGTTGCGGGCGTACATCTGGCTAGCGTGATAAGGAACGCTGCTGGCCAGATTGATGGCGCCGATAATCATTACGCCGTGCTCTTTCACGGTTTCTCCGGTGCGGGTGAGTTCGCAGTTGCCGCCGCGCTCGGAGGCGAGGTCCACGATCACGGAGCCGGGGGCCATGCCTTTGACCATGTCCGCCGTGATCAGTACGGGCGACTTCTTGCCCGGAATCACGGCTGCGGTGATGACAACGTCGCTTTCGGCGACCACTCGGGTCAGAAGTTCGCGCTGGCGGGCGTAAAAGGTTTCGTCCTGCGCGGTGCCGTAACCGCGGACGTCCTGAGCGTTCTGGGCCTCAATCGGCAGTTCGATGAAGCGCCCGCCCAGGCTCTGTACTTGTTCTTTGGCGGCGGGACGCATGTCATACGCAGAAGAAACCGCGCCGAGACGTCGGGCCGTGGCAATAGCCTGCAGGCCTGCAACACCGGCACCGATAACGAAAACGCGTGCCGGCGTGATGGTGCCCGCGGCGGTGGTCATCATGGGGAAGATGCGAAGCGAGGTTTCAGCCGCGAGCAAAACCGCCTTGTAGCCACAGATCGTGCCCATGGAGGAGAGCGCGTCCATGCTCTGGGCGCGCGTGGTGCGCGGGATCAGTTCGACCGAGAACGAGGTGACTCCGGCCTGCGCGATTTGTTGCACAATTTCGGCCGAGCCCATAGGCCGCAGGAAGCCGATCATGACCTGGCCGCGGCGCAGCAGGGGAAGGTCAGCTTTCCCGGTGACATCGTTCGACCCGTAACAGAGAACCTGCACGATCACATCGGCCGCACCGAATACACCGGCACGATCAGGCAGAATCTTCGCGCCCTTCTCGACATAGACTGAATCCGGGTAGCCAGCCGCTTCTCCGGCGCCCGCCTCAACGACGACTTCTAATCCAGCCTTGGCGAGGTTGGGGATCACTACGGGGACCAGCGCCACGCGCCTCTCGCCCGGGTAGCTTTCTTTTGGAACTCCGACAATCACGCGGATCGATCCTCCCGATTGGAAAGGTCAGTTTAGTCTTGCGGCGCGCGAATTGCTATGGCAAGAGTGAAGTTTGCTGCGCATCCTGAGGCACGAAGGTATGGGTTGAACAGCTTTCGTTTTGCCGCAGGCAAGCGGGCAAGAGTGCACGCTCCACATGAGCCGATCCTCACCCTTTGGAATTGCGCCGCGTAGATGGTAACGTAACCACTCAGTTTGTCCCGGCGAGCGAGAACCCCGTGACCTCCGAACTTCGAGAATGCCTCAACCTGATCGTTCGCTGGTTCCACGTGTTCGCCGCGATCATGTGGGTGGGGCAGACTTATTACTTCACCTGGCTCGACGGCCAATTCGGAAAGCTGGCAAAGGATTCTGGCAGCGGAGCGCCTGCTCAAATCTGGATGGTCCACAGCGGCGGTTTCTACACCGTAGAGAAGAAGAGTTCGCTCAGCGTTGGACCCGAGCAGGTGCGCTGGTTTCGCTGGGAGGCGTTGATGACCTGGCTGAGCGGGATGGCGCTGCTTTTCCTGGTCTACTATTCGAGCAGCGGACTGATTGACCCGGACATCGCCGATATTTCCCAAGCACGCGGCATCGCCATCGGGTTGGCGGTTCTAGCTGGTGGATGGGTGGTCTACGATGTGGCGGTTAAGTGGTCGCTGGGTAAGTCCGAAGTTGCATTCGTTGCGTTTGCCCTGGTCACACTTGCGGCTGTTTCCTGGGGATTGCTTCACGTTCTCAGTGGACGCGCCGCCTACATTCATCTGGGCGCGATGCTGGGCACGATCATGACGGCGAACGTTTGGTTTCGCATTCTTCCAGCGCAACGCAAAATGGTGGCGGCCGCGGCAAAGGGCGACCAGCTCGACGCGGCCCTGGGCGCTCAGGCCAAGCTGCGATCCAAGCACAATACGTTCATGGCAGTTTCTGTGGTCTTCATTATGATCAGTAATCACTTTCCGGTCGCGACTTACGGCAATACGCACAGTTGGGCGGTTCTGGTCGCGCTGGTCGCGGGCGGATTCGGAGCCGCGGCGATTGTCCGCAAGGCCTGACATGTTTTAGTGACGGCACCAACATGGGTGAACCCGACTATTCTGCGATGCTGGCGGTGGCGCTGGCGGAGGCGCGAAAAGGGCTGGCGGAAGGTGGAATCCCCATCGGCGCCGCCATCTTTGACGCGAACGGAAAGCTGGTTGGCGCCGGCCACAACCGCCGAGTACAGAACGGCGATCCTTCGCTGCACGGTGAAACGGACGCTTTCCGCAACGCCGGGCGGCAGCGCAGTTATCGCAAGTTGATCATGGTCACAACGCTGGCTCCGTGCTGGTATTGCAGTGGCCTGGTGCGGCAGTTTGGCTTTCCCACGGTGGTGGTCGGCGAGAGCCGCAATTTTCAGGGCGGGCTGGATTGGCTGCGATCACTCGGCGTGAAGGTGATCGACCTCGATTCCGCCGAGTGCGTGTCGCTGCTGGCCGGCTACATTCAGGCCCATCCAGATGTGTGGAACGAAGATATCGGAGAAGAGTAGGCGGATTATGACGTTCGACAAGAGCTTGTTGAGATCGCTTCCCAAGGTTCTGTTGCATGAACATCTCGACGGGGTATTGCGGCCGGAAACTGTGATCGACCTGGCGCGGGAGTCGGGATACGCAGAACTTCCCACTCAAGATCCTGAGGCGCTGGGGCAGTGGTTTTTTCGAGGCGCGAACCAGGGGAGCCTGGCGAAATATCTGGAAGGATTCGCTCACACCATCGCGGTGATGCAGACGGAAGAGGCTCTGGAGCGGGTTGCGTATGAGGAGGCTGAGGATCTCAGCCGGGACGGAGTGGTTTACTTTGAAACCCGCTTCGCTCCGCTGTTCCACACCCACAAAGGATTGACGCATCAGCAGATTGTTGCTGCCGTGTTGAAGGGGCTGGAACGCGGACGCAAAGATTTTGGAGTGCGATCGGGGCTGATCATTTGCGCCATGCGCAACATGAATGTCTCGCTCGAAATGGCAGAACTGGCGGTGGATTTTCGCCAGCGCGGAGTGGTCGGATTCGATCTTGCGGGAGAAGAAGGCGGCCATCCGCCGAAAAAACATATCGAGGCGTTTCACTATATTCAGCGGGAGAATTTCAACATCACGGTGCATGCGGGCGAAGGCTACGGGAAAGAGTCGATCTGGCAGGCGATTCAGTATTGTGGGGCGCATCGCATCGGACACGGCACACGGCTGATCGAGGACATTGCTGTGAAAGACGGCAAAGCGGTGAAGTTGGGCGACCTGGCTCAATATGTTCTCGATAAACGAATTCCGCTGGAGATTTGCCTGCTCAGCAACGTGCACACCGGGGCGACGCCGAGCCTGGCCGAGCATCCCTTCAAGATTTTTTATCAGGAAAAGTTTCGAGTGACGCTGAATACCGATAACCGGCTGATGAGCCACACTTCGATGACCCAGGAATTCGCGGCTGCGGCCGAGACGTTTGGCTTGACTCTGAGCGACTTTGAGAGAATCACGATCAATGCTATGAAGAGCGCGTTCATTCCCTACGATCAGCGCTATGACATTATTTTTTCGGTGCTCAAGCCGGGTTATGCCAAGATCCGCGAATCCGCCCGGAGCAAGAACGTCTAGCGGAAGCTGCGTAGGCGCGGGAAATTCTATGAGCAGTTCTGCCGGACGGTTCGTTATTTTTCTTGCATTCGCCGTGGGTGCGTTCGGTTGCAGGCTTCTCTCGGCCCAAGCCGTTGCGTCTGCAGCGCCAATCCGCGTGAAGGTTGTGGTGGTCACGATGTTCGAGCGCGGCGAGGATACGGGCGACGATCCTGGCGAATTTCAACTTTGGGTCGAACGGGAACACCTGGACCAGATTCTTCCACTCCCGGCTGGCTATCACCACATGCGCATGAACAAGGATGGCGTGCTGGGCATGGTTACGGGAGTGGGGACGGCCAAGGCTGCGGCGTCAGTGATGGCCGTGGGGCTCGATTCGCGGTTCGATCTCTCGAAGGCGTACTGGGTCGTGGCCGGCATCGGTGGGGGCGATCCGGCGGACGTGTCAGTGGGATCGGCGATCTGGGCAGAGCACGTGATTGACGGCGATCTGGCTTATGAGATCGACGCGCGACAGATTCCCGAGAGTTGGCCGACCGGATACTTGCCCCTGCGCAAGGGCACGCCCTACGAACAGCCTGCCAGCGTTTCATTTGGCGAGGCATACACGCTGAATTCAGACCTCGTCGGGTGGGCATTTCGACTGACACAGAATGTTTCTCTGGCGGACTCTGACTCGCTGCGGAAGTCGCGGGCGCGGTTCGCTGGCTTCCCGAATGCGCTGAAGCCGCCGTTCGTGGTGAGAGGCGACACGCTTTCGGCGAGCACCTTCTGGCATGGTTCAAAGATGGACGAATGGGCCAATGCCTGGACTCGCTACTACACGGGCGGCAAGGGCAATTACATGGTGGCGGCCATGGAAGATTCGGGCACGCTGCAGGCGCTCACTTTTTTGAGCCAGGCTGGGCGAGTGGATTTGCAACGCGTGCTGGTGCTGCGCACCATCAGTAATTACGACCGCGAAGCGCCCGGCGTGCCTGTAGCGGAGAGTCTGCAGGAGATGGTTTCGGGCAACTACTCCGCTTACATGCCAGCGCTGGAAGCAGCGCAAATCGTGGGCGACAAGGTGGTACGAGATTTGGTGGAGCATTGGGCGGACCGGGAATCGGCGATCCCTCATGCGCCGTAGTCTGCGCCATTCTGAAAATCAAGCGGACAATGCTGCCAGCGTTTCGGCCAGCACCAGAACTCCTCTGGCGATGTCTTCGGGCGAGGCAAATTCGTCGGGGCGATGGCTGTATCCGTTGCGGCAGGGGATAAATAACATCGCGACCGGAGCGATGCGCGCCATGAACAGCGAGTCGTGATACGCGCGGCTGACCATGGGAAGAAAACTTAAATTGTGCTTGCGGCAGGATTGGGAAAGAGCGTCTACGATTTCAGGAGAACAGTCGGCGGGAGCGTCGGCGTTCAGCAATTCGGTTTGGATGGCGACGTGGCGCTTGGCCGAAACCGATTGGACGGCTTGCTCCATGGAGCGGATCACCCCGTCGCGACGCGGAAGATCGGTGTCGCGCATATCGACGCTGAGATGAACGCGGCTGGGAATGCTGTTCACCGCGCCGGGAAAGACTTCGCAGATTCCAACGGTTGCGACAGTGTCGATCGCGCCCGTGGTGCGGGCGGCATTCTCGATAGCGAGAATCAATTCCGCAGCCGCGCATAGTGCATCTCGGCGGTCGGGCATGAGGACGCCGCCGGCATGGCCTCCCGCACCTTCGAGAGAGATGCGGAAACTCGCCGGCGCCGCGATCTTCGTAACCACGCCCAGAGGAATCTTCTGGCGTTCGAGCAACGGCCCTTGCTCGATGTGAAGTTCGACAAACGCCTTGTGATAGCCGGGCAGCAATTTCACTTTTTCGAGTTCACCCGCGAAGCCGGCTGATCCGCGAACTTCGTCGACCGTGGCGCCGGCTTTGTCTGTCAGTCTTCTCGCCGCATCCGGAGAAAGCGTTCCCGAGAGCAGGCGACTCCCGAGGCATCCGATGCCGAATCGCGTGGGTTCCTCCGAGGTGAAGACCAGCAGTTCGATGGAATGCGCGGGACGAAATCCCGATCGCTGCAGGGAGCGGATTGCCTCCAGGCCGCCGAGAACGCCGACGACGCCGTCATATTTGCCGGCGTTGGGAATGGCGTCGATGTGGGAGCCGGTGCCGACGACTGGCACCGTGGGGTTGGAACCGTTCCAGCGCGCGAAGGTGTTGCCGATCGCGTCGCAACGAATCGTCAGGCCGGCTTCTTCGCAGCGCGCTTTCAGCCACGCGCGAGCTTTGAGATCGGCAGAGGTAAAAACAATTCGGGTCACGATCGGAGGCTCGGCTTCGGAAAT
The DNA here is from genome assembly GCA_035308125.1 of Candidatus Sulfotelmatobacter sp. Taxonomy (GTDB): domain Bacteria; phylum Acidobacteriota; class Terriglobia; order Terriglobales; family Acidobacteriaceae; genus Sulfotelmatobacter. Next base: position 107,461 of record DATGHF010000069.1, read on the forward strand.
CGCACCCAAAGCTTCAATCTCGGTGAGCAGGCGCGCCTGGTCGATTGCAATCGCGAGGTTCATGACTTATTTCTGTACTATGTTGCCGCCAGAGGATGCCGATTCCAGTCTTTGTAGATGAGATATTTTGCCGGCACCTTACCGATGGCTCCGAACCATTGCGGGCACCACGGACCCATCCAGATGAAGTCGCCCGCAGTCACTGGATACCAGGAATCAGCCAACCGATAGATACCGCCGCCTTCGAGCATGAGCAGGCCGTGCTCCATGACGTGCATCTCCACCATGCTGAGAGCGGCACCGGGTTGGTAGACCATGGTATTCACAGCAAAATCAAAATTCATTTCGTCGGGCAGCAGACATTTAACCTGCAGGCCGGGATCGTCACCGAGGGGATGCGAGGCGACGGCGTCTTCGCTGGAAATGATTGGCTGTGGCGGCTTGATTGAGGGCAGCGCCTGGTAACGTTTTTCAATCACGGCTGCGCGACTGGTTTGCGACGCCGTTACGCGGTGAGCCGAGCCTTCGGGTAGATACGCGTAGCCTCGCGCGCCGAGTTCGCTCCGCTTGTTCCGACCCTTCACCTGCACACGTCCCTCGATCACATAAACGAAACGCTGCGCGGCCGTGGGGCCCAGGTCGCCTCCGGCTTCAAATTCGGCGGTGTACTGGGTGAACTTTGCGCCCAACGCGGGACCGGCGTGAACGATGGCTGCGCATGCCTTCATGCCCGGCAAGGTTGTGCGCACAAATGTGTCAGGGGTCAGGAGCAAGTGGTTGGGTTGTTGCGAGCTTCGAGTGTGGCCAAGATTGTGCACGTCATGTCCTCTTCAGAAATTCGGCCGAGGAAGCAAGCCGATGGAGTAAATGCACTCCGCATTCGATCGCCTTCTCGACATCTTCCCCTGCGACGGATTCCGCCGGGTCATGGCTGACGCCGCCGGGAGTCCGCAAGAAAATCATTGCCGCCGGAACTTTTTCGGCGAGGATCATGGCATCGTGACCGGCGCCGCTCGTCATTCGATGCGGCTCGCATCCAGTGTCGCGAATCGAGTGTTCGATCTGGCTCACCAGAAATCGGTCCATTGCGACGGCGCGCTGGTTCAGCACCCCTTTTCGTCCAACGAAAAGGCCGCGTCGCTTGGCGATGTCGTCAGACTTGCGAATAAAGTCGTCGACGGCGCGGAGGCGTACCTCGTCCGAGCTGTGGCGAACGTCGAGCGTTAGCAACACCTCGCCCGCAATAACATTCGCGGCCCCGGGTTTCGTCGCAACCTTGCCGACCGTGGCGACGAGGCCGGGAACGCTCTGCGCCACGTGCTCAACGGTGGAGATCCATTCGGCGGCGGCGGCAACGGCGTCGTAACGTAGATGCATGGGCGTGGTGCCGGCGTGGTTGGCTTTGCCTAGAAATGTGAATTCCATGCGGCTTTGTCCGGCGATGGCTTCGACCGCGCCGAGCGGGCGAGTCAGGGTCTCGAGCACTGGGCCTTGTTCGATGTGAAACTCAAGGTACGCGAGTGTACCAGCGTGCAACCGCGCCGCAGGGATTTCTTCCGGATGGAGTCCAAAATCTTCGATGGCCCGGCGCACCGAAAGACCGTTGGCATCTTTCAGGTTCAAGAGTTGCTCATCGAGTCGGCCCACGAGCGCGCGGCTGCCGATGAAAGGCTCGCCGAACCGCACTCCTTCTTCTTCGGAAAAACCGACGACTTCAATTCCGAAGGGAAGCTTTTCGCCATCCAAAGCAGCGAGCAATGCGATGGCGAGCACGACGCCTAGGGCGCCGTCGTAGGCACCGGCATTCGGAACGGTGTCGAGGTGCGAACCAATCAACACGCGCGGGGCGCTGGACTGCGTGCCGGGGTAGAAGCAGCGCAGATTTCCGGCGGCGTCGACTCGCATTTCCGCGCCCAGTGCCTGTAGCCACGATGTGATCTCGCCGTGGACTTCACGCATGGGTGGAGAAAGGAACGTGCGGCGAGTGCTGGCCGCGTCCTCGCTAAAGCCTGCCAATTGTTGACAGCGTGCGATGACCTGCTCCGCGCTGCATCGGAATGCATGCGCGTGAGGCGGCCCTTGGTTTCGTGCGTGCAGCTGATTCATTCGTGGCTGATTTAACGCTGGCAACTCAGCTTCCCCGGTACGTCGTGTATCCGTTCGGACTCAGCAGCAACGGGATGTGGTAATGCGATTCGCCTTCCCTAACCTGAAAAGTAATTTCCACGACGGGATACAGACCGTCGATTCGCTGGCCCGCATAGTAGTGCGCAGTATCGAACAGCAACCGGTGAGGACCCGCCGGCAGGGAATAATCCGGCGGCAGCAGTTGAGCGCAGCGGCCATCGGGATCGGTGTGCGCAGAGGTCAACAACTGCCAGGCGCCTGTCGAATCCTGGCGCTCCAGCTTTACGGGAACATTGGGCGCCGGCTGGCCGCGCGCCGTGTCGAGAATGTGGGTGGAGATGCGCTTCATTGGCAAAGCCATTTCTTCACGCGAATCTGCGTAATCAGCCGCTGCTGCTCGGCTGCCTCGCACAGTTCGGTGGCCGCGTCATGGTCCAGCCGGCGCTGTAGGATCGCTAAAATCTCCTGCGCCGACTTTCCCGTCGCGCACACGATAAAGATGTGCTGAAAACGGCGTTCGTATTCTCGATTGCCCTCGGCCAGAGCAATCTTAACAGCGTCATCGGCATCAGCGACATTCTGCTGCTCTTGCTCGGCCCAAGCCACAGACCGACTCGACGCCGTTTTATGAGCGGCCGACTCGCCAATGCGCGGATGACTGCGAAAGGCCTCCATCCAGTCCGCCTCGTCGAGGCTGCGCCAAACTTCGTCCGAGGCCGCCACGAACGCTGCTTCATCGCCGAGCGGCCGCCGGCTTGCGACACCCATGGCCCAGGCTCTGGAACCGCAGCAGGGCAGAATTTCATTCTCCGCGTCGATGATGGGCAGCTGATTCCAGCGCGCCAGCACGGCGCTCATCGTACAAATCCATCCCTTCGCTGATCAGGCTGAGGCTCACCCGAGGCGCTCAGCCGTTCCAGGAATTCGACGATCAGATTACCCGCGACGGCCGCACGATAGCGGGCCGTGGAACGGATGTCGTCGATGGGTTGAATCTCTGCAATCGCGGTGCGCTTGGCCAGGAATAACAGAGCAGGATCGATGGCCTTGCCTCGGATCGCTTTTTCAGTCTCAACCAAACGCAGCGGAACGGGAGCGACGCCGCCGAGCGCGATGCGCACGTCGTCGACAATCCCGGCCTTGAGCCGCCCCAGAGCGGCGACGCATACTTTTGAAATGGCCTGTGCATTGCGGGCTCCCACCTTGCGAGTGTAGGAAACGTAGTCCGAAAACTTCCGGTCCACACAAACCGCACGAATGAGTTCTCCCGCCGAGAGCTGCGTTTTTTTGTAACCGGTGTGAAAGTCGAGATAAGGAATTCGGCGCTCGCCTCGCGCCGAAATCAGAATCAAGTCTGCTTCGTACGCCAGCAAGGCCGGCAGCGAATCCGCGGCCGGGGAGGCATTCACGATGTTGCCCCCGATCGTGCCGCGATTCTGGTTGGCGATTCCGCCAGTCCATTGCGCGGCGGCGGCAAGTAACGGTAACTCGTTGCGAACAACTTCATGTTCGCGCAGATCGGTATAGGTACATCCGGCGCCGATGCGGATCTCAGCGGGAAGAACCTCAACCCGCCGCAACTCGGGCAGGTTCCAGATGCTCAGCAGTTTTCGCGCGGCAAGCTTTCCGGCGGCGTATAGCACCATCACGTCGGTGCCGCCAGCGATGGGCAGCCACGAGCCCGGATCTTCCGCCAACAGAGATACGGCCGCCTGCAAACTGCCGGGAGCCACGAGTTGGTAGTCGGCCGGATCGCTTCTCATGTCGAAGTGTTGCGCCGAGCGGCTTCCGTCACCGCCTCGAAAATCTGCATGTAACCAGTGCAGCGGCAAAGATTTCCCGAAAGCCCTTCGCGGATCTGTTCAAGCGTGGGCTGTGCTCGCTTTTCCAGCAAATGAACCGCGGCCAGAATCATGCCCGGCGTACAGATGCCGCACTGCGCTCCTCCGCATTGCAGGAAAGCCTCTTGCAGGTGTCGTGAACTCTCGCGTGCGGCGAGTCCTTCGATAGTGAGAATTTCTGCATCTTTGGCCTGCAGTACCGGAACCAGACAACTGTTTACCAGAGTTCCGTCCATCAACACGGAACATGATCCGCACTCGCCTTCGCCGCAGCCTTCTTTCGTGCCGGTCAGGTTGAACTGGCGCCGCAACACGTCGAGCAGCCGTTCCATAGGATATACGCACACAGTCCTGCGCTCGCCGTTTAGCTGCAGCGAGATTTCGCATTTACCCTCGCTCCGTTTCGGCTGAGATTCGTTCATCGTCTCCCGCCCGTGGGTTGAGCTTCATCTTCTTTCTGCAATGTCCCCGAGGTAACCGCTTCAAAAACATCTTCGGGAAGCAATGGAATGGAGTTGAACGGAATTCCCAAAGCGTCGGCGGCGCCGTTGATGATGGCCGGCGCGGGACCATCCATGGGAAGTTCGCCGATTCCCTTGGCTCCGAACGCGCCGTGCTCATTGCCGAGTTCCTCGAAGAAAACGCGAATGGGCGGCAGGTCGGCGGAAGTGGGCATAATGTAGTTGGTCATCTGGCCGTTCAGCATGCGCCCGTTCTGCCAAATCACTTTTTCGTACAGGGTCATACCGATTGCCTGCGCGACGCCTCCTGTGATCTGGCCTTCCGCCAATACCGGATGCAAAACTCTGCCAACTTCCTGCAGCGCTACAAAGTCGTCGACCGAGACGCTGTAAGTGATCAAGTCCACGCTGACCTCTGCGATGTGGACCGCCCAGGCGAACGCGGCGTAGGCTTCACCGCGATATTTCTCGTCGTCCCAAAAAACGCCTGGCGGCGCCTCGTAGCGCGCCAGGGAACGGAATTGCCCATGACCAGCAACATAGTTCCGGCAAGCGGCGCGAAATTCTTCAGGAGAATAGGAATCGCCCAACATGCCGGCTGCATGCAGAGTCTGTTTAATTCCCAGCGCCGCTGACTGCACAATTTTTCCGACCACCATCACCGTGCGCGAGGCCACGGTTGGACCACTGTTCGGCACCGTGAGTGTGTCGGCCTGCGCGACATCGACATCGTCGTATCTCAATCCGAGAGTTTCAGCGACGATTTGCGAGAGCACGGTTTTGGTGCCCTGGCCGAACTCCGTGCTTGAAACCAGCACTCGCACGCGGCCGTCGGCGCACCCTTCCACGGCTACAAGGGAACTCAGATAGCGTTCTCCCGAGCCGGTGAACCCGGCGCCGTGAAGAAACGTGGCGATGCCCATTCCTTTCTTTTTCGTCAGGACTTCATTCTGCGCCGCGAATCGTTTCTTCTTCGCCGAGTAGTCTGAAAGTTCCAGGGCTCGGTCAAGAAGCCTATCCAGGTCGATGGGTTCTCGCACCGTCTGATCGGTCGTGGTAGTCTGGCCGGCCTTGAAAAAATTCCGGCGGCGAATTTCGACAGGAGAAATGCCGATCGTCTGCGCGATTCGATCCATCTGCCGCTCCATGGCAAACAGACTCTGCGGCGCTCCGAAGCCGCGGAAAGCCCCGTGGGGCGGGGCATTCGTGGCAACGGCCTTGGCGCGAATGCGCACCTTCGGCCAATAATACGGACCGCCCGCGTGAATGGTGCCGCGTGAGAGAACAACAGACGACAAGGTGGCGTAAGCGCCGCCATCAATCGTGAATTCGATTTCGCCACCCAGGATTTTGCCGTCCTTGTTCAGCGCTGTGCGGTGACGGGTTCGTGATGGATGCCGCTTCGTCGTCGCAGCCATGTCTTCCGCGCGGTCGTAGACGATCTTCACGGGTCGTCCGGATTTCATCGCCAGCAGCGCGGCGTGCCCGGCGATCATCGAGGGATATTCTTCCTTACCCCCGAACGCACCCCCGGTTTCCATCTGCACCACTCGCACTCTGTCTTCAGGCAGGTTGCACAACTTCATTAAAGCCTTGTGCACATAGTACGGACATTGCAGCGAACCCCACACAGTGATGCCCTGGGCGGGATCGAAGACCGCGATCATTCCATTATTCTCGATATAGAGCTGCTCTTGCGCGCCGGTCGTGTATTCACCCTCCACAATGAAAGCGGCCTGTTCCCAAACCCGGTCAAGGTCGCCCTTCTCGACCAGGTAGGTCTTGAACGTGTTGTCGGCACCCCAGATAATTTCGGAACGGCGCTCACTTTCCTGCATGGTGAAGATGGCCGGCAGAGGCTCGTATTCGACTGAAACTGCCGCCACTGCCTTGGGAAGCGCATGCCGATCAGGATGCGCCAGCAACAAGATCGGCTCCTCCGGATGGTTGACGAAATCACTGGCCAGGCAGGGCTGATCGTCAACGATGAGGGCAACGCAGTTTGCACCGGGAATATCTTTGGCGGAGACGATGACAAATTCGTCCCACGCAACGCCGGGGCCGAAAGTGATGTTCTTGATCTTGCCGCGCGCAATCTGACTGCGGACGGTAGCGCCGTGGAGCATGTTGGGCAGAACCATGTCGTCCACGTATTGCGCCTGTCCGGTTACTTTCTCGGGGCCTTCCTTGCGTGGAACCGGTGCGCCGATAATGCGATCTCTCGCCATGTGAAAATTCTCTGGAGTCTTCGCACGTCCTCGTAGTCCCGCGCGGCGGGACTGGGGGATGGGATAGTGTATGACAGACGGAGACGCGCCGGTTGGAAGTTTTGGGCGCTGGCGGAAAGCAGCGACTCGGCTGCATGCCGCTAGAGGCGCCACTCCTGGCCGCGCGGCCCGCCCGGAAAGCCGCCATCTACGAAAACAGGGGCCCCGCGCACATAGGTTGCCTTCACCACTCCGTTCAGCGTCTCCCCCAGATACGGAGAAATCCAATGGCGGTAGTGGAGCCGGTCTTCCGTGACAATGAATTCGGCGTGCGGATCGAACACCACGAAGTCTGCATCGTAGCCGGCGGCAATTCGGCCTTTGCGCGGGCACCCCGCCAACTTCGCGGGCCCTTCTGCCATCCAGCGTGCGATGTCCTCAAGGGAGAATCCCCGGCGGCTGGCCTCGGTCCACATCAGAGGGAGCGCAAGGGAAAGACTGGCGATGCCTCCCCACGCCGTTTTGAAGTTGCCTTCATCGAGCCGCTTCATGACCGGCGGGCACGGAGAATGATCCGTGACTACAAGATCGATAGTTCCGTCGCGAAGGCCTTGCCATAACTTTTCTCGATTGTCGCGAGTGCGAATGGGTGGCGCGCACTTGGCGAGCGTTGCGCCATCGGGAATAGTTTCGGCAGTCAGGTGCAGATAATGTGGGCAGGTTTCCACGGTGACGGGAAGCCCGGAAGCGCGCGCCGCCCGCAGTTCGTCGAGGGCCAGGCTGGTGGCCAGATGAACGATGTGCAGGCGAAAGCCGAATTCGCTGCACAGTGACAGCAACAGCCGGATCGCCGACAGCTCGGCCTCGTCGGGCCGCGATTGCAGATAGATTGGGTAGCGTCTCCAATCGCCGGCAGCTAATTTTCCGGCAGCGGCCTCGATGGGGCCGGCGAGTTCGGCGTGCACCAGCAACGGCAAGCCAGTCCGCGCCACATGCGGGAGCGCCACGCGCAGCTGCGACTCGGTGACCATAGTGAAGCCATCAATGCCAGGATGAATCAGAAAACACTTGAATCCGGGCACGCCAGTTTTGGCCAACGATTCAATGTCGTTTTGATTGTCAGCGACAACTCCTCCCCAGGCCGCCCAATCGACCCAGCAGCGTCCATGCGCGGCTGCGCGTTTTGCTTCTAAACCGGCGACCGTCGTGGTTGCGGGCAGGCAGTTGAGCGGCATATCCACGAGCAGGGTGTAGCCTCCCGCAGCGGCCGCGCGGGTCGCCGTTTCGAAACCTTCCCAATCCGAGCGTCCGGGATCGTTGATGTGGACGTGCGAATCCACCAACCCGGGAAGAATTGCGGCATCGCCGAAATCGTGTAGGTCGGCATGAGCCGGCACTTTCTCCGGTTCGACCACCGCATAAATCTGCTCGCCCTCGACAAGTATGGCGGCTGGGCGGGTTTGTCCCGGCGTAACTACCTGCCGCGAGAGATATGCCTGCAAGCTCAACGATTCGCTCCTGAGTCTGCGCCTTTAAAAAAGTTGAAGCCGAGAAGCCAAGCGTATCAAACTCTTCCCGAATTTCCGCACTCCGGCTTATACTCGTTTTCCGGCTGAGTCGCCGGGAAAGGGGTCCAGGTCGACCGATTGGCTTGCAGGCTGCTGTTGGAGCGGCCAACACTGGTGATGATTCCACCTTGCAGGAAGTGAACCGATGGACAACCCTTTCATGGCCCGCGCGATTCAGCTCTCCATAGAGAACATCCACGCCGGCGGCGGCCCCTTCGGCGCCGTGGTGGTGAAAGACGGCGCCATCATCGCCGAAGGCGTGAATCGCGTGACCTCAACACACGATCCCACGGCTCATGCGGAAGTCTCCGCGATCCGGGCGGCTTGCGCCAGGCTAGGCGCCTTCGAACTCAGAGGCTGCGATCTTTACACTTCTTGCGAGCCCTGCCCGATGTGTCTGGGAGCGATTTACTGGGCGCGCCTCGCGCATGTGTATTTTGGCAACCTGGCCGCGGATGCTGCCAAGATTGGCTTCGATGATGCTTTCATCTACCGCGAAATTGCGCAGCCTCATGCCCGGCGCGAGATTCCTATGATTCAGACGATGCGCGAAGAAGCACTCGCCGCCTTTCGCGCCTGGGAAGCGAAGCCCAACAAGATCGAATACTAAGATCTCCCGCCTTCATCTCTGATCCCCGCGGTTCCATCTATCCGCGCTAGCAAAGATTCAAATACGCGATCAGCCTGCCTTGCCGGTTCCGTCGCGTATACTAACGCGATCGCGAACAGGCTCAAGACGAGCGTGATGGCCAGAAGGATTTCCAGGGGAATCCGTTGATCGATCGCTACTTCAAGCTCACCGAAAATCAGACGACGGTACGTCAGGAAATGCTGGGCGGCCTCACCACGTTTGTGACCATGGCTTACATCGTCGTGGTGAACCCGCAGATTCTGTCGCAAGCCGGAGTGCCGGCCGAAGGCGCGGTGTTTGCCACCTGCATTTCCGCGGCGGCGGCCACGCTGGTAATGGGGCTCTACGCGAACTACCCGATCGCGCTCGCGCCCGGCATGTCGCTGAATGCCTACTTCGCCTACACCGTCTGTATGACGATGCATGTTCCCTGGCAGACAGCGCTGGCGGTGGTCTTCTTTTCCGGCGTGCTCTTTCTCGTACTCACGGTCACGCGGGTACGCGAACAAATTGTCAACGGCATGCCGGACTGCCTGAAGCATTCCACGGCGGCTGGAATCGGCATGTTCATTGCGTTTGTCGGGATGCGCAACGCCAAGCTGGTCGTAGCTAGCCCGGCAACGTTCGTTGGTCTCGGCAGCTTTTCAGACAAAGAAGTGCAGACGGCCTGCTTCGGCCTGGCCTTAACCCTCATCCTGATGGCGCGCCGACTGCACGGCGCCATTCTGGTCGGGATTCTTGCAACTGCGGTCCTTGGATTTGTTCGTCACATCTCGCAATGGCCGACTGCGATTTTTTCCATGCCTCATCCGTCTTCCACTTTCTTGAAGCTGGACTTTCGCGGCGCCACCCATCTCGGCCTGCTCGAGATTCTCTTCGCTTTTCTGTTTGTCGACCTCTTCGACAACGTGGGCACGCTGGTGGGAGTGTGCGAGCAGGGCGGGTTTGTTCGCGACGGGAAGATTCCGCGCGTAGGCCGCGTGCTGCTGGCCGATGCCGTGGGCACGATTTTCGGGTCTTTGACCGGAACTTCTACGGTGACCAGTTACATTGAGAGCGCGGCAGGTGTTGCGGCCGGCGCGCGAACGGGACTCTGCAACGTTGCAGTCGCGGCACTTTTTCTGCTGGCCACATTCTGCTCACCGCTGGCGACCGCAATTCCGGGCTACGCCACGGCGCCGGCGCTGATTCTGGTGGGAGTTTTGATGTCGCAGTCCATCGCCCAGGTGCAATGGAGCGAATTCAGCGAGGCTTTGCCCGCCTTCATCACGATGGTGGCGACCCCGCTGACGTTTAGCATCGCCACCGGACTCAGCCTTGGTTTGATTTCCTACACCTTGATCAAAGTTGCATCGGGCAAGGTGCGCGAGATTAGTCCGTTGATCTGGATTCTCACGGTTCTGTTTGTTCTACGCTACGTCTATCTGGCCGCGAGCTGACGTGAGTCAGCATGAAACGATCAAGAGAGTTGGAAAGGCTGGATCTCAGGCCGCCTCAATGCGGCGTCCAGTGCGGATGAGCAGTAAAGAGGCCGTCGACGAATCCGATCTCGAAGGTCACAAACAAACCGAAAGCCACGCTGATCAACCCGGAAGCCACTCCCAGACCGCGATTGAAATTCTCAAACCGCTGGCCGGTGTAGGCAAACGGCAACCCGATTATCATCGTGATCAGCATCATTCCGGCGATCGTTCCCACTCCAAAGACCAGCAGATAAACGATCGCCCACTTCGGATCGCGAATCGTAGTCAGCACCAGCAGTGCAACCGCCGCCGACCCGGCCAGACCATGCACAATCCCGACCGCAAGCGGCCGCAGAAGCTGATAGAGGCCAACTCGCGCCAAAGCCCTCTGCAATGAACCATCAGGTTCCCGGTCCATGTGCAGGTGCACCTCGGGGTTGTGGCCGTGAATGTGGGCGTGGGCTTCGCCGCCATGCCTGTGGGTGTGGGAATGAATCACTCCATCCTGGCTGTGAACTGGCGTGAACTTATGCGTGATCCACCGAGTAACGCCCGTAAGATTCAGCACACCTAGAAAAATCAGCATCAGGCCGACGGCCAATTCCATGGCGAGGCCCATGCGAGTCGGGATCGCCAGGTTGAACAGAATGATGGCGGCGCCAACCAGCAGAATTGTAATGGTGTGGCCAAGGCCCCAAAGAATTCCGATCAGGCCCGCGTGCCGGATGCTGCGCTGGCGGCTGACGATTGTGGTCACGGCGATCACATGGTCCGGATCGGTGGCGTGGCGGATTCCGAGCAGAAACCCCACGCCAATCACCGTCAACAAATTCATCATCCGCGCTTTCACTCCACCAAACCGAACTATATCACCCGCCTGCGCCCGCGTCAGAGCGCGCCCATTGCGCAACCGTCAATTCGGCAAGCGTGAGTAGGTAATGAGGCGGACAAAGCAGTCGAGAAAGAAGTCGAGAGAGAGAAAGGGGCGCTGCCGTCTTCCAGCGCCCCGGTTTAAGGCAACCGGAACCTTCGTATCGTGACTTCTACATCTCAGGCACGGAACTGAAGAACAGAAAGAAGTTGGTGGGAATGTCGCCGCTGGCCTGATTCGCCTTCTGCGCGGCCCGCAACTTATCCAGCGAAGTAATGCCGCTGCTTCCTTCCTGATTCGGCCACGCGGCCGGGTCTGTGACCAGCACGACTTCTACCTGCCACCACTCTGCAACGTAATTCGGGACGGCAATAATGTGGCTGTGATTCACCGTTGGAGTGAACACGTTCGTGTTCGGCGGCACCAAGCCCAGCGCGTTCAGAAGCGGCCCCAGGTCGATCTGCGTGGTATGCATGGTGCACGTCCCAGGCATTCCTTTATGAATAGTTTCGGTAGGTCCGGGTTCCGGACATTGCACCGGAACTCCCGGCTTGATTTTGAAACCGTCCGGAACAAAACCAACGAGTTGCTTCAGGGTCGCGCCCAGCTCCGGGGTAAAAGCGGGCTGGCTGGGATCGGTTTCGAAGAAAGGAACGATCACCCACAGCTTGTCCGTCTTGGCTACCGGCTGCCCGGTGGGATCGATTTTCGGTTGCGCGCCGATGGTGCAGATCGGCCGTTGGAACTCGTTCGCGTCGACGGCAGCGACCTTGCCATTGTGGTTCAGGTCGTCAAATGGCTCATCGGTACAGTAATACTGTTGCGTATACGTGAAAACCAGTTCCTTACCGCCGGCAAAACCTTCCGTCTGGTTGACTTTGATGGTCTCCTGCGCAAACGCACTACCAATCGCGAACGACGCGGCAAGAAACGTCCACAGAACTCGTGCTGGGAAACAACGCATGGCACTCCTCCGGTTGGAAAAAATCCAACAGCAACCTGAGTACGTGATCATGCCGGGAGTGGATTGCGCCACCGTCGAAAATAATTCCGGCGCAGAATTTCCTGCCGCCGGCCGGCTCTCAAACGGACGAGACCTCCTCCACGGCCGAACCGTCGGATTTTGGCGGCTCGCCGAATAGCTCGCATTACCTCAGTAATTTAGCGATTCCATGCACATCCGTCACAATTTGTTCTATCTGCAGTCAGGTGGGAGATTGCCGCTTTGGTTTCGACACCTCATGCCATGCCGTCTACGTGTGCCCCAGCGCTGCTCAGCGTTCGCGGCCTGACCGTGAGCTACGACGGGCGCGGGCGACCTCCCGTTCCTGCCCTCAGGAAGGTCGACCTCGACATCGCTCCGGGAGAAATCGTCGGAATCCTGGGAGAGTCGGGATCGGGCAAGAGCACGCTCGCTCTTTCTATGTTGGGGCTGCTCCCGGCAGGCGCGCACACCGAAGGCTCGATTTGCTTCGAAGATAAAGACTTGTCCGGGGCGGCCGAATCGTGCTGGGCAGCGATTCGCGGCGCAAAAATCGCGATGATCTTTCAGGAACCCAGCTTCGCGTTGAGCCCCGTCATGCGTTGTGGGGAACAGATTGGTGAGGTCATCCGGGCGCACCGGCGCGGAGAAAGAAAGCAGCGCAAACAAGAAGCTGAGGCAGCGCTCAAGGATGCGGGGCTTTCTGATGTGGATCGCATCTACAAAGCATATCCGCATCAGCTCAGCGGAGGAGAACTTCATCGCGTTGCCATCGCGCAAGGTCTGGTCTGCCGGCCTGCGCTGGTGATCGCGGACGAACCCACTCGGTCTCTCGACGTGACCTTGCAAGCCGAGGCTCTGAAGGCACTGCGGGATATGAATCGCAAGTTCGGATCAGCACTCATTTTCATTACACACAATCCGGCTTTGCTTTCAGGCTTTGCCGATCGAGTCCTGGTGATGTACGCCGGCCGCATCGTGGAGGCAGGCGCGGTGGCCCAGGTGTACCGCCGGCCGCTTCATCCCTACACCAAGGCGTTGCTGCAGTTGGTCCCGGAGCAACTGGAACGTGCGCGCTCGTTCTCCGCTTTGACGCGCCGCGAACGTCTGCCTGCCATTCCGGGCAGTGTGAGCGGATTGGATTACCTGGCGCCAGGTTGCGCATTCGAGCCGCGATGTTCCGCCAGAACCGCGGGGTGCGCGGTCGAATCGCCACAGGAAATCGCGCCGGAACCGGATCGGCGCGTGAGTTGTTTCAACCATGGGAACTGAAGCAGCAGCCAAGCTCGCGTTGCAACCCGGGCTCATGAACGTGCGCGGGTTGAGCAAGAGTTATGTGCAACGCGCGCCGTTTTCGCGTAACAAATTTCTGATCGATGCGCTGGCTGACGTCGATCTGGAGATCGCCCCCGGCTGCCTGACTGCGCTAGTCGGCGAATCCGGCTCCGGAAAGTCCACCCTGGCCAGTTGCCTGGCGCTGATCGAAAAGCCCGACTGCGGTGAGATCTGGTTTGAGGGAAATGAAATATCGCGTTGGAGCCAGCGGAAACTCGCACCCCTGCGCCCCAGGATTCAAATGGTGTTTCAGGATTCGGCGGGCGCGCTTGATCCCCGGTTCACGGCAGCCCAGCTCATCGCAGAGCCTCTGCATATTCAGCATTGCGAAAGTGGGCAGAGTTTGCGCGCTCGCGCATGCGAATTGATGGTAGAAGTGGGATTGTCTCCAGACTCGGCCGTCCGGTCGCCCCTGGAACTGAGCGGCGGCCAGCGCCAGCGGCTGGCAATCGCCCGGGCCATCGCGTTGAAACCGTCTTTACTAATCCTCGATGAATCGCTTTCCGGTCTGGATCTGTCGACTCAGGCCCAAATCCTGAACCTTGTTCTCGATCTCAAGGCCGCCCATTCCTTGACCTGCCTGTTGATCTCGCACGATCTGAGCCTGGTAGGCCAAGTCGCCGATTTCGTTGCGGTGATGCATCACGGAAGAATGGTTGAATGCGGATCGGCTGCCCACGTATTGCGCGATCCTCAGCACCCTCAGACTCGCAAATTGCTGGCATCGGTTCAGGTTCTGGAATCGGCATTTCGAACTGCCAGGGCTGGAGGCGGGGAATGAGGCCCAGCATGAAATATCTCGAGCGGCGACTGATTCACGCGGCCCTGCTTCTGATTGGCGCTTCCGTTCTGTCCTTCCTCTTCAGTGGGCTCGCGCCCGGAAGCTTCTTCGACGAGATGAAGCTGAACCCGCAGATTTCTCCGGAGACAGTCGCCGCTCTGCGATCTCAATACGGACTCGATCAATCGCTGCCGGTGCGATATGGCCGCTGGCTCAAGTCGGTGGCGCGCGGAGAATGGGGCTATTCCTTCGCCTACAACCAGCCGGTCAGAAATCTGCTGATCGTGCGCGCACGGAATACTCTGCTTCTGACCACGCTGGCGATGACGTTGGCGTGGCTGATTGCCGTTCCCATTGGAGTTTGGGCCGCCAACCGCAACGGCAGATGGGAAGACCGGCTCACCTCGACCAGCACATCTTTACTTCTTTCGGTGCCAGAACTCGTTCTCGCGCTTGGCCTTCTCTATCTTGTGATCCGCACGCATGCGCTGCCGGTGGGAGGAATGACTTCCTCCGCATTCGACCATCTCGGCCGGTGGGGACAGGCCAGTGACTTGGCCGCGCACCTGATCGTTCCAGTCACAACGCTCGTGCTGGCAAGCCTGCCCATCCTGATCCGCCACGTACGTGCCAGCATGATTGAAGCCTTGCAGGCGCCGTTCATTCAGGCCGCGCGCGGCCACGGAATCGGTCGAGCCCGGGTGCTTTTTTATTACGCGCTGCCTGCCGCGGCGAATCCACTAATTTCTTTATTCGGGCTGTCGGTCGCCAGCCTGTTAAGCGGGTCGTTGTTAGTTGAGGTCGTTACCGGCTGGCCCGGCCTGGGCCCGCTTCTGCTCGAAGCCTGCTTTTCTCGGGACATGTACGTGGTGGTCGGCGTGGTCATGGCGTCCACCGTGTTCATGATCGTCGGCAGCCTGCTGGCAGACGTAATGCTATTGCTCGCCGACCCCCGAGTCCGGGTAGATCACGCATGACGAGCAAACGCAAAGTCGTCGCGGCGGTGATCTTTCTCCTGGCGCTGCATCTCGCAATATTGCTCGCGGGGTTCATCTCGCCCTACCAACCTGCCACTCAAAATCGAGACTTCCCCTACCTCCCGCCAACCCATCTTCACTTTGTCGACGCTCGCGGGCACCTGCACTTTCGTCCATTCATTTATCAGTCGGTAGCCAGGCCGGACAGCCTCTACGAATACACCGAAGACCGCGAGCACGCATATCCAGTACATTTTTTCGTTTCCGGATTCGAATACAAAATCGCGGGCTGGTTCCCGTCGCGCACGCATTGGTTCGGCGTCGACGCTCCCGCACAGATTTTTCTTGCCGGCACCGACGGTTATGGACGCGACCAGTTCTCCAGAATCCTCTTCGGCGGCCAGATTTCTCTCGCCGCCGGCCTTCTCGCGACAGTCATTTCCTTGCTCCTCGGCTTGTGCGTAGGTTGTGCCTCCGGTTTCTACGGAGGTTGGATTGACGAATCGGCCATGCGTCTGGCCGAACTCTTTCTCGTCCTGCCCTGGCTCTACGTGCTGCTGGCAGTCCGCGCATTCCTGCCGCTGCACATCAGTCCCGCCCAGACTTTTCTGCTGCTGGTTGCGGTGATTGGCACGATCGGTTGGGCGCGCCCCGCTCGTCTGGTGCGAGGAATCGTGCTCAGCGCCAAGTCCCGGAAATATGTAACAGCCAGCCGCGGCTTCGGAGCCTCCGACGCTTACATCCTTCGCCGCCACGTTTTGCCCCATACCTACGGCACCCTGCTGACTCAAGCCGCCGTGCTAGTGCCGCAATACGTAATCGCCGAGGTCACGCTCTCATTCTTCGGACTCGGCCTCAGCGAGCCCATGCCCAGCTGGGGAAACCTGCTGGCGAACTTGCAACAATACAATGTGCTGGTGTCCTATTGGTGGATGTTCGCCCCCGCCCTGGCTCTAGTACTTATCTCTCTTGGTTACCTCGCAGTGGCGAATGCTTTTCAGCAGCGGTTACAATCTGGCTCAATCTGACCACTTGGCCCGCGGATCCTACTTATGCGCCGTTTGGGTTGTGTCGCCCTCTTGCTCGCCAGCGTTCCCTGCATCGCGTCTTCCGTGCCACAGCCTCCGCAGCGCGGCGAAGAACTGCAGATCACCGACAATGAAATCGGATATTACGGCGGCGCCCTGGCAGTCGGCCAGCGCAGCGAACCCAAGACGCTGAATCCCGCAACCGCCGCAGATGCGCCGTCGCGCGAGGTAATCGGCCGTCTCACCGCCGATCTGATCCACATCAACCGCGCCTCGCAGCAGACCGAGCCTGCCCTGGCGAAGTCGTGGACTGTCTCCAAAGATGGCCGCGTGTTCACCGTGAATCTGCGCCATGGCCTGCATTTTTCCGACGGTCAGCCCTTCGACGCCGACGACGTCGTGTTTTCTTTCGCCGTTTATCTCGACGAAAAACTGCATTCCCCGCAGCGCGATCTACTGGTCGTGGGCGGCAAACCGATCAACGTACAAAAAGTAAATCAGTACACAGTTCGCTTCACCCTGGCGCAACCCTACGCCGCCGCCGAACGCATCTTCGACAGCCTCGCAATGATGCCCCGCCATCTTCTGGAAAAATCCTACAACGAGGGCAAGTTCGCGCAAGCCTGGACGCTGAATACGCCCCCCGCAGACATCGCAGGCATGGGACCGTTTCGCTTGAAAGAATATGTTCCTGGCCAGAAGATCGTGCTCGAGCGCAATCCCTACTTCTGGAAAGCCGACCGCAACAAGAATCGTCTTCCCTACCTCGACGAACTGGTCTTCCTGTTTGTCGGCAATGAAGACGCGCAGGTGCTTCGCTTCCAGGCCGGCGACACCGACATCATCAGCCGCCTCAGCGCCGAGAACTACGTGCTGTTGTCCAAGGAAGCGCAGACTCGTGGCATTGAACTTTTCGATCTCGGCCCCAGCCTCGAATACAATTTTCTGGTTTTCAATCTCAACGATCTCGCATCAAAAAAATTGGACGAGATTTCCGCCAAACAAGCGTGGTTCAAGGA
This sequence comes from Candidatus Sulfotelmatobacter sp., assembly GCA_035308125.1. GTDB lineage: Bacteria > Acidobacteriota > Terriglobia > Terriglobales > Acidobacteriaceae > Sulfotelmatobacter. The sequence goes on from DATGHF010000069.1 coordinate 124,752, forward strand.
TTTGAAATTCCGGCAAGCCGTCTCCTTCGCCATTGACCGCGACGGCATTGTCAAACTTGTATACGCGGGGCGTGGGTCCGCCTTGTGGGGAAATGTGAGCCCCTCCAACAAGTTTTGGGTGGATCAAGCCCTGCCTCATCCGGCGCGCTCCGTCGATCATGCGCGAGAATTGTTGAAGTCGGCCGGATTCTCCTGGCGAGGCGATGGCCAACTCGTCGATCCCCACAGCCACACGGTTGAATTCTCCATCCTCGCCAGCACATCCAATGCTCAACGCACAAAAATGGCGACCATCATTCAAGACGATCTCAGCCAACTGGGGATGAACGTTCACATCGTTCCCCTGGAGTTCCGCGCCGTGATCGACCGCGTTTTTCAAACCTATGATTACGAAGCCAGCATCATGGCGTTGGGCGGCGGTGACGCCGATCCGAATCCCGAGATCAATGTATGGCTGTCGAGCGGAGGCACCCACCTCTGGCACCTGGGCGAAGCCAAACCCGCGACCGACTGGGAAGCGCAAATCGATCAGCTGATGCAGAAGCAGATGGTGGCCCTCAACTACAAAGAACGCAAACAACTTTACGACCAGGTGCAGGAGATCATTGCGGCCAATCTCCCTTATGTGTTTCTGGCCACGCCCAATATTCTGGTCGGCGCGAAAAAGAATCTGGCAAATTTTAAGCCCGCGATTCTGGAACCGACCACGCCGTGGAATGTTGAGCAACTGTACTATCGGAACGGAAATGGTTCGTCACCCGGTGCCACGCAGTGAAAGCCGCCGCTGCCGTGCGCGAACTGGCGTGGTCCGATGAACGCCTGGTGCGCGAATGCCGCAAGGGCAACCAGGCCGCATGGTCGGCGCTGATCGAGAAATATAAAAACCTGATTTTCTCGATTCCCATCAAGTTCGGATTATCCCGCGAAGACGCGGCCGACATTTTTCAGGCTGTCTGTGTCGACCTGCTCTCCAGCCTGCCCCAATTGCGCGAACCAAGAGCCATCGCCAAGTGGCTGATGCAGACGAGTTTTCATAAATGCCTGCGCTGGAAAAAAGACCGCCTGAATCTGGTCGATGATTTAGAAACCATCGACGGGCCGCAACTTGCCCGCGACGCAGAACTCCCCGAGGAGATGCTCTATCAGGTCCAGCGGGAGCAAAGCGTGCGTGATGCTTTGGCGACGCTGCCGTCGCGCTGCGGTCGCATGGTGAGCATGCTTTTCTTCGACGACCCGCCTCGCCCTTATCAGGAAGTCGCGAAAGAACTTGGCATCGCCTCTGGATCCATCGGCTTCATCCGCGGCCGCTGCCTCAAGAAAATGCGGCAACTGCTCGAAGAAAAAGGTTTCCGGTGACCACGGCCCTGCACAAGACGAACGCGGAGCAACTTCTGGAAGAACTGGCAGGGCTCGCAGACGATGCTCGCAGACAGAAATTTCTGGCGAAGCATCGCGCCCTGCTTCGCCCTGAAATCGTGTCCGACCTCGCCGACAAAGTTCGCGAGCAGGTTCGCGTCGACGTACCACGCGCACTCCGCCTCGCCGACGCCGCGGTGGCTATCGCGCAAAAGCTGAAAAACAAAGAATCCAAAGCCACCGCCCTGCGGGCAAAAGCCAATGTCTTGTATGTAAAGGACGAGCACGCGGCAGCCGCCGACCACCACGAACAAGCGGCAGCGCTTTTCGAAGCCGCCGGACAACCCAACCAGGTCGCCCGAACGTTAAGCAGTTCCATGCAGCCGCTCCTGCTCATGGGCGAATACAATCGCGCCTTCGCGGCGGCCGAGCGCGCCCGCAAAATCTTCACCGCCGAGGGCGATTCCTGGCGCCTGGCTCGCCTGGATATCAACCTCGGAAACATTTATTACCGCCAGGATCGCTTCGACGATGCCCTGGCTTCGTACCAGCGCGCCTACCAGGGTCTGCCCGCGGAAAAAGATCCCGAAGGGATCGCCGCCGTCCTCAGCAACATGGCCACCTGCTACATCAGCCTCAACCTGTTTCCCAAGGCTCTGGACTCTTACACCCGAGCTCGCCAGTTCTGCGAAGAGCACGGTATGCCGTTGCTCGTAACGCAGGCGGATTACAACATCGCCTACCTTCACTATCTGCGCGGGGAATACAGCCGTGCCATTGAAATGCTTCGAGCAACTCGACTGAACGCCAAGAAAATCGGCGATGCCTATCACCACTCTTTATGCAACCTCGATCTGTCGGAACTTTATCTGGAGTTGAATCTCAGCGCCGAAGCCGCGGAATTGTCCCAACAGGGATATGAGGGATTCCGCAAGCTGGGCATGGGTTACGAGAGCGCCAAGTGCCTGGCATTTTCAGCCATGGCCGCAAGCCAGCGTGGACACGCATTCGAAGGGCTCAAGCTCTACTCCGAATCGCGGGAGATTTTTGTCAAGGAGAAGAATCGGGCATGGCCCTCCTTGATCGATCTGTACCGGGCTCTTGCATTCTTCGAAGAGGGAAGGCTCTTCGAGGCGCGGCGCTATTGCGCCCAAGCTCTGGAATCGTTCCTCGCTCTCAAATGGGCGAACAAGGCTGTAATGGCGCGGCTCTTGTTGGCCAGGATTGCTGTGCGGACGGGTGAAAGCGATCAAGCCTTGCAGCACGCCGCCGCAGCCCTCAGTACAGTTCTGGAACTTGAGTCCCCGGTGCTCACTTACGAGGCACATCTTCTGCTGGGCAATCTCTACTCGGCGAAAGGTGATCGTGAACAGGCGTATGGGTCCTATCAGAACGCGCGCCAGTCTCTGGAGACGCTCCGCGGGAACTTACGCGGTGAAGAGCTGAAGGTCGCTTTCATCAAGAATCGGCTGGAGGTGTATGAAAATCTGGTCGAACTCTGTCTGGCGCGGCCCGGTGACGCCAGCGCAAGCGAAGCCTTTACCTACGTCGAGCAGGCAAAATCGCGCAGCCTCATGGACCTCTTCGCCAGGCCGGCCCCGGCCTTCACGGAAAAAACTACCGGGCAGAGCCAGCTGGCGAATTCCATCCGCGATCTGCGCGAGGAGCTCAACTGGTATTACAACCTGATTGAACGCGAGCAGCTTCAGCCCGAGCAACAATCCCCGGACCGCATCGCGGCCCTCGAAAAGAAGGCGCAGCGTCACGAAAAAGAGCTGGTACGCGTTCTGCACGAGGCCACCGACACCGACGCCGCGCAGGCTGGTCTGCAAATGCCCAGCCACGTCCCCATTGCGAAAATCCGTGCCGCGATCCCCGAAGACACTCTGCTGGTTGAGTATTTCCAGGTCCGCGACCGCATCCTGGTGTGCTTGCTTGGACGCACCACCCTCGAGATTGTTCCCGTGACGCTCGAAACCAGCATTTCTCGCGTATTGCGATTGCTTCAGTTCCAACTTTCGAAGTTCCGCCTGGGCCCGCAATATCTCGAAACCGTCCACGATTCGCTGCTTCAGACCACGCAAGCCCATCTCAAGGAACTCTACAACGAGCTGCTCGCCCCCGTAGCGCCCAAGCTCAAGGCAAAACATCTGGTCTTTGTACCGCACGGATTGTTGCACTACGTTCCGTTCCATGCGCTCTTTGACGGCGAACAACATGTGATTGACCGCCACACCGTCTCCTACGCGCCCAGCGCCAGCATCTACGCGCTTTGCCAGACCCGAGAGGCCAATTCTTCGGGAGCGTCCCTCGTGTTCGGCATCCCGGATCCGCAAGCCCCCGCGATTCTCGACGAGGTCCAGGCCCTCACCGGCGTGCTCGACCAGGCGGAATTGTTCGTTGGCCAGAATGCCAGCGTAGATGTTCTGCGCAATAAGGGACCCGCCAGCCGCCTGATTCACATCGCAACCCATGGCCGTTTCCGCCAGGACAACCCCATGTTTTCCGCCATCCGGCTCGGAGACTCGTTTCTGAGCCTGTTCGATCTTTACCAACTCCGGCTTCCTGTTGAATTGATTACACTTAGCGGCTGCTCTACCGGCCTCAACGTCGTCGCCGCCGGCGATGAACTGATCGGCCTGGCGCGAGGTCTTCTGCACGCCGGGGCACAATCCTTGATTCTCAGCCTCTGGGACGTGCACGATAAGAGCACAGCCGACTTCATGAGCGCTTTTTACCGATTTCTTGGCCAAGGTGAGTCCAAAGCGGATGCTTTGCGGGCCGCAATGCTGCAGCTTAGAGGCAGCTATCCCCATTGTTATCAATGGGCTCCATTCATTCTCGTGGGCAAGGCCTAAGCCCCAGGAATTATTTCTTCAGCCCTATATTTTTCTGCCCCCTTCCTGCCCTTATTCCACAAGAGCCAAAGAATTCAAGGCAGGCTGGAGTGGCCGCAGCGAGTGTATGGTGCGCTCCCCCGGGCGGAGGTTGTGGTGAAGCATTTCAGCGAAGCCGATTGGGCAGATTTTGCGAGGAAACTGGTAGCGACGGATACGAAGATGACTATGCAACTGCATCTCGACGATGGATGCAAGACATGCGCAGCCACTTTGCAGCTGTGGCAGAGCGTGTATACCGTCGCTGCGGCAGAGGGTGCGTTCACGCCGCCCTCCGACGTGGTTCGGGTGGTTAAGAGCCAGTTCGCAGCCGTGGCTCCGCAAAAGAGCCGGGGCTTCCGCCTGCTGTTCGACTCCAGGCTCGAGCCCGTCCCGGCGGGAATGCGCGGTTCGGTTGCTGCGCAGCAATTTCTTTATGAGACCGACGAATACTACATTGATCTTCGCGTAGAACCACACCGCGGGGGTGATCGCTCCTCGCTGGTGGGCCAGGTTTTGAGCCGCACCGGCAAAGATAAATCTCGAGCCGCTCAGGGGCTGGCGGTGCTGTTGCAGGACGGTAAGCGGTCCATCGCTGGAACCTCCACTAACGAGTTCGGTGAGTTTCAGCTCGAATTTGACGACGCCAAGAGTCTTTGCGTTTCAGTCCGCCAAGGCCAGTCCGAGGCGATTGTTCTCCCCCTCTACGGAATTGACGCTAAGTCCGCAGAAAATAAGAGGGGGAAGTAAATGCGAGTAGCCGAGCAGCAGTTTGAAGCGGTTAGGCGCCGGCCAGCGATCTTTGCGTCTCCCCCAATCAGGATCAGTTGAATGAAAATTGTTCTCCCCCTCCACCGAATCCAAAGTAAGCCCATGGAACGATAGGACTTGGACTCAGTGGACGCCTTCCCGCCCATGGGGCCTGAAGGTAACCACGAAAAGTAACCCGCGTGAATTACGGGTGTAAGTTTTGAAGATTCTAACTTTTTCGTAGACTTGACCAGAGCGGAAACCACGCCCGGGGCCGAGTCAAAGGGGAAATGATGAGAACCAGCCGACCAGCAAGCAATAATCTCTCCCAAATCAAAGTTTTCCGCGCTTTTTTCGCGTTGCTCTTGTGCCTGTGCCTTACGGCCCCGAACCTCGGCGCGCAAACGTCGACAACCCAGTCCACGACTCAGTCAGGAACCCAGACCCGTTTGGTGGTTCGAGACAACCTCGGACTGAACGGCATTCTGAATCTTTGCTTCTTACTGGGTTGTTCCACGGTGGAAGGCCTGGGCGATCCTCAAGGCCAGCTCTTCATGATTCAGATTCCGTCTCTGCTGGCGCCGCTGACGTCCCTGCTCAACCTGAACCTGCTGGGGCTGGTTTCGATCGAAACCGACCAGACGGTGCAAACCCAGGGAGCCTTCGCCGGCTCGTTTCCGGCGTACTTGAGCGATGAGGCTCCCTACACTTACTACGGCACTACCGTGTGGCACGGCTATGTGTTCCAGCCGGCCAATACGCTCATCCGGACGGGCACGACCCAAACCTCGTTCAACACGGCAGGCTCGGGAGTGACCGTCGCCGATATCGACACCGGGGTGGATACGAATCATCCGGTGCTGCAAAACTCGCTTGTGACCGGGTACGACTTCACGCGCAACCAAAGCGGCGGCTCGGAAATGAGCGACGTGAGCCAATCCACAGTCGCCGTTCTCGATGGCGGCAACGTGCAGTCCGCGCAGGTCAGCCAGTCGACGGTTGCGGTGCTCGACCAGTCCACGGTCGCAGTGCTGGACGGAAACCCGAACTTTGCCGCCTTCGGTCATGGCACCATGACTGCCGGCATCATTCACCTGGTAGCTCCGCAGGCCAAGATCATGCCTCTGAAGGCCTTCCAGGCCAACGGCAGCGCCTACAACTCAGACATTCTGCGGGCGATCTATTATGCAGTTGGTCACGGCGCCAAGGTGATCAACATGAGCTTCAACTACACCACCTATTCGCAGGAACTGGCGAACGCGGTGAATTACGCCACCACGAATGGCGTGATCTGCGTGGCGGCTGCAGGTAACAGCGGCGAACAGACCACCGTCTATCCAGCGGCTCTCAGCGGCGTGATTGACGTGGCCTCCACCAGCAACACCGACACGCAATCGACCTTCTCCAACTACGGAGCGCCGCCGGTGTGGCTGGCTGCGCCGGGAGAAGGCGTGATGACCACTTATCCTTTCGGAACCTACGCGGCCGGATGGGGAACGTCTTTCAGCACGCCGCTGGTGACCGGAACGACCGCCTTGATGGTTTCGGAGTACAACAACCAGCACAGTTCTGGAGGCGGCGGGCTTTCGCTGAGCCTGCTCGGCATTTCAATTTCGCTGGGCGGCGCGAACACACCGAGTTGGGAACCTCAGGCAGCCAACGCTTTGGCCCACGCCCAGAACATTTCCAATCCGCAGCTGGGCCACGGTCGGCTGGATACCTATCAAGCGGTGCAGGCGTGGCGTAAGAGCCTGGGCCTTCACTAGCCGCATCGATACGCCAGGACCTTCACAGGACGAAGGGGAGAGCGATGGCAGCTTCGGTTCATGAATTCGCGGATTTGTCGAAGGGCGCTGACTGCTTACGGGTTAAGGAACTCGAAGAACAGCAGCGCGCTCTGCTCAAATCGGTGATTTGCGGATTCAATCAGTTGCTCGACCTGCGCGACCTGGGCACCGGAGTCCACAGCACTCGCCTGGCAGAGTGGGCGGTGCGCGTGGCGCGCAAGCTGGGCATTGCCGAGACCGAACTTTATCAGCTGGAAGTCGCCGCTCTTCTGCACGACATCGGGAAAATCGGCATCCCCGACTCGATCCTGAAAAAAGAGGGCAAGCTCACCGACGACGAGCGGGCGCTGATGAACAAGCACCCGGAATATAGCTGGTCGATTCTGCGCCTGTTCCCTGGACTGGACAAAGCCAGTCTCTACGCGCTCCATCACCACGAAAGCTACGACGGACGCGGCTATCCGGGCGGACTGAAAGGCGACGAAATACCCATCGGCTCGCGCATCGTGGCGGTCATCGATGCCTACGACGCGATGGTTTCCAACCGTTGTTACCGCAAGGGGTTTCCGCACGAGGAAGCCGTGCGCCGGCTGGTGATGGACTCGGGGGCTCAATTTGATCCCGTCGTAGTGCAGGCTTTCGTGGAAATCGCCGGGCACGAAGCGGCCGAAGTTTTCGCCGCGACGGGAATCAGTTCCTCGGCGGTAATCTGAACTCGGACGCGATTGGGCTCTTTAGCCTTCTTCTAGCGGACGCCGAACCGGAGACCGAACTGCACCACTACCGATGAGCAGTAAGTCAGTTTCCGAGTAGCCGACCATCAGCCGGGAATCGTGCCGAGGGCAGTGGGCAAACACGCAAAATACCACTAGCGAATTCCTACCTGCCCTCGCACGCTATCAATCAACTTCTTGGAATCGTAGCCGATCCCGGCCTTGAACACCGTCTCGACGTTCTCGATCTCGTCAATTCGTTTTGAGGGATCACCCTTGATTAAAACGAGATCTGCCTGTTTGCCAGGGGCGAGGGTCCCAATCCGATCTTGCTGGCCGAGGTATAAGGCGCCATTTTCCGTGGCGATCTGAATGGCTTCCACTGGAGCGAAACCCGCTTCCACGAGCAGCTCTATTTCGCGTTGATCGCCGAAACCCGGCAGCACGCCACCGTTTCCGGTGGGATCAGGGCCGGCCAGCAGCAAGCCCCCCGCTTTGACGAATGCCACCTCAAAATCCATCTCCTTGCGCAGCAGCGCTGTCATGGGAGAATCCAACGGCACTCTTGCGCGATCGGTGAGGTAGCTCTGTGCCGATTCTGCGGACATCGCCTCCAACGCACGCGCCTGAAAGATTGGCCGCCCCGGTACATGACCTTCAAACACAGACAGCGTCGAAGTCACTGCGACATGATGCGACACTAGATTACGGATCATCTCCTGCACCTGGGCTCCGTTCACGTCCTGTTTAGCCCAACTGCTGCTGCCACCGCCCGCTGGGCACACGTCTGGCTTTTTATCCGCTACGAATTCGGTGTCAGTAAAGACGGGTCCATGCTCCAAATCATCGATTCCCAGCGCAACCGCTTCCGGCCAGGTAACGGAGCACAGATGACCTGTCAGTTTCAGCTTGTGTGCATGTGCCTGCTGGATCGCCACACCCAGCTCTTCGCGCGTGATGTTCATGTACGCTTTGTACGACGTCATGCCTTCTGCGGCCCAGTAGTCCACCAGGCGTTTTGCGTCGTCGGGGCCGCTCAGTTCATGCATCTGCGCAAAGCGTGTCGGCGCACCTTCCAAATATGGCGCGGTAGCGTCAATGCTTGGCCCTGGCATCAGGTTGGCGTCAATTCGACTCTTGACCTTCAAGTCGGTGTAGGGTTCCAGGCTTCCGGTCGTACGCATGGTGGTCACGCCGGCCGCCAGATAGAGTCGCGGCGCCGTGTAAGGTATCTCCGCAACGAATAGTCCGGGCTCGCCAATCTTTCCGCCTACAACTTGCAAGGAGTAGGAATCGGTGTAGTAGAGATGGTTGTGCATTCCAACCAGACCAGGGATGACCGTATAACCAGAGCGCTCCATCCGCTGTGCACCTTGAGGAATTTGGGCGGACGCAGCGGGGCCGATGAACAGTATTTTGCCCTCCGCGATCACGATCGCTTGATCTTCCTTCGCCGGTGCACCCGTTCCATCGATGACTCGGACGTGGTTAAGAACGAAGACCGATGTATCAACACTGACGAAGTTCGCGACGTCACTGGCCTTCTGGGTTTGGGCGACTGCGCTCGCAGCAACCAGCAGCGACCCAAGCAAAAAGAGGAGACGCATTTTTCTACACCTCGCAAGACCGACCTCTGAGATTCGGCAGGAAGCCAGAATTGTACCCCAGCGTTCTCTAACGCCGTGGCGCTGGTTCCTCCCGGGTCACGGGCAAACCGGAAGCTGACCCACTACCGGCCCTGGACAACGTTTGACCGGGTACCCCTGACGTGTTATAAACATCCGTTTTGCGTGAAGGGAGTGGCGGCGCGGAGCCGCCGTTTGCCCTCCGGCATCATTGCTGCAAAAGCGTTACCTGAATTTCCATAAATTCCCTAAAGCAATAATTGGAGGTTTTCTTATGCGCACCTGGCTCGCCACGTTTGCGTTCCAAGGACGCGGTCTGGTCACCGCACTCATTAAAAAAGTTTCGGCGGTTGCCGCTGTGTTTTGCGTTAGCGCCGCTACGGCCCTGGCTCAACCTGCGGGCGAGGCTGCGGGCGGCGAGGCGTCTCTCAAGCTCCCCGATCTTTCCCAAGTTTCGTTCTTTCAAGGCGCCATCAATGGCCACAATCTGCTACTGGTCGGCATCCTTTTCTGCGTGTTCGGTCTGGGATTTGGCATGGTGATCTACATGCGGCTGAAGAATCTGCCGGTGCATCGCGCCATGCGGGAGATTTCAGAGCTGATCTACGAGACTTGCAAGACTTATCTGCTGACGCAGGGCCGGTTCATTCTGTTTTTGTGGGCTTTCATCGCGGTCATCATTCTGCTTTATTTCGGCGTGCTGCAGCATATGGAAGCCATGCGCGTGGCCATTATTCTGGGGTTCAGCCTGGTGGGTATTGCTGGAAGCTATGGCGTGGCGTGGTTCGGCATTCGCGTGAATACTTTCGCGAACTCGCGGACAGCGTTCGCTTCCCTGCCCGGCAAGCCCTATCCCGTGTACCAGATCCCGCTCGAAGCGGGCATGAGCATTGGCATGATGCTGATCAGCGTGGAACTGCTGATCATGCTGTTTATTCTGCTGTTCGTTCCAGGCGATTATGCGGGACCGTGTTTTATTGGCTTCGCGATCGGCGAGTCGCTGGGCGCGGCGGCGCTGCGAATTGCCGGCGGCATTTTCACCAAGATTGCCGACATTGGGTCGGACTTGATGAAGATCGTGTTCAAGATCAAAGAGGACGACGCGCGCAACCCCGGCGTGATCGCCGATTGCACCGGCGACAATGCTGGCGATTCGGTTGGACCTTCCGCCGACGGATTCGAGACCTACGGCGTCACGGGCGTGGCGCTGATCACGTTCATTCTTCTTGGAGTGAGCCAACCTTCGGTGCAGGTACAGTTGCTGGTGTGGATCTTCGTGATGCGCGTCATGATGCTGGTGGCCAGCGCAGTTTCTTACTTCCTGAATAGCGCCATCGCCAAGGCCAAATATGCCGGCGCTGACGAGATGAATTTTGAAGCTCCGCTGACTTCGCTGGTCTGGCTTACTTCGCTGGTTTCGATTGGGCTGACTTATCTGGTTTCGCGTTTCATCATCCCCGATCTGGGCGGCGACGGCACGCAGTGGTGGAAGCTGGCCACAATTATTTCCTGTGGAACGCTGGCCGGGGCGGTGATTCCGGAACTGGTGAAGGTGTTCACTTCGACCGAGTCGCGGCACGTGAAAGAAGTAGTGATCTCGGCGCAGGAAGGCGGAGCGTCGCTGGGAATTCTGTCGGGATTCGTCGCCGGCAACTTCTCTGGATATTACCTGGGCCTCGCCATGATGATTCTGATGAGCGTCGCCTACTACATGAGCACGATGGGATTGGCCGCGGCCGCCACCATGCTGGCTCCGGCAGTCTTCGCCTTCGGCCTGGTGGCTTTCGGTTTTCTGGGCATGGGGCCTGTAACCATCGCCGTGGATTCCTACGGGCCGGTCACCGACAATGCTCAATCGGTGTACGAGCTTTCGCTGATTGAGCAGGTTCCGAACGTGGAGGCGGAAATCAAAAAAGATTTCAACCTCAGCGTCAATTTCGATCGCGCCAAGCACCTGCTCGAAGCCAACGACGGCGCCGGCAACACGTTTAAGGCAACGGCGAAGCCGGTTCTGATCGGAACTGCCGTGGTCGGCGCGACCACGATGATTTTTTCCATCATCATGGCACTGACCCACGGCCTCACCGCCGACGTCGACAAACTTTCGTTGTTGCATGCGCCGTTCTTCCTGGGCCTGATCACCGGCGGCGCCATGATTTACTGGTTTACCGGCGCATCCACGCAGGCCGTGACCACCGGCGCTTACCGTGCGGTGGAGTTCATCAAGGCCAACATCAAGCTCGAGGGCGTGACCAAGGCCTCGGTCGCCGACAGCAAGAAAGTAGTCGAGATCTGCACCAAATATGCGCAGAAGGGCATGTTGAACATCTTCATCGCCGTATTCTTCGGCACCTTGGCTTTCGCCTTCGTGGAACCGTTCTTCTTCGTCGGCTACCTCATCTCCATCGCCATCTTCGGCCTCTACCAGGCCATCTTCATGGCCAACGCCGGCGCGGCCTGGGACAACGCCAAGAAGATCGTGGAAGTCGAAATGAAGCAGAAAGGCACGCCCCTGCATGACGCCACCGTGATCGGAGACACCGTCGGCGATCCCTTCAAAGACACTTCTTCGGTCGCCCTGAATCCAGTCATCAAATTCACCACGCTGTTCGGGCTGCTGGCGGTCGAACTGGCTGTCAACCTGTCGAAGAGAGATCAGGGGGCAACTCTCACGACCGTGCTGGCTCTGGCCTTCTTTGTGGTTTCATTCTTCTTCGTCTACCGCTCGTTCTACGGCATGCGAATCCGGTCAGGCGGCGAGTAGACAGCCTCCACGAACAAAAAACGAAACAAAAGGGTGGGAATCACGACTGCTTCATCTTACGATTTCAGGCCGGGTGCCCCATTTCTCGCGTCCTTTGCGAGAAGTGGGGATTTCCTACGTCTCCTCAATACGACTGCTTCATCTTCGACTTCACGCTATGCGCCAGCTTTTCAATCTGCTCAGCCTTCTTGATAGCATCCAGAGACAGCACGCCTTGGCGGCTCTTGTCCACAAAGTCCCTCAGTTCCGTAGAGAGCTGAAATAGCTTTTCGGTATCGCGCCGGATCTCCTCCTGCCGCATCTCGTTCGCCTTCTTCATCTGCTCCTTTTGCATGTCGTCGCCGCTGCGCACTGGTATGTTTCCCATGCTCGGGCTGTTGGAGACGGTGGGCGGAAGGTGGATGGTGCCATCGTTCTGCTGCCCCAAGGCGAGCCCAGCCATGGCCAGAAAAGCGAAAAGCGCGAAGGCGAGTGAGAACGACGATCTTTCCATTTGATTGTCTCCGGGCCCTGCGAAAGCACACGCGAATGGTCTATAAAAGACAAAAAAATCCGCTCGCATTATGACGCCGACAGCCCGAAGATACAAACGCATTTCCGGCCGGGTGCTCCATTTCTCGCGTCCTTTGCGAGAAAGCCTGCCCTGAGCGAAGCCGGAGGGTGGGAATGTCCCTTATTTCTCAACCGGTGCTTTGCCCCTACCACCCACCGCCACCGCAAACATTTTGCGTTCTCTTCCCCCACTCCCCCTCGTATATGTAAAGTGAGGCAGTCAGAGACCTTGGCTATGGCAGAGCCCGTTCCCGCAGAGACAGAACAGGCTGCGGATGTTGTCCCAGGCGAGTTTGCGGAGATCGTGCGCCGGCACCAGTCCATGGTGTTCCGTTCCTGAGCCTCGCCATGCTCTTTGCCCGCCCCGCAGGCGTCAGCGGTTTCAAGCTCGCGGTGTTCGAGGATTTCCACTCCTCCGACGTCGCAAGCATGAATGACGACCTGCAACAATTGGTCGAGCACTCGCTCAGCTCTGACTGGCACCTGTTCGTCCGCACCCGCTCGCGCGACGACGGCGACAACACGCTCATCTACGTGAATCTTGGCGACGGCAAGATGCAAATGATGATCGTCGCCATCGAGCCCAACGAAGCCACCGTGGTGGAAATGAACCTCAGCGAACGCGCCCTGAGAAAGTGGATCGACGAGCCCAAAGAAAGCGCCAAAGATCAGTCCGGCCACCAGCGGCATCTCGCTGAAGACTGACTGCGGGCTTCGGGCTTCGGCTTTCGGGCCTTGGGCTTC
>DATGHF010000070.1:0-62148 GCA_035308125.1 Candidatus Sulfotelmatobacter sp.
ACGCTTCTTTGCTTCCCAAATATCGCGGTGCGGCGCCCATCCAGTGGGCGATCGCCCGGGGAGAAACCGTCACCGGAGTCACCACCATGCGCATCGACGCCGGGCTCGATACTGGTGACATTCTTCTGCAACGCGAAATCCCGATAGCGCCCGACGACACCGCCGAGACTATCGCACCCCGCTTGGCCGCCATCGGAGCCGATCTCACCGTCGAGACTTTGGGTGGCATGGATGCCGGCACGATTCACGCGCGGCCACAGAATCACGTGCAGACCACGCTGGCGCCCATCCTCAAAAAAGAAGACGGACGCCTAGACTTTTCCCTGTCAGCACCCGAGATTCTCAATCGCATCCGCGGCTTCCAGCCCTGGCCGGGGGTCTACACGAAGTTTCGCGGAAAGAATCTGCAGATATGGAAAGCGTCGCCAGCTCACGACTCGCTGCCTCCTGCCCAGCTACACGTTGAAGGACATCGCCTCCTCGCCGGCTGCGGAAGCAACTCATCCCTGCAACTCCTCGAAGTCCAACTGGAAGGCAAGCAGCGCATGTCCGCCTCCAGTTTTCTGAACGGCTACCGCCCCAAACCCGGCGAGAAACTCGGCTCCTGAAGGTGCCGCGGGCCTTACCCTGTGAACCCCCGTGTCCTCTGTGGTGAAGAGCTTAGGGCACTCCTCAAATGCCGACGTCTTCCGCGCGCCACCCAGCTTCAGTCATACTGGCAGCTTGAAGACCCGCACACCGCATTCGAAGTGTTCGCCCGCCCGCGCCGCCGCATTCGACATTCTGCTCCGGGTCGAACGCGAGTCTTCCTACGCCTCGGAACTTCTGCACTCTGCCGCGTACGAATCCCTTTCCACCACAGACCACGCCTTGGCTACGGAACTGGTCATGGGCGTTCTGCGCTGGCGGGCGACTCTCGATGACGAAATCGCGCAGACATCTTCGCAAGCCATTTCCAGGCTCGACCTGGAAGTCCTCACAGCGCTTCGCCTCGCGCTGTACCAGCTGCGACGGCTTGACCGCGTCCCGCCCCGCGCCGCCCTCCACGAAAGCGTCGAATTGGTGAAGCGGGCTCGCAAGCACTCCGCCGCTCCTTTCGTGAACGCCGTGCTGCGCAAACTCGCTGCAAACTCGCCAACGGCCTACGGTTCAACTTCCTTGGAAGAAACGCCTTCCGCCGAATCACTCGCTCGCGCCTTCGCGCATCCGGCCTGGCTGGTAGAACGCTGGGTGGGGGCGTACGGACTCGCGGCTACTCGCCAGATCTGTGAGTACGACCAATCCGTGCCGGAGACAGCGATCCGTCTGCGCGATGCTGCGGCTGAAACCGAACTCCGCGCGGAAGGCATCGAACTCGCTCCTGGAGCCCTGCTGGCCTCCGCACGCCGAGTGCAGGCTGCAGACATTTCGAAAACTCGCGCGCTGCACACCGGTTCAGCCGTGATTCAGGATGAAGCTTCGCAACTGGTTGCGGCGCTGGTCGGCCGCGGCTCGCGCATCCTCGATTGCTGCGCAGCTCCCGGAGGCAAGACGCTGGCCATGGCCGACCGGAATCCCGACGCCAAGATTACGGCGGTCGAACTTCATCCGCACCGTGCGAGGCTGTTGCAGAGGCTGCTGCGCGCCAAGGAACCGTCCTCTGGCTCCGGGCGCAATAACGTACACGAAAATGTTCGGGCTCACGTAGGGAACGATAACATCGACGTCCTCACCGCCGACCTGCGCCAATTGCCGCTTCATGGCGAGTTCGACCGCGTTCTCGCCGATGTGCCCTGTTCCGGCACCGGCACACTCGCCCGCAATCCGGAGATCAAATGGCGGCTCCAACCGCCAGACCTAGAAGATCTCCGTGTGCGCCAGCTCGCAATTCTCCGCTCCGCGCTCACGCAAGTCGCGCCCGGCGGACGCCTCGTTTACTCCACCTGTTCGCTGGAAAGAGAAGAAAATGAAGACGTGGTGGGTAACGCACTTGCGGAAAATAGCTCGTTTCGGCTGCTCGACATCCGCACCGAACTCGACCGCCTCAAGGCAGAAAGACTATTGATCTGGCCTGATCTCAGTTCGCTTACCCGTGGTCGTTTCCTGCGTACGCTACCAGGCGTCCATCCCTGCGACGGATTCTTCGCTGCGATCCTCGAAAAACTGTAGAGGTTTTTCACCGCACTTCGAAATTCACAAACCCTCCCGCCACAATTCTCTGTCCCGGAGGCGGCGTTTGCGAAACGATGATGCTGGCGGGCGAAGGCTGTGCTGGCGCCGCGATGACGGGCGCCGGGGCAGGAGTTACCGGAGATGGATTTGTCGACGATGGGAAAGTCCCATCACTCGCTGCAGGCGCAGCCGCCGGCGGTGCCACGCTCACATTCCCCAGCTTGAATCCCGCATCCTGAAGCGTACGGCTGGCGCTGCCCAGCGGTTGTCCGAGAAAACTCGGCATGGTAAAGACCTCGGGATCGGCCGCAGCTGTCATCAGCAAACTGATTTTCGGCGCTGCCACCTGGCTTGCGTTCGCCGCCGGACTTTGCGCCAGAACCTGATCGGCCGGCAGCCCCGGAATTTGCACCTCCGCGGTGGACGCCAACTCCAGCCCGCGCCGCCGTATATTCAACTCCGCGGCGCGTTCGCTCTGCCCGGTGAGGTCAGGAATCGCTACCCGCAACGGTCCCAGGCTCTGGGCCACGCGAACCTGCCATCCCCGCCTGACTTTCGTACCCGGCACCGGCAGCTGCGACATGATGCGCCCCTCAGGAATTTGCGGAGAATAATATTGACGCTCGATCTCCACCAGCAGTCCCGGTCCAGCCACAGCTCGTTCCGCTTCCACAGGCGAAAGTCCCACCAGGGCAGGCACTTCCACTTCCTGCCCGTGAATGGCAAAGCGCATCGCGGTCAGCGCGGAAACCAGCGCCACCGTCACCAGCACCAAAGCCAGCATCGCAAAACGAAAAAAAGATCGCACAGTGAGGATTTGCCCGTTGTTTGCTCAGGCCGATTATCAGGCCGATTATAGTGTGCTGCGGGCACTCTTGCCCGCGAAATGCCGGCAGCATCGCAACTCGTTTATCCCGGCACTACTCTGCCAGAAACGCTCGTGGACTTGCCTTCCGGAGTATCATTTAACGAATGCGCCGCCTGCCTTTCAATCCGCAGCTTGCCGCCTTGGCGCTGATGCTCGCCCCGGTCGCAGGGCCCATGGCACTTGCTCAGCGTGGAACCTTCGCTCCCAGCCATTTCGTTTCTCCCGCAAAAGCGACCGCTCGCTACTCGCCTGGAACTGCCAGCAGCCTTCCTTTCAACCCGAATTTCCGCGGGCTTCGAGAACGGTTCCGATCCAATCCCTACGGTTCTTTCTTCCTGCCTTTTGGAATGTTCCCGGACTTTCCTGATATGAACGATACCTTTGCATCGGGCTACTCCATCCCGGCGCCACCTCCGGTTTTCATGATGCAGCCTTCGCCCGCAAGCGAAGGCATGGCTGCTCAGCCGCAACCTTCATCGCAACCGCTGTTGATCGAACTCCAGGGTGACCGCTACGTGCGCCTCACCGATGGTGAGCCCACATCGGCAACGGGCGATTCCAGGGACCCATCCGCGTCCACCGTTCTGATCCGCCCTGAGAACGCAGCCCAGGCCGGCACAAATCCTGCAGTTGCCCGCCCGCCGAGCGCACTGACGCCCGCGGTGCTAGTGTTTCGGGATGGCCGCATCGAGGAAGTCCGCGATTATGCCATTGCCAGCGGGGTGATCTACGCTCGAGGCAACTATTACACGGATGGATACTGGAATAAGACAATCGCACTCTACGATTTGAATCTGCCCGAAACGATCCAGTCGAACGCAGCGCGTGGCGTTCGCTTCGTGCTTCCCAGCGCGCCCAACGAAGTCATCACTCGCCCCTGACCCATCGCGTCATTCTGTGGAAGAACAATCCAATTCTCACGCCGCCCGTGCCAATGAATTCCTCGGCTTCGAATCCGCAGAGCGCCTCTCCCGCAACCGCAGCATGGGTTGTTCCACGAAGTAATACGAAAGCCCAGCTAACCCCACCGGCACCAGCAGCCAATACCACGCCCTATGCTGCGGCCCGTAGGCGAACAGCTGCTGCCAAAGATAAAGGCTGTAGCTGATCTTCCCCAACCAAGCCACAGGCCTGATGTTCAAAATCCAGTAAGGAGTCTGCACCGCGTGCAATAGCAGTCCGGCAATCGAGATGTGCAGCAGCGGCCACAGCACCAGCAGGAGCAGAGGCGTCGTGCGGAACTGCACTGCCGCCACGTAGAAGGGAACCAGCGCCACCGGCAGAACCATGAGCAATGCCCAACCGCGGTGAATCCTGGGCAGGCGCGGCGCAAAAATCGCCAGCAGGCAGCCAATCGCCAGAATGTCCGCCACGGCCGGAAACGTCTCGTCCGCCCGCCCGTGCAGGTTTAGAAAATGGCAGGCCACACGATATACCGGCGCGAGGGCCACCACTCCCCACAGAATCGCAACTTTGTGCCGGTGCCACTTCTTCAGCACACCCGGCCACAAAAAATAAAACTGTTCCTCCACGCTCAGCGACCAAAGGTGCCCGAGAAACCACGGATGCGCGTAATCGAAATTCGTCACATAGAGCGCAGCCGCGGCCATGTGATACCAGCGCAACTCGTGCCAATAAATCGCAAACACGGGCAGCATAAAGGCGATCGCCGCGGGAAGAATCCGGTAAGCCCGGCGCACGTAAAACTTGCGCAGCTGAATGGTTGAAGTCTTGGCGTATTCCTTTAGCAGCAGAGTCGTAATCAGGTATCCGGAAATGATAAAGAAAATTCTCACCCCCAGATTCGCAAACGCTCCGCCCACCTCCGACTGGTAGTGCAGCGATGCCCAATGCCCAATCACCACCATCGAAATCGAAATGGCCCGTAACCCGTCCAGCGATGGAATGTGGCGCATGCCACCGCAGCATAAAATGCCATACTGCAATTCCTCGGTGACCCCCAAACGTTCCTCGCATTTATTTCGCGGCCTCTTCCCAGGCTGGGAAATGCAGCATCAGAATTGTCATCGTCGCTTCTCCGGGAAAGCCTCAAAATAGCCCAGGATCGTGCTATAATTACGGTAGTTCCCAGGGCATATAACATCCTGTAAATACAATCAGTTACAAGCATTTGTGAGTATCCCGTTTCGCGTTGCAATTGAGTTACCCGGTTTGAGCTGAAGGCTGAAAGCCGGCAGCTGAGAGCTATCCATGGCTGACGATAAGAATCCCGAACTTCCTCTCACTCCTCCGCCGGGCGGCGATGGCCCGGGCGCGCTGAATATTCAACCCGTCAACATTGAAGAGGAGATGAAGCGGTCCTATCTCGACTATTCGATGTCGGTGATCATCGGCCGCGCCCTGCCCGACGTGCACGACGGCCTCAAGCCCGTCCACCGCCGCATCCTGTACACGATGCAGCAGATGGGATTGCAGCCGAACCGCGCAACCCGCAAGTGCGCCCGCATCGTCGGCGATGTGATGGGCAAATACCATCCCCACGGAAATCTCGCGGTCTACGACGCGTTGGTTCGTCTCGCGCAGCCCTGGAGCATGCGTTACCCGCTGATTTTTGGTCAGGGAAATTTCGGCTCGGTTGATGGCGATCCGCCCGCAGCTGATCGCTACACCGAGGCCAAGCTCGCGCAGGTTTCCACCGCTCTGCTCGAAGATCTGGACAAAGATACCGTTGACTTTCATCCCAACTACGACGGCAGCGAAGTCGAGCCCGACGTTCTTCCCGCCCGCATTCCGAACCTACTGGTGAACGGTTCTGACGGAATCGCCGTCGGCATGGCCACGAAAATTCCGCCGCACAATCTTACCGAGATCGTCGACGCCACCATCACGCTCATCAACAATCCCAACGCGCAGCTGGCAGAGATTCTGAAATACGTTCTGGGGCCCGATTTCCCCACTTACGGGATCATCCACGGGCGCGCCGGAATTTTCGAAGCCTACCGCACCGGCCGCGGCCGCTTCCAGGTGCGCGCTAAAGCCGCCATCGAAACGCTCACCAAAGAACGCCAGGCCATCATCGTCACGGAAATTCCTTATCAGGTGAACAAGGCCCGGCTGGTCGAACGCATCGCGCAGCTGGTCAACGACAAAGACATCGAAGACATCTCTGACATCCGCGACGAAAGCGACCGCGACGGCATGCGCATCGTGATCGAACTCAAGCGCGGCGCCGAAGCCCAGATCGTTCTCAACCAGCTCTTCAAGCACACCCAGATGCAGGAGAGCTTCTCCATGATCCTGCTGGCGGTGGTCAACGGCCAGCCCCGCGAACTGGGCCTGATCGAGGCCATCAAGCATTTCATCAATCACCGCGTCGACGTGGTTCGCCGCCGCACCGCCTACTTGCTCTCCAAGGCCAAAGACCGCGAGCACATCCTCGAAGGCTATCTCACCGCCCTCGATCATCTCGACAACGTCATCGTCATCATTCGCGGCAGCGCCAATCGCGCCGACGCCCGCGAAAACCTGATCACTTACTTCAGCGGCAAGAAAATCGAGATCAACACCACCGGCCGCGCCCCCAAACTCGATCCCGAGAAGCCCTTCACCGCGAAGCAGGCCGACGCCATTCTCGAGCTGCAACTGCACCGCCTGACCAAGCTCTCCATCGACGAAATCTCGAACGAACTGAAGCAAGTCCGCGACAACATCACCGAATTCGAATCGATTCTCGCTTCCGAGAAAAAGCTACGCACCGTCATCATCAAAGAGCTGGAAGAAGTGAAGAAGCTCTACGGAGATGCCCGCCGCACCCGCATCGAAGACGAGGCCGCCGAGATCGTGCTCGAAGACCTCATCGCCGACGAGCAGGTCGCCGTCACCGTCAGCCATTCCGGCTACATGAAGCGCACGCCCATTTCCACCTACCGCATGCAGCGCCGCGGAGGTGTGGGCCGCACCGGCATGAAGACGCGCGACGAAGATTTCGTCGAGCATCTTTTCCTTGCCTCCACGCACGCCTACATTCTCATCTTCACCAACAACGGCCGCGTCTACTGGCTGAAGGTTTATGAAATTCCCGACGTCAGCGCCGCCGGCAAGGGCAAGCATGTGGGCAGCCTGGTTGGCCTGCAGCAAGGCGAGACCGTCCGCACCATGCTCGCCGTGCGCAATCTCGAAGAAGCCAACAAATACATCTTCTTCGCCACGCGCAACGGCCTGGTCAAGAAATCCGAGCTGCGCGAGTTCATGCACGTGCTGTCGGTTGGCATCAAAGCCATTCTCATCGAGCAGGGCGACGAACTGGTTTCCGCCCGCATCACCAACGGCAACCAGATCATTTTCATCGCCTCGCACGAAGGCATGGCTGTACGTTTCGACGAAAGCCACGTCCGCCCCATGGGCCGCGCCGCTTACGGCGTGAAAGGCATCAACCTGGAAAAAGGCGACTACGTAGTCGGCATGGCCACCACGCCAAAGCCAGGAGCAGAAGCCGCCGCCACAGACCAAGGCCCTGCCACCTCGGACCATGTGGGGACAGCCGCCTCGGCTGTTCCGGGCGCGCAAGCGCCCGCGGGCGACGCAGCCGCCACCGAGCCAGAAGTAATCGACGTCACCGTGAAAGGCTCCCTGATCCTCTCCGTCACAGAAAACGGATTCGGCAAACGCACTCCCGCCGACGAATATCGTCTCACCAACCGCGGCGGCAAAGGCGTGATCAATCTCAAAACCACGGAGCGCAACGGAAAAGTCGTAGGCATCGCCCAGGTCGACGAAACCTCGGAAGTCATGCTTATCAGCCACTACGGCAAAATCATCCGCATGGACTCAAAAACCATCCGCGAATGCGGCCGCAACTCCCAAGGCGTCCGCCTGCTCCACCTCGAACCCGGCGACCGCGTAGCCGCCGCAGTAGTCATCGCACCAGAGGAAGAACCGAACGGCGGCAACGGTGGCACGCTGATTCAGTAGGGTGTGTAACTTAGCACTCGACTTGGGGTGCCCCAGGTCTCGCTTTGCGAGACCTGGGCAGCGGGCACTATCCCTTCCAATGTTCACCCGTCACAGACATTTTCGCTCTGCTTCCTTACTCTCTACCCATGCCTCAAGCTCTGCACCGCTTCTACGGCGCACGGGATCTACATTTCCTCACCTTCAGTTGCTATAAGCGCCAGGCGTTGTTCAATAGCGCGACCCGCTGTGATCTGTTTCTGCAGATTCTTGAACGAGTGCGTCGCCGTTTACCGGCTCGTGGTTTTGGGATACGTCGTCATGCCTGAGCACGTTCATTTGCTTTTGAGCGAACCTCAGCGAGCGACGCTATCGACGGCCATCCAAGCATTGAAGCTAGGCGTCAGTCGCAGCCTGGATCGTTTTGGGATTGAGCCCGGCAAAGCCGCCGTTCCCAGGTCTCGCAAAGGCGGCAAGACCTGGGGCACCCCAGTTCCACACCCTCCCAGGGCCCCGGTTCGACACCCTCCGGTCACTCCGAATCGATTCTGGCAAGCGCGTTTCTATGATTTCAACGTCTGGACGGAGCAGAAACGAATCGAAAAGCTTCGCTACATCCATCGCAATCCGGTCGCGCGCGGATTAGTGGCGTCGCCCGAGCAGTGGCGCTGGAGCAGCTTTTGTTGGTATCTGAACGGAGAAGAAGGTCCGGTTCAGATCAATGACGCGGATATTCTCGTGATGAAAATCCGGCCGCCAGCTGCGTAATTAGTTCGTATCCAGCCGCAGTCTCGTACATGCCGCGCGTTGTACGCATCTGAATTCGTGAGCTAGATATCCAGGTTCTTCACATCCAGCGCGTTATCCTCAATGAACTTCCGCCGCGCCTCCACGTCCTCGCCCATCAGCGTGGTGAAGATGGTCTCGCACTCCGCGATGTCCTCCAGCTTCACCGAGAGCAGCGTGCGCCGCTCCGGATCCATGGTGGTTTCCCAGAGTTGCGGCGCGGTCATTTCGCCCAGGCCTTTGTAGCGTTGCACGATGAAGTCTTTACGCCCTTCGTTCAGCACATACTCGAACAGATCGCGGGCGTTGGTTTTTTCGACCACTTCCGCTTCTTTGCGCTTGGGCGCGGGCTTCGCCGGTTTCTTCTCGGACTTTTCTTCCGCGCCGACTTCCTCGGCCTCGCCCTCATCGGGGGCGCCGCTCACGGGCGCAGCCTTGACCACGCCTTCCACCATAAACGGAGGCTGCATGTAGATTTCGATCTGTTTATATTTCGCGATCAGCTGTCGGCATTCCGGCGTAGACGCCAGTTCCCAGTTGATGACGTGCTCGGCCCCCTGCGCGTTTATAAAGTGAACTTCCCACAGGTTGTGCTCTTCGTCGAAGCGCGCTTCCACGCTCTTGAAGTTCTGGGCTTTCTGCAGCTTCTTGAGTTCCCGTTCCAGCTTCTCGATCTTCTTGGGCTGATTCTTCTTGTCGCCCTCAAAATCCGCGCGCTTCGAAAGATCAAGCTTCGGCAGCAGTTCGGTCACGGCCTCGCTGCGCAGGCGCTTATCGGCCTTATCGAACAGGTCCAGATATTCTTTCAGTACAGTGATGAACTTCGCCAGGTCCTTGCCTTCCAGCTTGGCCGCGCCTTCGCCGTAGCGCACAATCAGCCCGTCCGATGCGCGCTTCACCATGACCTTCACGAATTCGCGCTCGTCTTTGATGTACTGCAGCGTCTTGCCTTTTTTGATCGAGAACAGCGGCGGCTGCGCGATGAACACGTTGCCGCGCTTGATCAACTCCTGCATGTGGCGGAAGAAGAACGTCAGCAGCAGCGTGCGGATATGGCTTCCGTCCACGTCGGCGTCGGTCATCAGAATGATTTTCCCGTAGCGCACTTTCGTGGGATCGAAATCATCTTTTGCGATGCCCGTGCCCAGTGCCGTAATCATGGCGCGGATTTCCTCGTGCGCCAGCATCTTGTCATAGCGCGCTTTTTCGACGTTGAGGATTTTTCCTTTCAACGGAAGAATCGCCTGGAAGCGGCGGTCGCGTCCCTGCTTCGCGGTGCCGCCGGCGGATTCGCCTTCGACCAGGAAGAGCTCGCAACGATTCGGGTCGCGCTCCGAACAATCGGCCAGCTTTCCCGGCAAGCCGCCGGAATCGAGCGCGCCCTTGCGCCGCGTGAGATCGCGAGCCTTGCGGGCTGCCTCGCGCGCGCGCGCCGCGTCTACGGCTTTGTTGATGATTTTCCGCGCGACCGTGGTGTTCTGCTCGAAAAATGCGCCCAGTCGCTCGTTCACGAACGCCTGCACGATCCCGGCAATGTCGGAATTCAGCTTGCCCTTGGTCTGTCCTTCAAACTGGGGCTGCGGCAACTTCACGCTGATCACCGCGACCAGCCCCTCGCGCACATCGTCGCCAGTCAGATTTTCTTTTACGTCCTTGAACAACCCCATCTGCTGCCCCGCGTAATTGATGGTGCGGGTCAAGGCCATGCGGAAGCCGGAGAGATGCGTGCCTCCGTCGACGGTGTTGATATTGTTGGCGAAGCTGAAGATCGACTCGGAATACGCGTCGTTGTATTGCAGCCCAATCTCCATGACCACGCCGTTGCGCTCGGCTTCCATGTAGATGGGCTTGTCGTGCAGCACCTGCTTGCCGCGGTTCAGATGCTTGATGAACTCGGCGATGCCACCGTTGTATTTGAACTCGGAGCGTTTCGGTTCGCCGGTTTTGGAATCGGTAGTGCGCTCATCGGTCAGCGTGATGAGCAGCCCTTTGTTCAGGAATGCCAGCTCGCGCAGGCGCTGCGCCAGCGTGTCATAGTTGTACTCGACCGCCGTGAAAATGCTGCGGTCGGGAAGAAAGTGAACTTTCGTTCCGCGATTCTTGTTGGCTCCGGTCTTGCGCAGCTTGCTGGTCGGTTCGCCTTTCGAATAGGTCTGCTCCCAGGTCGAGCCGTCGCGCCAGATTTCCAATTCCAGCTCTTCGCTGAGCGCGTTCACCACCGACACACCCACGCCGTGCAATCCGCCGGAAACTTTGTAAGTGGACGAGTCAAATTTTCCGCCGGCATTCAGCTTGGTCATGACGACTTCCGCCGCGGAAATTTTCTCGCCGTCAATTTCCATGTCGTCGACGGGAATGCCGCGCCCGTCGTCGATTACGGTGATCGAGTTGTCGATGTGGATCGTGACTTCAATCTTGGTGGCGTAGCTAGCC
This sequence comes from Candidatus Sulfotelmatobacter sp., assembly GCA_035308125.1. GTDB lineage: Bacteria > Acidobacteriota > Terriglobia > Terriglobales > Acidobacteriaceae > Sulfotelmatobacter. The sequence goes on from DATGHF010000070.1 coordinate 11,150, forward strand.
AGCGCCTCGTCGACCGAGTTGTCGACCACTTCGTAGACCAGATGATGCAGCCCGACCTCGCCCGTCGATCCGATGTACATGGCGGGGCGCTTGCGCACGTGTTCCATCCCGCTCAGCACCTTGATCGAATCCGCGGTGTAATCGCCCGAGCCATTGCCGCCGCCGTTCGCGGTGGTGATGGGCGTCACTTTTCCGTTTTTTGTTTTGGTTTCGACGATGGGAGTATTGATCTCTTTAGTGGCCATTCCGCTCCGCGAAACTACATTGGAGAATGCCCAATTCTGTCGCTAAACTCGGTGTGTTGTTTGGGCCCTGGATGTCGCCTGGAAAATCGCTTGAAGTTACTCTCGGGACGCCGCCCGAAATGGGACTTCAAGTTATTGAATTTCCAAATACTTAGGGTGTTTTGCGACTAACGAAATTATACCACGAAAATAGGTTTTTCTCGACCCCCGAAAAGGCCCAGAACCGGGTCGGTAAATGGCCTGTTTGCACGCCAGATCGTCGACTGGCCGATGGCCCGCCGCGGGCGGTTCATTTTTCTGGCACCTGGGGCCTTCGAACGCCATCTAACGGCTTAACCCTGATAGGATACATTTACAGGAGTTCCGACCAAGCATGCCAGTTCCGGTTTCACAGATGTGGACGGTTTCGTCTTACGTCCTGCGGCAGAAGCTCGCCGGACGCAAGCAGTATCCGCTCGTGCTGATGCTCGAGCCCCTGTTCCGCTGCAACCTGGCTTGTGCCGGATGCGGCAAGATTCAGTATCCCGCCCACATTCTCAAGACAGACCTGACTCCCGAGGAATGCTTCCGCGCGGTTGACGAGTGTGGTGCGCCGATGGTCTCGATTCCCGGCGGCGAGCCGCTGATGCATCCGCAGATCGGCGAGATCGTCGAGGGCCTGGTCGCGCGCAAGAAATACATTTATCTCTGCACCAACGCACTGCTGCTGAAGGAAAAGATTCATCTCTTCAAGCCCAGCAAATATCTGACCTTCAGCGTGCATCTCGACGGGCAACGCGAAGAGCACGACCTCGCCGTGTGCCGCGAAGGCGGATACGACATTGCGGTTGACGCGGTGAAAGAAGCGTTGAAGCGCGGCTTCCGCGTTACCACGAATACCACGCTGTTCGACGGCGCGAACCCGAAATCCGTGCGCGCCTTCTTCGACGAGATGATGGACCTGGGCGTGGAAGGCATGATGCTTTCGCCCGGCTACTCCTACGACAAGGCGCCCGACCAGAAACACTTCCTCGGCCGCGCCCGCACGCGCCGCATGTTCCGCGCGATCCTGTCGAACCGCAAGAAGAGCTGGCAATTCAACCTGTCGCCGCTCTTTCTGGAATTTCTGATGGGCAAGCGCACTTACCCTTGCACGCCGTGGGGCATGCCGACGTATAACGTTTTCGGGTGGCAGAAGCCTTGCTACCTACTGCAGGACGGCTACGCCGAAACTTTCGCCGAACTTCTTTCGACCACGGAGTGGCAGAACTACGGCACGGAATCCGGCAATCCTGCCTGCGCCAATTGCATGGTGCACAGCGGCTATGAAGCCTCGGCGGTGAACGCAACCTTCAGTTCGCTCGGCGGATTCCTGGCCACGGTGAAGGGCACGTTGTTCACGAATTATCGCGACGAAGAAGCGCTTCGTCTGCTCGACGAGCCGCAAGCGCCAGTGCATCCGCTGGTGCAGATCGCGACGCCGAGCGAGTCACTGCAGGAAACACGCGTCTAGCAAGATCCACGTAGGGACATCCGCCTCGGCTGTCCGCCGTGCGTAGCCCGGCATTCGGCCAAGACGAATAAGACGCGGAGGGGTTCAGCAAACTCCCAGTCGCGAAGCGACGCGCATCTATTAGCCCGGCAGGTAAGTGCCGGGGTAAGGCAAGAAGAAGTGCGAGTCCCGAAGGGACGATGCTGCTCGCCACTTCAAAAAAGTTTATGACAGGCAAAGCCGCCGGCCACATCGATCACGCCTCCCCGCAAGCCACGCCGCCGCACGCCAATGCGCCAAATCCCGAGACTTTGGAAGTCGCCGCTGGCACTGCCCACGAGCAACTCGAAGGCTGGATTCCGCAACTCGCCAGCGAAGGCGAAATCCGCGCCGCCCTCGAAAAAGCTTTCGACTACCGCGGCGACGTAACCATCACCCGCAAAGACGGATCGAAGATCGAAGGCTATCTCTTCGACCGCCGCACGGCAGCAACTTTGAAAGACTCCATCGTCCGGCTCTACCCGAAAAACTCCAGCGAGAAAATTTCCATCTCCTACGCGGACATCGCCGCCCTCGCCTTCACCGGACGCGACACGGCCGCCGGCAAGAGCTGGGAAGCCTGGATGAAGAAGTACGCCGAAAAAAAAGCCGCCGGCGAAAAGAATATCGCCCTGCAGCCCGAGCCCCTCGACTAGACGCCATCTCAGAAGTTCTCAGCGCCTGGACCCACATCGGACCTCAGCGGCTAAAGCCTGTAATTTTTGCGCTCATGCGCGCGGCTGGAAGCCATGCCCTTCCCAACCCATTGATGAGATGACTTCTGGCGACTGGAGGGTTTCCAATCCGCGTTGACCATGTGAATCCGTGGCGAACATGTTGCTTCTACTTAGCCCGCGCTGATGCAAAACTCAACCCGCCAATCAATTCCTCGACCTCATTCTCTGTTCCGCCAATAAACGTGATCGACACCGCCCACCCGCGCGCCAGCAGCACCAGCGTCGACTGCCGCATCACGCGCGTCCCCACTTCTTTCTGGAAGTCCTCGCGCGCCAGCGCCTTCGTCCCGACCACAAACTCGTAAGGCTCCTCGACCACACTGAATCCCTGCGCCTTGGCAACCTCACTCACCGGCCCAAAATACTGCGCCGCCTCTTTCAGGCCGGGATACGTTGCCACGCTCTCGGCCGCAATCACAATCGAAGAATTCACATTCTCCGCGCGCGCGTCCGGAGGCCGCGAAAACGCCGCCAGCAGCACGCGCCCGCCGGAGTCTGTCTTCGCTGGACTGGGGCTGTCGGATACATCCTCGGCTGCGTCCCGGGCATTCATCTCCTCGGTGCGCAACACCCACGCCGCCGGAATCTTGCAGGAGAGCGCCAGGCCCTTGTTGCGGTATACACCGTTGCTGACGTTTCCAGGGTCGAGCACGGGGTCTGCCGTGGGAGCGGTTTTTTTTACGGGTTTGGAAGAGGAGGAAGAACTTGGTGACGAAGAAGACTGCGCCCAGTCCTGATGAGCAGGGAAAAAGCACACACCGGCAAGCAGACCGAGGCACGCTGGGCGGAGACTCATACCGCCATGTTACTCGATCAGCGCAGTCGAACGGCGCGTGGGGCCCGATTCGACGGCCCCTCGCGCATCGGTTACGCGGCCTTGCCCAGCACCGGCTGCGTGCAGTGCATGCAGCGCCGCGCATCGATGGGAATTTCGCTCAGGCATTCGGGACACTTCTTGGTCGTGGGATCAGGCGGCCGCTCGCCGCGATTCATCCGCGCCACCAGTGCGTTCACCGGAGTCACCACGAAAAAGTAAATCGCCGCCGCAACCAGCAGGAACGACACTGCTGCGTTGAGGAAGTCGCCTACGGGAAACGCCGTGCCGCGGATGGAGAATCCGAGATAGGAGAAATCCGGCTTGCCCACCACTGCCGCGATGAACGGCGTGAGCAGATCCTTGGTCAGCGCCGTGACCACGCCGCCAAACGCCGCGCCAATCACCACGCCCACCGCCATATCCACAACATTTCCGCGCAGGATGAATTTCTTGAAACCGTCAAGCATAGGGACCTCGTTTGATCAGGAAGAAAGGGTAGCGTGCACCCGGGGAATCGTCAACTCTGCCGGGGACCGCAACTGTCAATTGAGATTTGTCATCCTGAGCGAAGCGAAGAACCTATGCAATGGTCTGCAGCGCCGAGGTTGCGGGCAAGTTGCACAGGTCCTTCCGTCCGCAAAAAACGCGGCCCTCCGGATGACAGTGTTTTAGGATTGCATTTGTTTGAGTCGCGCTTAAATGACGCGAGGGACACAGACGGAAGCTCAAATCCGCATCGGCATCACGATATACCGGTACTTGTAGTCATCCCCCTCGGCCGGCCGCAGCTGACCCGCCGATTGCGCGTCTTTCAACTCCAGGCGTACTTCGCTGGTGCCGGCGGCTTTGAGGAAGTCGACGATGTACTGAGCGTTGAAGCCGATGGTGAGCGCTTCCCCGGTGTAGGGAGCCTCGATCGAATCTTCCGACTCGCCCGATTCTGTCGAGGAAGCTGAAAGTTTCAGTTCGCCTTTTTCCAGTTTCAGGCGCACCGCGCGCGAACGTTCATCGGCAAACTGCGCCACGCGCAGGATGGCGGCATTGAACTCGTCGGCGTTGATGGGAACGATTTTGCTGTTGTCCTTGGGCAGGACAGCTTCGAAGTTCGGGAATTGTCCAGTAAGCTGCCGCGAGGTGAGCAGCCGCGAACCGATGCGGAAGAACAGCGTCGACTCGTCTTTCGCGAACTCGACTGTGTCGGCGTCCGTGGAATCGAGTAGCGATTTCAATTCATCCATCGCCTTCTTCGGCACCAGCGTCTTCAGTTCGCCGGAAACGCCGTCGAATTTTTCCCCGGCGCGCTCACAATGCGCCAGGCGGTGCCCGTCGGTCGCGACCATGGTGATCGACTCGGGCTTCAGCAGCATCAGCGCACCGTTCAGGGTGTAACGCGACTCTTCGTTGGAAATGGCAAACCCGGTTCGCGCAATCAACCCGCGCAATACCTGCGCCGGAATCTTCACCACACCCGCGGTGGGAAACGCTGGCAAACTGGGGAAGTTCGATTTCGCCATCCCCACCATTTTCGTGTTGGACCGTCCACAGCGAATGCTGACCCAGTGATTCTCCAGCAACTTAATGGTGATGTCCGCGTCCGGCAGCAGCTTTACATAATCGTGCAGCTTGCGCGCCGGAATCGTGCACGAGCCTTCCTTCTTTACCTTGGCTTCGCAGGAAGTCCGCAGGCTCAGGTCCAGGTCGGTGGCGGTCAGCGCCAACCGTTCCCCCGCCGCTTCAAATAAATAATTCGACAGAATTGGAATTGTCGTCTTGCGCTCGACCACGCCTTGCGTGGCCATCAATTCCCGCAGCAACTCAAACTTGCTGACCGTAATCTCCATCGTTGTCGTCCCTGCTGCAACGGCCGCTTCCACCGGCATAAATTACGTCTCCCCTGAACCGTTGACTTCCTCATGCTACTTTTATTACTACCTTAAGATCAAATATAAACCTTATAAAACCAGTAGTAGCAGTAGGCGCTGCGCAGAAGTGGAAAACTTCCTTAACCGGCTTATTGTCAGGACCTTTCGGGCTATGTCCTAATGTTAGAAATCGGTCCCGACCTCTTCGGACTCGCCACTACAACTTTCCCCAATTTCAAATTCCATTCACTTCTTACACAACTTCCACATCGCATTCACAGCCAAACTCAAGGAAGACCTGTCGCTTGCGTGCAAAACTCGAATCGCCCGCGATTCACCCACCTAATTGCTCAGTGAGTTTATTGAGCAACCTGTTTAAATCTTTGTCGTTCTTGCGGACCTCTTCAATTTTCTCGACCGAATGCAGCACGGTGGTGTGATGCTTGCCGCCGAACTGTCTGCCAATCTCGGGCAGTGAAGCTTCCGTCAGATGCTTGGCCAGGTACATGGCAATTTGCCGCGGATACACAATCGCCCGGGAATTATTCTTGGCCTTGATCTCGACCAGCCGCAGCCCGAATTGTTCGGCTACAGTTTTCTGGATCGACTCGATCGTGACTTTGCGCGCTTGCGAATCGATGAAATTCTTCAGCACCTGCTGGGCGTAAGGCAAAGTGATTTCCGCCCCGATCAGGGAAGAGTGCGCCACCAGGCGGATCAGCGCTCCTTCTAACTCGCGCACGTTGGAGCGTATGTTCGACGCCACATAGAGCGCCACGTCCGTGGGCAGCGTGACTTTTTCCTGCTCCGCTTTTTTCTGTAGGATCGCTACCTTGGTCTCCAGATCCGGCGGCTGGATATCGGCGATCAGTCCCCACTCAAAGCGGCTGCGCAACCGGTCTTCAATTTCGGCCAACTCCTTGGGCGAACGGTCGCTCGCGATCACGATCTGTTTCATCGACTCGTGCAGGGCGTTGAACGTGTGGAAGAATTCTTCCTGGGTCCGCTCCTTCCCCGTCAGGAACTGGATGTCGTCGATGAGCAACACGTCCATGTTGCGGAACTTGTCGCGGAAGCTGGTCATCTTGTCGTAGCGCAGCGAGTTGATCATGTCGTTGGTGAACTTCTCGCTCGACACGTAGCAGATTGCGGCCTGCGGCATCCGCCGCTTGATTTCGTGGCCGATAGCCTGCATCAGGTGGGTTTTGCCCATGCCCACCCCGCCGTAGAGAAAGAGCGGGTTGTAGGCCTTCGAAGGACGCTCCGCCACGGCCTGGCACGCCGCGTGGGCAAACTGGTTGCCGCTGCCGATGACGAAAGCGTCGAAAGTGTAGCGCGGGTTGAGCTGCGCCGCGCCGTCCCAATCGAACCTCGATTGCGAGGGTGCACTACTTCCCGCGGCAGCGGCCGAGAGTCCGCCGTCGTGCCGCATGGTGGTGGCCGCCGGGTCGTCTTCCGGGGTGACGAATTTTACGTCCTCGAATTCCAGGCCCAGGTTGTCGATCGCTTCCTGAATCAAGTCCGCATACTTATCGCCGGCGTGGCGGAATTCCACGGTGGGCACGCGCACGAACAGGATTCCGCCGCTGGCGTGGCTGTAACGCGTGGGCTTGAGCCACGTATCGTAGGAGTGCCGGTTAATTTTCTTTTCCAGCGCGTCCAGAATTCGAATCCACGGATTAGGAGAGAGAGTTGTGCTTGGAACTGACATATTATGAAATGCCCGCCACGGCGCCCCTGGCGGCTGGTGAGCGCCCGTTCTTTAAACCACCGTTGATGAGCCGGCTGGCTGAAAACCTTGTCTGCTGCGGAAAGGAGCCCGTTTTGCCGTGCGCCGTTGCCGATAATGAAAAAGAAAATTTAAAAGCAGGAACAGTCCCGCATACTAGCACAAATTTTTTGGCTGTGTGGAAAACTTGCGCTGCGATTGTCCTGCGATGGACTATTCAGAACTCGAATCCGTCGCCCTGTCAAGTGCCGAGGATGTAACTGCCGCGCGCACTGTGCAGAAAAGTTCTGAGCTCAATCAGCAGCGCACAGTTACAACGCGGCGGACTTTATAACTCTAAGATGTTCCCGGCTGGTGTGGCGGATAATTTTTGGCGAAATCACACCCGAGGCGCCCATATTTGGGATCGATACCCAGTTGCCAAGGACCCGCCGCGTTCGGCGCGGTAGTATCTCGGTAATTTAGGAGGTTTGACTTAGCGTGCGGCTGCCCCTACCATGGGCACGCTCTCTGCGCGCCGCTCATGATCGGTCAGAACATTTCGCACTACCGCATTCTTGAGTTACTCGGCGGCGGCGGGATGGGTGTGGTCTACAAGGCCGAAGACATCAAGCTGCACCGCTTCGTTGCTTTGAAATTCCTGCCCGACGAAGTGGCCAAGAATCCGCAGGCATTAAGCCGTTTTCAGCGCGAGGCGCAGGCGGCGTCCGCACTGAACCATCCCAATATCTGCACCATCTATGAGATCGACGAGCAGAGCGGGCAGACGTTTATTGCCATGGAGTTTCTGGATGGGGCCACGCTGAAGCACCTGATCGCTGGCCGTCCCATGGAGCTCGAGAAGCTTCTGGCGCTGAGCATCCAGATCGCAGACGCGCTCGATGCCGCGCATGCCGAAGGCATTGTGCACCGCGACGTCAAGCCCGCCAATCTTTTTGTGACCAAGCGCGGCCACGCCAAGATTCTCGATTTCGGATTGGCGAAGGTCTCCGGAGCCGCGGGACGAGGCGGCAACGAGGCGGGGTCGTCGTTGCCCACCATGGACGAGCAACACTTGACCAGCCCGGGCACGACGCTCGGCACCGTGGCCTACATGTCGCCGGAACAAACCAAGGGCAAGGAACTCGACGCGCGCAGCGATCTGTTTTCCTTTGGGGCCGTGCTTTATGAGATGGCGACGGGCGCTCTGCCCTTCCGGGGTGACACTTCGGCGATGATTTTCAACGCCATTCTCGAACGCGCCCCGGTGGCACCCGCACGCTTGAATCCGGATGTTCCTCCCGAGCTGGAACGGATCATCAATCGGGCCCTGGAGAAAGACCGCGAGCTGCGCTATCAGCATGCTTCGGAGATGCGCGCCGAGCTGCAGCGGTTGAAGCGCGACACCGAGTCGGGAAGGAAGATTGTTGCGGACGAGCCAGAGGAGGTTCGACCCTCGGCTTCAGCGCAAGGGGCTGTCCCAGCTTCTGGTGGACAAAGGTCTGGCGAGCAAAGTTCCGGCAAGACCGTCGCGGCGGTTTCCGGCCCAGCTTCGGCCCAGGTGTCGGCATCGCGGCCGGTGGTGCCTGCGCAACCAGAAGCAGCCGCGCTGCGCTCTCCCGGACAGTCGAGGGCGGCTGTCCCCACATGGCTCTTCTTGGCTGCCGGGCTTCTCTTGATCGCGCTGGTCGCCGGTGGTTTGTACTGGCGATCCCGCTCCGCGCCGAGGCTCACGGAAAAAGATTCCATCCTGCTGCAGGATTTCGTAAACACCACCGGAGATCCGGTGTTTGACGGAACGCTGAAACAGGCGCTGGCGGTGCAGCTGGAACAGTCGCCCTATCTGAACGTCGCACCCGATCGCACTATCCGCAAAGCCCTGCAGTTCATGGGGCGGAGCGCAGACGAGCGTGTCACCGGCGGCGTGGCCCGGGAGATTTGCGAGCGCGAAAATATTAAGGCCATGCTCGGCGGCTCGATTGCTGCGCTCGGAAGCCAGTACGTGGTCGCGCTCGATGCCGTGAACTGCCGCACCGGCGATTCGCTGGCTCGGGAGCAGGTCACGGCCGAGAGCAAAGAGGCAGTGCTGCCGGCGGTGGGCAAGGCCGCGTCCAGCCTGCGGAGCAAGCTGGGCGAGTCACTGGCATCGATTCAGAAGTTCGACACGCCGGTGACGGATGCGACCACGTCGTCACTGGAGGCGTTGAAGGCCTATGCCGCGGCCGACGAGATGCGCAATTCAGGCGGCGAAGCCGAGTCCATGCCCCTGTTCCAGCACGCCACCGAATTAGACCCGAATTTCGCTATGGCCTACGCCCGGCTGGCCGCCATTTACAGCAACCTCGGAGAAGAAGATCGATCGGTTGAGGTCGCGAAGAAAGCTTTCGACTTGCGCGAGCGGGTGAGCGAGCGCGAAGGCTACTACATCGCCGGTCATTATTATTCGGCCACCGGAGATCTTGAGAAGGAACGGGAAACCTTGGAACTCGGCACCAAGGCGTATCCCAACGACTCCACAAACTTCGGCAACCTCGCGGTCGTCGACGACGCTTACTACGGACAGTATGACAAGGCCCTCCAGGCGGCCAACGAGTGCATGCGCCTGGAGCCTGCTGCGCCCTTTGGCTACGTGCACGCCGCGGCTAGTTATATGGCGATGAATCGGCTGGAGGAAGCTCGCAGCGTACTGCAACGGTCCGTGGATGCGAAAGCAGACAACTATTTCGTCCACGCCGAGTTGTACGACGTGGCTTTCCTGAGCAATGACGCGGACGGTATGCAGCGACAGATGAAATGGGCAGAAGGAAAGCCTGGCGAATACTACATCTTCAACTGGTCGTCGCATCTTGCCGCTTCCCGTGGGCAGATGAAGAAATCTGCGGAACTCATGCAGCGCTCGACCCAGGTTACAGATCGCCTGGGTTTTAAGGGAACTACGGCGGACACCGAGGGATGGTCCGCTGTGGAGCGGGCAATCGTGGGTGATGCCGCCAAAGCTCGAGAACTGGCCACCTCCAGCGCCGCCCTGGCACGCGCCCGCAGAAACTTGCAGTCCGTGGCAATCGCGCTCGCCATGACCGGAGATGCCACCCGCGCCCAGGCCATCACAGAAGAGCTGGATCACCGCTTTCCGGTCGACACGCTCCTGCATCAGGTGAGTATTCCCGAAGTACGCGCGCTCATTGCACTCGGGCGCAAAGCCCCGGACCAGGCTATCCAGGCGCTGCAGGCAACAACGTCCTACGACTTCGGCCTGTACCAGGGGCTGTTGCCCAATTACCTTCGGGGCCAGGCCTACCTGCAGGCGAAGCGAGGAGCCGAGGCTGCGGCGGAGTTTCAGAAGATCGTTGATCACCCCGGGATTGACTCCTCCTTTATCGAGCATCCCGTGGCCAAGCTTGGCCTGGGCCGAGCGTACGCCATGACCGGGGACACCGCGAAGGCCCGAGCCGCGTATCAGGATTTCCTCGCGCTGTGGAAAGATGCCGACCCGGATGTGCCCATCCTGAAAGAAGCTAAAGCGGAGTACGAAAAGCTGCGCTGAGCGGCCGTGTGTTCCCACCCTCTCAAGAATCAGGAGAGTAATAGTGGGCCGGATGCGGCGATTTACCCTCGAAAGCGGCCGGCAATTACAATTTCCTGTCGAAGAATGCGACGCCAGAGGCCCCGACGTCTTCCCTTGACCGCTATCGGGATCGTTACTAACTTGGATCATCTGTGCTTGATCGTCAGCGTTTGAGCTCCCATGCCTGATCATCCCAAGTTGGACCACGCGTTGTTCAAGTCAGTTGCGGACCAGCTGATGGCCGCTCTGCAGATCGTGATCGAGGGGCGGACTTACCGTGTGACCCGCACCGGAAGCCAGCGATTTCGCACCGTCCGCTTTGCGATCGCCGGGAGAGAGTACCAGGCCATCGAGCAGAATCCAGAGAAGCCGAGCCGCTGGGGACAGCTGGCACGCGAAGGCCGCCGCGTTGTTCAGTTTCGCGACTTGCAGACCCACAAGTACGTGGCGGTTGCGGTGGATGGAGAAATACGCGAGTACGGGCAGGGGACGTAGGGCAGGTTCACAAAAGCTTCATTGTAGGAGGGAGTGAGGGCTCAGGCCTGGGCGCTGGTGTGTTGGTCGAGGACTTCGCGAATCTTGGTAGCCAGGGCGACGGCCGTGAACGGTTTCTGCAGGAATGAGATGCCGGGCTCGAGAATCCCCTGGTCCACGATGGTGTGAGTCGTAAAACCAGACATATAAAGCACGCGGATGGTAGGGATGCGCGTAGCGACCCGCCGGGCCACTTCGCGGCCATTCATTTTAGGCAGGATCATGTCGGCGAGCAGCAGCTTGATCGCTTTGGAGTGCCGTTCGCAGACGGTTTCGGTTTGGTTGGGGTCCTCGACCGCGAGCACGGTGTAGCCGTAGGACTCGAGAATCGACTTGGTCAGCGCGCGCACCTGCCGGTCGTCCTCGACCAGCAGAATGGTTTCGTCGCCACGCTGCGCCGGAATCGGCTTCTCGACGGCCAGAGGCATAGCCCCCGGACCCAGACGGGGAAGGTAAATCACAAACGTAGATCCGTGGCCCACTTCGCTGTAGACCTCGATGTACCCCTGACTCTGTTTGACGATTCCGTAGCTGGTAGCCAGGCCCAGGCCCGTGCCCTTGCCGACTTCCTTGGTGGTGAAGAATGGCTCGAAGATGTGCTCGCGGGTCTCGGCGTCCATGCCGTGGCCGGTGTCGCTGATGGCGAGGCGTACGTAGGGCCCGGGATCCACGTAAGGATGGCGCTCCAGAAATAAACCGTCGAGAGTGATATTGGAAGTTTCGAGGGTGAGGGTTCCGCCCTGCGGCATCGCATCACGCGCGTTGGTGACCAGGTTCATGATCACTTGTTCCATCTGGCCGGGGTCGACTTTCACGTTGCCCAGATCAGCGTCGAACACAGTGCGCATTTCAATGTCTTCGCCGATCAGGCGGCGCAGAAGTTTCTCGAAATCGTGGAGCAGAGAGTTGAGATTCACCACCCGGGCCTGCATCACCTGCTGGCGGCTGAAGGCCAGGAGCTGGCGCGTGAGCCCCGCGGCTCGATCGGCGGCCGCGTTAATCTGCTCGGCATAACCGTGGATCGGATCGTTGGCTGCCGTCTTTTCCAGTTGCAGGTCGCTGTAGCCGCGCATCACCGTGAGCAGGTTATTGAAGTCGTGAGCGATGCCGCCGGCAAGTTGACCAATGGATTCCATTTTCTGGGCCTGCTGCAACTGCTCCGTGAGAGAACGGTGTTCGGTGACATCGAGCATGGCTCCTTCGAGCACGTGCCGGCCACTCTCGTTCGCGGTAATAGAATAATTTTCGATGGTCGTGACCCTGCGGCCATCCTTGCGCACGTAAGAATGTTCGCTGCCCCGCTTGGAACCGATCTGTTGCAACTCGTCGAGCAGCGCGCTGCGTTCCTTGCTGCCGCCCGGGTACAGGTTGGAGGCTGGCATGCTCAGAAGCTCCTCGCGGGTGTAGCCGAAGATGTCGCAGAAAGCCTGGTTACAGTCGAGGATTTGCCCATCGAGCGTGCTGACGTAAAGCCCGGCCATATTGCGCTCGAACAGATTGCGGTAGCGGGATTCCGAGGCCCGCAGCGCCTCCATGGTCTGCCGCTGCTGCTTTTGCGTGATGAACAGGCGCAGGCAGAAACAGAAAATGGAGAACATCATGGCGCCCAGGCCAACCACGATCTGTTCAAACTCGATTTCGCTGTACATCGACAACAAAAGGATGGGCAGAGCGACCGAGGGCAGATAAAAAAGGAAAACGCTCTCCACCTTCGCCGGTTTGCGGTCCCGCGAAGGACTGGTGGGAGACTGCCGCCACCTAACCACGGAGTAGGCGACCATGCAGAATGGAATCGTCCACGCCAGATCGAGCCATCGGGCGCCGCGCCAAGCGGTGAATGCCTGCAGGTCATTTCCAATCCAGCTGCCCACGGCAAACATCGACATGGCGATGGCGATGGGCTTGATCAGGCGGCGGGTCGCGGGCGATTCGTCCAGTCCAGCCCGGGCAATCAGAGCGATAGCCAGAGCCACTCGCCAGTAGTCTTGCAGTCGCAACGCCACCAGCGTCGTACGGCGCTCCCCCAGGTTCATGGAAGGGATATCCACCAGCATAAGATGGATGGCGAGAACCAGGACCAGTATCTGCGTGGCGTCAAGGACCAGGTCCCAGTGGATTTTGGACTCCTCATCCGTGATTCCACTGAGCACCGAGCCAATGAACATGGGCGCAGTGCTCAGGAAGATCAGCAGGAAAATGCCGATCTGGTTTTCATCAGGAGTGGGCGACGTCAGGTTCTGGTAAGCGTTGAGCCCCGCGCCGCAGAACCAAAATGCGAACGTGGCCGCGGAAAGACGCCAGAAAATGGTGGCGAAGTAGCGTGATCTGCGGCTGGCCTGCCAGCAGGCTGCCGCTGCCAGAGCGGCTGCGATCAGTTGAAAAGAGGAGGAGCCTGCGTCCGCCCACCTGCCGGACGAGGTCGTGGCGAGCAACAGCACATGCCCGCCCACCACTGCACAAAGCAGCGCGAGCGATCCGGTCCAGAAACGCGATTCCGGGGCTTGAACCGGCGTTTCTCTTACAAGTTCCGGAGTAGCAAACATGCTGTCCTAAGCCGGCTTCGGTCGGTCTTCCCAGCAAGCGGAGGCCACTGGTACTGGCGCACGGATACCATCGCAAGGATGGCCATCCGGCTCTGAGGGAACACGCCCGGGGTTACGACACTTCAGGGGGAGAAGTGACTACGTTGGGACCATGGCACTGCCAAACAGCCTGGGCTCCGAATAGAGTCTGCTACCGCCAGCCTCTTAGTGTCAATGGTTTGCAGTTGGTGCGGCCGCGACCAAAGACGCGCAACTTTCGTGTGAGGAAGAACTAATGAAATAGCGCGTCAGTTCGCCAGATATGGTGTGGGGACAGCCGCCCTCGACTCGTTTCCCCGTCACGCCCCGCGCGGTTTACTTCGCGAAGAAGTAGTCGAACGACTTGACGGCGGTGAACTCGTCTTCCTTAATGTCGAAGACGGTATAGAGCTTGGCCACGTGCAGAACGTCATGCACTTTTTGCGTGAGGTTCACCAGCTTGAGTTCGCCACCGTTTTTTCGGACCGAAGTGAAGCTGCTGACCAACTCGCCCACGCCGGAGCTGTCGATATAGCTGACTTCGCCGAGATTGAGCAGGATTTTCTTCTTGTCCTCACGTATGAGACCGGCGACAGCCTCGCGCAGCTGGGTAGTTTCGTCTCCGAAAATGATGCGGCCGCTGATGTCGACAATGACCACGTGATGGCTTTCGCGGGTAGAGATCTTCAGGCTCAATTCAGGTCCGCCTCGTGTTGTAAGGGTCGTGCCGCTTGCGGCCGATGGCGGGAATGGTAGTGGCTGAGGAGAAGTAAGTCAATGCGGGAAGGGAAGCAGCCTCGCAATGGCTGAATGCTGAGTTAAGCGATGCCGGTCTTCGTAGGCCAGCTTTCCACCTGCACCGCTGGTGGCTGCTGATAATCGCGGATGTCCTGAATGGCAGAGGTAACAATCGGCGTGGGATATTCCGGATGATGAAACTCGAGATGCATGCCCCGCCCCACAAACTGCAGTTTCAGCATCGAGCCGCCCCAGGTTGAGCCCGCAATGGCCACTTGCACCGGTTCCGGACAAAACTCGGGGTGACCTGAAATCAACGCTTCGCTTCCGCCTAACAGCACCGCACGATAGCAGTGATGCATGGTCTGAATCTCGAGCACCGTCGATGGCGGAAGATCGTGCAGGAACACGCCACCCTCAATCTCCGAACGGATGATGCCGCCGTTGACTTCGTCGCTCAAATTCGGGTGAGGGTTAAACATACAGATATGTTTGATTGAGAGTAATGGGTTTTGGATGCGGCGACAAGAGGCGTTTTAGGGCAGGGTCCTAACTTAAGCACGTGGCCCTTTGGGGACGAAGTCTCACCTGCGCCACCAGATCGTCGGGGGAACCCTCCCATATCGCGCCGACCATGACGGCGGGAGCACCTCTGCTTCGACTGTCCAATTCTCCGTCCAACTCGCTGATTATGCTGGAGTTGCATTTCAAGAGCCGCTGCATTCCGCACCCTTCTAAAACCCTGCACAGCGCTAAGTGATCGAAATCACATACGGGCGAAAATGCGCCCACTATTTTATAAAACGAACAATTCTCCGTCGAAGGGTTCGCGCATGGCCACTCTCGTCACTCCCACCTGCCCGCGGGTTCTGAATTCCAGCCTTGCCCAGAAGATCATGAGCGCCGACGAAGCTGCCGCGCTAATCAAGTCCGGCGACCAGGTCGGCATGAGCGGGTTCACTGGATCGGGCTATCCCAAGGCCGTTCCCATTGAACTCGCGCGCCGCATTGCCGACGCGAATTTCCGCGGACAAAAATTTCAAGTCAGCGTTTTCACCGGCGCTTCCACCGGGCCAGAGCTCGATGGCGCGCTTGCCATGGCTGGAGGCATTCACCTGCGCCTGCCTTACCAGTCCGATCCCGAAACCCGCAAGCGCATCAACGCCGGCGAAATGGACTACATGGACATTCACCTCAGCCATGTCGCCCAGTTCGTGGAATATGGATTTCTCGGCAAGCTCGACGTCGCCCTGATCGAAGTCACCGCCGTGCTCGAGGACGGGCGCGTAGTCCCGAGCTCTTCCATCGGCAACAACAAAACCTGGGTCGACCAGGCCGAGCGCGTAATCCTCGAAGTAAACTCGTGGCAACCGGCAGCGTTAGAGGGCATGCACGATATTTATTACGGCCTCGCGCCGCCGCCGAATCGCGGACCGATCCCTCTCGTCCGACCCGGCCAGCGCATCGGCACGCCCTATCTCAAAGTCCCTGCGGAAAAGGTCGTCGCCATCGTGCTCACGAATGCTCCCGACCGCAACAGTGCCTTCAAAGCGCCCGATGAAGCTTCCCAGCGCATCGCCGGACACATCCTCGAATTTCTCGCTTGGGAAGTGCAGAAGGGACGCATGCCCGCCAACCTGCTCCCGTTGCAATCCGGCGTCGGCAACATAGCCAACGCAGTTCTCTGCGGTCTTGAGGACGGAACTTTTGAAGGACTCACTTCCTACACCGAAGTGATTCAGGACGGAATGATCCGCCTGCTGAAGTCCGGCAAGGTAACCTCAGTTTCAGCCACGGCATTCTCCATGAGTCCCGACATGCTGAACGAAGTGAACGCCAACATGGCCAGCTACCGCGACCGCATCGTGCTGCGCCCGCAGGAGATTTCCAACCATCCCGAAATCATTCGCCGCCTCGGCGTCATCGCGATGAACGGCATGATCGAAGCCGATATTTACGGCAACGTCAATTCGACGCATGTCATGGGATCGCGCATCCAGAATGGCATCGGCGGCTCCGGCGACTTCGCCCGCAACGGATATCTCTCGATCTTCATGGCCCCATCAACCGCGCAGCACGGCGATATCTCGACCATCGTCCCCATGGTGTCGCACGTCGATCACACCGAACACGACGTGCAGGTCATCGTCACTGAGCATGGATTAGCCGATCTCCGCGGCCTCTCGCCGCGCCAGCGCGCGCACTTGATCATCGAGAAATGCTCGAATGCGGACTACAAATCATTGCTGCTCGATTATCTCAACCGTGCCGAGCGCCTGTCCTACGGCAAGCACACCCCGCACCTTCTAACGGAATCTCTAGGCTGGCACAACCGCTACCTGCGAAGCGGAAAAATGCGCCCGCAGGAAGAAAACTGAAGCGGTGGGGTGCGTGGCGTAAGCCGGGCAATCGGACCCGTGTTCGGTCGGTCGGGACAGGCGTTGCCGAATAACTCGTCAGCCTGCGTGAACCCATGCGGCACCGTGGAAGAGCGGCCCTTCCAGGGCCGCGTCAGGTCTCAAAATTGGGCGTGGGCTTCAGCCCCCGTGGTTGCCTTTTTGGGCGCACAACGGGGTTTTTCTCGCGGCTTGTTTCCCGCGTCGTTCTTCCCTCCGATGAATCTCACTGATGCGTGGTCGTATACGCCGCCGGCGTAACCTCCGCCCCATTCCCGATGGCATCGCCAGAAAGCACCAACTCTACCCGCCGATTCTGCTGCCGACCTTCCGCCGTTTCATTGGATGCAACCGGCTCCGCCTTGCCAAATCCCCGCGCATCCACGGTCCCGGCCGGAATCCCCTGATGCACGAAATAATCGCGCACCGACTGCGCCCGCCGTTCGGAAAGATCCTGATTGTATTCGTCGCTGCCGATGCTGTCGGTGTGGCCCTCGATCGACACATGCAGGCTGGGATAAGCCAGCACGATCCCGGAAACCTTCGCCAGCCGCTCGCGAGCCGCCGGAAGCAGCTCGACGCTGCCGCTGCGGAACAGCACGTCCGACATATTGGCAATCAGCCCGCGCGCGCTGTCCCGTGTAGCCAGCACGCTGTTGAGCTGCGCCAGTAGTCGCGCGCGCAGTTCCTGTTTTTCTTTTTCCGCCTGCTGCCGCAGATTCTCCGACTGTGCCGCGGACGCTTTCGCTTTATCCGCTTCCACCGCCAGCGCCTGCTGCTGCGCGACCGCTTCCGCTTTCGCCTTCTCGGCTGCTTCCTTGGCCGCTTGCGCTTCCTGCGCTGCAGCCATTGCTTCCTGCTTCATCTTCTCAGCTTCGGCCTTGGCTTGTTCGGCCTGCGCCCGCGCTTCTTCCGCCTGCGCGCGAGCCATCTCGGCGTCGGCCCGGCGTTTGGCTTCCGCTGCGGCATCGGCGCGAGCCTGCGCCTCGCGTGCCGCGGCAGCGCCGGCAGCTTCGTCTTCGGCCTTTTTCTTCACGGCCATCAGCCGCGCTTCTTCCGCGGTCTCGACCGCTTCCTTGGCAGCCGCTTCCACGGCGGCCCGGTTCTGTTTCTGCCGATAGACTTCCTCCGCGTGCATCAGCTGTTGCCCGGCCTTCGAAAAGATGAACGCTGCGTATTTGTCCGCCGCCGCGTTGTGCGCGATGCGCAGCGCGTTCCGAGCCTCAAACAATTCCAGCGGAGTCTTCGCATCGATGCCGAAAATCGCGTCCTGAATATGCGTGTTGGTCGAGGAATACGTCCCGCGCGGCGCCAGTTCGTACTTGGCTTCGATATTCTCGCTGCCGCCTCCCACCGACGTGCTCTCCATCACAACCATGTTCCCGGGCTGCGTCACGGCGAAGTAAGGCTCGGCGGTCACGATCAATCCAAACGCCTGCAGGTCGGTGAACGCCTTAACGTGCGCGTTGCCGTGTTCCAGCGTAACTTCGCCGAGATTCACCGGACGCCCTTGCGGCGAAACCGCCCACAGCACATACGTCAGATATTCCAGCCCGAACTTGGTCGCGTCTTCCAGGTTCTGAAACTTGGCTTCAATCTGGAAGTTAGTTTTCTTGCCTTCCACCTTGGCTTCGCCCGAAGCGCGCTGCAGCAAGTCGGTCCCCTGAAAATCCACTCGAGCGCTTCCGCCCTGCAGACGGTAATGCACGGCCCTGGTGGTGCGGGAAACGACGGCAGCGTCCGCCGGAGCAGCGGCCGAGGTGGTTACCGCGCCGGTAGCAGGCGCAGCAGGAGCACTGGTTTGCGTTTGCGCGGACGCAACCGCCGCGCAACCAAGAATGACGATGGCAAGAAAATGTTTCTTCACGAGGGTTCTCAATCTGGGGGAGCGCTGAAAGCTTTCTAACTAGCAATCTTCGTTGATCTCAGCAGGAATGAAAAGAACAGGAAGGACGAGCCGCGGGATAGCACTTTGGTCACCGCCGCCCACGTAGCGACAGCCGCCTCGGCTGTCCGAGCCCCGGCGAAGCCCGGCGCAAGGTCAATGAAGGTCATTTCACCATAGAGTCACAGAGAAACCAAAATTCTTGAAAAAACGGAGTAAGGCCCTTCCTGATTTCAGAGGTTTTCTCCATGCCTCCGTGGTGAAAAGCCTCAAAGCCCCTCGCTCACGGCAGCCCGACCACCGCCCCCTTCGGACCCACAATCAGCGCTCCCCCATGCGGGATTGCACTCACCGCATTAAACTGAAGCGCGGTGTTGTCTTTGGGGCTAACCCGCTTCGAGTCCCGCGGCGGCCGAAAATCAAACACAAAATCAGACCCCACAATAAACACTCGCTCCGTGCCCTTATCGTTGCGGTCGTAAGCCACCGCGGAAAAATAAGCCAGCGGCTTCAGCGGCGACAGTTCCCAGGTCTTGCCGCCGTCAGAAGTCGACGCCAGATTCGGCCCATCCTGGTTGGGATGCTGGTAGTCGCCGCCCGCTATCATGCCGTGCAGCGGGTCGCGAAACGCAATCGAGAAAATTCCCGCCGAAGCCGGACCATGCAGGATAGGTGTCTCCGCCACTTGCCAGGTCTTTCCGCGGTCGCCGGAATGAAACACGCGTGCCGCCGGCCCTCCCGTTGCAAACCAAATATTCGGATCAGGCGCCCCCACCACGCGAACCGTGTCCGGCTGCGCCGCCCTGTCCGGCTTGAACGGATCGCGCGGCGGCGGCCCATTGCTCGCCCGCGTCGGTAAAATCGCGATGCAGCTATTCGACGCCGCAAACGCGCCTTCGCCCTCGATCGCCGGTGGAAGCTGACTCGCCGGAATCGAATGCCAGATCTGCCCGTCGTCGGCGAGCAGCACTTCGAACCGCAATTTCCCCGTTTCGTCCGGCACGGGATCGCCGACTACAACTCCATGCGTCGGGTCCCAGAACGCGATCGAATCGAAGAATCCCTTCGGGTTGGAGTTCCTGAATTGCAGCGACCAGTGCTGCCCGCCGTCGCTGGTGTGGTAGATGCGCGACAGCTCACCCGGCCCCGCGGACATTAGAAACGCCTCGTCCGCCGAGAACGCCACCACACCGCGGAAATCAAGCGCCTCAGCCCCGGGAACTTGCGCAGAATCCCACCGCGCCCCGCCATCCAGAGTCCGAAGATAAGTCCCGTGTGTTCCCGAGGCCCACGCCACCTTCCGCGAAACCGCGCTTACCCCGCGCAGGCTCTCCGTAGTGTGGGAAAGCTGCGCACGCGGCATGGTCTGGGCGAGCGCAGAGACAGCAAGAAAAAATGAGAGAAGGGAGCGCATCAGAAAATTGTCGCGAACCGTTACGCTCTTGTCATCCTGAGCGAAGCGAAGGGCCTATGCAACCGGGCACCAGCACTACCCTCTACAGCGAGCCCGCCCCTACTTCGCCGTAAAGTCCGCAAAGGAAGCGCTCTTTCCGATATAAATGCGCAGCGTGCATCGCGGCCCCACATGCGCGAACGCTACCTCCAGCGCATCGGCAGGCTGCGGCACCTGGTCGGTTTCCATCTGCACCCGCGCCAGATCGCTCTTTTCGTCGTAGGCCGCGCCGGCCGTCACATTCTTGTTGATCGCCAGAGTCCACTTGTCCTTGGCCGGAATCGGGTAGACCGAATACGCGCCAATCGGAATCGCAGATGTACCCAGCGTCAGCGGCGCCTCGGTAAACAAAGTCATCGGCGCGCCTCCGGGAGCCCAGGGCTTCCCGTTCACGATTTTGTCATTCTTCGCCGAGACCGGGTTATAGCGTACGTAAATCTGGCGCCCGTCATCCAGGTAGCAGGTGGTGGTCGACGTAGGGGCATTGCCTCCCTGCGCGAAGAGAAACGGAGAGTACAAAAGCGTTATGAGGATGCCTCGGGAGACGATAGGGGCGAACATGGACAAACCTCCGCGCAGAAGTGTAGCGCCGGAAGTGCACAAGGGAAAGGGAATTTGCAATGGGGGCTCTGACCCCCCGGCCCCTGACCACTAGCCACTGGTCTTTGGTGACGTACTCACCCGCCCGCGCCGTTGTTACCGTGAAATGAGATTCCCGGCGACTTCGAACGACGACACGGGAACAGCGAGGGCAATCATTTATGGCGAAGGCAGCAAAGTTGAAGATTCTCTACGGCGAAGGCGATGCCGAAGTCCTGGCCGGGCAGGCGTCTACCATCGAAAAGGCCGGCCACTCCGTGCAGCAGGCCACCGGTCGCAAGGCAGTCGAAGAAGCCCTGCGTAAGGGCGCGTTTGACCTGGTCGTGCTCGGCCCCACCCTCAGCCGCAATGACCGCCATCACCTGCCCTACATGGTGAAAAAGGCGAACAAAGCGACCAACGTCCTGGTGATGCACGCCGACGGCAGCCGCCATCCCTACGTGGATGCCTGCACCGACACCGGCGCCAGCCTCGAAACCGTCCTGACTAAGATCGCAAGCCTGCACATCGCCGGCACGATTCCCGCAGTCGCCGCGGCGGCCGCCGGAGCCGGACGCTAACCAGTTTGAGCAGCGTTGATGGGAACCGGGAAGGGCATGGCTTCAGCCATGCCGCTAAGAGCTAATAAACGACGGGGGTTTTAGCCGCTGGGGGCGGGCGACCTTGAGGTCGCCCCTTTTTTCTTTTCAGTTGGCGTTGGGAGCCCACGACGACACGAACCAGAATGATTAACCGGTGGGAGAAACTCTCTTGCTGGCCCATCGATCAAGGCCTGCCTTCATGCGCAGGGGGTCAAAGTGGAAACCTTCGCATTCGCACCGAGATTCGCAGAGCGGGAACCATCCTGGTAACAGTGGAATGGCCTGACCACCTCCTTTAACAAACCGCCTTGCAGCCACATCCAACCTCCCCAATCCCAGGGCCCAAGTGGAAGAAAATCCCGTCAGGGCTCCCATCCCCCCTCAGCCCAGGAAACTTAAGGAAGCCGCCCGGCCCCCAGCAACATCCAAGGCTAGGGGCGGGATATGGCTCGCGCGCACTTCCTTTCACGTCGGATACTACTTCCAGGAATTCCAAGCGTCGGGGGAGACCATGTCAGTGAGCGAAGATTTGCTTTCAGAATTCGATTCAGAAATGGCCAGCACCCGCCGCACCCTGGAGCGCATTCCAGAGGACAAACTAGCCTGGAAGCCCCACGAGAAATCCATGCTGCTGGGCCGGCTGGCCGGCCATTTGGCAGAGCTGCCGGGCTTCGGGGTCACGGCATTGACGACCGATTCGTTCGACCTGGCGGCGTCCCGGCCGGCCAACTTCAAGCCGTTGGTCGCAGAGTCGCAGAAGCATGTGCTGGAGATATTTGACAAGAAAGTCGCCGAGGCGCGAGCCGCGATCGCCGCCACCAGCGATGAACAATGGCGCAAGAACTGGAACCTGGTCTTAGGCGAGAGGAAAATCTTTCATGGCACCCGCCAGGCGGCCGTCCGCAGAATGCTGATGAATCACATCATCCACCACCGCGCCCAGCTGGGAGTCTATCTGCGCCTGACCGGAGTCCCCGTGCCGTCAATCTATGGCCCCTCAGCCGACGAAGGAAAATAGAAGGAAGGAAAATAGACCGTAGGCTGATCACGAAAAGCAGTGGTCGTAACGTAGCAACCTTAAAGCCCGCACATAAAAAAGAAGCACTTACCGCAGCCCATTCGACGTCGCACAGGGCAGCAGTTGAAACGCTGCGCCGCCCACAATCAGCGGAAGCCCCTTCCACGCAAACTCGAAAAGACGTAACCTGTTATCTTCATCCGCGTCTGACGAAAACTTTGGAGATTCCCATGCCCACTGAGACTCGTCAATCTTTTTTCTCCCGCCGCTCGTTTCTGCATCTCTCTGCCGCGGCGTCGGCGGCGGCTGCCTGCCACATCGTCACCGAGCCCATGCTGGCCGCAGCAGCGCGCCGGCCTTACTCCAAAGATGGAGTCACGATCGACGCCAACGAGAACCCGCTTGGTCCCAGCCAGGCAGCGCGCGACGCGGTTGCTGCCATCATCCCGCTGGGCGGCCGCTATTGCGACAATCTCACCGACGAGCTGATTCACACTTTCGCGCAGATCGAAGGTCTCAAGCCTGACTGCATCCGAGCCTTTCCCGGCTCGAGCGGTCCCTTGCGCGGCTGCGTGATCGCTTTCACGTCGCCGCAGAAAAGTTACGTGACCGCCGATCCAGGTTACGAAGCCGGAGTGCACGCCTCTGCCATTACCGGCGCGCGCGTGGTCAACGTGCCACTCACCAGGACTTATGCGCACGACGTGAAAGCCATGCTGGCGGCGGGTCCCGACGCGGGTCTTTTTTATGTCTGCTCGCCGAATAACCCGACGGGGACCCTGACCCCGCATTCCGACATTGAATATCTGGTCGAGAACAAGCCCAAAGGTTCGTTGGTGGCGGTGGACGAAGCTTACATTCACCTGACGGACGCTACCTCCGCGCTCGATCTGGTCAAGGCCGGCAAAGATGTGGTGGTGCTGCGCACTTTTTCCAAAGTCTACGGCATGGCCGGACTGCGCTGCGGATTTGCCGTGGCGCGCCCCGACCTGCTGGAGCGGGTCAGCGAATACGGGGGCTATACCTTCATGCCGATCACGGCCGTGGTCGCGGCCACCGCAAGTCTGAAGGACCCGCAACTGGTGCCCGAGCGCAAACGGATCAACGCCAGCGTACGGCAGGAAACTTTTCAGTGGCTCGATCGCAACGGTTACTCCTACATTCCTTCCGAATCGAATTGCTTCCTGCTCGACACCAAGCGGCCGGGGAAGGAAGTGATTGAAGCCATGGCGCAGCAGAAGGTTTACATTGGCCGGGTGTGGCCGGTGATGCCGACCTGTGTCCGCATTACGGTGGGAACCCACGACGAAATGGCGCAGTTCCAAAGCGCTTTCCAGAAAGTCATGCGTGGCACCACCGCCTTCTCGTTGCAGCCGACTCGGCCCGTCAGAAATTCGCGTCGGGGTGCGGTGCTTCTGTCGTAGTGCAAGTGTCAAAGCTGAGTAGGCTGGTGAGTTCTTGAAGCCTGATTCGATTTAAGTGGTCGTCTGCGCTGGATTCGACCCCGCCGTTCCCTACTGCAGACTCACGCTCATCCCCAAATTCCGCGCCACAAACGACAACTCATCCCCAACCTCATCGATCTGCTTCGAAATCGGTTTCCCCGCCCCGTGCCCGGCTTTCGTCTCCACGCGAATCAGCACCGGAGCCGCGCCCGCCTGATCCGCCTGCATGGTGGCGGCGAACTTGAAGCTGTGTCCCGGCACCACGCGGTCGTCATGGTCGGCCGTAACGATGAACGTCGGCGGATACTTCGTTCCCGGCTTGATATTGTGCAGCGGAGAATACGCATAAATCGCCTTGAACTCCTGCGGATCGTCGGACGACCCGTAGTCCGAGGTCCACGCCCACCCGATAGTGAACTTATGAAAGCGCAGCATGTCCATCACGCCCACTCCCGGCAGAGCCGCGCCGAACAGATCGGGACGTTGCGTTTCGCAAGCCCCAATCAGCAACCCCCCGTTGCTGCGTCCAGAAATCGCCAGCTTGGGAGTGGAAGTGTATTTGTTGGCGATGAGCCATTCCGCCGCGGCAATGAAATCGTCGAACACATTCTGCTTATGCAGCTTGGTGCCGGCCAGGTGCCACTCCTCGCCGTACTCGCCACCGCCGCGCAAGTTGGCTTCGGCATAAATTCCACCCATTTCCAGCCACACCAGGTTCGGCACCTTGAAGGCCGGCGTCAGCGAGATATCGAATCCGCCATACGCATACAGCAGCGTCGGATTCTGCC
The DNA here is from genome assembly GCA_035308125.1 of Candidatus Sulfotelmatobacter sp. Lineage (GTDB taxonomy): Bacteria > Acidobacteriota > Terriglobia > Terriglobales > Acidobacteriaceae > Sulfotelmatobacter. The sequence goes on from DATGHF010000070.1 coordinate 35,593, forward strand.
CGTCGAGTTTCAATCCCTTCTTGTAAGTCAGGAACATGGGCACGCGCGTGCCGTCCTTGCTGTTGTAAAAAACCTGCGTGGTCTCGTAGCGGCTGGGGTCGAAATCGACTTTGGGCTGGCGGAAGACCGTGCTCTTCCCCGCCTCCGGATCGTAGCGATAGATCTTGGCGGGCGACACAAAGCTGGTGTAGGAGTAGAACGTTTCTTTGTCCTTGCGCTTGCCGCCAAAGCCGTCCGCCGTGCCAATGCCGGGCAAATCCACGTTGCGCACGAATTTTCCGGCGAGGCCATAGACGCGAACTTCTGTGCGCGCGTCCTTCAGGTATCCGGCGAGAAACGAATTGTTCACCACGCCCACGGCCTCCAACTTGTCGGCGCCCTGGGGAATCACCGTCTTCCAGTTGCCGCGCTCCGGATGCCGGATATCGATCGCCAGCACTCGCCCGCGCGGCGCATCGAGATCGGTCCGAAACCAGAAAACCGGCCCGTCATTATCAATGAAGTTGTAGGCCGCGTCGTAGTCATCCAGCAGGCGCACTACCTGCGCGTCGGGCTGCGTAAGGTCCTTGTAATAGACTCGGCTCTTGGGCGAGGTCCCCTGCCATACCTGAATGATCAGGTAATGGCCGTCATCCGTCACGTTGCCGGCAAATCCCAGTTCCTTATTGTCGGGCCGGTCATAGATGAGCTTGTCTTCTGATTGAGGTGTGCCCAGGCGGTGATAGTAGAGCTTGTGAAAATAATTGGCGTCGCGCAAACTGGCGCCACCTTTGGGCTCATCATAGCGGCTGTAGAAAAACCCCTTGTTGTCCTTGGTCCACGACGCCCCGGAAAACTTCACCCACTTGATCACGTCCGGCAAGTCTTTGCCGGTATCCACATCGCGCACGTGCCACTCATTCCAGTCCGACCCGGAAGCCGCGATGCCGTACGTTATGAGCTTGCCATCGTCCGAGATGGCGCGCCCGGAAAGCGCGATCGTGCCATCGCTCGAAAGCGTGTTGGGATCGAGCAGCACCCGCGGCTCCGCGTTCAGCGACTCCGCCACCAGCAGCACATTCTGATTCTGCAGCCCATCATTGTGCTCGAAGAAATAGCGCCCGCCTTCCATTTCCGGAACGCCGTAACGCTCGTAGTTCCACAGCTTGGTGAGGCGCTCGCGAATCGCCACGCGATAAGGGATCTGGTCAAGATAGCCAAACGTCACCTTGTTCTCGGCCTCGACCCACGCATGAGTTTCCGCCGAGTCCGTATCTTCCAGCCAGCGATACGGATCCGCCACCTTCACCCCGTGATAATCATCTACCTGGCCGGAACGCCGTGCTTGCGGGTAGGACAATGGCGATGCGGAAGAGGAGGAAGAAGAAGGTGACGAGTCTTCACCGCCCGCCGCGAGCGCAAGCGCCACGACGAAAACCAAAAGCAAGGGCAAAAGAAACGGAATGTGCATGGTAACGTGTCGAGCCAGCCTCACAGGATTCCTCCCGAGGAATTGCTGATTGTTGATTCTTGATTGCTGATTGAAATCTGGCGAGAATCGTCGGCGATTTGGTTTTAAATCAGCAATCAACAATCAACAATTGACTCGGCCCAGTCGAATCTCGTGTCGACCGCGCCTACGGCAAAGTCCTGCGTCCCGGCTTGCCCGCCGCCGGTTTGTAATCCGCCGGATACAGCACCACGGAACGCCGCGGCCCCTCGCCATCGCTCTCCGTGCGCAAATCAGTATGCTCGCGCAGCGCCAGATGCACGATCCGCCGCTCCCGCGAAGACATCGGAGCGAACTGATACGGCGCTCCCGTCTGCCGAACCTTCTCCGCCGCGACCGTAGCCAACATGCGCAGCTCTTCCAGACGCAGCGACCGCTGGCCCTGGCAGTCGAACGAAATCTTCTCATGCTCGCCCGACGGCAGCCTCAAAATTTCCAGCGCCAGCAATTCCAGCGCCCGCAGCAACTCCCCACCGCGATCCAGCAGCAGCGCCGAGTCCGGCCCGGCGAAGTCGACCATAATCTCCGGGCGCTCCCAGTCGCGATTCTCCGGCAGCGGCGGATCCACCGTGATGCGGTACTTCAGTCGCAATCCCCCCTGCGTGACCACCGCGCGAAGGAATTCGTTGATCTTATTAGCAGCAGCAAGTTTGTCCATAAGTCAGCTCTTGGCTCTTGGCCTTTAGCTTAAATCTGTCGGTGCCGTCAGCGGCGATCAGCTACGGTCTCTGTGACGCCGATCCTTTTTCTGGGTTGATAACCGCAAAATCTCGCGGTCCACCGTCGAAGCGCGTCCGCCCTCGGGCCCAAGCCAACAGCCAAGAGCCAAGAGCGCCCTACTTCTCTTTCTTCCGCGCCCGCTTCTCCAGCATCTCCCGCATCTCCTGCCCCAGCTTGGTCTTGTTCATGATCGCCTGCTGCGCCATCTGAATCAAATTGCTTTCCGCGTAATACAGGCTCAAGCCCGAGGCGAAATTGAAGAAAAAGAAGCCCATCATCAGCGGCATCATCCACATCATCATTTTCTGCTGTGCCGGGTCCATTCCCGCCGGCTGCGGCGTGATGCGCTGCATGGCGAACATGCTGATCACCATGATGATCGGCAACAGGTAATACGGATCGCGCGCCGACAAATCCGGAATCCACAGCCAGTGCGCATGCCGCAAATCCAGCGCCGTCCCCAGCATCCGGTAATACGCAATCAGAAACGGAAACTGAATCAGCATGGGCAGGCATCCGCCCGCCGGATTCACTCCCTCTTTCTTATACAGCCCGCTGATTTCCTCATTCATCCCCGCTTTCCGCGGATCGCGCAAGCTGTACTTCTTATATTTATCCTGGATCGACTTGATCTGCGGCGCCACGCGCTGCATTTTCAGCATCGACTTCATCTGCGTAATTCTCAGCGGCAGCAGCACCACATTGATGATGATGGTCTGCAGCACGATCGCCCAACCCCAGTTCGGAACCACATGGCTGTAAGTCCACCTCAGCCACAAAAACAGCGGCTTGGCAATGATTCCCCACCACCCAAAATCCACCAGCCCGCGCAGGTCGGGATGGTCATTCTTGATGGTCGGTACAAACGTCGTTTCCAGCAATGACAGTTCCTTCGGGCCCACGTACACCCGCTCCACCGTCGGCCCGCGAAGATTGCCGACCGCCGCTCCCAGCACATCCACGCGGGCCGTCTCGCTCGCGCCCGGCTTCTGCGGAATCTGCAGCGAATTGCGCAGCGTCACCATCGACGTCGCGCCCGGATCGTCCGGCATGAAAATCGCCGCGAAGTATTGATCGACCGGCCCTGCCCACTCAAACGGCACCTTCAGAGTGTTTCCGCCGATGACGCTCTTGTAGGGTACGCGCAAAACAAAATTCGGAAACACCAGCGCGGTCCGGTCCGTCGAAGCATCGCTGTGATAATCAATCAGCCCGGCAGCGTAGCCCACCGGCGTGACCTGGTCGCCGAATCCCGCCGGCCACGCCGGCAACGCCGCAACCGCCGCGCCCTTGTAGACAACCGAAGTTTCCACGCTCACCACATAGCTGTGGTCAAAGCGGAAAGTCTTGTGGACGGCAAGCTCCTGGTCGGAATATTCGAAAGTCACATCCGTCGGCGACGTCTGCGCGCCTTCGCGCGATGCGACGTACAGCGCCGAACTCAGCCGCCCGCGCAGACCCTCATCGTAAGTCCACAGCGAGAGCGGATAACCATACTGCGCCGAGGCCGTGGGATTGACCAGATCAAGCGGTCCATTCTGCGTCTCGTTATCGAACTTCTTCAGAATCCACGATTTCACCTGCGCCCCGCGGTTGGTGAACGTGATCTTGTAGAGATCGTTCTCAACCACCGTTTCGGCTTCGCTGGAGGCCTGTTTCGCGGCGCCCACGGGAACCGGAACCGCCGGCAAGTTTGGTGCAGCCGGCGCTGAAGTCGAAGAAGAAGAGGATGATGAAGATGACTGCGTCTGCGCAGCCTGATTCGCCGACTGGGGCGCCGTGGGCTGCGGACCATATTTCTTGAGCAGCGGTTGAAACGCCAGGATCACTAAAAAAGTGAGAATAAATACCAGAACAAGACGCTTCTCAGAACCAGGTTCCTGTTGCGGATTTTGAAAGTCAGCCAATTTGTGGGGATTCCTTAGAAAGTTCCGTTTCCTTTAAGTCTTGTCATCCTGAGCGAAGCGAAGAGCCTGCCCTGAGCTTGCTAAAGGGACCTCTGCACTCCCGTCACCACCACTGCCCCGTAAGCAAGTTTTCACCACCGGGTCGTACCCACTCCGTGCTAACGGATGGCATCGCAGCACCCGCCTCGCAGCCATCCATCCCCCACGCAGCGCCCCATACCGCTCCACCGCCTCCATCGCATACTCCGAGCAAGTCGGAACATAACGGCAGGCCGGGGGAAACCACGGCGAAATCGCCCACTTGTATCCCCGCAGCATCCACAGCACAACGTGTTTAGCAAACTGATTCAGTGCGCACTCCCCCAAAAACTTAGCGATCCCCGAAAAACTTTGTCATTCCGAGCGGAGCACGATTTCCCGCGAAGCGGGAAACCATGCGTAGTCGAGGGACCTTGCGTTTCTCTCGCAAGCAACTCATCGAAGCATCCCTATCGCGTACTACCTACCTTCTGCTCTATCACTACGAAAGCCCGCGCCACTTCGTTCAGCACCGCCCCGAACTCGTTCGTCAGCAAACACTTCTTGGGATTAATCACCACGTCCACATCGCCCGCTTGAGCAACCCCCGCCAGCCGCACCGCTTCCCGCAACCGCCTCTTCATGCGATTGCGCACCACCGCTCCGCCCAGCGCGCGTCCCACCGTGAATCCCACCCGCGGTCCAGTGTGGGGCGGGCACTCTTGCCCGCCATTGCGTTGGCTGGCGGTCTTGCTGCGCGGCTCCGCGCCTGCGCGCGCCAAATAGAAAACCGTCAGGGATGCGGAAAAATGCCGCCGCCCCTGCTTGTAAACCCGCTCGAAATCCGCATGGCGCAGCAGTCGCCGGCTGCGCGGGAAGCCAATCTTCTTCCCCCGCGGCTCGGTCTTCCGATTCGACTCTTCCTTGGGAGCGAGGGCGCTCACGGCGATTGTCTGATCGAGATATCCTGTCGGGAAAAGCTGGTCCAGAAGAGCTAGCCGGGGAAACTCTGCTCAAGTGCTCAGACGTACCCAGTGCCTCTGTGGTTAAGCCTTTACTCGCGGAAACCTGGTTTTACCGAAACCCGCTTGCGCCCCTTGGCGCGGCGGCGCGATAGCACCTTCTGGCCGCCTTGGGTCTTCATGCGCGTGCGAAATCCATGCTTTTTCGATCGCCTGCGCCGGTTGGGTTGGAATGTACGCTTGGGCATGAAAAGTAGCCGCTCCTGATTCCTTCAATAGTCTAAGGGCAAACGTTAAGTATAAATGACAAATCGCACCCGGAGCAAAGCGCATCCACCCAAATGGCCAGCAGCCGTGGAAACTAGCTCCTAGCCCCTGACCCCTGATTACTGCTTCTTCAACATCCCCACCACTCTCTCGTAATCATTCACCGTGTGATACTCAATCACAATCTTCCCCTTACCCTTGCGGTCTTTAATCCTCACCCGCACTCCGAGCAGCCGTTCCAGTTCCCCTTGCGCCGCGCGCACATTCGGGTCCACCCACCGCGACCCGCTTTTCTGTTTCCCATGCCCTGGCGTTCCCGGCAGAGGGTCCAGCATCCCCTGCATCCGCATCACCATTTCTTCGATCTGATCGAAGGGCATGCGCTTTCTCACCACATCATCCGCGGCCTTCTGGATCATTGCCGGATCCTCCAGCTTCAGCAGTTCCCGCGCTTCCCCGAATCCGATCTTCTTCTGCGCCATGTATTCCATCACCGGCTTCGGCAGCTTCAGCAGTCGCATGTAGTTCGACACCGACTCCCGCGACAGTCCCACCCGCTCGCCAATCTGCTGCTGCGTCAGGCTGAACTTCTGGCTCAACACCCGGAACGCTTCGGCATGTTCTAGCGGACTCAGGTCTTCCCGCTGCAGGTTCTCGACGATCGTCATCTCGGCCGCCTGCTGCTCCGACACGCGCTTCACCAGAGCCGGCACAGTCGTCTTATCCGCCATCTTCGACGCCAGACACCGCCGCTGCCCGAGTATCAGTACATAGCGCCCTTCTTTTTCCGCCGGACGCACCACCACCGGCTGCACCACACCATTGATTCGAATCGACTCCGCCAGTTCCTCCAGGAGTTCGTCATCCATCCCATACCGCGTCTGGTAAGGATTCTTATCGATGTCATCAATCGCCAGGTTCACCACCAGATTCCCCGGCGTCCGCGCCGTATCCGCCACCGCCTGAATCGTGATGTTCTCCCCCGGCAAAGGCACGTCAAGTTCGTCATCCAACTCACGATCAAATGTAGAGGCAGCCGCCCCCGGCTGTCCCGAGCGCAGCTCGGTGTCCGTGGCCGTTACCACCTGATTGTCGGGAGCAGTCACCGTACCCAAGGGCTTGTCATTCCGAACGAAGTGAGGAATCTGTTGTGTGCTTGCGCCACCACCGCTGCCGACGCGAGCGCCAACGCCAGCCGGATTCGCCGTCACCACCCGCGGCCCCGGCAGTAACGACTCCAGCCCCCGGCCCAAAGCCCGCCGCTTCTCCATTTTTTCCTTCTCCCCCGGATGCCCCGCCACCTTCTCCACCGCCGCCGTTGTCGTCATCAATCTTCCCCTCAATCTCCCGAACGTTGTTTTCCACATGTGCTGTCATCCTGACCGCAGCAGCGGCAAGCGCCCAACCCCTGCCACTGCGGAGTGATAAGGAGCCCAAACCCACGCGCCCCTTCGCCCCCGAATTGTTCTATCGTGGAGCTCCCCACACGACGCCAACATTTCCGAATCACCAGTGACTGAAATATATCGACACTCGTCGATCTATATATCGATGCTAATCAATATATATCCGTCGCATCAAGCCGTCTTGTCCATCTCCGGCGCCGGCTTGGGAATCTCCTCCACCGCAGTCTCCCCCTGCTGCTCGGACGGCACCGCAGCGATTCCTGGATCCCCCGTGTCGGTTGCGGTTATGGTCGTGCCACCAGCAGCTTCCGCGCTGATCGCCGGGGTCTGAGGGCTGACTGCAGCCGGCTGCCGATCAATGATCTCCTTCGCCAGCCGGATATAACTCTCCGCCCCCTTCGACCGCGGATCGTACACCAGCGCCGGCATGCCATGGCTCGGCGCCTCTGCCAGCCGGATGTTCCGCGGCACCGTCGTCCGGCACAGCTTCTCGCCAAAGTATTTCGTCAGCTCGTTCTTCACCTGCTGCGCCAGATTGGTGCGGTCATCAAACATAGTCAGCACCACCGCCTCAATCTCCAGTTGAGGGTTCAGCGCCGCGCGGATGCGCTCGATGGTGTCCAGCAGCTCGCTGATGCCTTCAAGCGCAAAGTACTCCCCTTGCATCGGGATCAAGACCGTGTCCGCGGCAACGAGTGCGTTCAGCGTGAGCAGGTCAAGCGCCGGCGGACAGTCCATCACAATGAACCGGAAACGCTCGCGCAAAGGCGCTAGCGCCTCGCGCATGCGAAACTCGCGCCCCTCCACGTCGACCAGTTCAAGATTCGCGCCGATCAGATTCTTGTGCGAGGGAATCAGCCAGAGCTGTTCCAGCTTGGTGGTGACCAGCGCCTCCTCGGCTGAGGCCGCGCCCATGAGCATGTGATAAGAGCTGATGCGCTCCGGGTCCTTCACGAAGCCGAGGCCGCTGGTGGCATTCGACTGCGGATCGCAGTCGACCAGCAGCGTGTTGACCTCAGCCGCCGCAAAAGACGCAGCTAAGTTGATGGCAGTCGTAGTCTTGCCCACGCCGCCCTTCTGGTTGGCAACCGCGATGACGCGTCCCATTGAATTTTTAGGAGATGCCTGAGCTACTCGGCAGCATAAGGCCACTCGCATTTCAAATGCAATGCAAAATGTCACATCAAGATCAAAATTTCTGTGCAAAACCAGCGTTGTGTTCCCACAGGAACGTTTTGTGATTTCTCCTAGATCCAGAATGTGTTTGCACGTTGCAAAATGGAGAAGTGTTCCCACGGGAACACTTAGGGGCCTGCGCTCTCTTGATCGTGCTCCTACGTTTTTGAGGCGGTGTTTGACCCGGCGTTGGCCTGCCGCCCTAACGTCTCTTTGACGAAGTGTTCCTGTGGGAACACTTCTGCTGAGGCGCTCTGTTTTCAGGAGCAGAGTGTTCCTGTGGGAACGTTCTGCAGTTTCCACACGACAAAGGGGGACTTGTGCCAGAGCAAAGCGAAAAATCGAGAAGTGTTCCCGTGGGAACGTTTTGGGATTTATGAGGTCGCTGAGCGAGACCAGTCGATACAAAATGGAGAAGTGTTCCCGTGGGAACACTGTGGAAAACTCTTCAAGGGACGAACGATCTGGACCAGCAGATCGCGCCAAAATCTGACCTACGTCCCACTTTTCCGGTGTCAATGATCTTCAAGTGGCAGCTGACTGCATTCCAAGCCATAGAATGCTGAATCGTCATCCCACCTATTACTTTCCTGATTCCCCCATCGCTGGTTGCCAGGCCACAACAATGTCGCGATCAGGAGAGGCGACCAACCAGAAGAGTGCGCGACTGGGAGATCGGGACGGCCTGTGCTGGCTCCCAGGAGATCCCCGCGAGGGTGGTTTGGACCTGGGCAAGCTGCGACGTGCCTATCAGCAGGGCGAGGCGTCCGCCGGGGGCGACGAGGCTGGCGGCCACGGGGAGGACGTTGGCGAAGCGCTCGACGGCGCGGAGGGTGACCAGGTCGAAACCGCGGGGGGGTTGGTCTTCAGTTTTGCGGCTTGTCTGGCGATCGAGGTTGTGGTCACGCTTGGGGTGGGTGTGGTTCGTGTGCGGGCCGCCGAGCAGGTGCTCGGCGCGGCCGGAGAATACATTGACGTTCGTCAATGTAAGGGCGCGGACGATCTCGCGGAGGAAGGCAACTTTCTTCTGGTTGGACTCGATCAGGGTGAGGGAGATGTGCGGCGCCCAGAGCTTGATGGGGACGCCGGGGAATCCGGCGCCCGAGCCGAGGTCGGCGAGAGTGATCACTCCCGGGGCTAAAGCCCCGATCTCTTCTGTGCGAGTTACGCGGCCCTGAAGGGCCGCTCTTCCACGGTATCCTACGTGGGCCTCCTTGGGAAACAGGTGACGGGAGGCGAAGAGGCTCTCGCCGAAGTGGCGGGTGACGATTTCTTCGGGATCGCGGATGGCGGTGAGGTTGATGCGGGCGTTCCAGCGGAGGAGTATATCGATGTACGTCGATATATACTGAAGTTGAGCGGGGGAGAGGACAGCAGGCTCCTCACCGGCTTGCGCCGGTTCGGAATGACAAGGGGCGGATGAGATTGCGGCGGGCACGCCAACGAAGGGCTGCAGCAGTTCGGCAATGCGGGCGGGGTGCATTTAGGAAGTCCGATTGTAGATAAGAGCAGTTGCCAGTTGCTAGTGGTCAGTTGCCAGCACGCGCGCCGTGCGTATATCCACATCACACGGGGGCCAGTGCGGATTCGGCTTTCGCGCGCAACGGAGCCAGGCGGGTCCGCTCCAGATCGTCGCGGTAGAAGAGGTTGTAGGTGTCGAAGGGGATTAAGCGGCCGTCGGGGTGGACGATGTGGACGCAGGTTTTCTTGATGCTGCGGACGTCGAAGGAGTGGGCGTCGATGAATTGCATGATGATGATGCGGAAAATGTTTTCGTAGGCGAGCGGTTGCGGGGCGGGGATCTCGGCGGAGATAGGCCTGGAAGATTCCGCCGCGCTGCGCGCTGGCGGGACAGCCGAGGCGGCTGTCTCTACGTGGGTGGTGGTGGCTTCGGCATCGGGGATCCAGACTTTGGGGAGGCAGCAGAGAAGTTCGCGGAGGGTGCCGGCGCCGCTGCTGGGGGAATGGTTGGTGGCGAAAAGTTTGAAGAGGTTGGCGCGGACGGCGTCGTCTTGTTCGTAGAGGATGGTGTTGGCGGCGCCGTTGATCAGAACTTCGGGCGGGATCATGCTGGTGAGCGGGGTGACCTTGCCGTTTAGTTTCAGGGCGTAGGCCATGGCGAGCGAGTCGGGATGGCAGGGGACGGGAATGATGTCTTCGGGGCGGAAGACTTTGGTTTGTTCGAGAATTTTGCGGCGGACTTCGGTGAGGGTGAGACGGTCGGTGGCGGGGTTGAAGTTGCGGACGTATTTGCCGGGCTTCGTAGTCTGTGGGTCGAGTGAATCGGTGTCGACGGGAAAGTCAAAATCCCCAGGTCTCGCAAAGTCGGCGAGACCTGGGGCACCCTCTTCGATGGAATCTTCTGGTATCCATGTTTCGAGGCGGCCCGCGTCCTGGATGGGTTGGAAGGTGACGCCGCGGACACAGGGCTGCTGGAGGGCGTAGTCGATGGTCTTGCCGATTTCGTGATCGTTCAGGCCTTTCTTTAGTGTTACCACTAAATTCGTTGAGATGTTGTAGCGGTTGAGTTTTTCGAGGGCGTCTTCGCGGATGCGGCGGAGGTCGGCGCCGCGGAGCTGCATGAGCGGTTCGCGCTCGAAGGAATCGAACTGCAAGTAGACTTCGAAGTCGTCTTTGATGTCGGCGAGGCGCTTGACGAAATCTTCTTCCTGGGCGATGCGGACGCCGTTGGTGTTGACCATCAGATGCTTGATGGGGCGGGCCTTGGCCATTTCCACGATGGTGAAGAAATCCGGGTGCATGGTGGGCTCACCGCCGGAGAGCTGGACTACGTCGGGATGGCCTTCGTTGCGGACGACGGCGTCCAGCATTTTTTCGATTTGCGGGAGGGTGCGGAATTGCTGGCGCTCGGGGCCGCTGGCGGCGTAGCAGACGGGGCAGCGCAGGTTGCAGTAGTCGCAGATTTCGACCAGGGTGAGGCAGGAGTGCTGTTCGTGGTCGGTGCAGAGGCCGCAGTCGTAGGGGCATCCCCACTTGACGGGCGTGTTGTAGACCAGCGGCATTTCGGGCGGCTTGATGAAGACTTCGCGGGAGCGGCGGTAGTAGTCGATGTCGTCGGCGATGAGGACGCGCTCGGCGCCGTGCTGGGGGCAGCGTTTGAGGAGATAGACGTTGCCGTCCTGGAAAACGGTTTTGGCGTCGACCCGCTGGAAGCAGGTGGAGCAGATGGAGATGGCGACGTCGTAGAAGAGATAAGGGCGGGTTTTGGCCATGGTGGGCTCCTGGTACCGGGGGAATAGTAGCAGTAAGCGAACGGGGGGTCAGGGGTAGGGCTCAGGGGGTGAGGGGCCAGGGGGTCAGGGGCCAGGGATCAGGTTCAGTGCAGGCGGTAGGTCAGGTAGGCCAGCGCGACTGGAAGCAGCGCGTAATACACGAAGGTGACGGCGGCGGCGGCGATGAGGCGGGCCGGGTTGGGGAAGATTCCAGTGAGGCGGATGGCTTTCCAGGCCAGGTAGAGAATCAGAATGTGTAGAGCCCAGGGAATCAGGAGCAAGAAGGAAAGAAACGACATGGAAGCGTGGGCGGTACGGATGAGATAGAAGATAATCGCGGAACTGCTGAAGATTCCGGAGAGAAGAAGAAGGGAAGGAATGGTCAGCGCGTAGGCGAAGGCGCGGCGACCGGGCTGGCGCAGCAAACTGAGCAGAAGGACCAGATAGGGCAGATTCGAGGCAAAGCCCGACACGTAAGGAATGAGCCGATTGGGGTGGAAGGGCGTGGCCGTGGCGTGGAAAGCCCATTGCCATCCCAAGGTCCCGAGAACGACTTGGGCAGCGATGGCGGTGACCAGGCGCTGTATGGCGGCGCGACTGGCGGGAGAGAGATGGGTGACGACGTCATGGGAGGGGCGTGGCTGGGGGGTGGTTGGCTGAATGGGGGTGGGAGGCGGCGCGGTAGCTGGTTGAGACAAGTCTCGTTGAGCGAAGTCCGGTTGGGCTGAATCTGGCTGATCGGGGTTCGGCGGCTCGGGCGGCGGAGCATTGCTCCACGGGACAGTCGAGGGCGGCTGTCCCCACACGGGCGCCCCGATCCCGGCCGGTTCGTGGACGATTCCTTTCGCGAGTCTGGCGATAACCAGCACGCCTAAGGTGACGATCAAAATGGCTACCAAAATGGCTCCGTAGAACAGGTTTACGGTTTGAGGATCGTGGTGGCCGCTGCCACCCACGCCGCCCAGTATTCCGGCACACAGGGCGAGAAGAAGCAGGGCCAGGCAGCAGACGATCACAAAAATGGAGGTGAAGACGATGCCGAGAGTGCGGAGCGTGTTGGAGGCGAAACGGTCCATGTTGGGGTTAGTTCTTTCTGTCCAGCTTGCGGTTCGCCCACATGGCGGCAACGACCACGGCCAGTGAGACGATGGCGTAGATCACGTAAGACGCGTCCTGATGGCCGGTTATGTCGCCGTTCAAGGCGCAGGTGCCGGAAATGATCAGGGCCAGCGAAGCCACGATCGCGATCAGCGAGAGAACGATGGTCGCGAGCGTTTTCATACTTTTTCTCTCGCGGAGCTGAAGCCGGGCCGCAGCCAGCGCGCGACGTCGCGGGAATAGTAAAGCAAGATGAGGACGCAGGCCCACTGAATTCCTCCCAGGCCGAGGAAGAGGCGCGGGTAGGGCTTGATGAAGTCGGCAAGAAGGCGGAAGAACATGTAGGCGACCATGAAGAGTTTGAAGGCGTCGCCGGGGAGAAAGCGGAGAGAACTCCGTGCGGGGGTGGTGGCGGTGACAGCGAGTGCAGGGTCCTTCGACTGGGCATCAGCCCCGCTTCGCGACGCTGATGCTTCGCTCAGGATGACAATTTTATCTTTGCGAGAAGCTCTCTTTAGAACCCAGTAGAGGACGGGCATCAGGGCGAAGAGGAAGATGATTTCGTAGAGTTGCGTGGGGTGGCGCGGGATGCCGTCGCCGAAGTTGATGGCCCAGGGGAGATTCGTGGGCGTGCCGCAGGTGTTGTCGGCGAGGCCGGTGAGGAAGCATCCGATGCGGCCGATGGCGATGCCGAGAGCGAGGGGGATGGCGTAGAGGTCGCCGGTGGATTGGTGAAGTCCGACGTAGCGTTTGATGAGTTCGACGGCGATGAGGCCTCCGGCGAGCGCGCCGACGATGGTTTTGCCTCCGATGAGATAGGCGGGGTTGTCAAGGCTGTGCAGGGTGAGTTGCGGGTCTTCGAGCAAGTATAGAAGTTTGGAGCCGAGCGCGGCGCCGGCTACGGCTGCGGCGATTACGGCCCAGCGCAGGGGAATGACGAGGGAGTCTCCAAAGCGGCGGCGCAGGAGGAGATACACGCCGAAGGCGATCAGGTAGGCGAGAGCTTCGAAGAAGATGTGAGGGTGAACGCGGTAGGGGCCGAGGGAGATGTAGCTGGGGAAGCTTACTGCGAGATGGGGTGGGAGGATGATGGGAAATTATAGCGGGAGGCGGAGTCTCTCTAAGGAAGTCAAAATCCCCGCCCTCCCGCACAAAACGCGGGAAGGACGGGGCACCCGGCCCGGGGTCGAGCTGCGCTCGACGGACTGGGAGGCTGTCTACACATGGCGGTTTGACAACCGGGCCTCGTTTCTGTATATTCAGTCTGTACTGAAGGTAACGATATGGCGGAACTGACTGGATTGCAGAAGCAATACATCCTCCACTGGGGGGAGATGGGGACGCGGTGGGGGATCAACCGGACGGTGGCGCAGATTCATGCGCTACTGTATTTGTCGCCGCGGGCGCTGCCGGCGGAGGAGATTGCCGAGACGCTGAGCGTGGCGCGGTCGAATGTGTCGACGTCGATCCGGGAGCTGGAGGGGTGGGGGATCGTGCGGGCGGTGCATGTGCTGGGCGACCGGCGGGAACATTATGAGTCGATGAAGGATGTGTGGGAGATGTTTCGGCTGGTGATTGAACAGAGGAAGCGGCGGGAGATTGATCCCACGCGGGAGATGCTGCGACGGTGTTTGGCGGAACTGGATCCGAAAGAGCCGGGCGCGGATTACACGCGGGAACGGCTGGCGGCGATGGCGGGATTCTTCGAAGCGGTGACCGAGCTGCATGACCAAATGAAACGGTTGCCCACGGGCACGGTACGGAAGCTTTTGCGGATGGGGGCGAAGGTGAGCAAAGTGACTAAGCCGAGAGCGAAGGCGGGGTAAATTTTTTTGCATGGTCCATTCTGTTCATACAGAACTGTCTGACATAGAAGGCGGACGGGCCACGGATTTTCACGGATCGGCACGGATAAAGCGACCGACGGCGACAAAAACGGAGGGAGCATGAGCGCCACGGTGATGAAAGAAATGATCTGGTTCGCGGGGGCGGTGCATGTGGGGATTGTCCTGGCGAATGTTGGGTTGCCGGGGCGGTTGCGGGTTCGGGAGCGGTTGGCGGGCGTGCCGCGATTTGTGCGCCAGATTTTTTATGTGCATTGGGCTTACATCGTGATCGTGGTCGGGATGTTCGGGGCACTGTGCTTTGGGTTTGCAGCGGACTTGGCGGGGGCGAGCGGGTTGGGACGATTTCTCAGCGGCTTCATGGCGGCGTTCTGGATGCTGCGGATTGGGTTGCAGGTTTTCTATTACGACGAGGAACTGCGGCGCGAAAACCGTGCTCTGGATTCGCTGTATGTAATTTCTCTGACTGTGCTGGCGGGGATTTTTGGGATGGCGGCGTTGAGGCCGGTGGGGTGAAGTGGAAGACAACATACCCGCCCGTTCGACTGCGCTCAGGGCAGACTTTCGCAAAAGACGCGAGAAATTGGGCACCGGGCTGGAAAGTGAGGTGGATATGAGGATTCAGGAAGAAAGAGAAGAACAGCGGCCTGCCCGCTCGCTTCGCCGCGGGTCGGGCGGCTCCAGCTTCGCTCGGAACTATAGGAGTGACGCCTTCACGGAGAGCAGGACAAAGAGATGGGCGGAGGGATGGGCTACAGCGGGAGCGGCGTTGTGGGCCGGGATTGCGGTGCTGGCGCGGATGGGGATCGCGCGCATTGGAGTGATTGAGTTGATGTTTCTGTTCGCGCCGCTGGTGATTGTTCCGTTGGGGATGGAGTTGGCGCGGCTGGGAGGGTTTGAGTCTGGCGTGGCGCGGGCGTGTGCGGCGCTGGCGCAGACTTTGCAGCCCCTGGGGGCGGTGCTGGCGGTGGTGGCGGTTTGCCTGCCGCCCGGTGGTCGGGCGGGGTTTGTGGCGGCGGGGTGGATGGTGGTTTGCGGGTTGATGGCTTCGGGTGGCGCGGTGGAGTTGGGTCATCTGATTTTGCGTTCGACGGCATCGATGGAAAACCTCACGGGCGGGGTGCCCGTGGCCACACGAGCAGTGGTTGTGTCTGAAAAATTGCCCCGGATTGCCGGTTGCGTGGCTGTCATCGATCTGGCGGTAGGCGGGGCTTGGCTGGTGGCGTCACGGTTGGGATGGCGGCCGATGGGAATCCAGGAGCCGATAGGGTTGCTCACGGCGGTGCATTTTCATTTTGCGGGATTTGCTACCGCGCTGATTGCTGGTGCGACGCTGCGGTTTGCGGAGGCGTCGCTTGGCGGCCGCGGCATTTTGCTGCGATGGTTGCGCAGAGTTGTGGTGTTTGTCATCGTCATGCCGTTCGTGGTGGCCGCGGGATTTGTGATTTCACCGGCGTTGAAGATGGTGGCGGCGATGGCGTTCTCCGCCAGCGTGGCTGCGCTGGCCGGTTTTGTGTGGATGTGCGCTGGGCGGGTAGAAGATGGAACCGCGCGAGGCCTCTTGCGACTGGCGGCGGGCGCAGTGTTGGTGGGCATGGCGTTCTCGGGAACTTATGCGGTGGCGGATTTTGTGAAAAGCGATCTGATGCCGATTCCGCGCATGGCTTCGACGCACGGGGTTTTGAATGCGGTGGGTTTCTGTTTGCTGGGGTTGCTGGGGTGGATCGTGGAGGGGAGTGCTAGAACCTTTACCACGCTTCCTGCGTCAGGGCAGGCTCCGGGCACGGGGGAACGCGGAGGGTTTGGGCGACGGGAAACTCCGATAGAATGATGCGTTCATATTTGAGATTGAGGACGTGACTTCTATGAGGGAAACGGGAAATGGCGGGGCTGCGGAAACCGCTGCCAAGAAAATCTGGATGACGCTGACTGGGCTCCCGCTGACGATTCGGCTGGAGTGGCCGTTTCATAAGTCGACGTCGGGGGCGGATTTTTGGGTGTTGCATGGAGATATCCGGCTGGAAAACCCCGATGGGCTGCACGCAGCGGTGGCGGTGAATTTGTCGATGACAGTGCGGGAAGTGATGCCGTCGCTCGAACCGATGGATGCGGAAGCGCCGGTGATCAATGCGCTGCGCAAGGAAGTGGATCGGAGGCAGATTGAGTTTGTGAAGTCGGGGAAACTGCTGCCGGTGGCGTTCTCGAGTAGACATTACGATTTCAAGCGGCAGAAGTGGGTGTTTGGGAGGGCCGGGGATGACGTGATCGCGGAGTTTGTGGCGCGGAAAGTTTATTGGGAGACCAGGCTGGCGCTGGCTTCAGAGAAGATCGCAGAGTCAAAACCCTCACTTCTCGCAGGGGACGCGAGAAATGGGGCACCCGGGGCGGAGAAGGTGTCGGAATCAAAATCAAAATCCCCACCCTCTCGCAAAGGACGCGAGAAGGATGGGGCACCCGCGCGGGTTTGGATTTGCGATCCTACTGAGGCGCAGTATTTGCAGACTACTCCCGAGCATTTGCTGGAGATTGCGGGGTTGGTGGCTGGAGAGGGACTGATTCGCATGGATGGGGAGTGCGCGGGGGCGACTGCTGAGCTCATGGAGCAGGCTTCGAGATTCGAGACGGCGATGCGGACGGCGGTGGAAGAGTTGGAGAAAAAGTATGCGTTTGAAAGAGGGTAAGGGCAGAGGGCTGGAGCATATTGAAAAGCTCACGGGCGGGGCACCCGTGGCCACACGAGTTGTGGCACTGCTTGTGCTTTTTGTTGCTGGGATTCTTGTCGTCGCGGCTTCGGCGCAGACGAATGATTCCGCTGGCAGTTATGTGCCTTCGGCGGAAAATTTGAAGGCGCGGCAGGAGTTTCAGGATGCCAAGTTTGGAATGTTTATTCATTGGGGGGTTTACAGCGTCCTGGGGGATGGGGAGTGGATTTTTCACAATCGAAAACTCACGGTGCACGAGTACGAGCGGCTGCCGCATTTTTTTGATCCGGAGAAGTTTGATGCCAAGGCGTGGGTCGGGCTGGCCAAGGCAGCGGGGATGAAGTACATCACGATTACGTCGCGGCATCATGATGGGTTTGCGATGTTCGATTCGAAAGTTTCGGACTGGAATATTGTGCAGCGGACGCCTTATCGAAAAGATCCGCTGAAGATGCTGGCGGAGGAGTGCCATCGGCAGGGGATCAAACTGTTTTTTTATTATTCGCAACTGGACTGGCACAATCCGGATTATTTTCCGCGGGGGCAGACTAGTTGGAATAACGGGCGTCCGGATCACGGCGACTGGAATGCTTATCTCGACAACTATATGGATGGGCAGCTGCGCGAGTTGCTGACGAATTATGGGGCGATCGGCGGCATCTGGTTCGATGGCATGTGGGACAAGCCGGACGCGGACTGGCACCTGGCGAAGACTTATGCGCTGATTCATCAGTTGCAGCCGGCGGCGTTGATTGTTCCGAATCATCATCAGACGCCGAAGCCAGGGGAGGATGTACAGACGTTTGAACGGGATCTGCCGGGGCGGAACACGGCGGGATTTAATACGAATTATGTGAGCGACCAGCTGCCGCTGGAAAGCTCGAACACGCTGAACGGCGCGTGGGGATTCAATATTGGGGACAGCAATTACAAGAGTGCGGAAGAGCTGGAAGAGATGCTGGTGCGCGCGGCGGGGAACAATTCGAACCTGCTGCTGAATATTGGTCCCATGCCGAACGGGGAGATTCAGGAAGAATTTGTCACGCGCTTGCACGCGGTGGGCGAGTGGGTAGCGCGTTACGGCGAGGCGATTTATGGGACGCGCGGCGGTCCGGTGCCTCCGGGGGATTGGGGTGTGACCACGCAGAAGAGCGATAAGGTTTACGTTCATGTGCTGCACTGGAATGCGCCGCTGCTGGCGCTGCCTGCGATCGAGCGGAAGATTGCGGCGGCTCAGATGTTGGGTGGGGCGGCGGTGGAGTTTACGCAGAGTGGGGACGGGGTGGTGGTGAAGGTTCCGGCGGCGGCGGGGAAAGAAGTGGATCGGGTGGTGGTGTTGAGGCTGGCGGGGAGCCAGTAAGAGCCAGGTCCGGCGGTTAAAGTTGCAATTGCAATATTTAATTGAGGCAACGCTCGGAGATGAGAGTAGTGCCATGGATTCCCGCTTCGACAAGTTGAGGCAGGCTCTGGAGTCGGCGGTGGAAGGTATGTCGAGCGAGCAATTGAGCTGGCATCCGCCGGGGAAGTGGTGCGCCGCGGAAGTGTTGGAACATCTGTATCTCACCTACACCGGTACGATTCGTGGATTCGAGCGGGTCATGACCAGCGGGAAGGCGCTGGGCTCGCGGGCTTCTGTAGTGCAGAGGGCACGGACCCTGGTGGTCGTGGGATTGGGTTACATGCCCTCCGGGTTCGAGGCGCCTTTAATCGTGCGTCCGAAAGGCTTGGCCGCGGAGAAGGTGCGAAACGAGATCTGGGCAAAACTAGTGGAGATGGTCGCGATCATTGCGCAATGTGAGGCGCGCTTTGGAAGCCGGGTGCGCGTGCTCGACCATCCGATTCTGGGGCCGCTGAGTACGACGCAGTGGCGAAAGCTTCATGTGGTGCACGGACGGCATCACGAGAAACAGCTGCTTCGGCTTCGCGAACGTGCGACAAGACAGACGGGGTTTTACTCGTCAGAGATTCTCTGATTGCTTGGACCTGAGAAGGACGGATCTCACAGGACCTGGGCAATTTACACGTTTGTGCTCGTGGTTAGATTTCGCGGGCAAGAGCGCCCGCGCCACACTTGCTCGGCCACACCTGCTCTGTGCTTCTAGTCTTCCGGTTCTTTCCGCGAGAACAGTCCCCAGCAGAATCTTGGTGCTATCGCGTAGTTGACTTGCACTAAAACGATGGCGGCGATGGCGTAATAGGTGCCTATGAAGCTCAGCGCGGCGCCGCAGGCGTAGAGGGTTTGCGCGATGACGATGCGGCGGACTACGGCAGCGTGGATTTCTGTGGGAGCATCGTCGGCGAGCAGGTGGTGGCGGGTGGCGTAGTTCCAGCTCCAATACAAAGTGAGTCCGAGGAGGAGGATGTTGCTCCAATAAACCAGGAGAGCGGTGCGGTAGTGGATGAACTCGGCCAGAAGCGATGTGGAAAATGGCGTGAGCGAGACGGCGCAGAGAAATGAGATGTGAATCCAGGCGAGATTGCGGTCAGCCCGAGCGAAGTGGTTGAGCTGGGTTTGCTGGCCGACCCAGAAAATGCCAAGGGTCATGATGCTCATGAGAAACACCAGCAGTCGGGGGGAGAGCGTGAGCAGCGCGCGCCAGAGATCGTGCTCGGAGCGGACGGCTTCGGCGGCGGGGACGCGCAGCTCGAGAACGAGCAGGGTCATGGCGACGGCGAAGATGCCGTCACTGAGGGCTGCGATGCGTTCCACATTTTGTCCGGCAACGCGGTTGTACAGGGAGTGCATCGAAAGGAGTCTAGTCGCTGCGCGGGAAACTACCAAGAGCGTGCTAAGGTGAAAACTGAGTGCGAGGACGAATGTCAGATGGTGGAGTGAGGCTGGACCGATGGCGGATTCCCTTAACGATTTTTTGTTTGCTGCCGGCGCTCTTCGCGTTGGCGGGAAGCGGGTGGGCACAGGTTCCGGAGAATCCGCAGCCGCAGAGTGAGCCGAAGACGGAGCAGGGGCGAAGCCCGAGCACGGAGAAAGAGAAACAAAATGCCCCGGCTGGACAGGCGCAGCCCGCGGAACAGACGCCGTCCGATCAATCGCCACAGAAGTCTTCACCTGACAAGAAAGAGAATTCGAATTCCGCACAATCCATGGGGGAAGCCACCAAACAGGCGGCACAGGCGACGCTGGTCCAATTGCGCGATTGGGAAACGGAGTGGCTGGTGGGCGCGTACGTCAGCCGCAACCGCGCGTTGATCACGCTGACGGGGAAACAGCGCCGGGAACTTTATCTGCAGCAGACATTGCTGACTCCAGGCACATATTTGAAACGCATGTTTGACGCGACGGTGGACCAGGAGCGCGGAGTGCCGGCGCAGTGGGATGACGGCTGGGGCGGATATGCCGAGCGCTGGGCGTCGCGCGAAGGGCAGTTCATTGCGTCCAACAGTCTGGCCGCTCTGGGCGATGCCGGGCTGAGATATGAACCGCGTTACGACCAGTGCCGCTGCAGAGGAGCCTGGCCGCGGACGAGGCATGCGATCGTACGCAACTTTCTTACCTATGATCGCAGCGAACATGGGATGCATCCGCAATGGGCGTTGTACGGCGGCGCGTTTGGCGGCGGCATGATTTCTGCTGCGTGGAAGCCGCAACCGCGGAATGCGTTTGCCGAGGGCGGTCGCGGCATGCTGGGTCAGGTGGGGTGGGGAATATTGGCAAATTTCTTCACCGAGTTTGCGGTCGACATTAATCGCAAGCTGGGAGCGAAGAAGTGAAAGGCAAGAATTGCGCAGGAAGCGACGCCGGGGAGATCCCTCGCTCCGCCTGAAGAACGGCTACACTCGGGATGACGCCGATAGGGACTGCCCCACAACGTAACTCAAGTTGCGCTAGTTGCATCCCAGTTGCAGGCTTTCGAGATTTTGATCTATGCTGGGCGAACCCCTGGGGTTTGATTCTGGTCTGATTCTCACCGGAAGCATGCATCGCCTGACTGCCAGATTCTTGTTGCTGTTTGCCGTCGTAGGCAATTTTGTGCCGCTGGCCGTGGCCTCCGCGGCCGAGCAGCCGCACGCCTGTTGCCTGCGCAAGGCGGCGCATCCATGCCATGGCGCTGGCCGTGCGGATGCGATCGCGGATTCCTCGCGGCCTGACGTCCGCGATGCAGGATGCTGCCACCACGATTGTTGCCGTGGGGTCGCTACCGCCCAGTGGGCCCATCCCCAGTCACGGACGGCCAACCTGTGCGGGAGATTGGTCAGCGCACGCGCGCCTGAATCCCAGAAGAACCCTCCGGTTAAAGAAGGTCTTGAGCTTCAATCCACCCGCGCACCTCCGTACTGCTCCCTCGCCTGAAACGTCTGCGCTAAATCTTCGCGCGTTATTGCCCGCATTGCGTTGGGCTTTTGTCCGTCGGACATTCACTTCTGGCGGCAATGCGACTGCAGGGCCTGACCGGCGCGCAAGAAATCGCTGCTTCTAAGAGAAGCTAGCAGTTGCATCGCTGGCGTGGCTGAAGGCCGAATCCAGGGCCTTGGAGGGTTTATGCGGTTGGCTTGCATTTCACTTCTCACAGCATTGCTGGTATTTCCTGGTGCCGCTTTCGCCGGAGACTCGGGTTCCGTGCGCGGCGTGATTCACGATTCGCAGCACCGCCCGGTGCAGCGCGCCATGGTGATGATCAAGGCAAAGTCTTCCGACTGGTCTGCGTCGACGAATTCCGATAGCGCCGGCAATTTCAGTTTCAACGCAGTGTCGCTGGGAGAATATGCCGTAACGGTGGTCGGTCCCGGCTTCAATCAGGCCAGCCAGAATGTGATCGTGATTTCCGGCACGCAGCCGGTTTTGCATTTCGCGCTCAGCGTGGCCGGAAGCAAAGAGACCGTGACCGTTTCCG
This sequence comes from Candidatus Sulfotelmatobacter sp., assembly GCA_035308125.1. Lineage (GTDB taxonomy): Bacteria > Acidobacteriota > Terriglobia > Terriglobales > Acidobacteriaceae > Sulfotelmatobacter. The sequence goes on from DATGHF010000070.1 coordinate 57,265, forward strand.
GGACGCCCGACAACATGCCGACCGATTCGGCGACGCCGATCACGCTGGTCAACCGGCTCGACATTGAGCGCACGCCCGGAGCTGACGGCACGAACAGCCTGGCCATGATCACGGATTATGTTCCCGGAGCTTATTTCACCCACGATCAGCTGCACATTCGGGGAGGCCACCAGACCAGCTGGTTGATCGACGGGGTTCCCGTGCCCAACACCAACATCGCCTCGAATCTGGGACCGCAGTTCGATCCCAAAGACATTGACTATCTGGAGGTCAATCGCGGCAGTTACGGCGCGGAGTTTGGAGACCGCACCTACGGCGTTTTTAACGTGGTTCCACGCACGGGATTTGAACGCAACCGCCAGGCGGAGCTTGTGCTTGGAGCCGGAAATTTCTACCAGACGAATGACGCACTCAGTTTCGGCAGCCATACGGAACGCTTTGCCTATTACGCCAGCGTCAACGCCAACCGGAGCAATCTCGGCATCCAGACACCGGTGCCGCAGGTGGTGCATGACGCGGAGAACGGCTACGGCGGCTTCGGGTCGCTGATTTTCAACGTTGACCCTTCCAACCAGCTGCGGCTGGTGACTTCGTTGCGCAAGGATTACTACCAGATTCCTTACGATCCTTTTCCCGACGACATTGAGAACGCGCCCATAGCGGCGAATAATTTTGCGGCGCAATATCCCAGCATCGGATTTCGCGACGGCGATCATGAATCGGACGCGATTGCGAATTTTTCCTGGGTGCACACGTTTAATTCGAAACTGATGCTGACGGTTTCACCGTTCTTGCATTACAACGCGGCTGACTATGCAAGCTCGGCCAACGACTTTCCGGTGTCGACGACGCAGAATCGCAGCTCGACTTATGGCGGCGGCCAGGTAAGTTTCGGGGCGAATGTGGAGAAGAATAATTTGCAGGCGGGCGTGTACAGTTTTTATCAGCAGGACAACGAGCTGTTTGGAGCGATCTTCAATGACGGCAGCGGGAATCCGGCGCTTCGGGATGTGGAGCATCCTTCCGGCAGCCTGGCGGCCTTTTTCGTCGACGATAAATTCAAGCCTCTTTCCTGGCTGACGCTGACGGCTGGAATGCGGCCCACGCACTTCACAGGTGGAGTTTCGGAGAGCGCCATCAGCCCGCGCTTTGGTGCGGCGGTGAATGTGCCGCGGCTCAACTGGACCTTCCGCGCGTTTTACGGCCATTACTATCAGGCGCCGCCGTTGATCACGGCCTCGGGCCCGCTGGTTCAGTTTGCCAATGCGAACAATCTGGGATTCATCCGGCTCAATGGCGAGCGGGACGAAGAACATCAATTCGGCGCGACCATCCCGTTCCGGGGATGGACGCTCGACGCGGACAACTTCCGCACCAACGTGTCGAATTTCTTTGATCACAACAATATCGGCGAATCAAATTTGTTTTTCCCGATCACGATTGCGCAGGCGGTGATTCGCGGATGGGAAGCCACGCTGCGCTCGCCGCGCATTGCGCACCGCGGCCAGATTCACCTGGCATATTCCAATCAGATTGCCGAGGGCGGCGGGGTGATCACGGGAGGGCTCACCAATTTTTCACTGCCTGCGGGCTTGTCCCGGCTCGACCACGATCAACGCGACACGCTCAACCTTGGCGGCGATGTGACACTCCCCTGGCAGGCCTACGCCTCGACCAACGTTTACTACGGGTCCGGGTTCAGCAATGCGTTTGTCGGCCAGCCTTATCCGGGCAACTATCTGCCGCCGCACACCAGCTTTGATCTGACGCTGGGGAAAGATTTCAGTGAGCGCTTCTCGGCGTCGGTAACCGGTCTCAATGTCGCTAACCGGCGCGTGGAACTCGATAACAGCGTTACCTTCGGAGGATTCCACTGGAACAACCCGCGCGAAATCAGCGTGGAACTGCGTTATCGTTTTCATTATTGATGATGTGTTTGACTTTGGTTTTGACTCTGATTGTGTGGGGCGGGCACTCTTGCCCGCCGGCTCTAGCCACGTTTTAAGATGCAAATCGTGTATCCGAACAGATTTACCGCAACTGATCGACCGAAAAAGACGGGAGACTCCAAGTGCCGCACGCGAATTCCGCCAAACCAACTTTGCTGCTGATTTTGTTGTTCACGGCTTTATTCCTGTCATGCGCCAAGCACGGCAGTCCATCGGCGAAACGATATCCCTTCACCGGACGCATCGTGTCGCTCGACAAAGCGAACCAGTCGGCCATTATTGACGGCGACGCGATTCCGGGATTCATGGACGCCATGGCCATGGACTACAAAATCAAGCTGGCCGCGGATTTTAGTCAGCTGGCAGCCGGCGATTCCATATCGGCCGAGGTAGTTGTTGCGGAGAAGAAGGACGAGGCTCCCGACTACTGGCTGGAGAATGTGAAAGTCACCGGGCACGCAAAACCGGCGAGCGGCAAGGCTGACGACAAGCCCACGACTGAACTGCATGTTCCTAATGTCGGCGAGGAAGTACCCGACTTTGAATTTACCAATCAGAACTCGCGGCGGATCTCGCTGAAGAAATATCGCGGCCAGGTGCTGTTTGTGACGTTTGTCTACACACGGTGCCCCTTTCCTGATTATTGCCCCCGCGTGGGCGCGCAGTTCGAGAAACTCCATCAGCAGCTCGGGGCCGATCCCACGCTGGCGCGCAAGACTCATTTGCTGTGCATCAGTTTCGATCCGGAACACGACACGCCGAAGGTCCTCCGCGACTATGGCTTTTCGCTCGCTCATAGCCACGACGCCGCCCTGTTCGACAGCTGGGAATTTGCCGTGCCCGCTGCCGCCGACTTGCCGCAGATCGCACGCTATTTCGCGCTTTCGTACAAGCCCGAAAACGGATTGATCACGCACTCGCTGAGCACCGCGGTCATCGGGCCTGATGGGAAAATTGTCAGCTGGTATCACGGCAGCGACTGGCAAGTGGCGGATTTAGTGAAGGATGCGGCGGGGGCGCTGCGCGCTCAGAGTTAGACAACGTGAACGCTGGGACGCTCTCAGCAGCAGGTTGCGGAACCGTGCGCAGGTGCGGATTGCGGGCTGAAGCCCGCGCTGGTTCTGGGACTTACGGGGCGCTAAAGCGCCGCTCTTCCACGGGGGTTCCCGCATCTGCGAGGGTTTTCAGCAGCCAACTAGGCGCGGCCGCGGATCTTGGCCCACCACCAGCGGACGCCGACGAAGAGGAATCGCCAGTCGTGGAAGAATTCTGGTTCCTTGCCCTCGAAGGCGTGGCCAATGAATTGGAAAATCCATCCGATCAGAAAGAGGGCTAGAGCATACGGCCACAAGCGATGCACGAAGATGCTGGCCACGAAAACCGCGACCGACAAGAGAATCAGCGGAATGCCCAGCGTGTGGCAAGCGCGGTTGACGGGATGCTGATGGCTGGTGGCGTATTGCGCGACCCACTGTTCGCTGGAGCGGTTGCCGAGCATGCGCAGGGATGATACTACGATTTGGGTGTGAACCTGGAGATCAAAACCCCCACTTCTCCCAACACCGGGGAGAAGCTGGGCACCCGGCCCCCCGAAACAACCGTCGAGCTGCGCTCGACTGGACAGCCAGGGGCGGCCGTCCCCACATGAACATCTTCAAAGCGGCTCTTTGATCACTGCCCCGCATTGACGCGGCTCAAGCCCCGCCCCTAGAATCAATCAGCAAGCAGTGGTTTTCTGCAATCGTCTCAAGTCACAACATACATGCCACTTTACGAATATAAGTGTAAGAAGTGCGGCCACCAGTTCGAGAAAATCCAGAAGTATTCCGACAGGATGGTGAGGAAATGTCCCGACTGCGGCGGCGTGGTCGAGCAGATGATTTCCGCGCCCGCCGTGCAGTTCAAAGGGACGGGCTGGTACGTCACCGACTATCCCAAGAAATCTGGCGGGCAATCCTCGTCTGACGGCGGCGGCAAGGACTCAAAGAAAGAAGACAAGTCCAAGTCGGAGAGCTCGGGAAAAGAAGGTTCGGCGAAGGAAAGTTCCTCCAAAGAAAGTTCCTCGAAGGAAAGTTCCTCCAAGAAATCTGAAAAGCATAAGTAGTGTAGGGGATCAGTCGACCTTCGCTCAGGGCAGGCGGAAGAATCCCCATACAACCTGATTCGCAACGGCTTTACTTCAGCTCCCGCTCGAAGTGGTCTTCGATCATGGTGTACAGGTGCACGCTGGCATCCGGTCCTGCGATGCCGTGGGTCTTGCCGGGATAAATCATGAAGCGAAATTGCTTCCTCGCTTTGATCAGCGCATCCACCATCCGCACACTGTTCTGGAAGTGCACGTTGTCGTCGCTGGTGCCGTGCACCAGCAGCAGCGCGCCGTGCAGCTGCCCGGCGGCCATCGAGACATCTGACTGCTCATAAGCCTCTTTGTTTTCTTTGAGCAACCCAAAGTAGCGTTCCATGTAAATGGAGTCGTAGTTACGTGCATCAGTCACGGGTGCCACCGCGACGCCGGCTCGAAAGCGGTCGGAGTGCGTCATGGCATAGAGCGTCATGGAGCCGCCATTGGACCATCCCCAGATTCCGGTGCGGTCTTTATCCAGCTGCGGATATAGCGCGTAGAGTTGGTCGAGCGCGGTGAGCTGGTCTGTTAATTCGACGGCGCCAAACTCGTGCCGGATCGCGGTCTGGAACTTGCGATCCCGGCCGGGCGTGCCGCGGTTGTCCACGGCAAAGATGGCAAAGCCTTTGCGGGCGAGAATTTCATCGAACGCACTGGCCGGCCCTTTCATCACTTCCTGCGCGGCCGGTCCGCCATAGATGTTCACGATCAGGGGAATCTTGCCGCTGGCCGCCGTGTCGGGAGGGAGCAGCAAACGTCCGTAAAGCACGGTTCCGTCGTCGGCTTTGAACTCCAGGAATTTCGAGGGGCGCA
>DATGHF010000071.1:0-52625 GCA_035308125.1 Candidatus Sulfotelmatobacter sp.
CCTGGGCCAGTACGACTGCGTGCTCATCGTGACCGACCATTCCGATTACGACTACAAAAAGATCGTTCAGGAAGCCCAACTGGTAGTCGATACCCGCAACGCCACCCGCGGCATCAAGAGCCCGAAAATCGTTCCCTGCTAGTGCCCACATCCGGCCATAGTGTCCTGGCAAGTCTGGCTGGCGGCAGTAAATCTCTCCCTCGGAGGTGTACTTTTTTTCTACCTTGGCATCTAAAGCGGGAGAATCGTAGCCACAATAAGCGTAACGCATTGATATTGCGCTCCTTATCGGCTGACGGCGACCGCCGGAAGTGGCCTTTGCCGTGCAGAATTTGGGGTTAAGGCGCTCCACCCGGCTCTTCCCCGGGAGGTGCTCGCCAGGTTCCCCCAAAGAAAAAATCCAGTCAGCGGAGAGCTTTTCGCCCGTAAACTGGGTTTTAAAACGAAGAAACGCAGGGGTAGTAATTATGGGATCATCTGTCTCCCAGCAAGGGCTTTTCTCCCTTCTGCCAGAGGCGAGAAAGCCGTGGTCGGAGGTAGCTTTTAGCTTTGGAATTCAGGGGTTAGCCGTGGCTCTCCTGATCTGGGTGCGTGTGCTCCACCCGGAAATTCTCGAAGCTCCGCTACACGACTATCACGCCATCGAACTGGTACCGACTCCGGTCCCGGTAAATCATCAGCCGCAACCATTCCGGCGATTGACGCCGCCGATCCAGACTCAGCTTGACCAGGTGGCGCAGCTCGATCCGCCAGCAGAAGCGTTGCGACTTCCCGCTCAACTGCCGAAGCCCAAGATCAAGATTGATGATCCGCCGGCCCCGGTGGTGGCGATCGCATCTAAGAAGTTGGAGGCAATGCCGCCGGCGCCCAAGCCGTTGATTCCAAGGGCACCGGTGAAAACGAATGTTTTCTCCACCGGGAGCTCAGCTCCGCCAACCATCGCGCTCGCCTCCCAGAAAGTGCAGACTGGCGGTTTTGGCGATCCGCATGGCGTGCCGGCCAAGGCCAGCGAAGGAAAGCCGATCACGATTGCACAACTCGGTTCCTTCGATCTGCCTACCGGAACCGGAGTGGGCAATGGCACGGCAGGCGCCAGCGGAGCGCGTGGGGTCACGGTGAGCTCCGGGTTTGGCAACGGGGTCGCGATTAACGACCCGCGGCCCGCTCACCTGGCGGCGGTTCGAGACTCTGGTTTCGGAAATGCCGATGTTCCCGCTCCTCCGACGGCCGGTTCGCGCGCGCAGGCAGCAGTAGCGAAAGTGATTCCGGCGGAAATCCTTTGGAAGCCCGTGCCCATCTATACCGAAGAGGCGCGGAAGCTGAAGGTCGAGGGCGAAGTGCTGGTGGAAGCCGTGTTGGAGGCTTCGGGGCAAGTGAAAGTCGTGCGCGTGGTTCATGGCTTAGGACACGGTTTGGATGAAGAGGCCGTTAAGGAGGCAAGCCAGCTTCGCTTCAAGCCCGCGTTGCGCGACGGCCAACCATCAGACTCGACGGTCGTGCTGCATGTAATCTTTCAGATAGCCTGATTCCTTATGCGAATTGTGTATTCACTGATTCTCTCGTTTCTGTTGATTGTGGCTTCGGTTGTCCCGACACGCGCGCAACAAGCGCCGGCCGCGGTGCAGCCCAACTCGCCACCAGCGGCTGCTGATTCGGCGGCCCAAAACACAGGTTCCCAGCCCGCTGCGGCCTCTCTGGGTGACGTGATCGACCGGGTGGTGCAGCGCGAGCACCTGTTTCTCGCTCAGATGCGCCACATGCATCCCATGGTCGAGACCTATATTCAGGACCTGAAGCCGGACAAGGACAGCGGCAACCCCGTGCCCGTCAAAGACCAGTATTTTCTGGGACGGTTGGATATGACCGACGGCCCTGAAGACGTTTCGTTCACCGGGCAGCCCGGGTTCGGACAGCGCATGCTGACCAAGCTGACCGGCGTCTACTCCATGCACTTTCTGCCGCTCGGCTTTGCCCAAATGGTGGTGCTGGATACCGATTTTCAAAAACGGTATTACAACTTTACTTTCGTGCGCCGCGAGTTTCTGGGCGAGGTCCGCTGCCTGGTGATCGATGTTCAGCCGAAAGCAGGAGAAAAAATCCCGCGCTTCAACGGCCGCATCTGGGTCGAAGATCAGGAATACAACATTGTCCGTTTCAACGGCACTTATGCGCCGCCGCCGAAGATTAATTTCTATTTCCACTTCGACAGCTGGCGCCTGAATATGCGCCCCGGAACCTGGCTGCCGGCGTACATCTATACCGAGGAGCAGAATCTAAAGACTGGCTTGTCCAAGACTCTGCACTTCAAAGCGCAGACCCGGCTCTGGGGCTATGACGTAAAGGCGTTGAGCAAGAATGAAGAATTCACTCAGATTCTGGTGGACTCGCCGCAGTCCGTAAAAGATCAAACCGAAGCCGCCTCAGATGCAACGCCGGTGGTCGCCGAACGTATGTGGGAGCGGCAAGCGGAGGACAATGCCATCGACCGCATCCAGAAGATCGGCCTGCTCGCGCCTCCGGGAGAAGTCGACAAAGTTTTGCTTACGGTCGTGAATAACCTTCTGGTGACCAACAACATTGATCTGCAAGGAGACATCCGCTGCCGCGTCTTGCTGACCGCGCCCCTGGAGGCGTTTACCATCGGCCACACCATCATCGTGAGCCGCGGGCTGTTGGATGTGCTGCCCGATGAAGCCTCGCTGGCCGCTATCCTGGCGCATGAACTGGGCCATGTAGTGCTGGGGCATCGCTTCGATACCAAAATGGCATTCAACGACCGCATGTTTTTTCCCGACCAGGCCTCATTCCAGAATCTGGCTTTTAAGCGCAGTGAGGCGGAGGAAGCAGCCGCGGACGCGAAAGCCCTGGAGATGCTGAAGAATTCTCCCTACAAAGACAAGCTGGCCAGCGCGGGACTATTTCTGAAGGCTTTGCAGGAGAAGGCACCCGAGCTTCCCAACCTGCTTCACTCCCGACTCGGCAATAGCCTGGCCGACAGCAAGAACATCCGCATGTCCGCGCTGGTAACGGCCGCGCCGGCGCTCGACGAGAAACGCACCGACCAGATCGCTGCGCTCCCGCTGGGCGGACGCATCAAAGTGGACCCCTGGAGCGATCAGGTTGAAATGGCGAAGAGCAAAGCGGTTCCGCTGAACTCCGCCCGGGAAAAAATGGAATTTGAGGTTACGCCGTTTTTCCCCTACCTCACGCGGATCTCGACCGGAGGGGCAGAAAAGATGGCCCTGACCACTTCCACTGGAGCGCAGAAACAATAGCCGAGAGATGAAAGGAATGCACCGGCGGAGGGCTGACGAAGGAATCCTCTAGCAGATGCGGAGTTTCGGCGGGTTGGGCGATCATCCCTGCGCTCAGGCGAGGCTACTGAAGCTAGGCTACTGAAGCGCGCTGCCAACATTGGAAAACACGTTGTTGGCGTTCGAGCCGATCAGCCGAATCGTCCCCACGACGATGACCAGAATCACCGCCAGCATCACCGCGTATTCCGCGATGTCCTGACCGTGTTCATCGTTCCACAGTTGATTTAAGAGTCTTGCCACGGGCTCCCTCTCCTTCTTGAACTACCTTGCCCCCCCAGAAACGGGAGGATCCCCAGTAGACACAAAAACACGCGACCGATCCGGGGGCCTTAAGGAAATCTTAATCACCCGCCAAGGCCCGGCCAATAGCACAAAAGTGCCATACAGGTGACCATAGGTCGCCTTACAAGTTACCTCCGGTGTGTCGCAAATACCTTTCAGCCAATACTCTTGAGCGGCAAGGCCTGGTTCACCGCGAACAGCGCCAGTTCCAGGCGCGTCGACACCCCCAGCTTGTCGAAAATGTTGCTCAGGTGGTGTTTGACGGTGTCTTCGCTGATCTTGAAATACTCGGCGATCTCCTTATTGGAGTAGCCCGCGACAACGGCCGAGACAATTTCCAGTTCGCGCGGCGTGAGGCCGAATTTCTTCTGCCGGGCTTCGTCGCTCGAGGACTGCATCAGAGTCCGCAGATATTGCACGAGATTCGAGACGCTCTCGCGTCCCACCCAGTATTCTCCGGACATCACGGTATGAATGGCGCGAAGCAGGAGTTGGGTGGCCGAATCCTTGAGCACCACGCCTCTGGCGCCGAGCTGCAAAGCTTCCACGATCTGGCTTTTTTCCGCGGCCGCGGTAAGCAGAATCACGCGCACCGGGGCGGCATTGGAGGAAGTGCTCAAATCCCGCAGGGCCTCAAGACCCGGATGTTTGGGCATGGCCAGGTCGAGCAGCAGGATGTCCGGCTTCAACTGGCGTGCCAGCTTCACGGCCTCGGCGCCATCGGAGGCTTCTCCCAGAACCTTGAGATCAGGCTCGGCTTCCAGCAAACGCCGCAGGCCATCCCGAAAAATAGGGTGATCATCGGCGATGACGATGCGAACGGTTTGTGGCTTCTTAAAATTCATGCGGCACTTCCGCGCCACGCGGCACCGTGACTTCCAGGCGCACTCCGTGACCCGGATTTGATTCTACCGTTAGTTCCCCGCCGATCAAACGCACACGTTCCCTTATGATCATAGGCCCTTTCCCAATTTCGTCCATTTCTGCCTGGGTGAGGCGCCCGGAAAAAGCGAAACCTTTCCCGTCATCTTCCAGACTGAGCGTCCATAGGGTCTCGTTGGAACCGAGCCGCACCAACGCGTGGCGCGCGCTGCTGTGCTTGCGCACATTCACCAGGCCCTCCTGCACGATGCGAAGAAGCTCCCGGCAAACTCTCTGCGGCATATCCAGCTCGTCGAGGTCGGTAACGAAGCGGGCGGAGATTCCGGTCTCGCGTTGAAAACGTTCGACCGTGTCGTTCAAAACGCTCAGAAGCCTCTGCGCATCCACGTCGATCGACTTCATCTGCTGCATGAGCTCGCGCAGCTTGAGCACTTCCTCGCGCAGCAGGCCTTGAATTCGCCCGAGTTCTCCACCGATCGGGCCTTGCGCGTCCGCCTGCCGCCGCAAAACGTCCACCTGCATCTCAACCGCTATCAGGGACTGCACGGCGCCGTCGTGCAGTTCCCGGGCGAAACGGGCCCGTTCGGCCGCCCCGGCCCGGCGCCGCAAGCGGTGCAGAAGATAGACGTTGTAAACCGCGGGGCCGATCTGACGAACCAGATCGAGCAGGAAGCGGAGTTCCTCCAGTTTCTCGCCTTGCCGCACCGGATCAAATAGAAAAACTCTTCCCCTCCACTCGCCTCCCAGCAGAAAAGAAACCGCAATCACCGAATCGAACGGCTGGAATTCGTTCAACCGGGTGAGCGGTTCGGTGTGTTCCACCGGCAATTGGTTGCCCTCGGCATCCAGGGCAAGAATCGACCAGCGGTCGTCGCGGATCGCATAGCAAACATCCCCCGGAAAAGCACCGAGATAAGTTGCCCTATCCCGCGGGCTGGAATCGAGCCAGACAAATTCAGAGGCCGCGCCTTTGGCAGCATGGATTTCGCCGAGAAACACCCGTTGGCTATGCGCTTCTTGCGCCGCAATCAGCAATCGGGCGGAGCCGTACATGGTGAGGGCCTCGCCGAGAATCTGCTGCAGCGTGCCGGTGAGGCCCGCTTCCACGCGCGCCTTCGCTAAGATTCGGGTGGTGACTGCTTTCTCGGCGCGCAGATGCTTTTGCTGTTCGGCCAGATAGCCGAGCAGCAGTCCCATCACCAGCAAATAAACCGATTGCATGAACAAACCCTTAGGCTCAAAAGCTTCCAGGTTGACACGCAGACCAGCAACCGGAGCCCAAGGCAGTGCGCTGAGAGGCGCCAGCCATCCATGCAGCAAAATAGCGCTCTCCATCCAAAGCAGTCCAACTTCGGCGGCTGCGGTTCCGAGAGTTTCCCAAAGACCCCAGCGGTAAGCCGCGGCGGTCAAGACGAAAACGAAAAACAGCGAGAACGGGCTGCGGGGCCCTTCGGCAAACACTGAGATGAAGGCGGGCCAGACAATGTCCGCGGTGTGGACGAGAATCCGAAACGATGCAGTAGACTGCTTCCGCCGCCGCAAAAGCATCAAGATCAGGATGCTGTTGCCCATGTAAAAACCGAACAGGCCATACGCTGCCGGCGAATAGCCCAAGCGCGTGGGGTCCATGCGGATGGCAAGCAGGGCGGAGATTGCGAGAAACACGCGGGCCGTGGCCAGCCAGCGTTCGATGCGGCGGATCTCGCCCGGATCGGCCGGGGCGCGCATTCTCCACGAAAATCTGTAGCGATCAATGCGAAACAAAACAGTCTATCTCCGCGGGGGCCAGCGGCTGTGTCGCATAGTATTGATAAGAAAGGCTGGGAGCAAGAAAAACTTCCAGAAAATCAACCTTTGTCGAACCCAGCTGCACAATTCTTACGGCAGCGGCTTCGGGGCCAGATTACTACAGTAACCATGGGTCGTGTTGAATCCCATCTAGAATGGCCGGGGATACTGCGCTTGAACAACCGCTCTAAACTATGGTCCGGAGTCGTGATCTTCTGCCTGGCGGCAGCCGTGATCGGCGCTCTCACCCTGCCGCAATCGTATGGCTTGACCGCGGTGAGCGATGTGACCCAGTGCATTCTGCTGGGCGTGGGGACGTTTTCACTGGTGCCTCGCGCGCTGCGCTCCCCAGGCCGCCTGCGGCTGTTCTGGACTATGCTGGCGGCGGGGATGGCGCTGTGGTTTATCTATCAATTGATTTGGACGTATTTCGAAGTTTTTCTCCGGCGTGACGTCCCTGATTTATTCGACGCCGATATTATTATTTTCCTGCACTTCGTTCCCTTAATGGCGGCGCTCGGCCTCCGCGCCCACATCGGCGGAGACGAATACTCGGCCCGGCTGGGACGGCTGGACTTCACTTTGCTGTTAGTGTGGTGGATCTACGTCTACGTCTTCATCGTAACCCCTTGGCTCTACGCAGTTCCCGACGCGGTTCCCTACGCCCACAATCTCAACGCGTTGTATCTGGCTGAGAAAGTGGCGTTCCTGGTGGCTCTGGCCGTGTCCTGGAAAAGCAGTAAGGGCTCTTGGAGAACCCTGTACGCGAATCTGTTTGGCTTCAGCTTGCTCTACGCCAGCAGTTCCTATGTGGCCAATTGGGCGCTGGAGCGCAGGGTTTATTACAGTGGAAGTCTCTATGACATTCCCCTGTCGATCTCGGGAGCCTGGATCGCGTGGGTCGGACTCTGGAGCACAGCCGGCGAACCGGAGGGAGAAAGCAAGGCGGCAACCGCCTACGGAGTGTGGGTAGCGCGCTGCGGCATGATCGCCGTGTTCTCGCTTCCCATCTTTGCCGCGTGGACGCTATCGGACATGGCGGTTCCGCATCGTATCCTCTCGTTCCGGCTCGTCCTTACACTGCTGGCCGCCCTCGCCATGGGGGTGATGGTTTTTGTGCGCCAGTATTTGCTCGACCGTGAGTTGGTGAACCTCTATCATCATTCTCAGGAATCCATCGAGAACCTGAAGCGCCTGCAGGCGCAAATACTGCAATCGGAAAAGCTGGCCTCGATTGGACAACTGGTCGGCGGCGCGGCCCATGAACTCAACAATCCGCTCACCGCGATGCTGGGGTACTCCGATTTACTTCTCAGCACGGAACTCAACCCGGAGCAACGGCTGCAAGCGGTAAAAATCGGCCAACACGTCCGCCGCACTCGCTCTCTGGTGGCCAGCCTGCTCAGCTTTGCCCGACACACGCCCGTCGCCAGAACACCCATCGATCTCAATACGCTGGTGCGCACCGCGGTCAAATTGGCGGAATCACAGTGGCAGCCTCTCAAGATTGAAGTGCGCGCGGAGCTCGATAGCCAACTGCCCAGAGTTCTCGGCGACTCGAACCAGTTGCTCCAGGTCTGTTCGCAAGTCTTGGGCAACGCGCTGCACGCGCTCGAGGGGACGGGCGGCCGCAAGCTGAGAATCTCAACCACGCAGCAAAACGACATGGCGGTGCTTCAAGTTTTTGTCGATGGAAACGGCCAGACCGAAGATGACGATGGCAGGCTTCTGGGCTTGAGCGCTTGTCAAGGCATTGTTCAAGAACACCGCGGCCGGATTCGGTTTGAACAAGGAAATCAGGGCGAGCTCACGGTGAGCGTGGAGTTACCGGTTGTCTCCTCGCCGCTGCAGGCCGCTATGCGGACGACGCCTCAGCCGGCATGATTTCGATGGTGCGTTTGAGTTGGCCGCAGGCCGCGTAAATGTCGCGGCCGCGCGGACGCCGCACAAACGCTGGAATGCCCGCCTTGGTCAATACCTTCTGAAATGCAAGCACTCTCTCTTCGGCAGGTGTTGAAAAACTTATTCCTGGCCCGGGATTCAGCGCGATCAAATTCACTTTCGCCCGCAGGCCTCGAAGCAAATCCGCAACCTCTTCGGCGTTCTTCACCGCGTCGTTGCTGTCACGCAGCAGCACGTACTCGAACGTGATTCTCTCCCGATTGCGCAGGGGAAAATCGCGGGCCGCGGCCAGCAACCTTTCCAGATTCCATTTCCGGTTCAGAGGCATCAGGCGCGTGCGCAGTTCGTCATTCGAGGCGTTGAGCGAAATGGCAAGCTTGGGCCGGATCGTCTCCAGGCCAAAGTCTCGAATTCGCGGCACGATTCCGGCCGTGGAAACCGTCATCCGGGATTCGGGAATGCCGACTTCTTCCACCAGCAGCCGCGTTGCCTTGATGAAATTTTCGTAATTCAAAAACGGCTCGCCCATCCCCATGAACACCAGGTTAATGCGATCCTGCGGCGGCGAAACTTTCTGATCGGTCAACACGGCGCATACCTGTCCGACGATTTCGCCCGCGCTCAAGTTGCGCTTCACCCCCAGCAGAGCGGTCAGGCAGAACTGGCAATCCACGGCGCAGCCCACCTGGCTCGAAACGCAGATCGTGGCGCGATCCCAACTGCGCGCGAGGTTGACGTTGGTCTTACCGGCGCGGACTGCCGGCGCCTCCGCCGCTTCACCTGCTTCGGTTCCATCACCGGCTTCGCCGCCGTCACCCTCAGGCATCCAGACGGTTTCAACCGTTTCGCCGTCGGCGCAGGCCACGAGATAGCGCACAGTTCCGTCCCTGGAGACGAACTTCTCCTGAATAGTAGGCGAACCGACGGCGAATCCCCGCCGCGAAAGATTCTCGCGAAACTGTCGCGGGAGAGTAGAAAACTGATCCAGCGATCGCACCTTCTCGCGATAGACGCCATCCAGAATCTGCTGGGCGCGATAGGATGGTTCCCCCGCCTCCGCCACCAGTTCCGCTATTTCCTGGCGGTTCAGGCCCAGCAGGGACGCGTGCGCGCTTTTAGCCAAGGATTTCACCATACTTAGTGCACCGTCGTCGGCATCGACCGGCCGCAAGGACGCCCGAGCGGTAACGTAGCGCGAAGTCGGGTAACCCGCAAGTGACTGATTCTAAACAGCTAAACATTTTCGCACACTCCGCTGCCCTATGTGAGAATAGTCACAGACCTTTCCACAACACATTCTGGGGTTTTACTACGCGTCCTCCTGGGAAGTAGCTATGGTGAAAGAAGTTCGCAATATTCGTCGTCAGGTGTTGCCCAACGGTCTGACTATCATAACCGAGCAGATGCAGCACATCCGCTCGGCCTCCATCGGAATCTGGCTGCAGACCGGCTCGCGCGACGAGGATCCGGCGTGGAACGGCATCTCGCACTTCATCGAGCACATGCTGTTCAAAGGGACCGAGCATCGCACAGCGGAAGAGATTGCCCGCCAGGTGGACTCCCTCGGCGGCAATATGGACGCCTTCACCGCCAAGGAGTGTATCTGCTTCAATGTGAAAGTGCTCGACGAGCACGTTCCCGTCGCGCTTGAGATCCTGAGCGATCTGGTACTGCATCCCGTGTTTGATCCCAGCGACATCACCCGCGAGCGCGGCGTGATCCTGGAAGAAATCAAGATGGACGAGGACAATCCCGATTATCTCGTCCACGAAATCTTCACGCAGAATTTCTGGAAAGATCACCCGCTGGGCAAGCCGATACTGGGCACCAAAGAAACGGTGAAGAAATTCGAGCGCACGCCCGTTCTCGATGCTTACTCGCACCGCTTCGCGCCCGGAAATATTATTGTGTCGGCGGCCGGCAATCTGGATCATGATCGCTTTGTCGAGCTGGTCACCAAGCACTTCGAGCACATGAAGGCACAGAAAAACGGCTTCCACTCGCCGGTGCCGAAGATCGTTTCGAAGATTACGCTGCGCAACAAGAAGGCGCTGGAGCAAGTGCAACTTTGCATTGGCGTTCCGGCGCATCCCGTTGCGCACGAAAAGCGGCATGCCGGTTACATTCTCAACACGCTGCTCGGCGGCGGCATGAGTTCCCGGCTGTTTCAGAATATTCGCGAGCGGCAGGGACTCGCCTATTCGATCTACAGCGACCTGAATCCTTACCGTGATACGGGATGCATGGCTGTGTACGCAGGAACTTCGCGCGAATCGGCCGCCAAAGTGGTGCAGTCAGTGGTCAGCGAGTTTCGTAAGTTGAAGGCCGAGCCGGTGCCTGCCGAAGAACTGCGCCGCTCCAAGGATCAGCTCAAAGGCAGCCTGATGCTGTCGCTCGAGTCGAGCACCGCCCGCATGTCGAACCTGGCGCGGCAGGAAATGTATTTCGACCGCTTCTACGATCTCGACGAACTGATCGAGAAGATCGAAGCCGTGACGGTGGACGATCTGCAAGAGCTGGCCAATGAATTCTTCAAGGCTGAATCCGTCGCGGTGACGGTCCTGGGGAATCTGATCGGGCTGAAAATCTCCCGCGACCAACTGGCCTGTTGAAGAACCTCCTGCGTGACAATCAATTGCACAAATAGTGCACGGGACGGGCAGGAAGGTCCAAACTAGTTCCAAAGGCATCGCGCTTTTTCTGGCATTTGCGGGCTTTTCGAGGCATACTAAGCGGAGAATTAGGCCACGTCGTAGAGCACCAGGCCGGGCCCAGGTTCCGCATGTTTGAATCCAAAGCGTTGGTTCCCAAGAGTGAGCGCGTCGCGCTGGCAGAGTTGCCGGAACGCACGCCCGACCCAAAGCAGCGCAGCTTGATGGTGGCAGCCCTGGTGCTGTTGCTCGCGGGTCTGGGCGTCTCGCTGTATCAGTACCGCGACTTCTGGTTTCCGGACACGGAAGAAGCGGACTATGACCAGCCCGCCGCGACCACGCCCGCGGCTTCCGCCCCGGTGGCGACGAATGTTTCCAGTCCGACTCCTTCTGTTACAAACCCCAAGCGTCGGACCGCGGCCAATGCCAAGCCCGTAGCCAAAAACGTAGCGCCTGCCCCCGCGGCCCCTGCGATGGCCGCAACGACCACCAGAACCGTGCTTCCTCCACTTGAAGTGGAAGTAGTCGCGGGCGACAGTCACCGCACCATTCGGCCTGGGAGCAATTCGCTCCGAGTAGACCTGCAGCCGGGCACTGCTCCGCAACGGGACGAATCCCCTGAGACCACCGCAAACGTGACCAATAATGCAGCCGAGCGGGTGCAGATTTCGCGGGACACGGCAGATGTCGTCACCCGTTCCGTGCGGCCCGGCTATCCGCTGCTGGCGCGCCAGATGAAGGTGCAAGGCTCGGTGATTCTGCAGGCGCTGATCAGCAAAGACGGCGCGATTCAGGATTTGCGCGTGGTCAGCGGACCGCCGATCCTGGCCTCAGCCGCTCAGGACGCGGTCCGGCAATGGCACTTCAAGCCCCACTACCAGGGTAGCGAAGCGGTGGAAACGCAAGCCAAGATCACGGTCAACTTCACCATCTCCACCAACTAGACAGTCCTCGAGCGATGTTCCCGCTCTTGAGCGTGCAGAGAGGCTCAAGAGAATTCAACCCCAAAAATAACGAGCGCCCCGAGACTCTTTCGAGTCCGGGACGCCCGGGCAGCCCTCCCCCAGAACTGCTCACCAGAAAAAATAAACGCGTCGTCCAGGGCTGAAAATAGCCCGAAAGTGCCATCTACCCCACTAAAGTGCCAGAGATGTATCCTGCTGAAAATACGCCACTTGTATCTGTTTCTACCATTGACCGATTTTCCCCGCCTTGAAGTCGCAAGGGATTGTGCCGATGGAAAGATAGTCGGGGGTTTCCCCAACCAGCCATGCCTGCCTTTCAAGATCCCGAGATATGTCGAGGTGTGCTGGAGAGCCTGCAGATAGGGCTGTGCGTCGTCGATCTGCAACGAAAGATCATTATCTGGAGCGACGGCGCGGAGCGCATTACCGGCTATCTTCGGCATGAGGTCGTGGGCCGGCCTTGCGCGGGCCGAACCCTGCTGCAATGTGATGAGCACGCGTGCGAGGGCTGCGGGACCGGATGTCCGGTGGGGGCGGCGATCCAAACGGCCCACTCAGCCGAAGCTGACGGCTATGTCCATCACAAAGAAGGACATCGCGTTCCGGCGCACATATGGGCGGTGCCGGTGCGGGATGCGCGCGGGTCGGTGATCGGCGTGGCCCAAAGCTTCGAAGACCAGCATCAGGACGAAGACGAAGAACATCGAGAAGATGGCCTGATGAACTCCGGCTGCGTGGATGAAATCACCGGCATCGCCAACCACACCATCATGCAATCGCACCTGCGGGAAACCTTGGGAACGTTCGCGGAATTGCAGGTACCCTTTGGCCTCCTCTGCCTGCAGTTGGAGGGTCTTGACGTTTTTCGCGCAAATTTTGGAGCGGAGGCGGCCTCGTGCATGCTGCGCATGGTCGCGCACACCCTGGAACTCGCGGTCTGGAGAACAGACCATGTGGGGCGCTGGACCGATGATCAGTTCCTGGTTCTTCTAAATGGCTGCAGTGCCGAAGCGCTGCGTTCCGTGGGCGAGAGAATCGGCCGGATGCTGGCCAACGATGGCATTGAATGGTGGGGAGAAAAACGGTCGTTATCGGTCTCGATCGGACCAGCTGCCGCCCGGCTCGGTGACACGGCCGAGTCCATGCTCGAGCGAGCCCGGCAAAACCTGCAGATCTGTTCCAACCCAGACACCGGCCCAACCAAGTCCGCCCACAGTGCGGCATCCGGGAGCTAGGGCGATGTTCGCAATTATCGGCATTGTCATTGTTTTCGGCGCGGTGGTCGGCGGCTACCTGATGGAGCACGGGAATCTGCGCGTGCTGATGCAGCCGGCGGAGTTGCTCATTATCGGCGGAGCGGGCATGGGCACGGTTTTGATCGCGAATCCGCTGCACATTCTCAAGGAGATCGCAGGCGGAATCAGCGGTGTGTTCACCGGCTCGCCTTTCACCAAACAGAGATACCTGGACACCCTGAAAATGCTGTACGACCTGCTGAACAAAGCGCGCAAGGATGGCCTGATGGCTCTCGAGAGCGACGTCGAGGAACCGGAAAAGAGTGCCGTGTTTTCTACCCGCCCAGAATTCCTGAAGAACCACCACATTCGCGATTTCGTTTGTGACTCGCTACGGATGGCAGTCACGGGAGTGGAAGCGTTCGACCTGGATCAGATGCTCGACCTGGACATGGAGGTGCGTCACCACGATGCCACCCAGCCTACGGCTGCGCTGACCAGCATGGCGGACTCCTTACCTGGTCTCGGGATCGTGGCCGCGGTGCTGGGCGTAGTCATCACCATGGGCGCGCTGGGCGGCCCTCCCGAAGAAATCGGGCACAAAGTGGCGGCCGCACTGGTGGGCACGTTTCTCGGCATTCTGCTGTGCTACGGCTTGGTCGGTCCGATCGCCGCCAACATGACCAAGATCGCAGACGAGGAACACGCTTTTCTCTATGTGCTGCGGGTTCTCATCGTGTCATTTCTGAAAGGGAGCGCGCCCATCATGGCGGTGGAAGTGGCGCGCCGGGCCGTGCCCGGACATGTCCGACCGTCATTCAAAGAATTGGAACAAGCGTGCCGCGGTGGCGGAGCAGCCGCAGCGGCGACTGAGGAATCGGCATCCGCGGCGTCGGCATAGACTCTCGCGGCAACCACAATCGCCATGAACAATACGCGCCCCATTCTGATTATCAAGAAGAAGAGCAGTCACGGCGGCCACCACGGCGGCGCCTGGAAAGTGGCCTATGCCGACTTCGTCACCGCCATGATGGCTCTTTTCATTGTCCTTTGGCTGCTCAACTCGAGCAAGCAAATCCAGGAAGCGATCGGGGGATATTTCAAGGATCCGACCGGTACGTCACGAAAGGTCGGCTCCAACATGGTGGGCACGGGGGAAAACTTTACCCTGACCAAAGACAACATGCCCAAGCTGAAAGAGCAGCTGCAACAGGCCATACGGCAGATGAAAGATTTCGAGAAGCTGAAGAGCCACATCGAAATGACGGTCACTTCCGAAGGGTTGCGCATTGAACTCACGGAATCGGCCTCCGGCACTTTTTTCGAGAGCGGACGGCCGGAGCTGAATCGCGATGGAAGTGAATTGCTGGTTACGCTGGCGCAGGAGATGGGAAAGCTTCCCAACAAGCTTTCGATCGAAGGCCATACCGACGCCAAGCCCTACGCTGCCTCCGCCAATTACGGAAACTGGGAACTCTCCACCGACCGGGCTAACGCGGCCCGCCGACTGATGCAGAGCAACGGCGTCCGACCCGATCAGGTGACACAAGTCCGCGGATTTGCCGATCAACGGCTGCGCAAGCTTAACGATCCGCTCGACCCGGCCAATCGGCGCATCTCGCTGATCGTGCAGTACACGGTCAAGAGCAATGATGACGACGACCCCAGGCCCGCCGCGGACGCGGAAAGCCATACCGGCGAAAAACCCGCCAGCCCGGCGCATTGAAATAACTTTACAATCGGCTTCTCTCCGGGCTTCTCATCAGGTTGTATAATCCCCGGTTTGACCTTTACCCAGGTCGATCTTTACCCAGGTTCATCGCCACCAAGTGGATCGTTGCCAGTTTTGATCGTTGCCAGTTTTGATCATTGCAAAGTGTGATCGTTGCCAGTTTGATCTACGCCCAGGAGCGCTATCCCATGAAGAAGCTCGTTCGGTTAGCCGGCATTATTGCTTTGCTCAGTTTGCTTTCGACTATCGCCGGGTCTCAGGAAAAAGTCGATCTTGAGACCATCACCCGTATTCGCTACGAAGGCTTTCACAACTCCAAGGTCATGGACTATGCCACCGGCCTGATGGATAACATAGGCGAGCGGCTCACCGGCTCGCCGAATATGAAGCGTGCCAACGAATGGACTCGCGATCAGCTGACGGCCATGGGCTTGAGCAACGCGCATCTCGAAGCCTGGGGACCGTTCGGCCGGGGCTGGGCGAATCAATATGTCAATGCCCGCATGACCACGCCAGACATCGTTCCGCTCATGGTGTACGCCAAGGCCTGGACCCCTGGGACGAACGGTGTGATCACGGGGAAATGCATCCGGGCGAATATCGAAGACAAGAAAGACTTCGACAAGTACAAAGGAAAGTTAGCCGGGATGATTGTAATTTTCGGACCCGACGCGGAGGTGAAGCCCATTACTGAGGCTCCCTACAAGCGTCTTGGGGACGACGAACTGGCCAAAATTGCGGAGTACCAGATTCCGGGCGAGCGGCCGCCCTTCCGCTTCGCCGACTTCCTCAAGCGCCAGCAATTCGTGAAGGAGTTGAATCAATTCCTCGCCGACGAAAAAGTCCTAGCCGTGATCGACCACAGCCGCGGAACTGCGGGTGGGGGCACGGTTTTCGTGCAATCTGGCGGATCCTACAAAACCGGCGAGACCACCACGATTCCTCAACTGACCATGGCTTCGGAGCATTGGAGCCGCATCGCGCGGCTGTTGCAGCAGAAAAAAGAGGTTAGCCTGGAACTGAACGTCGTCAACACGTTCTACGATGACGATCCCATGCAATACGACACGATTGCGGAACTGCCGGGTACGGACAAGAAAGATGAAATCGTGATGCTGGGCGCCCATCTCGATTCCTGGCACGCGGGCACCGGAGCGACCGACAACGGCGCCGGCACGATCGTCATGATGGAAGCCATGCGCATCCTGAAAGCGCTCGACATCAAGCCGCGCCGCACCATTCGCATCGGACTGTGGAGCGGAGAGGAACAGGGTCTGCTCGGGTCGCAGTGGTACGTGGAGCAGCATTTCGGCTCGCGTCCGCCCATGGACGAAGGCAATATGAAGGGCATGCCAACTTTGATGCGTCGGGAAGCGGGCCCGGTCACCGTGAAGCCGGAGCAGGCGAAAGTGTCCGGCTATTTCAACGTGGACAACGGAAGCGGCAAGATTCGCGGCATTTATCTGCAGGAAAACGAAGCGGTCGAGCCCATTTTTGAGGCCTGGATGCGTCCTTTCAAAGACCTCGACATGACCACGATCACCATGCGGAATACGGGCGGTACCGATCATCAATCATTCGACGCCGTCGGCATTCCCGGATTCCAGTTCATCCAGGATCCCATCGAATACGAAACCCGGACTCACCACTCCAACATGGATGTCTACGACCGCCTGCAGCCGGAAGACTTGAAGCAGATCTCGGTGATCGTAGCCAGCTTCGTCTACGAAGCTGCCATGCGTGACCAAATGCTGCCCCGCAAGCCCATCGAAAAACCGCTGCCCAGGGAACCGGAGAAGAAAGACGAGTAAGGACACCGCAAAGGCCCACCGTCTGGCGTTTCGGCGAGGCGGTGGGTCGATGAGCCTCAGACCCCTGCAATTGCTCTTGACTTGCTCCCCGATTTACGGTAACTCTGTCGGACGCTGAGGCGTTAAGCCTTGGCGCCCTGGGAAGCGGCAGACTGTCGACGAAGTCCACCTCGACTGCCCACACCCAGAAGTGTGTTGTCCCGCCACCCGCGCTCGGGTTCGGGCTGCAGGCCGGAACAAATTCCTCATTTCTCAGAGGAAACCGAGACCCGCTGCAGTGGTTCGATTAGTTCGTGCAGAAAGGATTTATCCGCTATGGCCCTTCCGAACTTGAGCCTTACGGGAAACCAGACCGAGGACGTGCTCAAGGAGGCTGAATGGCTTTCTGTAGAAGTGAGTCAGGAACTCAACCAGCATTCCTGGTGCAAGGTTCTTTGCCGCCGCAGCGACAACAGTCAAGATGAGCGTCTGCTTGCCGACATGCTTCCCGGTTTCCCCCTGAAAGTCACGTACACGGACCAGGACGGCTCGCAGGTCGAGATATTCGACGGCTGGATTATCGACGTTGAATTTACTTACGAAATTTCGGGGAGCTATTCTGCCCTGATCACAGCCGTCACGCAAAGCTACTTCATGGACCTTTCTCCCCGGTGCGCCTATTACAAGGAACTGGATGTCGTGGGAGTCGCCAAGAAGCTGCTCGAAGTGGATGCGATGGTCGACTCGGATGCGAAATTTTCTGTCACCAACACCAAGACGATGGACTACGTGCAGTGGGGTGAGACCGACTGGCATTTTCTGAGCCGGCTGGCGGACGACAGCGAAGCCTGGATGAGGCCGCAGGGTGCCGCGATCGCCATTTGCGACGCGTTCCAGCCAGGCTCGAAACTGCAATGGCGCGACGAACACGGCCTGATTTCATTTCGAACCAAAGGCACGATCAACCCGCTTCAGTTCGACGGCGCTCACTACCAGATGGGGAAAATGCAGAGCCAGATTTTCGAGGAGGTTGAAGATCAGCCAGCTTTCTACGACAAATCTGCCGCCTTCGCAGTCGATAGCGTGAAGAGTAATTCGAAGATACTGCCCAGCGGATACGTAAATCAACGCAGCCGCGTCAGCACGCTCGAAGACTTCCAGAATCTGCTGAAGAAGGAAAGCCGGCGCTCCCTGGGCGGCAGCGTGTCGGCTCATGGCGAGAGCATGAACCCGAAACTGAAGCCGGGAGATGAAGTGGAAATTTCAGGACTCCCCGACTCCAACGGAACCTACGGTCTCACCAAAGTCGTGCATCGCTTCACCACCACTGGATACCTGAATGAATTTGAAAGCACGCCCTGGAAAAAATATACGAATCCAAAACCGCCAGTATCCAATAAGTGGTACGGCCTGGTGCCGGCTCGGGTGGTGGACAACAATGATCCCGACGGCCTGGGAAGGCTTAAGATCCAGTTTTTCTGGCAGGAGGACAGCCAGACACGATGGGCGCGCATGGTGACGCCCTATGCGGGCGCGGATCGCGGCTTCATGTTCCTGCCCGAGATCGGAGACGAGGTGGTGGTCGGCTTCGGGGACGGAGAAGTGGAGAAGCCGGTGATCATGGGCTCCATCTGGAACGGCGTGGACAAACCGCCGCGGGAAGACTTCTGGGGCGGCGACGTCGGTCCGAACGACGTGAAGAGAATTGTCACCAAGAGCGGCCACCGCATACAGATCGTGGACAAGCAGGGGAAAGAATCCATCGTGCTGGCGACGCCGCAAAATCTCAAGATTTCCTTGATCGAGAACGCGGACGAAACCGGGCGTTCGATGGTTACGCTTCATTCCCACAACGGGGATATTTTCTTGAGCGCGCCCAACGGCCGCATTCATTTTCGTAGTAAGTTTTTCTCCCGGGAAGTCGGTTAATTCGTTTTCCCACGGACCAGACTGGAGGATCATATGGCTGTTGTGTTCGATGGCAAAACGAAGATTGGCCGTGCCGTTGCGGATCCGGGAACCGATAAGACTCTTCCGTTCCCCGGCTCGCTGTCATGGGGAGGGATTACGGGACCGTCCGCCCTCTTAACCACCATCGGGATCGATGCCAAGCTGGTGCGCGGGACTCGCTGGGAGCAAATTGCCGGAGTGCAAACCGACAATTTCATGGCCGACTTGATCATAACGATTACAGGGAATGAGACCGTCACCGTGGACCAAAACCAGACCTACACCACTTACGGCACCTTGACTGAAAACATGTACGGCAATGCGATTTATGTTTTCATCAGTCCGCAGGACGTCACGAACGTCGCCACCGTCACCTTGAACTATTCCAGCCCGATTGCTGCCCAGCAGCCCTCTTCGTCGTTTCAGAACTACAACTGGATGGGCGCCACCTACGACCTTAACCTTCAGATCTGCATATTTAACACGCAGATCGCTGCGCTTAACTTCCAAGCTTACTTTCAAAACTATCAGTTTAACGTCACCAGTTTCGGCATGAACGCCATCACGTTTCAGGTCAATGGGTTGGAAACCAAGTGCGATGCTCTGGAAAATGCAATGAAGGCTCTGGGAAGCGCACTGCATGGCCTGGCCGCCAAGGTTGGCGGTCCGCGCATTTTCGGCGTGGCGGCCAAAGTATTGGGGTGCGCCATCCTGGGCCCGAATCAGATTCTCTGAAGCCGAAACTCGAATAGCCAGCAGCCAAGCAGCAATATGACCAGTTCCGACAAAACCGACGGCCCTTTGGTGACCAAGCAGAGACTCGAACCCCACCCGGGAGAACGACAAATACGCCCGTGGAGCCGGGCGCAGAATCTGACGCGATGCTTTCTGTACTGGATTCCGGTGCACTCCTTTCCGGTGCCGGCGCTGCAGCGGGACTGGCTGCTGACTTTTCTTGACCGCTGGGGGCGAGTGGCGGCGAAACAATTGAGCCTTCGAGCGGAACTCTTTCTGCAACTGCAATCCGTGCAACCTAACCTCTCCGATGCTCTCGTGAAATGTGCCCCGGACTTTAATCCAGTATTTGGGCTCAGCCGGCGTCCGGGCGGAGGGTTGCCTCCGCTCCCCACGCAACAAGATGTCAAGGCGATGCAGCGTGGTGAAAAAGCATTTTCGTTCAGCGACTACGCGGGAGACTATTGCTACTGGTTTCTGGCCGGGGCCGAAGATAAACAGCGAGCGCTTTTTTTTGGGCAGGGTGGACTGACCACACTTTACCTGAAGCCGGGCCCCGCGCCCGCTGTACCAAAAGTACGATTGCCAAAGGCGATGCAGGAGCATCCGTTCTTTAAGGACGCCGACGAAAAAATGGCAGCCGCCTCCCGGCTCTCCTCTCCTTTCTTGAAAAAAAGCAAGGAACTCTTCGGTGCGGGCCTGGAAAGCAGTCCGCAATATCCCGGCATACTGTTCATCGTTCCTTTGCTGGCGAGCGCCGACTTTTTTTCCCGCCCCGAGGAAGAAGTGAAAAGCTGGTTCGATCTTTTTGATATTTACGTCCGCGAAAGTCCCGTCGATCGAGGAATTTTGTTGGCGACCAAGCCGGACCTCGAAGAGGCGATGGCAGAGATTGTGCGGGAGATGAAAGCGGAAGGAATGGAGTACCGGTGAGTGTGCGCGATACAGCGACGGCCAGCCAGGATGTGGAGGTCAAAGCCCTCCTGGAAACACCAGGGGTGGAGGCGTACTTCATCCCCGTGAGCGCGTTTCCTCCGCCAGAAAACGAATTACTCCGGCTCAGAATCTTCGTGCGATCCCTGACCGCTGCGATTGCAGCGGAGTGGAAACTCAGTTCTGAAGTTTTTCTGCAGTTCAATCAGTTTCACCTCGCAGATGCCGGTTCGCGACTTCGCGATCACGCCAGAGAATGGAGACCGGCGCTTGGCCTCGCCGCCGACCCTCAGGGACCTGCTCCCACCATTTGGAGCAAGGAGGAATTCGAGCAACTGGACCCCGGACAGAAGCTTCGTCCGCTGTGCCACAAGGTTTTTCGCATCACCGCGGCCAGCGAAGTGCGCCGCGGGGCGCGGGATCTTATGCTGGACGTCGGAGCCGTCCTCGAATTTATGGTGCCGGAGGGTTCTGACAAGTTCCTGGATAATTCGCAGCGTCTGATCCTGCCGCAAATTAAAGAAAGAGTCTTCCAGGGTTTCCCGTTTCATGTGCCCCGCTTGGGGAAGAAAAACCTTACAGCGGAAACCGCGGGACAAATATCGGCGTGGCTCTGCGGCGCTGAAGTCTATCTGGCGGAAACCGTGGAAGATGGAGGGCTTGTGCTCATAAGCCTCCGGCCATTGCGGCCTTTCCTGGCGCGGCTGGGCGTCCAAGTTCAGTCAGGCCAGGTCCAGTCTGCCCCAGTCCAAGCTGCCCCAGCCCAGTCGATGGGCACTCCCGTTACGACGAGGTGATTCATGTTCAGCTCTGCGCTCCGGGTCGCTGAAAACACGCCCACACGACTAACGGTGGTCGATCCTCCCTTCTACTGGGTAGGATTCGTATTCCTCTTCCTGGGGCTGATATTGGTGCTGGCGTGTTTCTCCGCCGCCAGTCAACCCAACGCCCCGAAAGCCATCCGGAGCGTTGGCATTTTTTTCGCCTTGCTGTTCCTGATCCCCGGACTTTGGGTCTCTACCGACAGGACCACCCTGATCTTTTCCCGAGATAGCGGTACGTTATCCGTGATTCAGCAGAGAATGTTGCTGTACCACCATACCCAGGAAGTCCCACTTCGCGATGTCATGCGCGTGGATGTTGAAGCCGGGCGCGGTACGCGGCGACTGGTCGTTTTGATGAGTTCCGGAGGCGGAATCGGGATCGGCGGGCACACGACTCAAGTTGGCCAATACGAAGTCGCGAAAACCATGAACGACTTCCTTAAGTCGCACTAGAGCATCAGGCCCGCGAGCGGATCTCCAGTGAAAGCGGGGTCATCCCGGTAGCTGGTAATCACCGGCATCTGAACGAAAAGTCCGCTGCCCGCCGCTACACCTTGTGTGAGCGGCACCGCCCCCGGCAGGACGATCGCCTGAGGTGGTACGGCTAAGGGTTGTTCGGTTGTGCCTTTCCAGATTGTTTTCCTGGCCAGGTCATAAAGCCGGCTCTCCGGCCCGACGACGGTGCCGGGCATCAAGATCGCTCCCTGCCCTACACTTACTCCGCCGTAGACGCAGCAG
Organism: Candidatus Sulfotelmatobacter sp.; assembly: GCA_035308125.1. Taxonomy (GTDB): domain Bacteria; phylum Acidobacteriota; class Terriglobia; order Terriglobales; family Acidobacteriaceae; genus Sulfotelmatobacter. Next base: position 21,725 of record DATGHF010000071.1, read on the forward strand.
CCTCCTCCGATCGTGACGTCGTCACCGATGATGGTCGGCATAGACTCCAGCGGGCTGATGAATCCCCCAATCTGAGCCGCAGGCCCCACATGCACCCGCTCGCCAATTTGCGCGCACAGGCCAACCATGCAGTTCGAATCCAGAACCGACGCAGCGCCAATATAGACGCCCATGTTCACAAAAAGTGGCTGCATGCAGGTGACTTCCGGTCCAAAGTAGGTTCCGTCACGAATCACAGCGCTCTCACCCCCAACGCGGACGGCCTCGGAGACGGCAAACCTGCGCCGGGGTAGTGTGTCGAGCTCGATCGCGTGGCCGTCGCCGGTGGTATCGCTCAGCAGACCCAGAACGGTATGCAGCAAAATGCCTTTCTTGACCCAGATATTCACTTTCCAGGAATCGCCGGAAAGATCGATGACCCGAGCTTCTCCCCGGTTGAGCGCGTCACGAAATTGAAGCAGGAGATCGAGATTATCCTCACTCCTCTCGGGCGCAGGGTTGTCGAACAGAGAACAGATTCTCTCTTCAAGGGCCGACATTTCGCACGTCACCGTCATAGTTGTTGATCAGCTCGCCCGCGTCCCGATATTGCTCGCGTCTCCAGGACTTATTTTTTCTTTTCCCAGCCAAGCCGCATGGTGCACGTGCCTCCCAGTTCGATGCGAGCTCCGCTCTTAACGCGCACGGGCTTCCCCGGACTCGCTCGGTTGCCGTCGACGCGCGTGCCGTTGGCGCTGTTGCAGTCGATCAGATAAAACTTGCCATCGCGCGTGTGGAGTTCACAGTGGAAACGGGAGATCATGCGCTCCAGGTCGCGCACCACGATTTCGTTCTTGTTGCCGCCATCCTCGGCCACGGCGCCGATGTGCACGACCTCCTGGTCCAGATTGTATTTCTTGCCCTTGTCCATGCCTTCGATCACTTCCAGGTAAGGATCTTTTTTGCCGCGGCTGGCCCACCAGGCCGTAATCAATCCGATAATGGCGGCAAAACCGACACCGCCCCACAGCATTCGCAGGCGAGTGCGGGACTGGATCGCGGCCTCGATTCGGCTGGCCAGTTCTTGCACGCCAGAATTGCCGGAGAGCGACTTTTGCGCGACGCCGATCTGCTTGTGGGCTGTGTCCAAATCGCCGGAAAGAAATGCGGTTTCTGCTTTCTGTCGCGCGGCCTCGCCCTCGGTTTCTTTTTCGGCCTCGGTCTGGCTCTGCTGCTGTTGCTGAGCCTGTTGCTGGGCCTGCTGCGCATTGGCTGCGTCAATCTTCTGCTGGGCAGTTTGCAGTCCGGTTGCAGCCGCGGCGTTGCTGGGATCAAGCTCAAGAATCTGCTGATAAATCTTTTTTTGCTGCTCCGGATCGCTAGTGGCGAAAGACTGTGCCATCAGCCCTTGAACCTTGGGCTTATTCGGATCGGCCGCCGGTCCCTGCATGATGACCGGCTGGCCGGGAGCGGGCGCTGGCGGCGGCGGGACCGCAACAGGTGGCGGCTGGATGGCGACGGCCTCGGCCGGTCCCTTGCCCAGCTTCGCGGGCAGCTGGTTGAGGCGAATGTTGCGGAAATCGAGATTCGCTTTCTCGTCAGGCGACAGCAGGCTGATGGTACCCGCGGTTGTGCGCGCCGCCTTCAACGGTGAAGTCCCTTCCGCGCGCGTGTCATAAAAATCGGTCACCGGATAACCGTCGACCCAAACTTCAACGTGCCGCCCGTGAGCAGCGACGGTGATGGTAGAAAACTGGTTATCGTCGCCCAGCACTTTCCGGGGCGGCTGCAAGCCTTTGAGTCCTCCGGTGCTTTCGGCGAGCGCCTGGCTGCGGTTGCCTCCCTTGTACTCGTTCATCACCGAAACTTCGTAGCCGGTGGCAAGCTGGCCGGCGTCACCGCGGAAAAAGATTCCAGTCTTGGGATGATCGCCCTTGTGCGAATTGACGCGCGCGGCAACCTGCAGCACGAAGTCGTCATACATCGCCGTGCTCTCGAGTTGGCCGATGCCGCCCTGCGCGTGCACGGCGCCGGTGGCCACTGACCACTGGGCGTCTTTGGGCTTTCCGCCGCCGCCGACCAACTTCTTCAGCTTGCCCGGTTTCTTCGGAGGAGGCGCGCCGACCGGCTTCCATCCCGAAAGATCGGATCCGTTGAAAAGAACCTTGGCGCCCAGAGGCTTGAGCCTGACATCGCGGAATTGAACCTTACCAGCTTTGCGGCACCCGAGAGCAACGACGCCGGCGCGAGCGCGCGAGTTCTTGCCGTCGGCAACCTGGCGGCCGTCCAGCTTGATCGTGATGTGCTCGGCCGAAAGAGTCGCTTCCAGAGTGTGCCACTGATTGAGCGCAGGATGCGCCGCCTCAGCCTTAATGTGATCGACGATGCTGCCGGTGGGCCAGTCTGAGCGCGCGTCGCCGATCTGCAGCTGGTATCCGGTGTCCGCGGGATCTCCGTCGGACGCGGCGCGCAGAAACACGCTGCAGTCGGCATCAGCGGCACTACTTCGGTAGCTTAGCTGCAACTGGAAGTCGGAGTAAGCGCCATTGCTCTGCAAATAGCCGCCGTCGCCAGCGGCAGCCAGCACGCCGCCCGTGGCGGCCCAGTGCCCGCCCGCTTGCTGCGTCCAGCCGAAGATAGATTCGCCGTCGAAGAGCAGAATCCATCCGTCGTCGGCTTCGGGCTTGGAAACCGAATTGTCGGCGGCAGCGATGGACGCCGCCACCAGCAGAAGGCACAGCAGTTTCTTCATGGGCTAGTCGGCCGCCACGGCACCTTCTTTTGCGGCGAAGCTCAGGCCTTCCGCCTCGCTGTAATCGATGCGCAGCGTTTGCTTCGGCAACACGTCTCCGCCCAGGATCGCCGTGGCCAGTGGCGAAAGCACAAGCTGTTGCATGGTGCGCCCCACGGGCCGCGCGCCGTAGGCCGGATCGTAAGACTCTTTTGCCAGATAGGCCACAGCCTCGGGACTGACCTCCAGCGCAATCTCGCGTTCTTCCGCAAGTTTCTTGCGCAGCGCGGAGAGCTGCAGGTTGACGATTCGTTCCAGCTCTTTATCGGTGAGCGAATTGAAAGTGAGAATTTGCGAAATGCGATTATAAAGTTCTGGCCGCAGGCTTTCTTTCACCACCGCGTGAATGATTTCCTTGCGCTTCTCGGGATCGTCGGTGGCGTCCATGGCTTCGCGAACGCCGAGATTGGAGGTGAAAATAATGATCGTGTTAGAGAAATCGCAGAAGCGCCCTTTGGCGTCGGTGAGGCGGCCTTCGTCGAGCACGCCGAGCAGCAGATCGAGAATTTCCGGATGACCCTTCTCCACCTCGTCAAACAGAACGATCGAGTAGGGCGACCGCCGCACTTGTTCGGTGAGGAACCCGCCTTCTTCTGAACCAACGAGGCCGGGCCGCGAACCTATGAGTCCTGAGACGGAAGACTTGTCTTTATATTCGCCCATGTCGATCCGCACCAGCGCAGTGTCGTCATCGAAAAGGGCTTCGGCCAGGGCTTTGGCCAACTCGGTCTTACCCACGCCAGTGGGACCGGCGAAAAGAAACGAATTCGGTTTGCGGCTCGACTGCAGATCGGCGCGCATGCGCCGGGCCGCGTCAGACACGGCCACCACCGCGTCGTCCTGGCCAAAGACGCGGCCTCCGATGCGCTCTTCCATCTTGAGCAGGCGGTCGCGTTCGCTCTCCAGCATGCGGCTGATGGGAATTCCCACGCGCTCGCCGATGACTTCCGCAATATGTTCAGGCAAGACCTGATCGGGAACCAGAAGTTGCGATCCCGCCATCTGCGCGACCTGGCTTTCAAGATCGATGCGCTGTTGTTCCAGATATTTCAATGATCCGTAGCGCAGTTCCGCGGCTTTGGCGACGTCTCCTTTGCCCTCGGCCTGATTCAGCGCGGCGGTCTGCTCATCGATGGCCTGCTTGGTTTTCTGCAGATTGTCGAACAGATCTTTTTGCTTCTGCCACTGGCCGACCAGCGCATCCACAATCTTTTTGAACTCTTCGACCTCCGCTTTCAGCGCTGTGCTCTTCTTCTTCTGTGATTCCGACGGAGCGGCGGTCTGCAACGATTCGAGTTCAGCCTGCTTGCGCAGCAACAAACGTTGCTGCTGATCCACGTGCGTAGGCTTAGATTCCTTTTGCATCCGAATGCGCGCGGTCGCTTCGTCAATCACATCAATCGCTTTATCGGGCAGGAAACGGTCGCGGATGTAGCGCCGCGTCAGCTTCACCGACGCTTGCAAGGCATCGTCTGACAATCGCACTCCGTGATAAGCCTCATAACGGGCGCGAACACCGCGCAGGATCGTCGCCATGGCCTCGTCGGTGGGCTCTTTGACCGTGACCACGTCGAAACGGCGCGCCAGAGCGCCGTCTTTTTCGATGCGCTCGCGGTACTCATCGAAGGTGGTCGCCCCGATGCAGCGCAATTCGCCCCGCGCCAGAGCCGGCTTCAGAATGTTAGCGGCATCCATGCCGCCTTCATTGCCTCCGGCGCCAACCAGAGTGTGAAGTTCGTCGAGAAAGAGAATAATCTCGCCTTTCTTGGCGCGGACTTCGTCGACCACACCCTTGATGCGCTCCTCAAACTCTCCGCGATATTTGGCGCCCGCCACCATCGAAGTAAGATCAAGCGACACCAGCTTGCATTTCTTCAGCGATTCCGGAACGTCACCGGCCACAATGCGCAACGCGAGACCTTCCGCGATAGCCGTCTTGCCGGTACCGGGATCGCCCACCAGCACGGGATTATTCTTGCTCTTGCGCAGCAGTGTCTGAATAACGCGGCGAACTTCTTCGTCGCGCCCGACCACCGGCATCAACTCGCCGGCACTCGCCGCTGCAGTAAGATCGCGGCCGTATTTTTCCAGAAGCTTGCCCGCATGGGGCGCAGCCCCGGCAGACTTAGGCTGACCCAGCGCTTCGCCGGCAGCGGCGCGGCTGGTTGATGCTTTGTCAACCGCGGCCGATGTGACTCCGGCCTGCCGCAGATCGTCTTTCGTCGCGGTGTCGCCGGATTCCATGGCCGCGCTCAGCAGATCGATGGGCTCCGCCCGCTCCGCACCGCGTGCGGTCATCTTCTCGAAAGACTTCTCAATCAAATCGCGCAGGGCGCGCGAGGCGCTGGGGCGCTTGCCGGCTTCGAGTTTCGGCGTGCCGTCCCCCTGGTTCAGCCGCGTGGATAGGGCATCGAGCAACGGCACGCTGGCCACGCCAGACTTCTCCAGCATGGCAGCCAGCGGACTTCCCTTGTCCAGCATCACGTAGAGCATGTGGACCGGCGTAATCAGACCGTGCTGGCGTTGCTCGGCCAGCAGGCGCGCCTGCTCCAGCGCGTCTTCCAGTTCGTTGGAAATCTTGTCGAGATCAATGGCCATGCGGGTGCCTCCAGCTCAGTGCTTTGTCACGGTCACTCCAGCCGCCTTCGGCGCGGCGGGGAGGGCGGCGTTTCCCAGGGGGCGCGGCCGGGGTCGCCCCGATTCGTATCACGGCTCGCATCGCCGCGGTTATCCCGAGGATCGACCGGCGGCTCAAGCCGAGGGTCTGGCCGGGGATCTTGTCGCGGGTCTTGCCGTGGATCTTGCCTGGGATCCAACCGAGGATCTAGCCGAGAAGACCGCGGCGGCGCCTCGATCTGCGACGAAGGTTGCAGCGGCACCTGCCGTACCGGCGGTTGAATCGGGCGGTTGACGGCTGGTTCGAGCGGTTGCACATGCTCCGCAACCCGCGGCGCGTCCGGCGTGCTCCCGGCAAAGAAGCGATGCCGGATGAACAGCAGCGAGGTGCGAATCGGAAGATGAGCCTGCAGGCTTACCTTTAAGTCAGTAATCGTCGGCACATCGGGCGCATCGAAATCGAATTCGAAATTCAGCTGGCCCGAGTTTCTCACCTCGCAGGATAGAATCACCGGCTGGCGGCGGAAACCGCTGCCTTCGTTGATGCGAATCTCCACCGCGATCTTGGTGCCCTTCTCGAATGCAGCCTTCTGCTCGCCGACCACGATCAAACGATACTTGTCGCGGCCTTCGAGCCGGAGCGACGAGAAATACGTGGTGAGTTCATCTCCCACGCCCTGCACCCGCGATGGCTTCGCGGCCAGGCGATACAACACCTTGCCGCCGCGGTCGAAAATGAAGTTCATGGCTTCGAGAGACGGGCTCACGCGGAAATCGATGTACTTGCCTTCCAGCGCGCGCTCCAAACGGTGCAGCGCGTCCAGAGCCTGCATGCAGGCGCGGACTTCCACTCCCAGGTCGACATGCACGTCGCCGCGCGGCATGGAATCCATGATCTGTTTCTGCTGTTCGATGGGTGCGATGAACTCAGTTTCGCCCGTATCGCGCAATGTATCGAAGTACTGCTGCACTGCCGGAGTCAATCCCAGATGCACAGCTGCTGCGCGGAAGAAGCGCCGCATCGCCCGGAAAAACTTATGCGGCGGCTGCACCGGATCGAGAATCTCGTAGCTGCAATCTTGCAACGCCGTCACCATGCGGTCGACGAAACGCATGGTTTCGCTATCCACTTCAGTCTCGATGCCGCGCTCGGTAAACAGCACCAGAAACTCGCGCATGGCACGGTGCAGAGCGGTGTAGCGGTCAGAAAGAATATTCACACTCTCGACGATCTTGCGCCACGCGGCTAGCAACTCGCTGTAACTGCAGATGGAAGTGCAGGCCGGGATGAAGTCGGAGTCTTTCTCATAACCCGCCCCGTAACGCTGCCGCCGCAGCCTCGCGGCAACCACGCTGTAAGCGGCGCTATCCGCCGGAACTTTCAGGGCAATCCGATATGCCGGCCGCCGCTCGGTTTTCATCTGCGGATTAAACTGATCCACCTCGCCATCGACCACATCTTTTTCGTGAGGCTCGCAGACGATGTAAATCGGGGCTTCGGCTACTCCTTCCAACTCGCTCTTGGGAAAACTGCGTTGCACCGGGTATTGCGGATCGATGTCCACGATGCAGCCCGCGGGCGTGAGACCGCGGCATTGTGTAACCGAGATGTGCAGCGACTCGCCTTCCTCGTCAATCACCACGATGGGATCGTGCCGCACCGCGCCCCGCTCGGCTTCCGGCAAGCGCGGACCGCCGCTCACCAGCCCGTAGGCGTCGGTCGAGTACCGGAGAAGCCAGAGCAGCGACGAGTCCAGGTAGCGTTCGTGCCGCAGAAAATGGTCCGGCGTGAGGAGCATGCCGTGCTCCCAATTCACCGAGCCAAGCTTGATGTCATCCGAGTCCATAACGAATCCTTCAGGCGTTCACCGGTTCTGGCCGAAACTTCTCAGGACGCCCACTACTCGGGCGGCCCAGGTGCGAGTTAATTCCGAGCCTGCTGTTCTCCACCTCGACTCCCAGCCGCGGAGCTTTCGCCGAATCCCGCACCAGCCACGAGATCCAGCATTTGCTCTGGCAACTCACGCACAAATCCAGGATCGAACTGACCCGCTTCTTCATTTCCGGACGCTGAAAGGCATAGTAATCGTCCAGCGAAATCGGCCCCACCGTCAGCGCCGTGCCCGCCAGGTCGTCGACTTCGGTTCCAACAACGTAGTCGACGCCCAAACGGCAAAAGCTGGCGCCCAAAAGACTGTATTCCTCCTCCATCAGCCACCTGGAGCTGGGGAAGTAGCGGACATCCTTCACCTCGACTCCCAGCAGCAACTGAAAGAGCAGCCGAATGCCATATTCGGTGTTAGCCAGCCGCTGCATGCTGGGCAGCAGCAGCGACAAGTTGTACCACGTTTCGGGCGGCCAGTCCTCTGGATTCAGACCGAACAGCGAAATCCAGCGGGAGCAGGAATTCAGGTCGTCGGGCTGCAGATTGAACAACCGCGCGCCTTCGCGAATCCAGTGGGCCGCCTTTTGCAGGGGATCGTCCAGAATCTCAAGGACTTCCTGCGTGCCCATTTCCGTTTCCCCGCCCTTGTCCCACATCCCAACCGGCAAGGCGTGGAAGTAGCCCAGGCCGGCCACCGCCAGCTTGACCGTAACACCGGGGCCCAGATCACTTCCGGCAGGAGGATCCTGGGCGACAACCCAGCGCGAGGGATAACCCAGGCCAGCCATGCGCAGCGAGATGCGCGAGGGCGAAACTCCCAGCTCGGCCAGCACTTGCAGCGCCGAGTCCACGGTGTGATGGAACCCGGCAAAGCCCGATTCCAGGTAAGGCATTTTGGGAGTCGCCGCCGTCATGATGCGATCAAATCCACCGCCAGTTCCGTCCCCAGAGGAAAGCGTCCCGCCAGATACCTGAGTAGTCCGTCCTGGAGCAGAGGAAACTCCACCTGGGGATCGACGAAAACATTCTTGTCGAGATGGACCTTGATGTGTTCCACACGCTTCAATCCCTGCTTGCTGCGCCGGACCGAGGGCTCCACTTCAATCCCGGAAATCCTGCTGTCAAACGACCGCGCGACATTGATCAGGTCGGTCCGCGTAACGATCCGGTCGCGTGCCAGCAGCGCCTCGGAGAAACGGTCTTTGGCCCGGGCGAAATCTTCTCCGTTGGTGCCGCCCGCAGCCGATACAGGATTCGCGATTCGCAGCCCGGCAACCTGGGTCTTCTTCAGGAATCCAGTCATCTGCCCCGGCCCCACCTCATTCCCCGCGGCGCTGTTTGTAATCCACAAGCGCACGTTGGCATAAGCCTCCCGGCTGCCATCTGGGCGGAGGGCTGGACGCAATTCGATCCGGGAGTTGCGAATGGCATAGCGCCCAACCCCGGGGTCGACGGAAGGCTCGGTCTCAGGCCGATAGGGCGCGCCAGACTCTCCCAGAATCGACAACGGCGCTACCAGGTGATGACCCGACGCACCTTCCCCGCCGACAATCGGAATCGAACTTCCCTGCTTCTCGAAAACGATCGTCTGATTGAAGCATTCCACGTTGGAAGCAGTGGCGGCGTGAAGCGCGATGCCTCCCACGGCACTCTGCAATGGCGGAACGTCAGCCGGCAGCGAGATTCGAATCCAGGCTCGTTCCTCGCCTAAGGCCTTCTGAAACTCGCGGCCAAAAACTTTGGTCAGACCGGCTTCCATGGCTCGCGGCACTTTGCAGCGGAACCGCCGATTTGCGGGAACTGCTGGAAGCACAAAAGATCGCGGCCCATAAAAACCTGTGGGCAGGGCGGCAACTTCTTCTTCGGTAGTGCCCTCCGCTGCGGTCTTGTCAGCTCCGCCGGAAGCGTCATTGCGCGGTTCCGCGATCAGCCAGTCCAACGCGCATACGCCAGCATTGCCTCGTCGCGGCCGCAGAATGCCGGGCGCTACAAGCTCGCCCGCGGTGTTCATCAAACACCATGGCTCGGTCTGTAATGCCTGCTGGATACGATAGGCGTCCGGGCCCAATTCAAAGAACAGTCCGTGCTGGCTGAGATGATCGGGAGGAAGATTCTCGATGGCGAGATATAACGCCGGATTCGGACCCAGATTCACCTTCACCGGTTCGAGGGAAGGCCGCAGCGCCTGCAACGCCTCCGGCAGTTCTACGCTCGAGAGCAAGCGCAGAGCGCCGTCCTGGTAGGTGAGTGCGAAGGCGAGGCGCGCCTCCGAGGCGCGCACCGTGACGTCGGTCATGAACGTGAACCGCTCCCCGGTCTGGCCGTCGCCAACCAGTTCGGTGCCGGCCGCGATCAGCTGCGATCCTTTTTCGAGGAGGAAGCGCACCAGAACCTGCGCCGGCCGGGCGGCCCGGGGCTCCATGCCAAGATTGCCGATCAGTTCATCTAGAAGAGCGAGACGGATGCGGTCGGTTTCCGCGTAGAGACTTTCCAGCTGCTGCGCGAACGTTCGGAAGAGGACAGCCAGCACCGGATCGGTAATTTCGGCGGAAACGCCGAAATCCCGCACGCGCCGCCGGAAGTCGTCGCGCAGTTTCTTGTCGATTTCGATGGCGCTGACATTGCTTGGCATTGGGTCCCAGACCTACGGTGTGCGGCTCCATCCCAGCGAGTAGGTCTTCGTACGGTCCAGCTTGGAAACCAGGGTCACCACCCACTGAGCTACATCAGCCCCTGCGGGAGACTCGTTCTTGATGCTTTCCACCTGAAAGTTCGTCACTCCCAGCTCGTCGAGCGAGCGGTTGATCTCGTCCATCGCCATTTGGACAGTTTCCGAACGCATGGTGCTCTGCTCCAGCAGGTCGCGCAGACCAAACCGGGTACAACCCAGCCACGAACCATGGGGAGTGTGCGCCATGACGCGCAGAAGAGAAAGCACCGCTTCCGGTTCGTCGCAGCGGCGGAGGAATCCCTGGTTGAAGCGCAGCGGAAACGCGATGAACGAGATAGACGAGGCCTCCTCAGTTGGTGCTGCTCAGTCACTTGCTTAGTTGCCGTGCTCAGCCACGCAGTCTTAGTTGCTTATTCTCAGTTGCTCATGGAAATATCTTTGAAGTTTTGCTGGTTCATCGACGGCTCCAGGTGCAGCACCAGCATGTGGTTCAGCTTGTCCGCCGCAGCGCCCCCGTCCAGAGAGCCCTGGGAGGGATTGCTGGTGTGGAAGTGGCTGATCCAGCCTTTGAAGCTGTAGCTCAAGAGAGCGTCCTGGTGGGCGTCGTCTTTCCAGAACTCGATCTTCATGTCCTTCACTTTGTCGCGGGTTACGACATTCGACAGGTCAAACAGCTTTTTCAGAGCCGAGTGCGGCAAATTGGTGTCGTCGTGAAAATCGATGACCACAGTGATGTCGGTGTGCAGGCTGCCCATCTGGGGCATGCCGGTGCGGTCTTTGTCGGTTTTGAAAACCACCGAGGTGGAAACGGCGTCGAATTTCGTGCCGTCAATGGTTACGGTGCTACGGTATGGAGCGCTGGGCATACGAATCTCCTCGAGCTTGGTGGCTCATCTTTGCTGACTAGTTACTCATCGTGATTTCTTTGAAGTTCGCCTGGTTCATGGCCGGCTCGAGATCCAGGACCAGCATGTGATTCAAGTTATTGGGCGGGGCCGGGTGGTCGTCGTCGCTTCCGTCCGTGGCCGACAGTTCGTGCGGATTCGACGTCTCGAACCGGCTGATCCATCCCTTGAAGCTGTAACTGCAAAGCGCGTCCTGGTGGGAATCGTCTTTCCAGAACTCGATTTTGATGTCCTTGATTTTGTCCCGGGTCACGACGTTGGCCATATCGAAGAACTTCTTGAGCGTCGCGTTCGGGAGGTTATCCTCGTCGTGGAAATTCGCCACCACGCGAATTCCAGTGCTTAAGCTGCCCATCTGGGCGACTCCCGCCTTATCCTTTTGCGTGCTGAACAGGACACTGGCGGAGACTGCGTGAAACTTCTTGCCGTCAATAGTGACGGTACAACGGTAGGGAGTTGCTGCCATGCGAACCTCCGTGAATCGTAACTATGGTGAATCCAACAGGCCAGCCGTTTCTCTCACGAAAAGCCGGGCCAACCCAACTTACGAGGCTTGAACCCCTGCGCGCGGCGGCGAGGCAATCCCAGTGGCGGAGAAGTAATTCTGACCAGCCATGGCCCGCCCCCGCTCGCCCACGAAAACAGCCTAGCCCTCAGTCTTACCGGCAGCGGCAGACTTGAACTCGGGGACGTCAATCTTCAGGACAAACGTCTCTGCGGGGCCGGTTGGCATCACGCTCAACGTGATGTCACATATACCCTGCATGCGCTTGTTCGAATCCTTGTCCACGTTGAGGTCATAGCCCAGAATCGTGCCCTGCTGCACCTGCTCGTCCAGCAGCCGGCGCAGCGGCTTCTCGATCTGGTCGTCCATGAAGTCGCGGGTTAAAACCTGACCTGCCACCTGCAGCAAATAATGCCGGCAGCAGCGCTCCAGGTAACGCAGAATTCGGTACGAAGTAAAAAACTTCAGCACTCCGTAAGGATCATCCGCCTGGGTGCGGCAGCCAAAAAAGCACAGGTGATTGTCGGCGTCGCGGATAATGGGCACCAACTGCCGCTCCATGCTGAGGTGTTCCATCTCACCGATCAGCGGTTCGACGCGGCACTTGGCGGATCCGGACACCTGGCCGAAACGCGATCCGACCGGGCCCTGGGCAATGCCTTGAGCATCGTCGGCGCGCGCAATCGCGCCCGCAAAAACCAGCGACGGAGGACCCCACAAATCGTCCCCGCCGTCGATTCCCTTCTCAAACCAGTGCGCGGGACGCAACTGCAAATAACCCATGGTCACCACATCTGCCGCGGCGCGGTCTTCCGGCCGCTTCAGAAATTCGTATTTTCCGCCGGGCAGGAAGTTGCGCTCCACGTTCTTGAATGACTTCTCGTCATCCAGATCGTTGATCATCAACATGCCCCAGGAGTTCGCAATGTCCTCAAACTTCTCGCGCACGCCCTGCGGTACGAAGCCGGGAATCACCAGATTGCAGATATCGTCGCGGAAATTGAAATTGTCGTTGCGTTTGCGAACAAAATTCTCGATCGCCGCCACGCTCATGCTGAAAACATCCTTCATGGCCCTGGGATCGGCGTTGAGTACGAAAAGCTCCACCGGCTTCCGCACCTTTCCGTCCGGAACCTTGGAATTCTCAAAGAACAGCATGATCTGGCGATAGCTGCGCTCGATGGGTCGAATCTGCTGGAAGATCTGGGCCAGAACCTCGTCGCGAATTCCCTCTGCCTGGTCAATCTGCCCCTGCATCTTCTTGACTGTGGTTTCGTAGGAATCGCTCTCGCCGAGAAGTTTTTCGAAGTTGGTGAGCTGCGACAGGAATTCCGACGCAGACTGGGGAGTAAAGATACTGGTGATTTCGCGGCTCTCGTCGATGAAACCGGGATGCAGGTCGGCAAAAATATCCTGCAATAAATCGTGCGCTGCACTTTCGCCCAGGATCTCTGCCGTAGTTCTGGTCTTAGTTTCCGTGACTGGATCAGCCATTGCTCGCTCCCCCCTTGCCCGCAACCTTTTCTAGTTCTCCCCGCAGACGGCTCAGCGCCTGAAGAATCTCAGAGCGTTGCTGTTCGTTGCCCCAGGCCCGCCGCACCGTGGGTAGCTTCCAGCGATCCTTGAGCCGGTAGAGCAAGTCAATGTGATTTTTGAGGTCGGCCAGGTCGTTGCGCAGAAACTCGGTTTCGCCGTTTTCGTTCTTGATCTCCTGCCGTTTCTGCAGGTTCTCAGGATCAAAATCCTTCACGTTGCGGAAACGGAATTCCGCCTTGAACTCGGTCTGCTCAGGCCCGGCCGACCCCTTAAACTTCAAGCCAGGCTGGAATTTCTTGAAAGCATCCTGAACGTCTTCGACCTTGGTGGGCTCCTCGTTTTCCGAAGCTGCTTCCTTGCCGGCACGCTCCAGGCTCATAGGCATCATAACGGCACAGGTTGAGGTGGGTACTTTGCGTACGGCGGGAGTAATCCCTTTGCGTTTTACTTCAACTAGCGGCATTTAGTTTCTCCCCGGTAGACCCCGGCTTTTGGACGAAGATACCTCTGGCGGCGAGTCACCTGAACTCTTGGGTGCTTTCCATACCGAACTGCCACGGCTTACTCTGGCCTGCCGGGGGGACAACCAAGAACAAGGCAGGTGCCCCGACGAGAAGCCGGGCAACAGGCGCGAAGCTAATATTAATTCGGCAAATTGTCAATGGGTTTGTGGCGGATGCCATCCTGCCCTAACCGAGAACGGTCAGGAAAGACGCTTCCGGCTTCCCTCGGGGCGCTGCCCGTAGGTCCGCGCCAACTCGAACCCTTCCGGCTTCTGGAGGGATTGAAAAGCCAAGGGCAAGCGCATCGATCGTTCTGGGTTCCGGTACCAAGCGAGAGCCTGCGGTTGCATCAGGTGGTCGGCCCGTTCGTTGACCAATTGCCAACCGATCACCCGCTGCAGCTGCCCCGCCGCTTCGAGCACCGTATCTCCCGGCGAAAAACCGTCCCAAAGGCACACAAATCCGTTCTCAGGATGGACATTTGGGTGAAAAACCGCTTGAGCAAGGCTGGCTTCGATGGGAACCGAGGGGAAGAATCGCGGAAAATGAAAGGTCACATCGTGGCAATCTTGCACCGACAGTTCAGGTTCTCTCTTCACCAAGGCTGGGCTATGCCGAAGCGTCCAGCGAAAGGATTGCCCGGTTGCAAGATGGATCCTATCCTTCACCTTCAGCTGGCCCGGGTTGGCTTCTGCCAGTTGCTGGAGTAATCGCCACTCCTGCTCAATCCGTCGATCATATTGTGTCGACATCGGGTGGTTGACATTGGGTGGTTGACATCACCCGTTCATGGCAATGGTCGAGACCCGGAGAACGTCATTCGGGCGCACCCCCTGGCCCGGCAACGGCTGGGCAAAATCCAGCGACTGGCCGTTCCACACGACCTGCGGCTCGCCATCTCCGCGCAAAATCTCGCCCCGCTCGCGCAGATCGTAAAGGATTTCCTCCAGCACCTGATCCAAATGCTCTTCGTCGTCGATATCAACGTTGAACTTGCTCTCGCCGGTGATGGTGTCGAAATACATTTGATACTTGGCCATTCGGCTCCTTGTTTACCGCCCCTCTACCTTCCAGTCCGGGAACCTCGGGCTTCCTCCGCGGAGGCTACCGGCACATAAGGGCGCAGTGTCTTGGGCAAATCTTCGATCGTCCACTTGCAACGGCTGCACTGGCCATTGGCCGTGTCCCAGCAGTCGCGGCATTGCGGACGCCCGCAGTTTCGGCAGGGGCGCAGATCGCCCTCCTCTGCCGGAGTCATGCACAACTGACATCTGCCGTATTTCACCCGCGGGCCCAGCTGCTTGTCCCACCAGCGTCCGTCGGGAGTCATAATCGGGACGCGGTTCTGCTCGCACAGCTGGCACCGGCTCAACTCAAATCGCCAGCAGCGGTCGCAAACCAGCATTCCACAGCGCGGGCAGGGAAAGGAAACTTCACTGCCCAGCCTCCGGCCACATAACTCGCACTTGCGGGAATGCAAATGGCCAACTCCCATAATCGCCAACGAAACGAACGCTGCAACCACCCCCGCCAGCCAGACCAGAGGATTGCGATTCGCGTCGGAGAAAAACACAATCGTCGCGGCCACCAGACTGCAGCCCACCGGGACAATCACGTTCGGCCACTCCGCTCCCAGATCCACCTGGAAGAATCGCAACAGCAGCGCAGAAGCCCCCGCGATCACCGCGCCGCAAACCACTCCGGTGACCGGCCCCACCAGGAAGGCCACCAGTTGCAGCACCGTCAACACGAAAATCACGGCCAGCAACGACGCTGCCACTCGGGTGCTCATAAGGTGTTCGCCCCTGGCGCAGCTGTTTGACCAACCGTTGAGCTCGGGCTCGACGGATTTGGGCCGCAAGTGTACAGGTGATCGGCAGGCAATCCCAACGCCGCCGAGCTGGCGTTGAGCCAGGGCGATCCCAAGCCAATCGAGCGCACAATTTCCTGCTCCCGGATATTCGCCGACTCACACGAAGGGCAGCGCCTTCGCCGCAATGTGGCCAGCCGCAACATTGGCCGCCAGCTATGGCCGCAGTCAGAACATTTTGCGTCCGTGCAGATCGGCCAATCCAGAAGCACCGTATCCGAACCGGCTCTTTCCAACAGTTCCCCGAAGGTCGCGTCCGGCCGCGGTAAAGTATGCAGGCTATCGCCTGATTCGTCGACCTGTTCGTGAAACGGACATTCAGCACTCAACGAGATGCGGAACTCGTTCAGTTCCCGCGCCGGGTGAATCTGCAATTCCAGGCTTCGCGACGAAACGGGCCGTCCCGACTCCGCCTCGAACATAAGTCGAAACCCAAACTCTGCTTGCAGGCTCCCGATCATCCCCGCCATCGTAGGTGTGCTGACCAGTTCCGTTTCGCCCTCGCCGTCATTTTGCGGAAAACATGGCCGCAGCGTGGCGTCCCATGATTCCAGCAATTCGCGTCGTTTCGCCGGACGCAGCATGCAACCGAAGCAGGCTTCTTCCTTCCGCCCAGCGAAGTAAGTGACGCGGCCATGCGAATAATTCCGCCGCCCTAACCCTCCATCTATCACAGGGATACCCAACTTCGTCGAGATATACGCCATCTCCAGACGAGCCGCGTCGCTATCCACGCAGCTGAAAATCACGCTGGCTTCGGCCAGACTTTGAAACCCGAGATCGGCGATTTCCCGGTCCACACCCGCCCATCGCGTTTCTGGAAACAACGCCGACGCGGCCTCGGCCACCGTCACCGCTTTGTTCTGCCCAGCGGCGTTTTTGCTCCAGAAAAAAATTGACCGCGGAAGGTTGCTGGGTTCCACCACATCCGGGTCTACGAGCGTCACGGTTCCCACTCCCAGCAGCCCCAGCACCCGCGCCACCTCATTTCCCAGCGCACCTGCCCCAGCCACAACGCACTGCAGGCGCCGCATTCGGGCCCGTGTGAAAGGCGTTTTCTCCAGCCTCGCGTAATCGGCGCGAAAAGTCTCTGGATACATGGGCGACATTATAGGCTATACTTCCTCGCCTCGGAATTTTGGCAGAAAAGTGCTAATTTTTGCACTCTCTTCGCCGCTCGGGTTATATCTCGTTCTATGAGCCTCTATCAGACGCTCTATTTCATGTCTCTCGTGGGGGGGATGGCAGGCCTGTTCTCCTGGGTACTGGTGGCACTGGTGTCTATGGTAATCACCAACCAGCCCCTGTGGGTTTCGGACCTGGTGTCCGCGACCATTTTGGGCGCGTTCATCGGTGGTCTGACGGTGGGGTTTTCCGACCACTGGTCCGGTAACCGGGTTTTGCCGCGCTGGGTTATCTCGGGATTGCTGATCGGGATGGCGGCCGGGGCTTCCGCGGGAGCGCTCCAGATTCCCATTACCAACAACCTGGCGCAGCAGGCGCCAGTTCTCACCCGCCTGATTGCCTGGATGCTGGCCGGTTCGTTCATCGGATGCGGCCTGGGGTTGCGCTGGGCCGGGGTCAATCCCGCGCGCGTAGCCCATGCTTTCGCCGGAGGCCTGATCGGCGGCGCGCTGGGCGGACTGATCTTCGCCGGATTGTCGGCGTCGGTTCCCGATCTTTCCCAGGCGCTTGGCTTTGTGGTGATAGGAGTGGGCATCTGCTTCGGCGTCACGCTCGCGCCCATCCTTCTGCGCGACGGCGTATTGCAATTTGTCAGCAGCGGCGACGCTCGCGCCCAAAGTAAGCTGGGACGTACGCACAAAGAATGGGAAATCCAGCAGGGCGATTCCTACGTGATCGGCAGCCAGAGCCAGGATTTATCGCGCAGCCGCTATCGGCCCGAGATTGACGTTTTCATTCCCGACTCGGCCATGGCGCCGCGGCATGCAATCCTGCTCGGCAAGGGCGGACGGTTTTTTCTCGCGCGCCATCCCAGCGCATCCGATCAAGCGTCACTGGCGCGTTATCAGCTTCGGGTCCGCGGCAAAACGGTTGTGACTTCGCAAGAGTTGCGCAATTCCGATGACATTTTGCTGGGCCGTACCGCTTTAAGATTTGTTACGCGCAAGGACAAGTGAACGCAAGAAACGTGCGTCGATCAACCTAAGGCGTAAAGCAAAACACGAAGGGGTTGCAATGTTCCGCTGGGTTTGCCGTTCCACCGTGATCTCGGCTGCATCGACGATGCTGCTTATGCCAGGAGTTTCCGCGCAGTCGGGTAAGCTGGAATTTGCCGACCGTCCCCGCCTGGTGAGTTGCGATCCCTCGACCACCAAGCCTTGTTTCCGCCTCAAGTTCAACGTGGTCGACGCCCAGGGCGCGCCCCAGAGCCTGAATCTGCCTCCCAATCAGGACCTGAGGGGGCAGATGAAAACCACGTTGGATAACCAGGAGATCGCCCCATTTTTCGCGGTTGCCCAGAGCGGCGGCGGACAAACCGTGCGCGGCCGCGTGGCGCTGATTCTGGTCGATATCAGCGGCAGCATGAACATTCACCTGGCCTCGGGCCGAACTCGTTTCCAGACCGCGCAAGAAGCCTTGCAGCAATTTGTCGAGGGCTTCGACGAATCCGTCGACCGAGTGGCCATCGTGCCCTTCGAAAGCCACAACGTCGCCGACCACATCAACAGCGCAGTCTTCGCCCGGAAGAAGGCCGACGCCTTGGCGCAGATTGAAGCGCTGCCGGTTCCAGGGCCGAAAAATAACACCGCACTTTATTCCGCGGTGGTTCTCGGCCTTCAGGTGCTCACCAAAGAAGTTTCCTCCACGCCCGGTTCTGTCGAGGCCATGATGATTCTTATGACCGACGGCAAGAACGAAGTGTTCAAGGGAGACGATGCCGGGCTGCTCGACGGTCCCGCGGGACTCGACGCCGCCGCCAATGCCGTCCGCACTTCCGGCGCTCAGGCCATCTGCATCGGATTCGGCGATCCCGGCTCGATTGACGAGAATGCGCTGCGCACCATCAGCGGCAAGTTCTATATGGCGCAGGATTCCGAAAAACTGAAACAGATTTTCACTTTCGCCAGAACCTTGCTGGCCAACCGCATCGTCGCCACGGTGGCTTCGCCCTGGCCCGACCGCAGTTCCCTGGAGGGAAGATCGGTCCCCATCACGGCGGACCTCCGGTTGTCTGACGGACGCCACTTCGAAAGCGACAGCCAAACCTGGCAGGCCCCCCAGATGGGCGCCCCCACTTTCGACGGCAAGTGTGACGTGCAAGAACTGAAGGCCGCCCTCCAAGTGGCTCCTGCCGAGGGCAGCTGGCTAACCACCCTGAGGCCGGTATTAGTATTCTTCGGGCTGGGCACGCTCTTGCTCGTGCTCTGGTTCTGGGTGCCGCGTTTAGTCTGGTCTGATCAGTACATTGGCACCTTCGAGACGCAGGGCGGCGGAAGCATGCGCTGGGCCAGCAAGTCTCAAGTTCTGGAGAAGGACCAGGGCATGCGTCCCTCGCGTCCCGCTCCACCTGGTTTTGAAACGCAGCGAGGCGGGGCGCAGCCTCCCCGGGCGCCCGGCGAGCGTACCGTAGTTCAGCCAGATTTCTCCAAAAGCCGCCTGCAGAAGCGGCCTCCGCAATCTTGAGAAATTCTGGCTCCGTTGGTTACTGCCGTTGGTTACCGCTGGTTACCCCGCAGCGCGACCGGATTGAAACGCGCGGTCACTATATATTTGGCAAGTAACGTGCACTTATAGCCCATGGTTGCAGCCTTGGGTCGTAGCTTGGATAGGTCGTAGCTTGGGTAGGTCGTAGCTTGGATGGGTCACAGCTTGGATGGCCATTTTCCCTATGGCGGCGTCGAAGAAAATTAAAGGTCGGTACGAAGTCAAAGGCATCCTCGGCGAAGGAGGCATGGGTGTGGTGTATCGCGCCTATGACCCTCCACCCATGGATCGCGACGTCGCGCTCAAAACGCTTCTCGAATTTCCCGACCGCATGTCTCTGCAGCTGTTCTACAAAGAATGCGAAGTTCTGAAGTCGATGAGCCATCCCAACATAGTCGAAATTTTCGACATGGGAGAGTTTGACGACGCGGGACACAAGAAGCCTTTCTTCGTAATGCCGCTGCTCCGCGGCCAGGCGCTGGACGATATCATCCGCACCGCCCCTCACCGTCTCACCGTGGATCGCGTGATCGAAATCATGTCGCAGACCTGCCGCGGTCTGCAGGCGGCGCACGAACAGGGCTTGATCCATCGCGACCTGAAACCCAGCAATCTGTTCGTGATGGAAGACGACGCCGTAAAAATCATCGACTTCGGCGTGGTCCACACCGTCGATGCCCGCTCACGCTCCAGCGGCTTTCAAAAAGGCACGCTGCTCTACATGGCGCCGGAGCAGATTCAGTTCAAGCCGGTTTCCGCGCAGTCTGACATTTTTTCTCTCGCCGTGGTCTGCTATGAAGCGCTCACGCGCCGCCAGCCGTTCCGCGGCAACTCCGAGGAAGAAATCGTCAACGCGATCTTGAAGAGTGTTCCTCCGCCCGCTTCGGAACTGAATCCCGCAGTGAATCACACCATCAGCCGCGTGATCCACAAAGCCATGGCCAAGCAGCCCTGGAACCGTTTCGACACCGCACGTGAATTCGGCGAAACCCTGCAAAAAGCTTTGCGCAATCAGCCCATCGAGTTGTTCGATGCGGCGCGGATTCAGCCCCGCATCCAGCGCGCCACCAAAGCCCTCGAAAGCGGCGACTATCAATTCGCCGGCGAAATCGTGACCGAACTGGAAGCCGAAGGTAACCTCGACGCTCAGCTCAGCCTGCTGCGCACGCAGATCGACCAGGTGGTTCGGCAGAAGACCATCGCCCAACTGCTCGAAAGCGCGCGGGCCCGCTTCGAAGAAGATGAAGATCCGCTGGCCTTGCAGAAGCTGCAGGAAATCCTGCAACTCGATCCCAACAACGTGGCCGCGCTCGGGCTGAAGAGCAAGATTGAAAACCGGCGCAGCGAGCGCCAGGTTGAGAAATGGCTCCGTCTGGCCCACCAGCATCTGGACAATCACGCCTACGGTCCGGCCCGCGACGCCCTGCAGAACGTGATGCAGTTGCGGCCCAACGAGCCTCGTGCCCGGCGCCTGCTGGGCGACATTGAGAGCGAGGAAAAAGAATATCTCGAGCTGCGCCAGAAAAAGGCGCAAAGCTACCAGGCCGCTCTGAACGCCTGGAAGAATGGCGAGGTCAGCGAAGCTCTCACGCAGATGGGCATGGTGCTCGAACTCGACAGCCAGGCGCCGGACACTTCCTCGCCCGAGACCAGCGCCACTTATCAAAACTTTTACAATCAAGTCCGCTCCGAGCACGACAGCCTGAACAGCGCCTATGCGGAAGCGCGCCGCGCCCTGGCGGAACAGAACTACGCGCATGCCCTGAAAATCTGCGATCAGCACCTGGCGAAGTATCCCAACCAGGCTCTTTTTCAGGCCATGCGGTTTGACATTCAGGGGCAGCAGCGCCAGGAACTCTCGGCCTACATTGCCGACGTGGACCGCCGGCTCGAAGCGGAGAAAGACCTTGACGCCAAAGTCAGCCTGCTGCGCGAAGCCTTGGCCACGTATCCCGGCGAGGGCCACTTCGAGCGATCGCTGCGCCTGCTGACTGACAAGCGCGATCTGGTGAGTTCCATCGTCGCGCGCTCTCAGGCCCATGAGCAGCAGGGCCAGATCACCGAGGCCATCAATGATCTGGAAACCCTGCGAACCATCTACAGCCAGTATCCCGGCCTCGACTTTGAGCTCGAAAGACTTCAGAAACGCCGCGAGACGCAAACTCGCGATTCCGCCAAAGCCCGGTGGATTGAGCAGGTCGACCGGCACTTGAAGTCCGGCAACTATGCCCGGGCCGTGGAATCGCTGCAAAAAGCTCGCGTCGAGTTCGCGGGCGATCCGGAACTGGCTGAACTCGAAAAAGTCGCGAGCCAGGGAGCGGAACGTGCCACGCAGGCCGATCAACTCCTCACCAACGGGCTCGAACTCTGCCAGCAGGGCAAGGTCGAAGAAGGAATCGAGACCCTGCGCAGCGCGCGCCAGTTGGACGATCGCAATCCCGGCATTCGCACGGCTTTGCGGGACGCGCTCCTATCCCAGGCGCAAGCTCTGCTCGAAACCGATTGGCAGGCCGCCGCTGCTGCGGCCGACCAGGCCCTGGAACTCGATCCCAGCCATGCCATTGCCCGCAGCGTGCGGTCGCGCGCGCTCGATCGCAAGCGCGAATCGGAAGTAGGCAAACGCGCTTCCCAGGCACGCCGGCTACAGGCGGAAGGCGACCTGCAGGGTGCCAAGGCCGAAGTGGACGCTGCGTTGCAAAACTATCCCTCCGAGGCGCGGCTCACCGTGATGCGCGACTCGCTCCACCAAGAGATCTCGCAATCGCAGCGAAGTGGCGAGCGCGTCCAGGATCTGGAACGCGCCCGAGGTCTGCAACAGCAAGCCCAGGGCGCCGACACCGACAAGCTGAAATCGATCTACGAACTCTCCCGCGGCTACGCGCAGAAGCACCCCGAAGAAGCCGAACTCCAGACCATCGCCCGCGAAGTGGAGCGCATCGTAAAAGCGCGCGGAGATCGGCGGAGTTCGAAAGCAAAAGCAACGAAGCCGCCAAAACCACCAGGACCGTCCGCACTGAAGCAGTGGCTCGAAAAAGCAGGGCAGGCCATTGCATCGCTGCCGGCAAAGTTGCTTCCATTCTTCACCGAGCGTGCCGTCATCGTGGTAGCTGGCGTCGTCGTTCTTGCCGCGCTCGGCCTGATCGCCTGGCGTCTGTATCCGCACACAAACAAGGCGGCCGCCGTCCCGGTTCGGGTTAATATCCAGCCCGCCGGAGCTACCTTGCAAATCAACGGCGAAGCTCGCGGAACCTCGGACCAGCCGCTCAGTCTCCTTCCCGGCGACTATCAGGTGGATGCCGCGCTCCCGGGTTACGAACCCGCGCACACCACGCTCTCGGTGCATGCCGGATCGCCTGCCGTGCTCGATCTCACGCTGCATCCCCTGGTGCAAATGCTCCGCGTCGCCGCTCCCGACCTGGACGGTGGTCAGGTTTATCTCGATAACAACCCGGTCGGTACTCTCGAAAGCGGCGCCGTTACCGTGCCCGACATCAAAGTTGGCCAGCACACGCTGCGAATTTCCGACACTCCGCTGGGTGGCCAGGATGCCAATCTCTCGTTTCAAAGCACCAGCGACCGCATTACGGTTTCTCCCGATTTGCAGGCTCACCAGTTGCAACTGGTCGTGGTGGGCGCGGCTGGTGGAACGGCGCAGGTGGCCAGCACTCTACGCGTCCCCATCTCGGTCGACGACAAGCCGAGTGTGACCCTGGGCTCGGACGCAGTCCAGATCAGCGGTTTGAGTAGCGGAGTCCACGAACTTGTGGTAGGCGAGGGGAAAAACCAGCGCAAGATGTCTTTCGAAGTGGGCGGCGCGCCCAGCCTCGACGCCATCGTATTTTCCGATCGCGATGTGGGCAGCGCTTTGGTCATCGCCGGTCAAGACAACGTAGATGTCTACCTTGACGGCAAGCTTTACCGCCGTAAAACCGAGCACGGGCATCTGCACATTCCAAATTTGAAAACCGTCGAACACACGATCCACGTTCATAAGGACGGATTCAAAGACGCGCCCGAACAGAAAGTTACGATCGTCAAAGGCCAGGAAGCCAAGGTTGACTTCCCTCTCGACCCCCTGCCTCGTTTCGCCACGCTCAATCTCGATCACCTGCTTCCCCAATCGCAAGTCCTGGTCGATGACAAAGCGGTCGGCACCACCTCTTCCGACGGAGCGTTTTCCTACAGCCTTCCCTCGGGCTCGCACTCCGTCGAGGTGATCGCCAAAGGGTATCAGCCTAAAAAGATCGAAAGAAAATTCGCGGAAGGCGAAACCGTGCGCCTTTCCGATACCGACTTCAAGCTAAAACCCGCCATGGGCATTCTCGACGTTTCCGTTGCTCAGAACGCAGTCTGGATCGTTACCCAGGGCAATCGCACCCTTTACACACTTACCGGATCGAAACAGGTTTCTCTGGAAGAAGGTTCCTACACCGTGACCGTTCGCAGCACATCCGGGCGCCCGCTCGCTCAGAATGTTTCAGTCGCGGCCGGAGAGACCAAGTCCATCAATCTAGTGCAGAACCCCAGCACCTTCGGAATCGATCATTTCCAAAACCCGGAAACCTGGACGCAAAAGGATGGCTGGTACGTTCATCACGGCGGAGGATTCGTTCTCTACGACGCACCGCCCGGGCCGGGAAGTTTCGTGTTCGCCCTGCGGCTGAACTTCAGTCACGGCCCTTTCTCCCGCACCAAGTTCCGCTGGGTTGTCGGCTTTCGTGATGACAAAAATTACACGGAGATTCAACTCGACAGCAAGTTCCTCTATCGTGCCGACGTGATCGATGGCGAACGCCACGAGCTCGCCAAGGTGCCGCACAACATCCCGCCCAATACGCCTTCCGTCAGCCTGACCATTGACATCACTCCCAATATGCTGGTGCACCGGTACAGCCTGCACGGCGACAACTGGACTGCGCTCTCCAGTTGGGACCGCTCGGCGGCTCCGTCCCTGGAAAAAGGACGGTCGTTCACCGACGGCAAGTTCGGTTTCCTCATTCCGCCCGACCGGGAAATGGACGTCTCGAACTTTACCTTCTACCCGAAACACTAAGTCGGAATATTCGAAGCCTCGGCAGCAGCAGAGACGGCAAATTCCTTACTGCGGATGCCAGGTCATCTCCACGCGGATGGGAATTTCATTCTTCACGGGAAGTGTGAGAAGCGAGGGCGGATCGATCTTAAAATCAGTGAGCGTCGCGGGAATCGTTCCTGTAATGCGGGTTTGATTGCCTTGAGTCACGAGCTGAAATGAAACCTGCTTGTACTGCGCGGTCTGGCCCGCGAACTGAATCTCAAGATCGGCCTGCACAGTTGTTGAGGTCGACGCCGATTCCGGCAGTCGCGTGCGCACCGTAACCATGGGAAACTCGGCCCCGCGCGTGACTTGAATCATGTGCAGGTCGCGGTTGCTGTCGCCGGAATCAAACGACTTCACGGGCACGGCGATCAGGAAGTCGCATTGCCCGGCGTGGCAAACGCCTTTCCCGCGCGCCGCATGGCTCACGCCCTCGCTCTGATGCAGCGGATGCGACACGTGATACGTCAGCGTGGACTGGTCCAGAACCCATTGGCTGTCGGCGGCAAAGAGCCGCGCAAGCGCGAGAAGCAGGAAGGCGGCCAGGATTTTCTTGTTCATATTGATCGAAAGCTGGTTGTGCTCGAAAGCTGATTGTGCTCAAAAGCTGGTTGTGCTCAGAATTTTACGGAGACCGACAACAGGGCCGCCCCATAGGCCCCAGCCGTAACCAGGGCTACCGGCAGATGTGCCGCGCCCAGGCCGTGAACCTTTTCCCCGCTGCTCTTTTGATTGAACGCGATGATCCCCAGGATAGGTGTAAGAACCATCCCGGGGCCATGGATCCAGGCCAGAGCTTTGTGTACGCGAATGGGTCCACGCGTTTCGCTTCCGGCCACGCGGGGAGCGCGAATCGCATAGTAAGCGGTTATAAAATACAAGTCCCCGGTCAGACCGCCCAGAGCCACATGCAGGTCGCGGGAAGTGGTGCTGGTGCTCTTGCCTCCGGCGCCGGCCGAACTCACGATCGAGGCTACCAGCGGAATCGTCGTGATCAAACCCAGTCGCTGATGAATCTTCAGCATGTGTGTGCGCTTATCGAGCAGCGCCTGCTGCTTAGCGTTGCCTTGAGTTTCGGCCGCCGAAAAACCCAGATCCTGCAGCGAAGGCTCAGGCTTCGTGCTGGAGGGCGCGTTGGGAAGGTTCTCAGACGAGGCTGGGCTGGTTGCAGGAGTTGGTGGCGCCGGCGATTGGGCTTGCGCGGCGGTAACCATCAGGTCGGCCGTTTGATTTGTTCCAGCCGCGAGCGTCACCTTGGCCGATTTCGCATCGAAGCCGGTCGCGGTGACGAAGATTTCATAGTCGCCAGGCGCGAGATCGGGCGCCGTGTAGATTCCATTAGAATTGGTTTGCGCTTGCCTTGATTGGCCGGTGGTCACGTTCTTGACCGAGACTGTTGCGTTGGGAACAACTTTGCCGAAAGCGTCCGTAACCGTGCCAGATATCGTGGCAATGGCATCCTGCGCCTCCAGAATGCCCGAGTGCAAGACCAAAACTGACGCAAGCGCTGCCGTAAAGACGACTTTCGCCCATCCTGGTTTCATTTCAGTTTCCCTGGACTTGAGACCGTAAGGATATCGTATGTTTGAGAGATGCAGCGAGCGATGCACGGGGATGTATCACCAAATGGATGCTCCCGACAAATTCGCTACGGCTTAAACCCGGCGCTGCGCCACAACGGGGCCGTCTCGAAGAACACGCCGTTGGCCACCACGAAACGTACGCTGCGAATGTTGTGAATGTCGGCGAGCGGGTTGGCGTCGAGGATATCGAAGTCGGCGCGCTTGCCAATTTCGACAGATCCGCTCTCGCCGTCGGCGTGCATCACTTGCGCAGGCACGATGGTGGCAGCCTGCAGCGCCTCCAGCGGCGTGAAGCCGGCCTGGTTGTACAACTCGATTTCCCGGTACAGCGAATAACCTGGCACCATCTGGTCCGTTCCTGCGACGATGCGCACTCCTGCACGATGCAGCGCGCCAATGATGGCCAATTCTTCTTTCACGATCTTCAGCTGCGTGGCCGCACGCTCGGCCGGCACCCCTCCGCTGATCAGTTGCTCGTGCAGTTCCGGAGCAACATGGTCAATTCCCGGCTCGATTTTATCGGCAGGCACATCCGCCGGGCGGCGCAAGAATTCGAACAACGCCATGGTCGGATCGATCACGGTATTATGTTCTTTCAGGAATGCAATCGCCTCCTTGCCGGCATCCGAATTCACATCCAGTGACGCCATCATCTCGGCGCGCTCTGCCGGGCTGGCTTTGGCAGCTTTTTCGTTGAAATCTTTCGGCTTGAGCAGATCGAACACGTAGTGAATGTGGTTGATCTGGTCCATGCCGTCGTTCACGCCGTCATAGGCGGTCATGCCCTCGGGAATGTGGCCGGTAACGGTCATGCCCAGGCGGTGGGCCTCGTCGCAAACGGCTTTCACATTTTCGGATTTCATCGAACTGTAGATCTTCATCTGCTGAAATCCGGCATCGTGGTAGCGCTGCACCCAGGTCTGGGCCTCTGCGGGAGAATTGACGCGCGCGATGCCGATGGCGTTGGGACTGTCGCCGTCGACGATTCCCGCCAGCAACATGTGCGGCCCCAGCGCCTTGCCCCCGTTCACCGCGTCGCGCACCGCCGTGATGAACTCAAATTCATTGCCCACGTCGCGCACTGTGGTGACGCCCGCCGCCAGGTAGATCGGTCCCCACTCGACCTGCTCGTAGTGCGCGTGCATATCCCACAAGCCGGGGATGATGAACTTTCCGGCCACATCGATGCGCTGGGCATCGTGCGGCGGCTTCACTCTATCGCTGGGTCCAACCGCCACAATTTTTCCGTCACGCGTGATGACGGTAGCGTTGGCGACGGGCGGTTTACCCGTGACATCGATCAGCATGGCCCCGACAAAGGCGAACGTGCCGGTGCGGCGTCCAGGTAACCCCTGGCCCAGTTCGGAAAGCGCGGCCATCTCATCGCGCGCCGCGCTGGCCACGAACTTCGCGAGCGCCGGCTCGTATTCATCGCGCACCGCCTCGAAGTGGTCAAACTCGGCGTCGGTGGAAACCAGTGCGGCGAGATTGTTGTCACTGTCCATCCAGAGCGTTTCCATTCCCCAGATCAGGCCGCGAACGGTGAATCGCTCGGCGTGAATCGCGCGGCCGTCGACGTCGATCGTCTCGGCTCCGCGATCCTGGATTTGAACCTCGCCCGAGGGCAGCGTCGCCAGATGTGCCGGCGAGCCGTGCGCGCGCCAGTACCGCATCAGCGCCACCTGCATCGCGACCGGGGCATACCCAGCGATGGTGAAAAAACTCTGCGGCGCAGGCACAGTCCGCGCGTTTTTGCTGTCGCCCTCGCTGCTGCCCTGATTGTTCCCCTGGCTCTGGCGGACAACGACGCTCGAGCCGTTGACTTCTACGGCCAGATCGATCGCAGACAGCCGCGAAGTCTTGCCCTGAATGGTAAAGCTCTGTGGCGTGTAGTCATCGGCCGCCTTGAGCGTGGTGGTCAGGGGAACCTTGGTCCAGCGATCGGTAAATGCGAAATCAGATTTCAGCGTGAGCGTGCCGCCCTCGCGGGTGATCGTGTAAGTCTCTTCGCCGATAGCCTGCTCAAACTTGTGTAGCCGGAATTTTCCGGTCTCAGCGGCAGGAGCCGGGGTGGGTACGGGACGGGCAGTCTGCGCAAGCATCGGCGCGAGCGCGAGGAATGCAAGGGTGACGAGGCCCGTGCTGGATCGGCGAAAATAAGTCACGAAAATCCTCCTAATAAAGACACATGCGATGAATATGTGGGGCCTTCGGAAAAGAAGTATACCCGGAATGAGATACTAAACATCAGGAGGACAGCCGTGCGCACCTGCATTGACATCGATGACAACTTGATGCGCGAAGCCATGCGGTACAGTGGCACTCCGGCCAAGAAATCTGCTGTGGAGGCGGGCCTCCGGCTGCTGGCGGCAACGCACGCTCAAGGCTCGGTCCGTCGGGTGCGCGGGAGAGTGCGCTGGGAGGTCGAACGAAAGACCTACAGCGTGGCTCGCAGGCGCGCTCTTGCCCGCATGCGCGAAGGGCTGGATCTGGAGTGGACGCCTCTCGGCCCGCGCGATGGGCTTCACCGACGGTGACTTAGGCCGCTGGCGTGGTTGGGCTCGCTTGGCGCACCTAGCGGAGTATTCTTTATCTACTCAATCCTGATGAAAAGGGAAAACGCGATCCTTGCAAGGTTGCTCACCGGTTGGCGCTCGGGGAAGACGTCGCTCTGAGGACTCCGTACGGTCCTGATTCAGCCTTAGAAGGAACGTTTAGACTAGGACCCCATGACCACTGCCCCCCTAAACTCCCTGGCCCGCGCATCCTCCGCATACCTGCGCTCCGCTATGCATCAGCCCATCCAGTGGCATGAGTGGGGCGAGGAGGCGTTCGCAGCAGCTCGGAACGACAACAAGCCCATGCTGCTCGACATTGGCGCGGTGTGGTGCCACTGGTGCCATGTGATGGATCGCGAGTCTTATGACGATCCGGAAGTTGCGGCCATCGTGAACCAGTATTTCGTCGCGGTGAAGGTAGATCGCGATGAGCGTCCTGATATCGACAGCCGGTATCAGGCAGCGGTGCAGGCGGTCAGCGGGCAGGGCGGATGGCCGCTCACCGCGTTCCTCACTCCAGATGGCAAGCCGTTCTATGGCGGAACGTATTTTCCACCCACGGATGGCTACGGGCGTCCCAGCTTTCGGCGCGTGCTGCTCAGTATCGCCAATGCCTACAAAGAAAAACACGGCGATGTGGTCGAGCAGGCGCAAATGGTCGAGAACGCGATCGCGCAATCGGAATCGTTTGCGGGGCGCAGCGGCCAGGTCTCGCGCAGCGTAATCGACGCCATTCAGGCCTCCGCCTTCAAAATGTTCGACCCGCAGCATGGAGGCTTCGGGCAGGCGCCAAAGTTTCCCCATCCCTCTGCGCTGGATTTATTGATCGAGAGCTATGCACGGACAAACGACGACGAGTTGCGCAACCTCATCGTCACCACCCTCGAGCACATGGCCAACGGCGGGGTCTACGACCAGCTCGCAGGGGGCTTTCACCGCTATTCGGTCGACGAACGCTGGGTCGTCCCGCACTTCGAGAAGATGTGCTACGACAATTCCGAGTTGCTGAAGAACTACGTGCACGCCTATCAGGCCACCGGCTCCGAGTTCTTTGCCAGCGTGGCTCGCGACATAATTCGCTGGATGGACGAGTGGCTCAGCGACCGCGAGCGCGGCGGCTTCTACGCCTCCCAGGACGCCGACATCTCGATGGACGACGACGGCGATTATTTCACCTGGACGCTGGCCGAGACGCGCGCCGTTCTCACCGCGGAAGAAGCACAGGCCGCGGCGTTGCATTACGACATCAACGAAGTCGGCGAAATGCACCACGATCCTGCCAAGAATGTGCTCTACGTCCGCGCCCCGCTGGAAGAAATTGCACGGCGCATGAGCCTGCCCACGGAACGCGCAGCCGAGTTGCTGTCATCGGCAAAAGAAAAGATGTATGCGGCGCGGCTGCAGCGGCCCACGCCGTATGTCGACAAAACCGTCTATGTGGGATGGAACAGCCTGTGCGTGTCCGCGTACCTGGAGGCTGCGAAAGTGCTGGGCCTGGATGCCGCTCGTCGGTTTGCCTTGCGATCACTGGACCGCGCTTTGGCGGAGGCCTGGAGAGGGGGACATCCCAAGCACTCGGCTGACCCTGCGCCCACGCCTGCGGCTGCACCGGCTCCACCACGCCTGCTGCACGTGGTCGCATACTCCGATCCGAACGCTGAGCATCGCGGGGTTGCGGGGCTTCTGGATGACTACGCTTTCACCGCCCTGGCCTGCCTCGACGCTTACGAAGCAACGGCTGACCTCAGCTACTTCAAGTTCGCCCAGTCCATCACCGATGCCATGATCGCGAAATTTTTCGATCCCACATCCGGTGGCTTCTTCGACAGCGAGCCTCCCCCCGATGGCAAGGGTCTTGGCGTGCTCTCCACCCGGCGCAAGCCGCTGCAGGATTCCCCTACCCCGGCGGGCAATCCCATGGCGGCGATTGCGCTGGTGCGGCTGCACCACTACACGGGCCAGGCCAGCTATCGTGAGAAGGCGGAGCAAACGCTCGAAACCTTCGCGGGCGTGGCCGAGCAGTTCGGCATTTTCGCCGCGACTTATGGGATCGCGGTCGCCCATTTCCTCGAAAGTCCGATCCAGGTTCTCGTGTTCTTCGGGGAGGGGCCCGCCGAATCAACCGCTGCACTTCACGCCGTTGAACTTCAGACTGCCGCCAACACAGGTTTCGCCTTCCACAAGAGCACACTGCGGCTGACGGCGAACGAAGCGGTGGAGAAGAATCTTCCGCCAGTGCTGGCGGCCACGATCCCTCATCTGCCACAACTAAACTCAGGCGCCTCTTTCGCCGTGCTCTGTACCGGTTCAACTTGCCAGCCGGCAGTATCAGACCCCGCCGATTTGAAGCATCAACTCGCTGCCGCCATCAGAGCTGACCACTAACCACGAGCCACTGTTCTTTCCTGCCCAACAAAAAAAAGGGGCTGCCGGGTTAATATGAGTCCCGGTCAGCCCAAACATTGCGAGCCCCAAGTTTTCGGCCCAAGTTACCGATGTTACTTTGGTGACCTTGCGGCGACGTTCAACACCAGCTTAACTACACCAGTGGTATTTGCGGACCGTCGCATTTGTTTTGCAGTTGTTGTTGTGGTGGGCACAATGGAATCGGCCCTCCGTCCGGGGCGGGAACCTGCGGAACGGCGGCTGCTACATACGTGCCCACTAGTCCGAACATCAGGACCGAAATCCTGATTGCACGTTTCATGGGTTGTCTCCTACCGCGACCAGGGTTTCCTAAAACGGGAACCTTG
>DATGHF010000072.1:0-3834 GCA_035308125.1 Candidatus Sulfotelmatobacter sp.
CACGAAGAAATTGGCGAATTTATCGGGGCGACCCGGGAAACGGTGAGCCGTACCTTGCGCAAATTTAAGCTTCATAATCTGATCGCATTTCAAGGATCGATGCTCACCATTCCCAATCGCGCCGCGCTTGAGAGCGTGGCATGTTCGTAAGTCGGCGGTCATATTGCAGCACGTTTGGAGAAGCAAAAAAGTGAAGAATTCTACGCTGTAAGTTCTGCCCCTGCACGACGGGGGGGCAATCTCTCAAGGTCGAACTCACCGCCGGCGCACCATTAGGAGAAAGGAACATATCGAAATGAATTCTATAAATGACAACGCGGCCGTCCCTGTCGAGCCTCAGGAGCCCGCAGAATATAACCCAAGCTTTCTTTCGAAGGTCTCTCTACATGGCCACGAGGGGGCTTACCTGGTCTACAGAGTGGACAGCAACCGGAGAGTCGCCGACTTGTTGCCATTTAAAAACGGCCAATTGGAGCTGGATGTTCCGTTCGCCAGCATGAAGCCGTTGGAAAATGCGCCGTTTTAAGCAAGCCAAGCCTACGCGGAGCGGCTTTGAATTCCCCGGCTCTTCTCACGGCTGAAGCTTCGCGGTTTATGACTCGCTTCGGGAAACTCGGCCGCAGGAGGTTATCAATTTCGGCCTGCTTGGTTCGGGTTGTAGCCGTTGAAGGTGAGCGTATGTGAAGGACAGGTGGCCCGCGCCGCGAGGTTAGCTCTTCTTGGCTGTGATGGCGGGATTGTGTCGCCGCTTCCATTCGTCAGGTAACCAGCGAGGAAGTTCGCTGTTCGAGATACCGGGTATGTTTCTCGAGACGCTTGTACCAAAGAACGAACCCATCCCGGTCCCACGCCAAAATCTTAAATCGATCCCCACCGCGCGAGCAAAAAACGAACAGACCGTTGCCCAACGGATCCTGACCAATCACGGTCCTCACTCGTTCCGCCAATCGATCGAAACTCCAGCGCATATCGGTGGGCTCAGCCGCAAGCCATATTCGTGATACCTGCGCACCATCAAGAGTGCGCAAACTCGGCAGGCTGTACGCGGCGGCGCAAAAATAGACCACGTTACGCCGCGTTAGCGGCGTGGCGTGGCGGAGTAAAAGTAGTCCACCCCGCCACATTCAGGTTCCAGGGACAACAGAGCCTTTAGAGAGTAACGAACTGGGTTCAAGGCCGAGTTCGCTGCCGCAGGGGACGTGTTTTCCGTGGGACACCGGAGGCATGTACGACGTGGACCTGTATGCGCGAGTGCGGCGGGCGGTATTGGTGGAAGGCAAGAGTCGGCGAGCGGTGGCCCGGGAGTTCGGGCTAGCACGGAAGACGATCAGGAAGATGCTGGAGTACTCGCTGCCGCCGGGGTATCGGCGGCAGGCGCCCATCCGGCGACCCAAGCTGGGGCCGTGGCAGGGCGTCATCGACGCCATTCTCGCCGATGACAAGCAGCGGCCGCGGAAGCAGCGGCACACGGCCAAGCGGATCTTTGAGCGGCTCAGGGGCGAGCACGGCTACACGGGCGGTTACACCATCGTGAAGGATTATGTGCGGGAGTCGAAGGTCAGCGGCCAGGAGATGTTTGTACCCCTGACCCACGCGCCGGGCGAGGCGCAGGCGGACTTCGGCGAAGCGCAAGTGGTGATTGCCGGCGTGGAGCAGACGGCGCATTACCAGGCCTTCGATCTGCCCCACTCCGACGACTGTTTCGTACAGGCGTTTCCAGGCGAAACCACGGAAGCCTTTCTGGACGGCCACGTACGCGCCTTTGCGTACTGGGACGCCGTGCCCACGCGCATTCTCTATGACAACACGAAGCTGGCGGTGGCGCGCATCCTGGGCGATGGCGAGCGCAAGAAAACCCGCGCCTTTTCCGAGTTACAGAGCCATTACCTGTTCGCCGATAAGTTTGGCCGTCCGGGCAAGGGCAACGACAAGGGCAAAATCGAAAATCTTGTTGGTTACGCCCGCCGGAACTTTATGGTGCCGATTCCTCACGCGGCCAGTTGGGAAGAACTCAACGCTCGCCTCGAAGCCGATTGCCGTCGCCGCCGTGAGCAGCGACTGCGCGGCCATACGGAGACCATCGGCGAACGCTTCGAGCGCGATCATGCCGCCATGCTGCCGCTCCCGCCCGCACCCTACGAGGCGTGCGAGAAGGTCACGGCGCGGGTCAGTTCCTTATCTCTGGTGCGCTATCGCACCAACGACTACTCCGTCCCCACCGAGTATGGACACCGCCAGGTGCTGGTGAAGGGCTATGTCCATCGCGTGGAGATCGGCTGCGGGAGCGAGATGATCGCCCGCCACACGCGCAGCTACGAACGGGAGACGGCCGTCTATGATCCACTGCACTACCTGGCGCTGCTGGAGCACAAGAGCCGGGCTCTGGACCAGGCCGCGCCTCTGGCTGGCTGGCAACTGCCGGAGTGCTTCGCCGATTGGCGGCGCCTGCTGGAGGCCCGCCTGCGCAAGCAGGCCGCCCGCGAGTACATCCAGGTCTTGCGCTTGTTGGAGACCTTCGCGCTGTCAGAAGTCACCGCCGCCGTCGAAGACGCGCTGCGGTTGAAGACCATCAGCTTCGACGCGGTGCGCCATCTCGTGCTCTGCCGCATCGAGCGCCGGCCGCCGCGGCTGGACCTAGCCAACTGGCCGCATCTGCCCGCCGCTAACGTGCGCACCACACAGGCCGCGGACTATCTGGCCTTGCTTAGTTCATCGCCACGATCGCCATCATTTCTGAGTCCAGAGGCGGCGATATGAGCACGCAGCCAGAAATGCCTATCCCCGATACTCCGCGCGTGTTGCTGGAGCATCATCTCAAGGCTCTGCGCTTGCCCACCATCCTGCGCGAGTATGACAAGGCGGCCCGTCAGTGTGCCGAGGAAAAGGCGGACTTCCCGACTTACTTACTGCGCCTGACCGAACTGGAGCTGCTGGACCGCGACCGTCGTGCCACCGAACGCCGCATCCGCCAGGCTAGGTTTCCGGTGGTCAAGAGCCTCGACAGTTTCGATTTTCTCGCTATCCCCTCGCTCAACAAGGCACTGGTGTTGGAACTGGCCCGCTGCCAGTTCCTGGACAGGAAAGAAAATCTTTTGTTTTTGGGCAACAGCGGAACTGGGAAAAGCCACTTAGCGCTGGCCCTGGGGCTGATCGCCTGCCAGCGTGGCCATCGCGTGCGCTTCACTACCGCCGCGGCTTTAGTCAGCGAGTTGATCGAAGCCCGCGATGAAAAGCACCTGCTGCGCTTCCAGAAGCAACTCGCCGCCTATGAACTCCTCATCGTTGACGAGCTAGGCTTCGTGCCCCTCTCTAAGACCGGCGCCGAACTGCTCTTCGAGATATTCAGTCAACGCTATGAACGTGCATCCGTCCTGGTCACCAGCAATCTCCCCTTCGACGAATGGACCGAGATCTTCGGCTCCGAGCGACTCACCGGCGCTCTGCTCGACCGCCTCACCCATCACGTTCACATCCTCGAGATGAACGGGGATAGCTATCGCCTCAGGCAAAGCCGCCGCAAACGCAACCCACCTGCAGACCGCTGAACCATCCCCCCGCGAACGCGGCTCGGGGGAGAAAGGCCTCTTCCGCTACGCTCCAGAGCCCTTTCTCCCCCGATAAACTATCCCGCGCTCATCTCTTACTGGTTCCCAATTCCTCCGCCATATTGGTTCCCTTTTATTCCGCCCTTGACACGAGAGTCCACTATAGGCCGTGGACACATCGAATCCACGGTAGTGACGCCCTCTGGAACACGGCTTGGCTGATGCCGAAGTGCAGATCGGAACGCGCAGGATCGGGCAACGCACGAAGAGCACAGCGATAACATTTGAA
>DATGHF010000073.1:0-11345 GCA_035308125.1 Candidatus Sulfotelmatobacter sp.
CTTCGTATCCAGTCGTCGACCTTTCTAACGTATGGCCTGTTCCTGAGAACGTAATTATGGTGAAGTCCTTCAGGCCAGATCGATGGAATGCCTTACGAAGTTGCGCGGCGCTGTCTGCGGAATCCACGTTCTTATCGAGCCTTCCGAATAATGCGAGCGTCGGAGTAGAAACGTGTACACATCTCATAAAGGGTCGCCCCACATGAGAACAGGTCGGTACGAGTATCCAATTCATTTCCTCTCACCTGCTCCGGCGACATATAAGCAACGGTACCCACTGCACTGCCGGCACTCGTCAGGTGCTCCTCGGACTCGATGGTTGGGGCACTGGTGGCACCGCTCTCTGGCTGGAGCGTGACCTTGGCTAGGCCGAAGTCGAGGATTTTGGCGTGGCCGCGCGCGGTGATGAAGATGTTGGCGGGCTTGATGTCGCGGTGAATGATTCCCTTCGAATGCGCAGCGTCCAAGGCGTCGGCTATCTCGATGCCCAGCGACAGTACTTCCTCGACTTCCATCGATTTTCAGCCAATACGATGCTTCAGCGTCAGCCCTTCCAGATACTCCATCGCGATATAGGACTGACCGTTGTACTTACCGATTTCGTAGATCGTGCAGATGTTCGGATGGTTCAGAGCGGACGCGGCACGAGCCTCGCGCCGGAATCTTTCGAGCGCCTGCGAGTCGTGGGCTACATCCTCAGGCAGGAACTTCAACGCAACGAAACGTCCAAGTTCGGTGTCCTCGGCCTTGTAGACCACACCCATCCCGCCGCCGCCAATCTTCGAAACGACGCGGTAATGCGAGATCGTCTGCCCAACCAGTGGGGTGGATGCCGCCATTGGCGGAATGTTAGGACTTCTTTGCGGAAGTGGTCAATCGCTATTCGCGAAGCGAATGTAAGAGATAAAAGTGGGTCTTCGCTTTTTGGCTTGATTTCTGCCTCGAACTGGAGTGTGAGGCTGCGATGATGGACTTTGGTCATCCTCATTCGTCATTACGCCGAACCTTTAGATATTCGACGGCCGTGATGAATTTCGACACCTCCGTCATGTCGCGTCCCGTAAAGGCGATGGTGTTGCCGCTCGGTCGCTCAACGCCTGGCAGATAGGAAGCCACCTCGGCGACTACAACGTCGTTGAATCGAATTTCGAGCTTCACGGGATGGGAGATCTTATACGGCTTGATCTCCGCCCGCCGTTCGACGCCTCGCCTCACACCCTCGCGAATCAGCCGCTGTGATTCGTTCGGGGGCAGCATTTCGGCGGAGTAAAATCCGATGGCGTGCTTCACTTCCGCCGTTTCAATCGGTCCGAGCAACGCGCGAGCCTCCTGGCAGGCCGTTTGGTCGCCCGACAGGAAAACGACCGGCACGCCGAAGTCTCCGGCGATCGCGGCGTTGAAGCCTGCTTCTGGCACTTCCACGCCGTTAAGTTTTACAACTATGGTGCCAGTGTCGGTGTGCGCTAGAACCGCTTCTGCCGCGCCCTCGCGTGCGTGATATCCCACGAAAACTACGGCGTCAAACGTCGAGTCAATGCCCTGCACCATATCGAGCGGGCGCGGCCACCCACGGATCAGCCGCGCGCGCTTATCAAGTAACTCCATGTCTATGTCCCACCCGCTGTGCGACTCGACGACCAGAAATTCCGTGGCGCCGGCATCGGCAGCGCCAGCGATAGCAGCGTTCACCTCCAGCGTCATGAGCCGCCGGAACTGTTCGTATTCGCGCCCCTTAGAGTCGGCTTGCACGTCCCACGCGCTTACGCCGCCCACGCCTTCCATATCCGCCGAAATCAGCACCTTCAGTTTTTTTTGCTGAGCTTGAGCTGAACTTGCCGTTAGCAGAATGAAAATGCATACACCCATTACTCTGCGCATGTCCTCCTCCTACTGGTTCATTGAGAATTCAGTTGCTTCAGCTTCAGGGCCGCATACTGGTTAGTGGGATCCAATAGCAGCGACTTCTTGTAATTCTTGATCGCGAGCTCCTTCTCGCCGGCACCCATGTACGCTTTGCCCAAGCTGTTATAGCACCACCACGAACGGGGGAACTCCTCGGCGTTCAATTCATCAATCTGGATCGCCTCTTTGAATTTTTTCGCATCGAGCAAGTGAGTGCCCAGCGCCGCCAGCTCATATTTATCGTCGAAATCGTACGAGTCCGCTTTAGTGCCCTTCAACTCGCGGTATTGCCGGATGGCAGCTACCACCCCTTTTTCTTTAATGGTTTTCTCGAGCAGGTCGCCAATGGACATTCTGTTGGCCAGCGCCTCGACCTTTGCCAGCATGGCGTCAAGTGAGGCTCGGGAGTAGAGGTTGCCTCTATATACAACCGCCGCGATCTTGCGAGTGTTGCCGATATCGTCAAGCGGGTTCGCATCGAGCAGAACAAGGTCCGCGCTTTTGCCCGACGCAACGCTGCCGAAATCGCGTTCTCGGCGTAGAAACCGCGCGGGGTTAAGCGTGGCGGTCTGCAGAGCTTCCAGGGGTGTCAATCCGGCCTGGACCAGCAAAACCAGCTCGTCGTGCAAGCCGAAACCCGGCACGGTAAACTGAGGTTCCTCCGTGGTTGTGCCCGCCAGGAGTTCAACTCCTGCCCGCCGCATTGCGCCAACCAGTTCAAAGTATTTCTGGTAAAATTCCTTCCACACTGCGCTATCTTCCGGACTTCGAGTCTTCGAGAGCTCCTCGTTGAACCAGCTCCTTTCTCCTGGCGACAAGTACTTGAAGCGCGGATCGTCGGCAACGGATGGGTCTTTGAAGAATGCCACATTACGCTCGGCGATGAGCGTAGGGCACATCCACGTGTGATTCGCCTTAAGCAGAGCAAACAATGCATCGGCCTTTTTCTGGTCGTAGGTCTGGAGTGCCAGTTGCGTCGGCACGCGGAAGCCTGGCCCCTCCTCGAGGGCGTCCCATGCATCTGGTTGGTCCGATACGAAAGCCTTTGTGACGCCTTCCTCCCAGGACTTGAGCAGATCTGCCTCGCGACTTGAAAAGGCAGCAAGGATTCCTACGTCAAGCACACTGTTCGTTGGGTCAATGTCCCTCATTCCGGCATTCGATGCCTCTTCAATGGTAACGGAAAAGGGCACATGTCCCTCGAATGGGATTCCCCGCTTCTTCGCTTCATCCGCAATGCCAAAGAACGCGTCGCGGGAAAGATTTTCCGCGCCGCCGACTTCGATAAAGTCGGCGCCATACTCCTGGGCCGCGATTACCGCCTGACGGCCCTCCGCTTCACTGCCCACCATAATGTGAGCCCCGGCTTCCGAGCCTGGATCATTGGGCATGGGCCCATCGACCCAACGGGTCCCGACCACCCAATGCGGGCCCAGTAATTGTCCCGCTTTGACCTCCTTGGTGTATTCGTGGTGCTCCGGATAGCCCAACACCGTTCACACGCCGGTCACGCCATTGGCGATAAAGAGCGGCAGGTAATCTGGCGGGTCGTACCAAAAGACATTCATGTCCCATAAGCCCGGGATCAAAAACTTTCCGCTGGCATTCACGACCCGGCTGCCCGTCGGCGCGCGAATCTTGCCGCTCTTGCCCATGCCGACGATGCGATCGCCACGGATCACGATCGTGACATCCGGCTGGGCGGGCCCGCCCGTCGTGTCAATCACCGTCACATGCGTCAAGGCAAGCGCTTTTTGCGCAGTACCCGACGTTTGCGGCGACGCAATCGAAGGCAGTAGGATAAGAAGAAATAACAGCGCGACGTTCTTTTTCATACAAAACTCCCTTCACTGAGAACTCAACTGCTTCAGCTTTATGGCCGCATGCTGGTTGCCGGGATCCAGTAGCAGCGACTTCTTGTAATTCTTGATCGCGAGGTCCTTCTTGCCCGCCTCCATGTAGGCATCGCCCAAGCTGTCATAGACCCACCAATCATGGGGCAACGTCTCAGCATTCAATTCATAGATCTGGATCGCCTCTTTGAATTTTTTCGCGTCCAGCAAATGGTCACCCAGGTAGAGCAACTCGCCCCGATCTCCGAAATCATAGGAGTCCGGTTGGGTGGCCTTCAACTCGCGGTAGTGCCGGATCGCGGCTTCCACGCCCTGTTCCTCAATGATTGGCTCGAGCACGTCACCAATGGACTTTCTTCTTGCTAGAACCTCGATCTTTGCCAGCATGGCGTCGAGTGCGGCTCTGGGGTAGAGTTTGCCTCCATACACGACGGCCGCAATTTTGCGAGTGTTGCCGATGTCCTCAAGCGGATTCGCGTCGAGCAGAACGAGGTCCGCGATTTTGCCGGGCGCAACCGTGCCGAAGTCGCGTTCTCTCCCTAGAAAGCGTGCCGGGTTCCGGGTGGCAGTTTGCAGGGCCTCCAGGGGTGTGAGCCCAGCCTGGACGAACAGAGCCAGCTCATCATGCAGGCTGAAGCCTGCGAAGGTGAACGACGGTTCTTCCGTGTGCGTCCCCGCAAGGAATTCAACGCCTGCCTGCCCCATGGCGCCCACGATCTCAAGATATTTTTGGTAAATCCTCTTCCACACCGCGATATCTTCCGCGCTTGTATACTCCTCGTTCCACCAACTTCTGGTACCTGCCGACACGTACTTGAGCCGTGGATCGGTGCCAAAGGACGGATCTTGCCAAAATGCCAAACTGCGCCGGGCGGTGAGCGAAGGGCAAAACCAGGTATGGTTCGCCCTGAGGAGAGCAAACAATGCTTGGGCCTTTCGCTGGTCGTAGGTTTCGAGTGCTAGTTGCGTTCGCGTGCGAAAGCCTGGTCCCCGCCAAGGCCAATCGGTGCCCTGAGGCGTTCCCGAGAACTTCGCAATGGCTTCCTGCCAGGACTTGAGCAAATCTCGCTCGCGACTCGAGCAGGCGTCAAGGATCCCTTCGCTAAAGACTGCTGGTAGGTCATCAATGCTCCTTTGCCCGGCATTCGATGCCTCCTCGACACTGACGGAAACGGGCACATGTCCCTCGAATGGGATCCCGCGCTTCTTCGCTTCATTTGCAAGGGCGAAGAATGCATCGCGGGAAAGACTCTCGACGCCGCCCAGTTCGATAAAATCAGCGCCGTACTCCTGGGCGTTGATGACTGCCTGCCGGGCCTCCGCTTCGTTACCCACGGGAATAGACCACGTATCAATCTCCCTGGATCCCTCGACCCAGCGGGTCCCGATCACCATGCGCGGACCCAGCAATCGCCCGGCCTCGATCTCCTTCCGCCACTCTGGGTACTCCGCATACCGCAACATCACTCGCACGCCGGTCACGCCGTTGGCGATGAACAGCGGCAGATACTCGGGCGGGTCGTACCAAAAGACATTCATGTCCCATAAGCCAGGGATCAAAAATTTACCTGCGGCATTCACCACCCGGCTGCCAGCCGGCACTCGTACGTTGCCACTCTTGCCCACAGCCGCGATGCGATCGCCCCGGATCACAACCGTCATATCCGGCTGGGCAGGCCCGCCCGTCGTGTCAATCACCATGACGTGGGTCAGGGCGAGCGTCCTATGCTTTGTGCTTGATGCCTGATGAGCGACAGACGAAGACACAAAGAAAAGGAGACCTAGCAGTGCGAAGTTCTTTTTCATGCAAACCTCCTTGATGGCAGCAACTTTGGCCCCACACTACCGCTTGAACGTCGGCTCGGACCCGTCTGCCATTCAGCGCACGGCGGTTGAACCTTCACTGAGGATTCAACGACTATCCCCCAGCTTTGTTGACGATCATCTTGAGCTGGCACTGGTCCGTAACGCATTTGCCTTGCTTGATGTCTTCCTCAGTGAAGGTGGCCATCAGGATTTCCCGGTCAGTGCTCCGCCCTCGGTCGTAGATCACGTAGATCTTGCCATTGCCCGCTTCGACACCATCGGGATAAGACACTCCCTTCCTCTCGTCGAGTACGAGGCCGCCATACCACGTCTTGCCATCGTCGTCTGACAAATAGGCCGTCAGGAGGGAGCGAGTCCAGATGTCAGGCGGGTTGTGCCTCACCATCAGCAGCTTGCCCGACTTCAGCCGTCGAATGAAAAACCGGCTGACGGCGTTGCGAATGCCGCTCGGACCGCTTTCGCCCCAGCTCTTGCCTCGGTCTCGAGAAATGCTCTGGCCGATTCCATATTCGGTGCGAACGAGCATCCACAAGCTTCCGTCGCGGCGCTCAACGATCATGTGCTCACCGACATTTGTGTCTTGCACCCGAGCCTGGCCCAGGAATCTCCAGGTTTCACCCTTGTCACCAGAGGCGTAGACGCTCGTGCCTTTTTGGTCTCCGAGGTCATGGCAAAGGACCTTGACGACCGAGGGACTGAGGCCGAGTTTATAGTCTTTGTTGACGTCCGCGAGGTTGCATTCGTCAGGCCGCACTGCCACGGGGAGGAGCCACTCTCCCGTCGTTAGGATAGTTGGTTTATTGATAGCCCTTCCGTCAGCCAATCGCCGCGGCGCAGACCACCTGGGGTTTTCTGAATCTGGGTTGTCGCTGATAATCGCCCACACCCCACCCCGCCCATCCCATCCTCCGTAGTCCTGGCTCCAGAACAGCCAAAGCCGACCCTGTGGGTCAATCCACAAGCAGGGCAGCCACGCATGAACGTTGCCT
Source organism: Candidatus Sulfotelmatobacter sp. (assembly GCA_035308125.1). GTDB lineage: Bacteria > Acidobacteriota > Terriglobia > Terriglobales > Acidobacteriaceae > Sulfotelmatobacter. The sequence continues at coordinate 6,572 of DATGHF010000073.1, forward strand.
GGCGGATCGATTACCAGCTTCGGTTCAGACCAGTTCTTCCCATCGTCAGAGCTTGTGACGACCGCAACATAGTTCATTGGCCCTTCATCGACGTCGCCGGCGTCCCACGCGGCCCACAAGCGTCCTCTCGCCGTGCGCTCGATGCCCGGAATGCCCTGATACATTCTGGTCCAGGAGGCGTACTCAGGACCCGGCGAAGTGTTAATCGGTGGTGGTTGCAGCGCAAAATCCGGGTACGTTCGAGCAGGGGAGGCCTCTGCGCTCTTCGTGCTCTGGCTGCTAGCCGCAGGCGCGAAACATAGTACGAACAAACACATGAAACTTCCGCTTCGACGAAACATGAAGCCCTCCTCAGCTTTTTGTATTTCTCGGTTCGCGCGTTTAATCCGCAAAAGATGCTTGACCGCCATTGACCGCGCGACAGATTACGGTATTTCGCTGATCTCTCGGGCCACGCGGACGCCAGATTCCAACGCGCCATTCATCCAGCCGCCCCACGGTGACGTGTGTTCTCCCGCAAAATGGACCCGCCCAACTGGGCGGCCGACATAGGGGAGGAACTCGATCACTTGACCTGCCTTGTACACGGCTTCGCCCCCCTTGGCCCACTCGTCGTGCGCCCACACTTTCGTTGCGCTTCCTTCGCAGTTTGCGGCGATGCCGGGGAAAATCCTTTCCATATTCTGGAGTGTGTACCTGATGCGCTCACCATCATCCATGGCATCCACCTGCGCGACCTGGCGGCCCTCGAAATAAGCGACCAGGATCCCGCGCGGTCCAGGTTGATCGAACGTGGGCTGCCAAATCTCTGTGAGCGCGTCGGAGTCGCCAAACCCGTTGAATCCCTGCTCCTCCCAATATCTCTTTCGTGATTGCAGGAACACCCGCGTGAGAGGCGCCGAGTCTATTTCTCGAATCGCCTTCGCTCTGTTAGCGGGCAGCGGCGGAGAGAATTCAACGCGCCGCAGCACCGAACAGGGAAGCGTGCAGAGCAGATAATCGCCAACGATTTTCTGGGGAGAGCCGGACTGCATGAAGACTGCCTGTACCTTTTGCCGATCCTGTTCGATCCTCACGACCGGAGCCCCGTAGTAAATCTTGTCCTTGAGTCGAGCCGCGAAGGCGCTCGGCAGAAGGTCGGTGCCGCCTCGGATCTTCAACAATTGACTTCCACCCATCAGACTAAAAACACGCAACAGCCAAAGCACAGACACTTCCGAAGAGGCTGTGTCCGTTATGATTCCAATCGCGCCAGGCGATGCGCCCTCCGCCCGCAGGAAGCCAGACAAGCTCACGTCGTACTTCTTCAGTGATTGCGGCGGCCAGTCCGGCGCAGTCGCGTGGCTCGCATCGATCTCATTGAACATTGCGTGTGGAAATGCATATCTGCGCCAAAGATCATTGTACGAGAGCTTCTGTTCATCGGCGGGAAGATCGAAGCCGTACGCAGCGAGCGGAGGCCCGCTCTTGCCGTGGGCCGCGATGACAGACCGCTTTCCGCGAAAGAATTCCACCTGGGCGAGTTTTTCGGGATAGAACGGATCGAGAGTCAGTCCGAACAGCTTGCAGTACTGCATCGTGAACTGATGAGTGCTAAAGAACCGTGCGGCCCCGGCTTCGGCGTACAGACCGTCGGAGAATGGCTCACGCCACGTAAGCGCCCGGCCACCGGGGCGCGTCTGAGCCTCCAAAATGGTGACTTCATGCCCAGCTTGCGTAAGCTCGTAAGCGGCGGCGAGTCCCGCAAGGCCAGCTCCAACGACGGTGACTTTCTTCGGCGCGCCTCTCCGCTGAATTTTTGGCATGTGGAAAGCTGGCTGCTGGAATCGGAGCGACGGCAGTGTGGCGCTTGCCATGGCCGCCAACTTCAGGAATTCTCTGCGGCTAAAGATAGACATAGGAATCTCCAGCTAATCTCAACGACGCACAGCTACGAATCGAACCAGGGTATTCGACACGTGCTTGCCCGTGTTTCGTTTGCTCTTGATGTATCCGCGCTGGACAGCACGAAACGGTTGAACCTTCATTGCGAATTCAACTGCTTCAGCCTGAAGGCGGCATAGGCCTGAGCGGGGTCCAGTTTGAGTGACTTCCTAAAATTCTTGATGGCGAGGTCCTTCTTGCCCGCCTCCATGTAGGCATCGCCCAACCTGTCATACGCCCACCACGAATTGGGTCGCGCCTCGATGTCCATCTCCAGGATTCGGATCGCGTCCGCGAATTTTTTCGCGTGCCGCAATTCATCACCCAGGGGACCTAAGCCGCCGTAGGCGTCTCCAAAATAGTAGGAGCCAGGTTGCGTGGATTTCAGCTCTCGGTATTGCCGGATGGCCGCTTCAACACCCTTTTCTTTCATGGTTGCCGCGAACACGTCACCAATGTACTTTCGGCTTCCCAGCGCCTCCATCTTTGCCAGCATGGCATCCAGCGAAGCTCTGGGGTAGAGTTTGCCTCTATACACGACGGCGGCAATTTCGCGAGTGTTGCTGATGTCCTCAAGCGGGTTCGCGTCGAGCAGAACGAGGTCCGCGATTTTGCCGGGCGCCACCGTGCCGAAGTCGTGTTCCCTGCCCAGAAAGCGCGCCGGGTTCAGGGTGGCTGTCTGCAAGGCTTCCAATGGTGTAAAGCCGGCCCGGACAAATAGGTCCAGCTCGTCATGCAGACTGAAGCCTGCCACGGCGAACAGAGGATCTTCTGTAGTCGTGCCCGCGAGGAAATCCACTCCAGCGCGCCGCATCGCGCCCACAATTTCGAGTTCTTTCTGGTAAGCGCGCTTTCGCAGCGCGAGGCCTTCCGCACCGAAAGTCTTGGCATACCGACCACGCATATCGCTCCACCAGCTTCTTTCTTCAGCCGACATATATTTGGTACGCGAGTCGCCGGCGAGCGCCGGATCATCTAGGAACGTGGTGTTCCGTTGGCCAACAAGAGTAGGGGATACCCAGGTGTGATTTGCCTTCAGGAGAGCAAACAGTGCCTCGGCCTTTTGTTGGTCGTAGGTATCGAGTGCTAATCGTATGGGCTCTCGATAACTCGGCCCATACCAAAACGTGTCCCACGCCTCTGGCTGTTTTGATGCCAGAGCTCGCCAAGATTTGAGAAGGTCGGATTCTCGGCTTGAACACTCGGCCAGTATCAACTCGAAGCCAAACATGGCTGGTTGCTCATCAATGCTCGCCATCCCGGCAAGCGACGCTTCCTCGATGCTGACCGAAACGGGGACGGCCCCCTCCAATGGAATGCCTCGCTTCTTGGCTTCATCTGCCAAAGCGAAGAACGTCTCGCGTGTGAGTGTCTCGCCGCCGCCCAGCGTGATAGCGTCCGCGCCATACTTCTGGGCGTTCACTACCGCCTGCCGGGCCTCCGCTTCATTAGCCAAGGAAACAGTCCAGGGATTAGGCGAGCCTCCATCCATCCAACGGCTCGCGACCACCATTCGGGGACCTAGCAATTGTCCTGCCTCGACCTCCTCGCGCCACTCGTATTGCTCCGCGTAGCCTATCGTCTCCCGCACGCCGGTCACGCCGTTGGCGATGAAGAGCGGCAGATAGTCCGGTTCGTACCACAGGACATCCATATCCCATAATCCCGGGATCAAAAATTTACCGGCGGCATTCACGACCCGGCTGCCCGCCGGCACGCGAATCTTGCCGCTCTTGCCCATGCTGGCGATGCGGTCTCCGCGAATCACGACCGTCATGTCCGGCTGGGCAGGCCCGCCCGTCGTGTCAATCACCGTCACATGCGTCAAGGTAAGCGCTTTTTGCGCAGTACCCGACGTTTGCGGCGACACAATCGAAGGCAGTAGGAAAAGAAGAAATAGCAGCGCGACGTTCTTTTTCATACAAAACTCCCTTCACTGAGAACTCAACTGCTTCAGCTTTATGGCCGCGTACGTCTGAGCGGGATCCAGTTCGAGCGACTTCTTGAAATTCTTGATCGCGAGCCCCTTCTCGCCGAGCGCCACGTAGGCGTCGCCCAAGCTGTCATAAGTCCACCACCAACGGGGGAACTCCTCGGCGTTCAATTCATAAATCTGGATCGCCTCTTTGAATTTTTTCGCATCCAGCAACCGCTCGCCCACGCCGCGACCGCCCCCGCCGCCCTGGCTTAGCTCATACTGGTCATCAAAATCATAGGAGTCGGGTTCGGTGGACTTCAGCTCGCGGTATTGCCGGATGGCGGCGTCCACGCCCTTTTCTTTAATGGTGGCCTCGAGCGCGTCGCCAATGGACTTTCTGCTCGCCAGCACCTGGATTTTGGCCAGCATGGCGTCGAGTGACGCTCTGGGAAAGAGTTTGCCTCGATACACGACAGCTGCGATTTTGCGAGTGTTACTGATGTCCTGAAGCGGGTTCGCATCCAGCAGAACAAGGTCCGCGATTTTGCCCGCTGCAACCGTGCCGAAGTCGCGTTCTCTGCCCAGAAAACGCGCCGGGTTCAGTGTGGCGGTCTGCAATGCCTCCAGGGGCGTTAGCCCGGCCTGGACGAGCAAGGCTAGCTCATCGTGCAGACTGAAGCCCGGAATGGTGAACATAGGTTCCTCGGTGACAGTGCCCGCCAGGAGTTGAACTCCTGCCCGGTGCATTGCTCCAACGATCTTAAAGTACTTCTGGTAAGCCCGTTTCTCCACCGCAGTGTCTACAGGGCTGCCAGTCTTTGAAAAATCATCCTTCACCTCGTTCAACTGGCTTCTTTTTCTTGCTGACACGTACTTGAATCGCGGATCGCTGGCGATTGTGGGATCATCCAAGTATGTGCTATTGCGCTGCGC
>DATGHF010000074.1:0-3654 GCA_035308125.1 Candidatus Sulfotelmatobacter sp.
AGCAGGTTCGTGCGCGAACTGTCCGAAACGAACCGGATTCAACAAACTACTTTTCCCCGACGTGCGTAAAGATTCATGCACATCTCCCGATTGTTTCCGGGCCAAGATTGACGCTTGCGTGAAAAAGACTCTGGAAACCAAGCCGCAGCTAATCCAGATTTCGGCGGCGTGGAATTCTCGCGAGGGCGCTCCCTTGGGGCGGAATCACTATGTGGAGTTGGAGATCAAGAAAGCCAAGCCGAACGGCGCAAGCACCAAGCTCTCAGCCGTTCAAAAACCCTGTGACAAGATGGCCGAGGCCATCGTCATGGACGGAGGCAAGCGCGGACAGGTCGTCAAGGTTTGTGCCGACCCGACGTGCCGCACCCACCACCCCAACACGCCTTCTCCGCAGCAAGTCGAGCGGGAGCGGGCGGACGAACGCAAGCGGATCGAGAAGGAGAAACTGGCGATCACGACTCGCCATCGTGTCTTGGCTACGATCCTCCAACGCGTTTCGGCTCCATTGAAGAAGGCTGACTTGCTGACGGTCTCCGACTACCTGATTGGCCACCTCTCTTATAGCCAAGTTCCGACTCTGGCGAAGCGACACAAGGTAGAGGCGAAGAAGGACTCCGCGTCGGCGCAGGAACTTCTGGCCAAGCAAGTCAGCAAATTTGACGAGTCCGAACTCTGCCCTCAGCGATCACCCAAAACCGGCCACTGATTATCACTTGAAAACCGGCCAACGAGAGTAACGTCCGGGACATTGATTCCCGCGGAGGCTTGTAGGCTCCGTGGGCATGGCCAATGTCTTGAACGAAGAGAAGAAACAACAAGTCTTAGCTCTGGGACGGCTGGGCTGGTCGCTGCGGCGCATCCAGCAAGCGACCCACGTTCGTCGCGAAACCGCCAGCACCTACCTGAAAGGGGCGGGGATTGCAGTGCGTCCGCCAAGTGGCTGGGGACGGCACGAAGCAAAACCGGCCAACGAAGTGATCACCGACTTTAGCGCGGCGAAACTGGCCATTCCGGTGATTCCCGATGCCTGCAACCCCAACCCCAAAAACCCTTCCAATAAGGGAAGATCAAAAACAACTTCAAAACCGGCCAACGAGAACCAGGTGATCACCGACTCTGCCGTGGTCACCGGCGCCAGTGCCTGCGAGCCGTACCGGGAAGCCATCGACTTAGGACTCAGCCGCGGCCGGAATGCGAGGGCGATCTGGCAGGATCTGGTTTCCGAGTACGGCTTCGCCAGCAGCTACCAAAGCGTGCAACGCTTCGTGCGCAAGCGCCGCGGCACGCAAACGCCCGAAGCCCGCGTCGTGATCGTTACCGCGGCTGGCCAGGAGGCGCAAGTCGATTACGGCACCGGCCCGATGGTGCGCGATCCCGAGAGCCGCAAGTACCGGCGCACCCGGCTGTTCGTGATGACGCTGGGCTGCAGCCGCAAGTCGGTTCGTCTGCTGACCTTCCGCTCCAGTTCGCGCATCTGGGCCGAGCTGCACGAACGAGCTTTTCGCCGGCTAGGCGGCGCCACGCGCATCGTCGTGCTCGACAATCTGCGCGAGGGCGTGCTCGTCCCCGATGTTTACGATCCCGCTCTCAATCCTCTCTATCGGGATGTGCTGGCGCACTACGGCGCGGTTGCCATGCCTTGCCGCATTCAAGATCCCGACCGCAAAGGCAAAGTCGAATCCGGCGTCGGTCATGCGCAGAGAACGCCGCTGAAAGGCTTGCGCTTCGAGACTCTGGACGAAGCCCAAGCCTACCTCGATCGCTGGGAGCAGCGCTGGGCCGACACGCGCATCCACGGCACCACCAAACGGCAGGTGGCCGCCATGTTCGCCGAAGAGAAGCCCACGTTGTTGGCGCTGCCGCTCGAACCGTTTCGCTATTACCAGTACGGCGAGCGCATCGTGCATCTCGACGGCTGCGTCGAAGTCGAAGCCGCGTACTACGGCGCGCCGCCGGGCTGGATCGGGCGCGTGCTGCGCGTGCAATGGGATGAGCTGTACGTTCGTCTGCTCGATCCCAAGACCGGGCAACTGCTGCGCGAACACGTGCGCCAGAAGCGCGGCTGGTATCGCATCAAAGAAGAGGATCATCCCAAGCGCACGCCGCTGCGTACCTCCCAACTGCTGGGGCGAGCGGGCCGTGCCGGATCGCACATCGGCGCGCTCTGCGATGCCATCCATCGCGCACAAGGCGAAGTCGGTGTGCGCCGCATCCTGGGCGTTCTCTCCCTGGCCAAGAAGTACGGCGCAGCGGCCACCGATGAAGCCTGCGCGGCCGCCCTCGAAATGGGAGTGCAGGAATATCGCTTTGTCCGCCGCTATCTGGAACGCTGCCCGCAAGCCCCACTCAGTTTGCAGCAAGTCGATCCATTGATCCGCGAGCTGGTGCAGTACCGCGACTTCATCAACTACAAAACCAAGGAGATAGAAGAATGAATCTAATCGAACTCGACCGTGCTCTCAAACAACTTCGCCTGGGCGGAATGGCCGCCGTGCTGGAGACCCGTCTGCGTCAGGCCCAAGCCGAACCGCTCGCCCCCATCGACCTGCTGTCGTGCCTGGTCTCCGACGAACTCGCCTTGCGTGGAGAACGCCTGCTGGAGCGGCGGAAAAAGCAAGCTCAGTTCCGCGACTCCCAGAAGACTCTCGACAACTTCGACTTCGCTTTCAACAAGAAGATGAACCGCAGCCTGGTCTTCGACCTCTCCACCGGCACCTTCATCTCGCGCCACGAAGATGCCCTGTTTCTCGGCCCACCCGGCACCGGCAAGAGTCACCTGGCACAAGCCATCGGCCAAGCCGCCATCCAACAGGGATACCGCGTGCTCTATCGCGAGACCCACGCCTTGCTCGATGATCTCGCCGAAGCCACGCTCGACGGCACCCGCAAAGAGCACATGGAGTTCCTGGTGACCGTGCCCCTGCTCATCGTTGACGATCTCGGCATGCGCAAGCTGCCGCTCACCGCCGCCGAAGAACTGCTGGAAATCATCATGCGCCGCTACGAGCGGGCCAGCACGATGCTAACTTCGAATCGGCCGGTAGAAGATTGGGGAAAACTGCTGGGAGACGCCGCCGCCGTCAGCGCCATGCTCGACCGTTTACTGCACCACGGACACGTGCTCAAGTGCGGCCCTCGGAGCTGGCGAACCAAAACCGACTTGCCACCACAGGAGGCGGCAGGTTAGAACATTCTCAGTCCTGGACGCCCAATCCCGTTGGCCGGTTTTGAAGTGATAACCGTTGGCCGCTTTTGAAGTGATCACTGAGGCTTTCTCGCCTTTCACAATCAGCGGGTCACATCCAATACCGAGAGCACGCGTAATCGCGCGATGCGTTTTCAGTTCATCTGCAAACCAACCCGCCCATTCCGGGATGCCGGGAATCCCGTGGATGTGGGCGATGGAAGCCCAAACAAATCGGTTATCGGAGCTTGCCAACAGAGTTTTTCCCGAGTTGGCAGATATGTTGCCCGAGGCAAACTCTTCCGACATGCCGATGAGATGGCGCAGAGGTTTCTTTCGCCCGGCAGGTTGTACCGAGCCTTTGAAACATTGCGCATTGCGCTCGAGGCACACGCGGATCGGTGGCACGTCCGGCCCGTCCACCATGAACCGGTCTCCCATGGAAATGGCCGCGCTGACCGCAGAGATCT
>DATGHF010000075.1:0-2472 GCA_035308125.1 Candidatus Sulfotelmatobacter sp.
GACGGTGGCCGCCAGATTCGGGGTTATGCTGGCGTTGCCGCCTTACGTGGGATGGTACGCGGTGGGCGCCGCGGCGATGGTGGCGCTGCTTTCCCATTGGGTTTGGCGAAAACCGGGCGGGGAATCCCCTCGCTAGGAAGGTGTGAAAAAATCGGTTCCCGCCGGGAAAGCGCAGGCGGTAACGCCCCATGTCCCTTCATGTGCAGGTAAACATTTTGAAGGACTTATGTTCGATGTACGCCAAAGTAGAAGCAGGCGCCGGCACGAGTGCCGACGCAACGCCGGCTAAAAGCCGGCGGCTGGAGTTTGGACATTTGAGGCGGCCTTCGAGGGCGAAAGGATCAGAAGAGAGACTGGGATAACAGGGGGCGGAGGGCTGACTCGGCGCAACAACTGAGAGAGTGGTAGTCAGCAGGGGAGGGGCCTGTCGGTGGCGACTCTATGGTACGGGAAGCGGTCCCGGATGGAGCGGTTGAAGTAGGCTCCCTTGGAGTCCGCTGCGAGGAGGGCATGATGAACCGCAGCCGGCACACCGAAGTAGCAGTAGACAGCATGACTGCGGAACTCAAGCCACAGCACCTGGCCGGCGGCATCGTAAACTACCGTGGCGAGGGTCGTCGATTCTACGGTAGTTGCCAGCATGAGTGTCCTCGAGAAATCCGTTAAGCGGCGGCCGCCAAGACCAGGTTTTTCCAATGGACAGAAGCAGTGCCAGAAGAGAAGTTCCCGACCGAGGAGGCCTCTTGTCTCAGGAGCGTGACCAGGTCGAGGCAAGAGGGCCGCTTGGCGTGACGACGCCATTTGGGGAGCGCCGGGAAAGCTCTTTCCGAACGAGTATCGCCGAACACCTGGAGGCTCGCCAGAAGCAAGGCGCTATAGGCAGCGACCAGCATCGCCGGTTGGCGGGGCACGGAGCGCGCGTGGCGCAACTGGGCCTGTCCGATCCCCAGCGTGTCTTTGATCTCGCGGTGATTGACCTCGATTTGCCAGCGGTCGAAGTAAGCTTGCAGCACAACGGCGGCGGGCCGTAGGAGATCGGTGGTGAGCAGATAGGCAGGCTCCCGATAATACTTGCGCTGGCCTTTGCCGCTGGCATAAGGCACAGGCGCTACGACCAACAGGCGGAGCGCTCGCTTGGCGGCGCCGGTGCGCCAATACACCGAGCTGATCTCCTTGTAGCGGGCATCGCGCCATTGTCCGCCATGGAAGATCCGGGCCTTTTGCCAGGGCAGCGATTCCCGCTGGCGGATCTGGTCGGGCGTGAATCGGTCGGGGGAATAGAAGCGGCGGCCGCCCGCTTCCGCGGCGAGACAGAGACGGCAATCGCGTCGAGCGCGGGCCAGGAGGTCGATGCGGTCCCAAGGCTGCCGGAAGAGGGTGCGGTTGCAGAAACTGGCATCGCCTACGGCCAGAATGGCGCGGGAGCGGAGACCGGCGTCGTCGGCGGATTGACGAAGTTCTTTCAAGGAGTCGATACTGCGACGCGACAGGTTACATGCTTTGACTGCTTGCTGATACGCCTCGAGTTCCCTCGCAGAAGCCTTTTTGCCGGGTTTCTTGAGGGCGGGGACTTCCAGAAAACGGACCGGCAGAGAGCGCGGCGGCGCCTCGGCAGGGGAGCGGTACAGCGGCACGAGCAGAGAAAAATGCAGAAAGCGCAGTCCCCACATAAGATTGAAGCGGAACTTGGGAGACAGGGGATCGCGCTGATAGAACGCGGTGAGGATCTTGCGGCCGGTCTTGCGGATGCGCGTGTCGTCCATGGCCACTACCAAAACGGAATCGTCGCAGAAGCGGGAGGCTTGCTCCCAGATGGGCTGGAACAGATCCTGCGCTTTCCAGTGGGCGCGGCTGTGCAACTTGTAGTCCGCGCTCCAATCCTGATCCTGCCGGCCCAGAGCCCACAGGGCGCGAGACAGGGTACGGCGGCCCAGCGACAACAAAGAGCCGAGGGCCTGATCGACGGCCCGTTCCGCGGAGCGCGTTTGGGAGAAGGCGGGGGCCCAGGCACGCAGGATGGTGAGCAAGGCAGGGAGTAAGACCGGCTTCATCGTTTCATCTCTCCTTGTGAAACATATCGGGCCCAAAAAAAGAACCTCATGGCTCTGGCCGCAATAACCTCTGATTCAATTCACAGATTTCTTCGATCTGACTCTTCAAGCGATGATAGTTGGCGATCCACTGTTCCACCACCCGCTTCTGCTCCGGGCGAAGACTGATCTGACGGACTTTGCCGCCCGGTTCGCTGACGGCCAGCACCAGCATCGGGTGGCCCTCCCCACGGGCGCACTTCGGACATCCCGACTTGTGACGGATCATGCGTTGCAACAGAGAGCCACGGAGCAATTCCGCCGTGGGAAGCTTGGAGGCCAATTTGTCGCGCCGGCGTACGGCGTCCGCGTGTTTCACTACTCACAGTGAAACACTTTCGGGTGTTTTTGTCAATCGAAATGTCCAAACTCCAGGCACAGG
>DATGHF010000076.1:0-3041 GCA_035308125.1 Candidatus Sulfotelmatobacter sp.
GACAATATTGCCGTTGGGCGCGATTGCGAGATCGAGCGGACTCAATTCGTGATCAGTGACCAGCCGATGAGGCTGCATAGGTGCGCCTGGAGTAAAGGCCATTATGGCGTTATCGCCTCGCCCATTATGGTCGACTCCAGAAGCGAGGAACAGCCGCCCATCATGACCGAAGGCAAACCCTCGAGGAAAAGGCACCACGCCGGGCGGCAACAGATGCTCTCCTGGAGCATCAAGACTGCTCGAGAACGCGATGATGGTGCGTTTGCTTCGCAAGCCGACGAAATAACGCCCATCCGGGCCGAAATTTCCACCGCCAGGATTCAGGTGTCAAGGGCGGAGCAAAAATAGACCACCGGGGCGGAGAGAAAGTAGACCACTTCCTAGGAAGTTGGGGTTTTGCTTTGAGGGATTTGCGGGGGCGGCTGGAGCGTAGGCCTGCGACCCGCTTTGCGGGGCGCGTTTAGGCCGCAGCGGAAGCCGACCCTGCAAATCGGCGCCGTAAATCAGCCGGTGACTAGGAGTGAGGCTTCGCGGGGCGTCGTCGCTTGCTATCTTTGAGCCGGTAACTTTCCCCGTTCATCTCCCGGATGTGGACGTGATGGGTGAGCCGATCCAGTAGGGCTCCCGTTAGCCGCTCGGAGCCGAAAGCCTCGGTCCATTCGTTGAATGGCAGATTGCTTGTGACCAGAGTGGCGCTGCGTTCGTAGCGGCGGCTGAAGACCTCGAACAGTAGTTCAGCTCCAGTCTTGGACAACGGCACGAAGCCCAGTTCGTCGATGATCAGAAGCTCGAAGCTGGAGAGCATTTTCTGGAAGCGCATCAGGCGCCGTTCGTCCTTGGCCTCGATCAGCTCGTGCGCCAGCGACGCCGCGGTCGTGAACCGGACGCGGAAACCCTTCTGGCAAGCGGCCAGACCTAGGGCCAGCGCGATGTGCGTCTTTCCGGTGCCCGAGTTTCCCAGCGCCAGGATGTTTTCTTTGCGCTCGATAAACTCACAGCGGGCCAGATCCAACACCAGCGACTTATTTAAGGATGGGATCGCCAGGAACTCGAAAGTGTCCAGGCTCTTGACCACGTCAAACTTCGCCTGGCGGATGCGTCGTTCGGTGGCGCGACGTTCGCGGTCCAGCAGTTCCAGTTCGCTCAACCGCAGCAGGTAGCGTGGAAAGTCCACGCCCTCGGCGGCGCACTGTTGCGCGAGCTTGTCGTACTCGCGCAGAAACGTGGGCAGCCGCAGCGTTTTCAGATGATGATCGAGTAGAACCTGGGGCGTGTCCATATCAACACGCACCTAACAGAGCTAGATAATCGGCAGCCGCGGTGGTCGCTACTTGCGCCACCGGCAGATGCGGATAGTTCTCCAGATCCAGCCGTGCCGGCCGCCGCTCGATCCGGCACAGCAGCAGGTGTTTAACCGCATCGAAGGAGATCGTGCCCATTCGCAGCGCATCGTCGATGGCTTGCTCTACTTCGGCCAGCGCGAACGTCTCCAACAGCCGCAGGACTTGTACGCACTCGCGCTTGCCCTTCTTTCCCAGGCGCGCTTCCATCAGGCGGCGAAGTTCGTCGAAGCCTTCCGGCATCTTCCAGCCAACCAACGGCGCGGCCTGGTCCAGTGCGTTGGTCTTCTGCTCCAGCAGCGCCAGGTAATGCAGCGGGTTGAAGATCATGTCTTCCCGTTCATAGCTTCGTGGATGGCGCGCGATCACCTCGTTGGCCGCGCAGATCACCACTTCGTGTACGAATCCCTTTACCAGCACTTCGCGATGTCCCCACTCCACCGGCACCGAGTAATCGTTAGTGCGATAGCGTACCAACGACATCGAAGTGACCCGCGTGGATCGCTTGTCGCAAGCTTCATAGGGCGCCGCCGGCAGTGACAACAGCCGCTCCCGATCTTTCTCGAAGCGCTCTCCGATCGTCTGCTGGTGTCCCCGTAATTTGCGCTCCCGCCGCTTCTGCGATTGAACCAGCAAGTGAGCGTTGAATGCATCCCAGGTGGCGAAGCGCGGACGCGGCACCATGAAGTTCCGCCGCGCATAGCCCACCAGCCCTTCCACTTTCCCCTTGTCGTTGCCCTTGCCCGGTCGTCCGAACTTCTCCGCGAATAGATAATGACTTTGCAGTTCACTGAATGCCTGCGTCTTGGTACGCGTGCCATCGCCCAAGATCCGCGCCACGGCGATCTTGGTGTTGTCGTACAGAATCGTGCGCGGCACGCCGCCGAAATACGCGAAGGCCTGGTTGTGGCCTTCCAGGAACGCTTCCGTCGTCTCCGCCGGAAAGGCCATCATGAAGCAGTCATCGGACTGCGGCAGGTCCATCGTCAGATAGTGCGCCTTACATTCCACACCGGCGATCACCACCATCGCTTCGCCGAAGTCGGCCTGCGCGTCTCCCGGTGGATGCGCCAGCGGCACAAACATCTCGCGCTGACTCAGCTTCCTGAGCCGCACGTAGTCCTTCACAATCGTGTAGCCGCCCGTGTATTGGTGTTCGTCGCGCAGCCGCTCAAAGATCCGCTTGGCGGTATGGCGCTGCTTACGGCCTTCGGCCTTGTCGTCTTCCAGGATCTGGTCGATGGCGGCCACCCACGCGTCTAGCTTCGGCCGGCGCGCTGGTTGCTTCCGCCGGTAGCCCGGCGGCACCGAGTAGCGCAGCATCTTCCTCACCGTCTCGCGAGCCAGCCCGAACTGCTTGGCCGCCTCGCGCTCGCTCATCTTGTCGACGACGACCGCTCGCCGCACCCGCGCATACAGCTCCACTGTGTACACCTCTCTGGTGTTCCACAAAACATAAACTTATGGGAATGTTCGATGGAACCAGCCTCCTGGCGGCTTGGTTTTGCTCCGCCAGCAACGCCGCTCACGCGGCGTTTACTGGTCTATTTTCGCTCCGGCGCTTATACGTCGGGCACCTCCGCGACGTCCAAGCCGAATGTCTGGAACTACGTCGCCCTGGGACGGCAGATCGATTACGAAGACTCGGGGATGATTCGGCTCGATTATCATTTTTCCGACAGGACCACCTCGTTCCTGCGT
>DATGHF010000077.1:0-3206 GCA_035308125.1 Candidatus Sulfotelmatobacter sp.
GTAAGACCGACGACAACGTCGAAGAACTGGAGATCCTTACCTACGACGGCCTACGGATGCGAGTCGGGCGAACATCTGAGGCGCAACTGGAACGAATCATTCGCGAAGGCGGCCGGCGCGGCGAGATCTACTCAGGTTTGAAAGATCTACGAGATCGATACGCGGACCTGGTGCGCCAGCGATATCCGAACATTCCGCGCCGAGTCTCGGGCTACAACCTCAACTATCTCCTTCCGGAAAATGGTTTTCATGTGGCGCGCGCTCTCGTCGGGTCTGAGGGGACGTGCGTCACGGTGCTGGAAGCGTCTTGCCGCCTGGTCGAAAGCCCGCCCGAACGCGTGCTTCTGGTTCTCGCCTACGACGACATTTTTCAATGCGCCGACCGTGTGCCGGAAATCATGAACCACGGCCCTATTGGACTTGAAGGTGTTGACCATCTTCTCGTCGAATACACCCGGCGCAAGGGAATCAACTCGGAGGGCCTCGCTTTACTCCCGCAAGGCGGGGGATGGTTGCTGGCAGAATTCGGCGCTGCAACTCGGGCGGAAGCGGAATCGCAGGCGCAGAAGTTGATGCAGGTGCTGTCGCGAAGCTCCACGCCTCCGCAGATGCGCCTGTTCACCGACAAACAGCAGATCAAGCGAGTTTGGGAAGTCCGGGAATCGGCTTTGGGCGCGACTTCTCATGTTCCCGGCGAATCCCTGGAGTGGGAAGGCTGGGAGGATTCCGCGGTTACACCCGAGAAGCTTGGCACCTATCTGCGTGACCTGACGAAATTGATGTCGGGTTACAGCTACCACAGCGCCATGTACGGACACTTCGGGCACGCCTGCGTCCACATGCGCATCAATTTCGATTTGCAGTCGGTCGCAGGCATCGCCAACTATCGCAAGTTTGTGGAAGAGGCTGCGGACCTGGTGGTCGGCTACGGCGGTTCGTTGTCCGGCGAACACGGTGACGGGCATTCGCGAGCTGAGTTGTTGCCCCGTATGTTTGGCCCGGAACTGGTGCAGGCATTTCGAGAGTTCAAAGCGCTCTGGGACCCTGAGTGGAAGATGAATCCCGGGAAGGTGGTCGAGCCTTACAAATTGGATGAGCACTTGCGTTTAGGAGCTGAATACCGTCCCTGGGAGCCGGACACACATTTTCAGTTTCCCGAGGATCACGGGAGCCTTGCCAGTTCTACTTTGCGTTGTGTAGGAGTCGGGAAATGCCGGCGCTACGATGGCGGCGTGATGTGCCCCAGCTTCCGTGTGACCGGAGAAGAACGGCACTCCACGCGCGGCCGCGCTCACCTGCTGTGGGAGATGACCAAGGGCGAGATGATCCGGGATGGCTGGCGGGATGAGCACGTGAAAGAGTCGCTGGATCTATGCCTCGCATGCAAAGGCTGCAAGAGCGATTGCCCGGTCGGCGTGGATGTGGCGACGTATAAGGCAGAATTTCTTTCGCACTACTACAAAGGACGGCGGCGTCCACGCAGCGCGTATGCTTTTGGGAACATCGCGATGTGGGCGCGGATGGCTTCGTTCGCGCCGGCGTTGGCGAATCTGGCGACACAAACGCCTCTACTGCGGGAGGTCGCGAAATTTGTCGCGGGAATGCCGCGGCAGCGAAGTATTCCCGCTTTCGCTCGCGAGACATTTCGTACCTGGTTTCGCCGGCGGGAGTCGCGAAACCTCAAGCGAGCGCCAGTGCTGCTTTGGCCTGACACTTTCAATAATTACTTTCTTCCCGAAACCGGGAAAGCCGCGGTCGAAGTGCTGGAAGCGGCGGGCTTTCATGTCCTGCTGCCGAAGGCCGGCCTGTGCTGCGGGCGCCCACTCTATGATTGGGGCATGCTGGAGCGCGCGAAGCGCCTGCTATCGGATATTCTGGACGCGCTCGCGCCGGAAATCGAAAAAGGAACTCCTCTAGTAGTCCTGGAACCAAGTTGCGCCGCCGTGTTCCGGGATGAGTTAACCAACTTGTTTCCTCGCGATCCGCGGGCGCAGGCACTGTCGCGCCAGACGTTCCTGCTGAGTGAATTCCTCCGGCAAAAGGGGGAACATTTCCGGCTTCCGACGCTGCGACGGCGCGCGCTCGTCCACGGACACTGCCACCACAAGTCGATCATGAAGATGACGGATGAAGAAGCGGTGTTGCGGGCGATGGAAATTGATTTTCACGCCCCCGCGCCCGGCTGCTGCGGTATGGCGGGGTCGTTTGGCTTTGAAAAGGACAAGTATGGGATCTCAATAGCAGTCGGTGAATTGGAACTGCTTCCCGCGGTGCGGCAGGCGCCGCAGGACTCTCTCATCATTGCGGACGGGTTTAGCTGCCGTGAGCAGATCGCCCAAGGCGCAGGCCGGTATGCTTTGCATCTGGCGGAAGTGATTCAAATGGGACTGCGCCAGTCCTAACTTATTGATATTACAAGGTTAACTGGCCTGTCGCCAAGACGGCCTGGATTCTGGGAGAATAGTGTTACCGGGTTTAGCTCACCCGGCCACGCCCAGGGCCGCCATGATCCGCGACAACGAACCCGCCATCGCCGTTACCGACCGCCAAGCCAGGGAGGTAGCTAGCGCCCTCTCCGCGCCGTTGATAACCGGGGATTCTGCCCTGCACGGTTCGGTGCTGGTGCTGATTCAGTTCGATGTCTGCGAAGAAATACGTTTGGATCAGCTTCAGCAGATTTTCGGCGCCCGCACCCTGGAACACCCCACCCTGAAGCATCAGGCGCCCGGCTACGTCCGCTACGAGCGTCCCCCGGTGGTGGAACCGATTGAGCCGCTGGTGCTTGAAAGCGGGGAGAGGTTGGAAGGCCAGATCAAGTATTACGACTACGGTGTGGTGAGCGTAGTGCTGGAACTGCCATTTTCCGGAGATTGGGACACGCTGGTCCGTCTGGGCAGCCGCTGGGTATGGGACGTGGATTTTTCCGCGCATGCTTCCCATATCGCGCGCCAAAAACTCGAGCGCGCAGCCCCGGCGCTGGTCAAGCCCTACCAGGAATGGCTGAGTGAAGATTACTTTATCTTTCACGTTCGTGAGATGGCAGGGTCGCCGTCGGCTGAAGAGCTCTGCAAGGCGCAGGGCGCGCACATTGCCCAGATCGTGCGTGGCGAGACCGCGCAACTCTCCGATGGCGAACGCAACGAGATTCTGCAATCGCGGATTTCGTACTATCCCAATGATCTGGCTGTGATTGGCTGGAATGCTGC
>DATGHF010000078.1:0-44594 GCA_035308125.1 Candidatus Sulfotelmatobacter sp.
ACCGTCGTCCGCGGCGCCCACCCTTCGAAAACCGCGAAGGGTGGGGCAGCCTCTTCCGTGGTGAATTATGAGGACAGGCGTCCGAGGCCCGAGGTCCGACGCCACTTCATACGGCTGATGCCGCCATCGCCGTTTGCTCCCTCCCCCGCACTCCGCTATAGTTTTAGTTAGTTATGTTCGAGAATTTCACAGCCACGGATCGCTGGACCAAAAAGCAGGTCCACTGCGTCTATCAGGCGATGATCGTGGCCATTGCCACGCGCCATGCCGATGCCGTCGACATCAAGTTCCTGGTGGACGGCAAGAAGGCCTGGGTGGCGCTGCCTCATCCGGCGTGGGTGGAATACAAGAACCGCACCGGCAAGGCCATCACGGACTCGCTGGCGCTGGAGATCGCGGGCCATTATTTGAAAACGGCAATCGAGTCCGGCGAAGGCAGCGGGCGCGATATGTATTCTCTGACCGTGGAGGAGACGCTGGCGCATCTGGACGCCGCGGTCTCTGCCATGCAAGCGGAAGTGACGGCGTAGGATCTCCCCCGGCTCCCAGGAAAGCAGTTGCATGTTCAAATCCGGCCCTGCTTCGCTTTGTCTCCCGCTTTGCGCCAACTGCACCTATTTGAGAACCGGACTTCATTTGAAACCGGGATTGCAGATGAGGCCGTATCGCGGCTGATGGCGCCCGTGACGTCACTTGGCAGGCCGTGGGGTTTCAGGCACAATACGACGTTTGCCTTTTTCGCCTTCGTTCCGGGTACTTGAGGAGACTTTATGGCTACGACCATGCACATCAGCAATGTTGCTGAGTTATTGAGCGAAGGCAGGACTCACTTCAACCTGTCTCCCGCTCTGCTGGTGGAGCACGCCATCCGGCGCAATGAAGCCAAGCTGGCGGCCAACGGCGCGCTGGTGGGCTACACCAACCGCACCGGCCGTTCGCCCAAAGACAAATTCATTGTGCGGGACGAGACCACGGAACACGCGGTGGCGTGGGGCGCGGTGAACGCTCCGTTCGAGCCGGGGAAATTTGATGCGCTTTACGAACGCGTCATGGAACACCTGCGCGGGCGGGAACTTTTTGTGCAGGATCTTTTCTGCGGAGCCGACCCGGCTTATCGCCTGCCCGTGCGCATGGTGACGGAATACGCCTGGCATAACCTGTTCGTGCGGCAATTGTTCCTGCGGCCTTCGGCGGAAGAACTGAAATCGCATCAGCCGGAGTTCACGGTGATTGCGGCGCCCGAGTTCCAGGCTGACCCCAAACGTGACGGCACGAATTCGGAAGTTTTCATTCTCCTGAACTTTACCCGCAGGACGGTGCTGATCGGTGGAACGTCCTACGCCGGGGAGATGAAGAAATCCATTTTCAGCATCATGAATTTTCTTTTGCCGCCGCGCAACGTGTTTCCCATGCACTGTTCCGCCAATGTGGGACATAACGGCGTGAGCGCGTTGTTCTTCGGACTTTCGGGAACGGGCAAGACCACCCTTTCCGCCGATCCTTCGCGCGACCTGATCGGCGACGATGAACATGGCTGGAGCGCCAACGGCATCTTCAACTTCGAAGGCGGATGCTACGCCAAGTGCATCAAGCTCTCGAAGAAAAACGAGCCGCAGATCTGGAATGCGCTGCGCTTCGGCTGCGTGCTGGAAAACGTCACGCTCGACCCGCAGACGCGCGTTCCCGATTACAACGACGACAGCAAAACGGAAAACACGCGAGCCGCGTATCCCGTCGATTTCATCGACAACGCGGTGATCCCCGGCATTGGCGGACATCCCAGGAACGTGGTGTTCCTGACCGCCGACGCGTTCGGAGTGTTGCCGCCGATCGCTCGCCTGACGCCGGAGCAGGCCATGTATCACTTTCTCTCGGGCTATACCGCGAAGGTCGCAGGCACGGAAGCCGGGGTGAAAGAACCCACAGCAACATTCTCGACGTGCTTTGGATCGCCGTTCCTGCCGCTTCGGCCCAAGGTCTACGCCGAAATGCTGGGCCGCCGCTTGCGTGAACACAACGCGCAGTGCTGGCTGGTGAATACAGGCTGGCAAGGCGGACCTTACGGTGTAGGCCGGCGCATGGACATTCCCTACACCCGCGCCATGGTCGACGCGGCGGTGGAAGGAGAGCTGGCGCGGGAAGAATTTGAAATCGAACCGACATTCGGCTTCAGCATTCCAAAAAATTGTCACGGCGTGCCTCCGTATGTGCTGAACGCACGCAACAAGTGGGCGGACAAAGCCGCCTACGACAAAGCCGCCGAAGACCTGCGCAACCGCTTCGCCAAGAACTTCGAGCACTTCGACCCACCGGCGGAAGTGAAGGCAGCGGGGCCGCGGGCGCAGCGGTAAGATTCGTCGACTCCGACTACGGGCGACATTAGCGGAAACGGCAATCGATCAGAAGTGGGTTCCTATGCGGTTCAATTGCACCTGCGTCGCGATCACGGTTCTGTTCCTGGCTTGCGAAGCAATTTCACAGGAGTGTCCAGAGATAAAGGACGAGAAGACGGCAGCCCAATTTCTCGTGGACCACAAAGCAAACAGCACAGCAGAAAATCGCCACTGTGTGGATGGTGCCTTCAGTATCCTAGGTAGCGCCACCGCTTATAAGAACAAGAACTACATCAAATTCCTGGTCGGGATGCTCGACTTCGAGCGGTGGACCCCCGACTATGCCGAAGCCAGTGAGCAGAAATATCCAGCGATCAATGAGCTGCATCATCTGAACGGGCTGGGCAAGAATGTAGTTCCATATCTCATCAGGGGCATCAAGCGGAGTGATAGCGAAGTGCTGCGAGCCAACGCCGCCGAGACCCTCTACTACATCTATTCAAAGTGCGGGGCGTTGGGAAAGCTGACCCAGGAAGCTGAAAGGGCAGATATCCCTTCCGACCAAAAAATACGGCTCGAAGACGCCGCAAGACACGTTGACGAGCTGACTTCTCCGGGCCCGCCCTGCGATGCGATTTCATCCGAGCAATAGACGCGGCCGGGCATCCTTTCGCGGAGTTGCACTGTTTTTGAGGCAATCCGCCCGAAGCATCTCAGTTTCATGGCCTTGCGAGGCTTGGCCCCTGTGCCAAAGTACTCTCGCAAGTGCATGAAAATAAATCACTTAAACATCGCCACTGAATCGGTTTAACTGGCCGCTGCAGGGCTGTCAAGGGTGGCCGGTCCCAAGGTTCGGCTCGCGCGTTCCAGGCGTGACAGCTGTCGCCGGAGTCGCCGCATCGAGCGCTTCCTGAGACGAGCAAGGCTGCGGGGTTAGCTCCCTCCCGGGCTTGGAGCATCGACGGGGGGCGCCGGGCTTGGCCCAGGCTTGGACGGCCGAGGCGGCCATCGCCACATGAGCCGGGATGCTACTCAGAAAATGTGGAGACAGCCGCCCTCGGCTGTCTGGCCGGGCGAAGCCCGGCTGCGGCCCACTGCTCTATCCCCTACAGCGTCACCTCCATCTGTAGCGCTTCGATGGTCTCGTTGAGCGTCTTTTGCGCGGCTTCGCGTTTTGCCTGCAGTTCGGTGATCTCGCGGCGCAGGGACTGCATGCGGTCTTCCTGCTCGTTCAGTTCTTTTACGTAGCGCTCGACCAGCGCTTTTTCTTCGGCGCTGCCCTTCAGCGCTTTCATGTTTTCGCGCACGCGTTGCTGATCTTCGGAGATGCTCGTGATCTGGGTTCTGCGTCCGGCGATGGTGGCGTCGAGCTGCGCGATGTCGTTTTTCTGCAGAATCACTTTGCGCAGCACTCGTTCCGTTTCGATGTTGATCATCTTCTGCACCAGGAAATATTTAATCTGATCGTCGGTGACGTTGGACAACTGATAGCTGTTCAGGATGGGACGGTATTCCTTGACCGTCAACGTCGTGGTCTTCTTCGGCTCGACGCTGAGACGGAAACGATGGAAGGACGCAGAGCTCTCGGCGGGAGTTACGTCGTCGGTAAGTTTCCATCCGGCGCGCGCCGGATGCTCGATGACCACCGTCCGCGCGGCGGTGTCGCGGTTGCGG
The DNA here is from genome assembly GCA_035308125.1 of Candidatus Sulfotelmatobacter sp. Classification (GTDB taxonomy): domain Bacteria; phylum Acidobacteriota; class Terriglobia; order Terriglobales; family Acidobacteriaceae; genus Sulfotelmatobacter. Next base: position 4,008 of record DATGHF010000078.1, read on the forward strand.
ATGGTGTAAGTGTTTTCCTGGCGCTCCTGGGTCATCTGCGTCATGGTGCCGTGCGCGATGATCACTTTGGTGACGCGCTGGCTGTCGGCTTTCTGTTTGCCGTCGACCAGAACACCGAGATCGGCGGCGTAGGAGAGCAGGCGTTTTTCACCGGGCTTGACCGGATCCATCAGGCCTTCGCCGGCGAAGGCGTCACCTTCGAGCACGTTGAAGCTGCCGCCGTCGAGCGTGAGGTCGCTGGTGTTGTTCATCCACAGCGCGCGCAGCACGGAACGTTCCGAAGGATTCCACACCGAAACTTTTTCCGCGTCGATGCGCGATTGCAGAATCGGAACCAGCGCCGACTGGTTCTTGCGGATCGTGACGTGGTCTTTGAGCTTGTATTCGAAGAGGTCGCCGAGGTCGCGGGTTTGGGCGGTTGAGGTGGTAGCTTCGAGAGATTCGGCCATCTCGGCGGAGTTGGGACCGAGGCCGACTCTCTCCATTCCGCCGCCATGAAAGACACCGCCGCCGGCGCCACCGCCATTGCCAGCGCTGAGAGATTTTTGAGCCCGCGCCATTGGAGCAGCGCTGACGATTCCGCCCATGCTGCCTCCTGCCACTCCGCCGGGTACGCCCCCAACCACACCGCTCGGCGGAGGCGGCGGAGGCGCGGGCGCTTCGTCTTCCATCGTGGCTTCATGCGTCTGCGGCGAGAGCATCGCGTTCTCCGGCAGTGGCACGACTGGCCGCCGCGTGTAATACGGCTGCGAAAGTTCCTGCACGAACGATTGCGGCGCGCCCGCCACCAACGCCAGTTCCACGTTCTTCCAGTCTTCGCCCACGGTGTTGTCGACGATGGCCCAGCCCTGCAGCAGCGGCTTGCCTTCGTTCGGAATCACGATGCGGTAGGTGCTCTTCCACACCGGAACTTCGCTGATGTAGCTGACCAGCAGATCGCGCTCGCGCTCGCCGGCAGTAGAAATCGTCATGCGGCGGACATCCTGATCGCGAGCGGAGGCGACCAGCCCAAGATATTTTCCTACTTCTTCGTTCACTTCTTTTTCGGCGACGCGAACGCTGGTGGCAGGCGTGAGATCGAATACGCGCACTTCGCCCGCGTCGCTGACAATGGAAATCTGATCGACCGTAATTTTCTGGTCGCCTTTGATGGGAATCTCGCGCTCATCGATGCTGAGCAGACGGCCGGTGGCGCTCTCGGCGCCGCTCTTCACTTCGAGGCGCGCTCCGCGCAGGGCGTCGAGAAACTGCGCCGTGGTGGGGTTCTCGCCCACCGGCAAATGCAGCGAGCCCAGGCGCTTGGCCAGCGGCGCATTCGAGTTGTAGCTGACGCCGGTGATGCGTCCCTTGCCCAGATCGAGCACCGTCAGCGACTTCAGCACGTCATTCAATTGTGCGGTCGTGAAATCCACGTTCACGTCCTGGCTGCCGCGGACGTGACCGGCGTGCTCGAAATATCCGACGCCGTTTTTGTAGAGAATGACTCGGGTTACGGGCAGGCGTGCGGCCGCGTCGGCGGGGTTTGGGGTTCCAGAAGAAGACTGGCCAGATGAAACTGCGATGAGCAATACGACAAGCGAAAACCACAAGACTGCAACTTTCGAAGCGCGCATGAGTCCTCCGTCGATCAGGTTCGAGCGTCATCGATAGAACGCCGAGCGCGTTGCTGCTTGCGCGACCGGCTGCGCGACGCTGCGACCCTGCATGAGACTTAGACACCGAGCGGAGGGCGTCTGGAGTGGTGGATGCAAGAGCTGTGTTTTGAGATGGCTGGCGGGTCAGGCTGGCAGTCAGACTGGTTAATTGAGTCACGACGCAGCGGGGCTTCGCCCCCGCTGCACAGCCGAGGCGGCTGTCGCTACGTAAGTGCTTATGCCTTCTTGAGCAATCTCGTGATCCAGATCAGGAAAACCGCGCCGATGATGGCCACTACGATCGTGCCGATGAAGCCGCCGGCGCTGATGCCGAGCGCGCCCAGAAGCCATCCCCCGATGACGGCGCCGACGATGCCAAGCACGATGTCCATGACCACACCGTAGCCGCCGCCTTTCATGAGTTGCCCTGCGGCCCAACCAGCGATCAGGCCAACCATGATCCACCAAATCAAATTATGCATTGCGAACCTCCTGCGCTGGATTTCGTGATCGTTCTTATGAGAACGATGGGGCCGATAAACGCGGGCCGCGAGTCGTCGAGAGGAGAGTAGGGCCGCGGAAGGAAACTGTCAAGGCGCGGCGTGCTCCGGCAGCGTCGAGTTTGCCGACTCACATGAGCGTCTTTCCCCGGCGCGTGTGATTAAATCAATTCATGTTTGCACGCAAGATTCGCGTGGAGTATGAAGCGCAGGGAGAAAAACTTCCTTGTCCGCTGAAGTGGCTGGATAGTTTTTCCATGCGCAACTTCACCAACGCCAGCGTCTTCGACGACACGCTGCCGGTTTCTGACGGGCAGATGGAAATCGGCAGCAACGTTCCGCTCGATCAACTGAAAGAGGCCATGGAAGACTGGTTTCGGCGGAAGGGATATTTGGCGAAGGACGCGGGATTGACGGTGACGGAGGTGGGACGCTAAAGGCAAAAACACAAGGTCCCTCCACTGCGGTCGGGATGACAATCCTTGAGGGCTGCTCTAAAACAGCGGCTACTTGTCGTAGTGCAGCAACGACATCACGTCGTAGCCTTTCAGTTTGTCGCGGCCGTGCAGGAAGTCGAGTTCGACTACGAAGCCCAGGCCGGCGATGTCGGCGCCTAACGATGAGGCCAGCTTGGCGGTGGCTTCGGCGGTGCCGCCGGTGGCCAGCAGGTCGTCGACGATCAGAACGCGCTGGCCTTTCTGGATGGCGTCTTTGTGAATCTCGAGCGAGTTGGTGCCGTACTCGAGGGCGTAATCGTATTTGACGGTTGGAGCCGGCAGTTTGCCGGGCTTGCGCACGGGAACGAATCCGGCTTTGAGTCGGTACGCCAGAGCGGGGCTGAAGATGAAACCGCGCGCTTCCATGCCCAGGACGAGATCGACTTTTTCTTTGGCGTAATATTCGGAAAATTTATCGATGAGCGCGGCGAATCCGGTTTTGTCTTTCAGCAGGGTGGTGATGTCGTAGAACAGGATTCCGGGCTTGGGGAAATCCGGGACTTCGCGGATCATGCGCTTTAATTGAGCAGCGCTCAGGCCGGAACTCGATTTCGACGTTGCTTGCGCCTTTTTCTTCCTCTGCGAACTGGGCGGCACTTACCACGCTCCTTCGATGCGAAATAGACTGAGGCCGGCAGCGGGCTGGGCCTCGGATTCTTCCACGTTATCCACGCGGGCCGCGCGCGGGCCATCGCGCAGACGCGAACGCAGAGCGGAAAGCTGATCACGAGTGCCCTGGGCGAGTATCTCCACGCTGCCGTCGTGATTATTGCGTACCCATCCGGCAATGCCCAGGATGTGCGCTTCCCGCTCGACAAACCAGCGGAAGCCGACGCCCTGGACGCGGCCGCGAACCACGAGGCGGCGAGCCTCGACTGCTTTTTCGGTGGAAGTCATGCTGTGAAATGCAGAAGTAAGAAGTCAGAATGCAGAAGTAAAAAGCGATTCGAACTTCTGCATTTTGACTTCTGACTTCTTACTTCTGACTTTCCCTACGCTCGCGACAAATACACGCCCTCGGCCGTATCCACTTTGATCTTTTCGCCTTCGTTGATGAAGGGCGGCACTTGTACTACCAGGCCAGTTTCGGTCTTGGCGGCTTTGGTCACGCTGGACGCGGTCGCGCTCTTCAGGCCCGGCTCGGTTTCAATCACGGTAAGAATCACGGTCTGGGGAAGCTCGATGCCCACGGCTTTGCCGTCGAAAAACTCCACTTTGATTTCGAGATTGGGGATGAGGTAATCCACGGCGTCGCCCAGGATTTCCTTGGTCAGGTAGGTCTGCTCGTAGTTGGCGGTGTCCATGAAGTAATAACTGTCGCCATCGGCGTAAAGGAACTGCATGTCGACTTCATCGACGGTGATCTTCTCGATGGGGTCGGGCGAGCGGAAACGGTGCTCGAACATGGCGCCGGTACGCAGGTTGCGCAGTTTGGCCTGGATGAAGGCGCGCAGGTTGCCGGGCGTGCGGTGTTCGACGCTGAATACCGAATGCAGATCATTGTTGTGCTTGATGATCATGCCGGGACGCATCTGGGTGGCAGGGATCGACATTGCTTGAAGAAATCTCCTTAAAACGATTGCGGTTTGCATGAGCCAGCGGACGACGGGCAGGCCACAGTTCCGCCGCTACAGGGGCAAAACATTCATTTTACACGCAGCTGCAGGGGAAAGGAAACCGCCGCCGAGCCGGCTCGGTCAGACAGCCGACCTACATACCGATCTCCCCAGCCAGGAACTGTCTTTCCGGGATTGTGCCGCCTGCCTCCTGCAGGACTAGAATTGGTAAGTTAGGCTGTACTTGTCGTTATCCGCAGTTCAAGCCCGACGGGGAACACGATCGGGCGGAAGCGAGGTCTTTATGCGATTGGGAAAGTACGAATCTTCAGAAGACAGTCATGTAGGAACGGCAGTCACTTTTCTGCTGATCGGATTGGGCGCGGGCGCGCTGGCTGCGCTGCTGCTGGCTCCAAAAACCGGCAAACAGCTGCGCCGCGATTTGAAGCGCGGCTTTGATGATGCCAAAGACGCGGTGGGCGATTGGGCGGACGAAGCCAAGGACCGAACCCGGGAAGCGGGTGACCGAGTACGTGATTTTGCCAAACGCGGCGTGGATATGGCCGAGGATCTGCGCGACACGGCTCGCGAAAAAGTGGAACCGCTGCGGCGCGTGATTAACCGGGACTAGGGGCGCTGGACCTCGGACTTCAGACCTTGGGCCCTCGGACTTCGGACTTCAGACTCAGCCAAAAGCCTCCAGGCAGGCGTCCGAGGTCCTACGCCGCACCGTCGTTTCAGCTGAAGATCGCGGCGAAGAAGCGGCTTAGGCGGTGCAGGAATGGATGTTTGACTCGCGGCTCAGTGTCGCGTGCCAATGGCGGCTGGACGATTGTCTCCAGGCTCATCTGCCGGGATGAGTCCTCGAGCGGGAGAGCTGCGATCTCCTGCAGAATCGCTGGCGGAGGGCCCATCCCGCGGTTCCTGCCGCTGAAAACAAATGGGGCGTCAACCTGGATGTGAACCTCCCCGGGCTGCGGCGGCGGCAAGGGATCGGTTTCGGAGCCGTGCGACGGCATCGTTGCGGGAGACGGCTGGGTGCCTGGAGCATCGCCAGCGGCAGGCGCTCTTTCTCTGCCCGGTTGAGCGGAGGGATTACTTAGGTTGGCCTTCTCCGGCAGATCGGATTCGGGCGCGGCCGTTGCAGCCGGCGTATTCGCGAGCACCGTATCCGCCGGCATCACGGGCGGAACCGGCGGTGGGCAGCCACATTCCAGGGGAACGTTGGCGTCCACTTTGTCGATTTGGCCGGAGTGAAACACCACCTGCTCGTTCGGTTTTACCTGATAGATGCGATCTCCCATCAGTTCGGAAACGATGGCGGAAGCAGTATTGCCCATCAGCGCGCGCACACAGGTATTGCCGTGGGAGTCGGCGCTGATGGCGTAGTGGAACTGCCCCGGCCCCGCGAACAGGATGCGGAAATCGGGAGTGAGCACGGAATCGGCAGCGGCGTCGAGCGCGTAGTGAGCCTCGAGCGCGCCGCTGCCCATGCCCAGCATCAACTCGTGCTTGCTCTTCGAAGGAGTCACCGAGACTGTGGTGCGCGGGCAGACGCGAATCTCTCCTCCGCGCGATAGCGCCAGAATTGCGGTTTCGGCGCCAGCCGTCACTGAGGACCCCGCGCCGATGCGGCTTCCGGCGAGCACCATGGAGCCATCGCCGCCGCTCACCGGCACCACCGCGGGTACGCTGGCGGTGGCTAAGGTGGGCAGCGATGGCGGCATCGCCGAGTTCTTGGCGGCGTTCGCGTCCTCGGCGGGCTTCAGGCGGATCATCAGGCGATTGCCAGCCGCATCCCAGCTGTAGCCATAGGGCGCAGACAAATCCACCACAATGCGCGTGACCGGAGGCTGGTGCCGGTATTGTTCGGTGCGGATGGATGCGATTCCGCCTTCGTTCACTGAAATACGCTTCTTCACCGGGCCCAGCCGCGCATTAGGCAGGTCGACGACCAGGCGTGCCGGGGAGTCGAGCGTCTGGATCGCGGGCACGACGGGGTGCGTGGACAGAATTTCGAGTGCAGGAGTGCCGTGCTCGTGCACGATTCGCACACTGTTGACCAGAGGTGCTGGCGCGGAACTCTGGCTGGCCGATCGGACGGGCAGGGTGAGAGCCATCAGGGTCACACACGCAAACTGGAAGGAAGATCGCCGCAAAGACACTCCTGGAGGCACCGCAAAGCTTATGAAGGAACATATCACCTGGAGCGGGAGGGGTGAAGAGCCAGGGACTCGGGGGCAGGGGTCAGGGGCTAGGGGGCAGGGACTCGGGGCCTAAGATTCGGGAAGGAATTCGTATTCTTCGATCACGGCGGCGACGGCGATGCGGCCCTCGCCTCCAGCGTTTTCCACGCGGACGACGCGTCCCTTGCATTGCACGCGGATGCTTTCGGTCAGCGTGATTTCGGGAGGCAGCGTAAGGGTGAAGCCGATGGGAGATCCCTGGGCGACGGCGGACTCCACGTAAAAGCAAATGCCGCGGGCGCTGACGTCACGCAGGTGAGCGGGCTCGCCGGGCGCAGCGCTGCCGTCCCGATTAACGGCAACGGGAATGCGGAGCGCAAACCTCCGCGCGGCCCGTTTCTCCTGGGCATCAGCCATGCACATCTCCAATTCTGATCTTGGTGTTGCTATGCCATAATGGGCAAAGATCGCGGCAGGGTCAATACCACGATCGTGCGAAAAATAGCCCGTTCGGGTTATATTTTTTCAGCCGCGCCGCGCACCGCCGTTCCGTGCAATCATCATTTAGTGATCGTCCGCGGAGTCGCTTTGGTTTTCGTTCTCGATAACTACGATTCTTTCACTTACAACCTGGTCCAGTACCTGGGGGAACTGGGAGCCACGGTGGAGGTGCGCCGCAACGACCAGGTTACGGTTTCCGAGGTAGAAAGAATGAAGCCCGAGCGGATTGTGCTTTCTCCCGGACCCTGCACGCCGAGGGAAGCCGGAATCAGCATCGATCTGATTCGCCACTTTGCCGGGAAGACTCCAGTGCTGGGAGTGTGCCTGGGACACCAGGCCATCGGCGAAGCCTTCGGCGGGCACGTGGTGCGGGCAGGGCATGTGATGCATGGCAAGACCAGCGCCGTGATGCATGACAACAAGAGCATCTTTCAGGGTCTGCCCATGCCGATGACCGCCACGCGCTACCACTCGCTCATTGTCGAAGAAAAAGATCTGCCGCCGGACTTGGAAATCAGCGCCTGGACAACGGAGAAAGACGGTACCCGCACGATCATGGGGCTCCGGCACAGGCAGTATGCCGTTGAGGGAGTGCAGTTTCATCCGGAGAGCGTGCTGACGGATGCGGGGAAGAAGCTGGTGGCTAACTTTTTAGCAGTGGCCAGTGATCAGTGACCAGCATGTTAGTACTGGCTTCGCTCTCGTACTAGCGAGTTCAGCAAGCCATTCAGAATCTTCCCAACTTCCGCCGAGGAGCCAAGTAGACTCTCGCTCTGATCGTTTTCCAGGTAGCCGAGTTCGCGGGCGAGCAGCACATACGTCTCAACTTCCATCAGAGATCCCCGGGCATGCCCCAAAGATTGTTTGAACTCTGCCGTGGAGAGCCTAGCTTGACCTTCCGCGATATTGCTGGGAATTGAAACCGCTGCGCGTCGCAATTGCGCAACCAATCCGTAAGTCTTGGGTTTCGGAAACGCTTGCGTGCCGCGATAAACGTCTAATACCAACGTCAGCGACTTTTTCCAGACGACCAGGTCGCGATAGGACTGAACGATAGGGCTGACGGAGCATTGCATCTGGCCAATATGCACGCTGAGCTGTCTGACCGAAGGTGATGAACGTCACAAGCGCCTGTGGATTTCCCGAAACGGCAGCGTGGACTGGCCACTGATCACTGATTCTCATCAGCCGCCGTTCCTCGCCATCTCCACGGCTCTAAGCACTGCCTGCGCCTTATTCATCGATTCCTCAAATTCACTAGCCGGATCAGAATCGGCTACGATTCCCGCTCCTGCCTGAAGATAGGCCTGTTTGCCCTGCATGAGAAGGGTGCGGATGCCGATGCAGGAATCGAGATTCCCGGCGAAGTCTGCATACAGTACAGAACCGCCGTAGATGCCGCGGCGCGTCGGCTCTAACTCTTCGATGATCTGCATGGCGCGGACTTTGGGTGCGCCGCTGAGTGTTCCGGCGGGAAAGCAGGCGGCGAAGGCGTCGAGGGCGTCGAGATCCATGCGCAACTTTCCTTCCAGGGCTGAGACCAGGTGCATCACGTGAGAGTAGCGCTCCACGTACATCAGATCTTTGACTTTGACGGAACCATATTCGCTCACGCGCCCCAGATCGTTGCGTCCGAGGTCGACCAGCATGACGTGTTCGGCGCGTTCTTTTTCGTCATTGAGCATTTGTTGTTCAAGACGCGCGTCTTCGGCTTCGTCACGCCCGCGAGGATGGGTGCCGGCAATCGGGCGATACTCCAGCTTGCGCCCGGTGACGCGCACCAGCATTTCCGGCGAGGAACCCAGAATGTGAGTGCCGTCCATGCGCAGAAAATAAAGATAGGGCGAGGGATTCACTTGGCGCAGGGCGCGGTAGAGATCGAAGGGCTCGACTTCCGGCTCGAAGTCGAGGCGCTGCGAGAGCACAACCTGAAAGATGTCGCCGGCGGCGATGTACTCCTTGCAGCGTTCCACGCTCTTAAGGAAATGGTCGCGGCTGGTGCCGGCATGAATCTTAAGCTTTGACGCTTTGGCCGCCGCGGATTTTCGCCACACTCCGGGACGCAGGCCCGCCGCTAGCTTCTTCTCGATGGACGCGATGTCGCGGAGGGCGCGATCATAGGCCTTGCGTGGGCTTTCGCGCGAAACGTCAGCCGCGGCCATGATGTGAATCTGATGGCGCAGGTGGTCGAAGGCTAGCAGGCGATCGAAGAACATCATTTCGGCGTCAGGAAGGCCGAGGTCGTCCTTGGCGCGCTCGCCTATTTTTTCCAGCTGGCGCACGACATCATAGGCGAAATACCCAACGGCTCCTGCGGTAAATGGAGGCAGTCCCGGCGCTGCGGCGGGGCGGTGCGATCGCAGCAATTCTTTCACCACTTGAAAAATGTTCCCTGGGCGCTTCTCGCTGCGGCCGTTTCGTTCCAGTTCCACCTTGCCGCTCACAGCCCGGACTCTCATGTAGGGCCGCGCTCCTAAAAAGGTGTAACGCCCGATCTGCTCGCCGCGCTCGATCGACTCGAGCAGGAATGCGTGCCGCTCTTTCTCGGCGATGGCAAGGAAAGCGGAAACGGGCGTCAGCAGGTCCGCCGACACGGACTTGACCACCGGCACCAGCGTGGCTTCCCGGGCGAGGTGGGAGAATTGCTTGAAATCCGGTTGCAGCATACTTTTGACACCAAACCGCCGGAAGGCGCACCTTACTGCGATGCTTTGTGACCTCGTGCCGAACCGGGCGGGTTTTTCATTATAGGGGAACAGGCTTGGCGAGGGTGTCGTATGCGGGTATTTTCCAATGCCCCAAATCCATCGTTACCTTCAGGTTGGGAACTTTGGTCACGTTGCTGAGGCGGGGTCGAGGGCTACAATTAGAAGGTCCATAGACTCAGTGGGACAGTTTCGAACTCTTATGCGGCGCTTGCGTCTTGGCCTAATCGGCCGGTTGGCGGTCGTGTGCGGACTGTGCGGCTCGCTCGGTGCCTTCGGCCAGAGCGCCCCGGTCTCGTGTACGACTTCCCCGCCGACCACGGGAGATCAAAACGCGTCGGTGGCGGCCGCCGCGCGAACCACCAAGAAGCCCGCGGCCCGCGCCAAAAAGGTGATCGACGACGACGATCTGGCGCTCCACCAGGGGCCGATCCCGCGGCTGAACCTGGATGGGGTGGACAATACGGCTGAGATCGTGGCGGCCATCAAGAAATACAAAGAAATCCACACCCCGCAGCAGACCGAACAAGCCTTGCATGACTGGTTCGATGAAACCAACGATGTGCTGACCGCGGCGCTGCGGGAAACCAACGCCTTGCGCGACATCCGGGAATCTAACACCAATAACAGCAATGACTTATGCCAGGACAGCGGCGACTGGGAGCAATGCCAGAAACTGCGCATGGCAGACGCACGCGGAGCCCGGCGCGACCAGAACAGCATCCGGAACGACGGATTCGTCACGGGACGCATCCAGCAGGCGCTGCAGAAGATTCGCAGCGATCTCTTTCTCGTGGGAATGCGCTACGAATGGTTCAAAATCCAGAACGCGAACGGATTCGGCAGTTTCTGAAGTAACGCCAGCGAACCACCAATCCAATTGACGGAAGCTTCCACGCCGTCGAAGATTACAGAAAGCGAATCCAACCAAGCCGATGCGGATCAAGTTCTGGGGCGTGCGTGGTTCCACGCCCACGCCACAAGCCGAGAACATGCGCTACGGGGGCAACACCTCGTGCGTGGAGGTGCGGTTTGGCGAGCGCATTTATATCTTCGATTGCGGCACCGGCTTCCGCGTGCTGGGGCACCAGCTGAAGAATGAATTCGGCGACCGGCGGTTTCATGCTCACGTTTTCGTTTCGCACTTTCACTGGGACCACATTCAGGGTATGCCGTTTTTCCGGCCGTTGTATGACAATCCTGGAGGACATTTCTCGTTTCACTCTTCCAGCCGCATCCGCAGCCTGAAGCAGGTGATGGCCGAGCAGATGGCGGCGCCTTATTTCCCCGTCAACCTCAACGAGATGAAGGCCAAGCAGGATTTCTTCGACATCGAGAACGGCAGCGTGCAGCTCGAAGACGGCGTTCAACTGCAGGCGGCGTGGCTGAACCATCCGCAGGGTTGCATGGGGTTCCGGCTCGAGACCAAAGACGGCATTCTGGTCTACGCCACCGATAACGAACCGGGCGACGCGGGATTCGACAAAGCGGTTCGCAAATTAGCCGCCGGCGCGGACGTGCTGATCTATGACGCACAGTATTTGCCGGAAGAATACGAAGCGAAGCGCCGCGGCTGGGGACATAGCCACTGGCGCGAAGCTGTGAATGTGGTCATGGAGAGCGGTGCGAAAGAACTCATCCTTTTTCATCACGACCCGGACCACACCGACGCCGTGGTCGACAAAGTAGTGCAAGAAGCCAGAAACTATTATCCCAAGGTTAGGGCGGCTGCTGAGGGGATGGAAATCAAGCTGTAGGCTCCTCTGATTCCTGCGCCCCTCGTCGCCAAAACCTTAAAAGCCTCCAACCGCTGAGAGCGCAAAGAAAGGCCGCGGAGGTCGCGGAGAAAATCAAGCGGGTACGATTTCCTTCTGGTTTTCTTCGCGACCTCTGCGAGATCTCGGCGATCTCTGCGGTCAAAGGCTTTTTGTTAGATGTCGTTGCCAATTACGCTCGCGGCATCCAGTGTCGCAACATCTTTTATCGCGACATGACCCAGCGTCCCTCGCGATAGCGGATTACCGGCGGCAAGTCCTTCCCCGGCCACTTCATCAGTGTTCCGATCGCCAGCTTGCGCCACGGCTTGGCCAGCCCGGGAATCTTTTGCATTCTCGCACTGAGTGAACGAAACCCGCGCAATAGGGACGCATCCGGCAGCAAGGCAACTTCCTGCTCCAGAATTTCTTCGTGAATGTTGTGGCACTCTTCCAGGTTGCGCAAGCCGAGCGAATCGGGATGAGAACGGAAACCGCCGATCAGAGCGTCGACGGGATAGAGTTTCGCGAAGCGAAAGAACCGCACCCACAGCTCGAAGTCGCTGGCGCTGCGCCGCGAATCGTCCACCCGGCCGCCCGCGCGATCCCACAGGCTGCGCCGCCAGAACGTTGACTCCTGCTGAATGTAGCGATTCGCGCCCGCCAGGAATCGCATGCGCGACCATTGCCGCAGGCGCAGAGTTTCCACTGCCATGCCTTCGTCGCTGAATCCGGTGGGGCGGCCGGTGATCCATTCCACTTCCGGAAAGGTGCGAAACACGCTGCCCACGACGAACAGCGACCCGGCATGCAGTAGATCGGTCGCGCTGATCCATCCCATACCGCCACCGCCCATGCCGCCTGTCGCGTCGCGCGTGGCAGCCGCGGACGTTCGTGCGAAGCCCCTGTTAATCGCGTCATACATGCCGCGATCGCTCTCGCTGAACCACGCGTGCAACTGCGTTTCATACTTGCGGATGATCTCGACGCTGCCGTCAGTCGAGCCGCCATCGGCAATCACATACTCCAGATTCGGATAACCCTGGCTCAGCACCGAACGGATGGTGGCCTCGAGATAGCGCGCCGAATTGAAGACAGGCGTGACCAGCGCGATTTTCGGCCATGCCCCGGAAATTCCATCCCCATCGCCGGCAGAGAGCCTGTTGGCCGAAGCCGGATCGTTCGAGGCCGGGCCTACCAAGGCGTGGCATCTCCCGCAACGGCGACGAGGTTCTCCGAATCAAAATACGGCCGCGGCGTCAGAGGAACAGGCATAGCGGTGGCGGCGTCGAAGCAGTAGATCCGGTATCCCTGCTGCTCCAGCAAAGCGAGCACTTCGCGGCTGCTCGCGCCTTGATGTTGCAGTGAACGGTCTGAGATTTCGATAAGGAGCACCGGTTTGAACTGCCGCAGAGTTTCCTCCGCCCCACGCAGCGCTGCCATCTCGGCGCCTTCAATGTCCATTTTGATCACGTCCACCCGCGCCAGTCCTTCGCTGTGGACGAGGTCGTCGAGTTTCTCGGCCTTCACCCGCTCGCGATGATCGAGCGGAGTATCGTACGCAAAAGCTCCCAGGGTATTGTGCCCCGATTTTCCCAGCGGAGCGACCGACAACTCGAGTTCCGCCGAGCGATCCGCAAGCGCCTTGTGCCTCATGCGAACGTTGGTCAGCGCATTTAGCTTCACATTTTTTTCGAGGATCGCAAACTCGCGGCCGCTCGGCTCGATCGAAACCACCGTGCCTCCGGGGCTCACCCGGCGAGCGGCAAAGACAGAATAGAGTCCCATGTTCGCGCCCGCGTCAATGAACGTCATGCCGGGTTTGAGGATCCGCTGCAGCAGGCAGAATTCATTGGGCTCGTAGCGCCCGGTGACGAACACCGAACAACTGGTTTCGTTGCCTGGATAAAGAAACAGTTCCAAGTTCTCCAGCCACGGAACCGCAAACGGCTGCCGCAGCAGCGGCCACAGCTCCCGGCGAAAACGGTTGGCAGACCCGACGCGCTGTCCCGAGCCCAGCACCCATCCCGGAAACGGCTCCAGCACCGGCCTCGCCGCCAGGCGAGGTCCGAGCCAGCCGCTGAGACTCATGTTTGGCATTAGTCCTTGAGCAAAGAAACCAGGCCCGGACTCTGCAGCTCGTTGCGCGAGGCCACAAAAACACCGCGTAACGGATGGCCGTCGCGAACGCAGGCCAGATCGTTCGTCCATGCAAAACGAAAATCTTCGTGCGCCGGCGGCGTGGCCGGCGCGTACACGTGATTAAACCCGGCGCGATTCAGGCCCAGCACCACGTAATGCGGCGAGGGCCGTCCGGCCAGGCCGGCCATGGCTTGATTGAAGTCCGTGCTCTCGTCTTCGATGCGAACCACCGGAAGCGTGTGATCGCTGACCATGGTTTCCAGCAGCAGCATTTCTCCGCACACCGCGGCCATATTGCGAATGGACTGCAACGGATTTTCCAGATGATAGAGCAGCCCGTAGGAAAAAACGACATCAAAACGTCCGAAGCGCGACAGATCCTGCTCCACATCGCCGACACAGCCTTCGAGTTGCGGATAGCGCGCGCGCAGGCTTTCGATGTTCTGCTCGCGCCCGTCGACGCACACTACCGAGCAGCCCATCTGCTGCAGGCGAATCCCCAGGTGCCCTACGCCGCAGCCGAGGTCGAGCACGCGCTTGCCCTTGAGCGGCAGGCCGAGCGATTCCAAATGCGCCATGCGCGCGGCGTTCAGGGCTAGCGCCTCAGGCGTGTCGAAGACTTGCACGCCGCCGCGTTTGCGCACGTCTTCACTCTGATAATGGCGCCGCTTCACCTGCACGGGATACGGCAACTGTTCGGGCAACAGGGCGGGCGGCTTGCCGTCGAGCTTACCGTCGCGCTTGCCGATGGTCCTAATTTTCTGCAGGATGCTCATGAGGTTCCGCGTCCGTGCTTGGAGTCGCTCGCTTCGCGCAATGGTGGGGGCGTGCTCGCGGTTTGCCGCGAGCCGAAGAGGGCGCGCTTCACCAGCTTCGCCATGCCCAGCGGCCGCGATGAGTGGCGCTTGAAACTTTTCCACAAATGCCGCGGATTATTGGTGACTGCCTGCAGCGTGAGTTTATGGGTGGCGTCGTCGATGGTATAGACGTAGCGCCAGGACAAGCCTTCGTCAAAGTCGGCGGGATTCTGCTCGCACGTGAGCCTGCAATTCAGGATGGCTTCTTCGCTCGCCATCATGCCAGCTTTACCCGCGCCGTAGGTGGTGTGCGAGTAGTCGTGATTCTGGTGGATCGCGGTCACCACAGCGGAAGCATCCACGACCGGCGCGCCCAGCGACCGCGCCTTCCACAGCAGCCAGTTGTCCCACCAGAAGCGGCCAATGGCGAGCGAAGGCATCGCGGGATACAGCCCACGGGAGAATGCGAAATAGTCGATGTTGCGGGCAATCTGCAGGCGACCTTGGCTGCGTGCTAACTCTTTGAGTTGCGCGGACCAGTTCTCTTGTTCGAAAACCAGAGGCTCGGTAACGTCCAGGTCGGTGCGGCGGCCGACCATCAAGAAGCTCTTTGTCCAGGCAGCCGCGCGCGATACGGCTGCGACGAAGTCGTCGAAAAGGATGATGTCGGCATTCACGTAGCATAACCACGAACTGCGCGTGAGCTGTTGTGCTTGGGCAAACAAGTCGCTCACCAGCGGCGTGCCCCACTGGTTCTTCGCTACTGTGGGAACGTGTCGCACTCCAAGTTCGGCCGCGACTTCGGCCGTACCCTCGTCGGTGCCGAACAAGATCACGTCGGGCCGCGGATTCATGCGGGTCCAGCTGGCGATCGCGTTGCGCTGGATGACAGCAATGTGTCCGCGAAATGGTTTGGGGATGGCGAAAATGGTCAGCGGAGCCGACGCCGCGCCACGCCCATCACTGGCAGCTGCGCTCATACGAAGCCTTCCCCAATGCCCAGTCCCAGGTAGTCCACGCCGGGCGTGTCGTGCAGAAACTTCACCGCGCGCCAGCAATCGATCACGGTCCGCGGATCGCCCGGCCGCACCCATTGACCGCCGGGAATCGCGCTGAACTCGGGCCACGACGTGGCCAGCACCACGAGATCGGATTTGGAAATGCACTCGATAGCGGTTGTGGCGAAGCTCACGTTGGCGATCGCGGCGGGAGCGGAAATTTTTCCGTAGGCTGGATCAAACGCCAGAACTTTCATGCCGCGACTCGCCAGTTCCTTGGTCAGCAGGAAACCCACGGCTTCTTCCACCACATCGGTGCCGGCTTTGTAGGTCAGGCCGAGAATGCCCACCGTCCCCTGCTTTCGGTGCTGCACGCGATGTTGAACCAGATCGGCCAGCCAGATTCCCTGCAGGCGGTTGAAGCGGTCGACCGTCTGCGCCAGATCCGGCGGAACGCCCAACTGCTGCGCCAGTTGCACGAGAGCAAGATTGTCGCGCGGGAAACATGGCCCACCGTAACTCACCGCGCCTTTCAGATATTTCGCGCCGATGCGCGTGTCAAGGCCGAGAGCCGAAGTGATCACGTCGACATTCGCGCCGGGCAGGCGCTCGCAAATACGCGCCAGCATGTTGGCGTAGCTGATTTTTGTAGTGACGTAAGTGTTCACCGCAAGCTTCGTAACCTCGGCATTCACAAACGCCATGCGCGCCACCGACGGCTTGTTCTCGCACACCTGCGCGTACAGCGACTGCAGCACGTCGCCGGCGTGCGCGTCGGATTCGCCGATCAGCAGCATGTCAGGATTCAGGAAGTCGCGGATCACGCTGCCCAGGGCGATAAACTCTGGGCTATAGCACAGGCCGAAGTCTTTACCCTTACCCCCGCCCATGCGCTTGCCGCTGGCTTTCTCCAGCATCTCGCGCACTGGACCGCCGGTGGTGCCGGGCATCACGGTGCTGGTCAGGCAGACCAGGTGATATTCATTTTTCTTGGCAAGTGCGCGGCCGATGGCTTGGCACACCGGCTCTACGTAGCGCAGCGAGAATCCGCCGGCTGGATCGCTTGGAGTCGAGACCACGATGAACGTAATCTGCGTATCGTGGACCGCGGCTTCAATGTCGGCGGTCGCCGTGAGCCGTCCTTCGCTCTGCGCCAGCATTTCCGCGAGGCCGGGTTCGTGCACCGGAGGCTGGCCCTGGTTGATTGCCTCCACCTTGCGCGGATCCTGATCCACGCCGATCACGGTCAGACCGCGCGCGGCCAGGCACGCCGCCAGCGGCGATCCCAGTTTTCCCAGCCCGATCACGGAAGCTTTCATCATTAATTTCAGTATCCCCGGTTTTGCGCGTTTGCTCTGACGCTTGGACTCAATCCCGGGCTCTCTCGAATCCTCGCCGCTCGGACAAGAGCGAAACCTCAGCGGCTAAAGCCTCGAATTGCCCGCGCCTGCACGGCACGGCTGGAAGCCGTGCCCTTCCCAAAAACGCTCGCTTACAAAACCGTTCTCTTACACAAACCGTTCTCTCTCGAACCCGTGACTACCCAAACTCTACGACGTGACTTCTAGATCGCCTCCGCCGTCAGGCACAAGTGCCAGCCGAAGTGCCGCTCCATCCAGTGGTACAAACCCGGCGGCGTCCAACTCCAGGGCCAGTCTTTCACATACTCATACTTGACGTACTCGGCGATGCGGTACGGGAAAATGTGGTCCACGAACGCGTTAGTCATGCGGAATCCCGAGTGCTCGATCAGCGCGCGCCCCTCGCCGCGAGTATAGGAATAGGTCACCGGGCATCCGGTCTGCGCCTCGGAATGTCTGGCAATCAAATCTTTCAGTTTCCAGAACTGTCCCTTGCCGTATCCCATCAGAATCCAGAACACTTTCCACGACGGCCGGTAATAGACCATGATCTTCACCGTGGTCTTCTCCGGTCCCCCGGGCCGCGCGTACTGGCGCATCTGCTCGACCACGCGCTCGGGATGCGGCGTGTGATGAATCACGCCAAAAGAATAAATAAGATCGTAAGGCTCGACCGGCACAAACGACGCGAGTTCTTCAGCACTGCCGTTGTAGAAGTTGACTTGATTGCTCAACCCGAATACATCCACGCGTTTGCGCGCCACCTCGATCGACTGCGACGACAAATCCACCGCCGTAACCTGCGCCCCGTGCCGCGCGAAGTTAACGGTATCGGTGCCAATGCCGCATCCGATTTCGAGCACGCGCTTGCCGCGCCAGCGCTCAAAATCGGCAAACCGCGGAATATGCGGCTCGACAAAATATTTCCGCGCCTCGACCTCGTCGAAATATTCGCGCGTGCCCAACGGCTTGGGCGAGTGCCGGATGTTGCACGGCCGCTGGTCCCAATAACTGCGAACCTGTTCGACCGTAACCTGGGAAAAATCAGACATGGGCGTTGTTTGGTAATCGTAATCTTGTTGTTAATTGTCAGTAGTCGGCGAGCGCCGCGCCTAGACGCAGCCTGCCGAATGAAATCTCTGACTAGGAACTTCGAGTTTATCGAAGTGACAACCGCAGCGGCAAGCGGTGGCGGAGCATCGTGGAAAGTATTTTCATGGAACCGCCGGTTGGCGCCAATACGCACTGAACTCAAGGTTCACTGCCAACCGGTGAACCTGCTGGTTCCCGGCTGAGGAGGATTTCAAGGGCTGCGAGAAATCCTACTCCCAACGAAACACCTTCGCCGAAAGCGCCGTGCACACGATAAACACCACGGCCAGTGCCGCCACGTCGCCCATGTGAGCCGACCATGCCTCGCCTCTCCAAGCCCCCTCGAGCAGCGACACCGCGTAGGTCAGCGGCACAACCCTTGCCACCGCTTGCAGCGCTGGCGGCAGCGATTCAACCGGCACGAAGAGTCCCGACACAGCGAGCATCGGGTACAGAATAACGGCGCCGATCGGCTGGGCAAAGCGCGCCGTGGGAACGATGCTGGCGATGAGAAAGCCGATCGACAGAATGCTGCAGGTGCTGATTAGAAGCGCCATCGTAAAGCCGAACAGTGGAACATGGATTCCGACCGGATAGTAGCGTTTGCCGGCGAGCACCATTAAGGCCAGCGTGGCCGCGGTGAGCAGCAACTTGACGACCACGTGCGCAGTGAGGATCGTCTGGGGGCGCAGCGGAGTGGCGCGGAGCCGTTTGAGAATTCCCCCCTCGCGGTAGATCGAAATGATGGTGACCAGCGACAACACGGCGCTGATGGCGATCAGGACCGCGGCAAGCACTGGCAGACCGACGCTGATAAAGCTGTTGGCGGCGAGTGAGGTCGGTGCGAGTCCGTGGCCGACCACACGCCCCGTTACCAGGAACACCGCTACCGGGATAACGATCGTCCCGATTGCCCCCAGCGGCTCGCGGAGGAATATCTTGATCTCGATCCACGTCAATTTCCACAGCCCACGCAGCATCATGAATCACGCCTAGTCGCGAATCGAATGACCGGTCAGCTTGAGGAATACATCCTCAAGGTTGGGAAGAATGGTGCGGAAGTCTGTGACGCGGATCCGGTTCTCGGAGAGGCAATGAATCACCTCGGTGACGAGATCGTCGCCCCGACCCCGAATCGTGAACTGCGAGTTGTTGCCCGGATCGCCGCGCGAATGGCCGGACGAATTGCCGGAAATGACCGCCTCGACTCGCGGGATGGTTCGAAAGTGTTCCGCAGCGCTCGAGTCGACTGTGGCGAGAACGACGGTTCGTTCAGGGCAGTGCCGCTTAACCAGCCGCTCCGGGCTGTCGATGTCGATGATGCGTCCATGTTCAATGATGGCGACCCGGTCGCACAACCGTTCGGCCTCCTCCATAAGATGTGTGGTCAGGAAAACCGTCTTGCCGCGCTCGCGGATGCCGCGCACCAAGTCCCAGATAGCGCGCCGCGCCTGCGGGTCCAGTCCCGTGGTCAGCTCGTCGAGAAACACCAGTTCCGGATCGTTGATCAGCGCCAGCGCTATGAACAGCCGCTGCTTCTGCCCGCCCGACAATGTCATGAACCATGCATTCCGCTTGTCGACAAGGCCCAATTGTTCGAGCAGCCGTTCGCCATCAATCGCCTTCCTCCGATAAAGCGAGGCCCAGAGGTCGACCGCCTCCCACACTTTGATCCGCTTCTGCAGCTGTGCCTGCTGCAGCTGAACTCCAATCCGCTCCTGCAGCTTGTAGACGTCGCTGAAGGGATCAAGGCCCAGCACCGAGATCACGCCCCGGTCGGGCGTGCGCAGACCCTCGATGCACTCCATCGTCGTGGTCTTGCCTGCGCCGTTCGGCCCGATGAGTCCAAAGATCTCACCGTCGTTGACCTCAAACGATACTTCGTCGACTGCTACTGTAGAGCCGTAGGTTTTGCGGATTTTGGAAACTTGAATAACTGGACCCATGATCGATTACAGGGGACTGGTAGATTTGCTGACCGCGATTTAAGAGGCTCTATCTCGGGCTTAAGTCTAGGTCCTGCCATCTTGGATAGACAAGCGTCTGCCCTCCCTTGCTTCCACTCCCTCCCGCCTCATATACTTCTGAACGTTTGCCCGCCTACCCCGGGAACGCATCCCGGTGCGGCTCGCATCCGCGATGCCATCATTCCGGAGAATTCTCTTATGAGTACTGTCGCCCCTCCACCGCCCATCGACAAAGAAGCGAATCCGTGGGAATCCCAACGCGCGCGCTTCGACCTGGCCGCCCAGAAACTCAACCTTGATGAAGGCCTGTGGCGCGTGTTGCGCTATCCCAACCGCGAACTGATTGTGCACATCCCGGTTTCCATGGACGACGGGCATCTCGAAGTCTTCACCGGATTCCGCGTCCAGCACTCGATTGCGCGCGGTCCCAGCAAGGGCGGCATCCGTTACGCGCCTGACGTCACGCTCGACGAAGTGCGCGCCCTGGCTGCGTGGATGACCTGGAAATGCGCCGTGGTCAATATCCCTTTCGGCGGCGCAAAGGGTGGAGTCATCTGCGATCCCCACAAAATGTCGATGGGCGAACTGGAGCGCATGACCCGCCGCTACACCGCCGAACTGATCGAATTCATCGGCCCGGAAAAAGATGTCCCCGCTCCCGACGTCAACACCAACGAGCAAACCATGGCCTGGATCATGGACACCTATTCCATGCACATGCGCCAGACCGTCACCGCGGTCGTCACGGGCAAGCCCATCAACATTGGCGGATCGCGCGGCCGCCGCGAAGCCACTGGGCGCGGCGTGATGATCGTGTGCGATGAAGCCATCCGCAAGCTGGGCCTCGAGCGCGAGCGCAGCCGCGTGATCATCCAGGGCTTCGGCAACGTAGGATCGAACGCCGCCGTGCTCATGCACCAGGCGGGCTACAAAGTGATCGGCATCGCCGAAGTCGGAGGCGGCTTGCTCAACACCAACGGCATCGACCTGAAGGCCCTGTCGGATTACCGCCAGAAGAACGGAACCGTCCACGGATTCCCCGGCGCCGAAAAAGGCGACGCCGCCGACCTGCTCACTACCGAATGCGAAATCCTCATTCCCGCGGCTACGGAAAACGTCATCACCAGCCGCAACGTGGACAACGTGAAGTGCCGCATCCTGGCCGAGGGCGCGAACGGCCCGACCACCTCCGCCGCCGATGACGTGCTCAGCGACAAGGGAGTCTTCGTGATCCCCGACATTCTGGCCAACGCCGGCGGCGTGACCACTTCCTACTTCGAGTGGGTGCAGGATCGCCAGGGCTACTTCTGGAAAGAGTCGGTGGTCAACGAGCAGCTCGATGCCATCATGAAATCGTCGTTTGAAGATGTGGTCCGCTACGCGGAAACGCACAAGGTCAACAACCGCATCGCGGCCTATATGCTGGCCATCGATCGCGTGGCCTACACCATTCGCCAGTGCGGAATTTACGCGTAGGAGCCCGAGCCCCACTTCTCGCGCCAAGAGCGCGCGAGAAATGTGGCACCCGACTGAGATTCACCAGTGCATGCATTGACGTGGAAGAGCGGCGCTTCAGCGCCGCCTAAACGACAAAATGATAAGGGCTTTAGCCCCCGAGGGTCTGGGCCCGTCAAGGAGGACCTATGAAATCGATTGGCAGAAATCTAGCGGTAAGCGTTCTGGCTCTACTGTTCGCCGTTTCATTGTCGAGCGTGGTCGCAGCACAGGCAAGCGAGCCCGGCTCGAAGCCCGAGATGATGGCGACGCCAGCCGAGATGGCCTCTACGGCCGCAGCCGACAAGCTCGACATCAACACCGCCACGAAAGATCAGCTCAAAGCTCTGCCTGGCATCGGCGACGCCTACTCGCAGAAGATCATCGACGGCCGTCCCTACCGCGCCAAGAATGAACTGGTGCAGAAGAAAATCGTCCCGCAGGCCACGTACGACAAGATCAAAGATTCGATCATCGCCAAACAACCGAAGGCGGCCGCAAAGGCGAAGTAATTCGTAGAGACGTTGCTTGCAGCGTCTCTGCCCGCACGACCACGATCGCCGCCTCCCCAGAGGCGTAGCAAGCTACGTCTCTACGACATATTCTCCGCAACTTCCTTCCATTGCGTTCCCCACTCCCGTGGAGGATAATCAACCTGACCTTCCGGCCGATCCCCGGAACCACCCCGCAGTGTGAACCTGCCCAACTCCATCACGCTGATCCGCATCGCCAGCATTCCTCTGCTGATCTGGATTCTATCCAGCAGCCGTTTCAGCAGCCAGAATGGCGAAAAAGAATTGCTGGCCTCGATCGTGTTCATCGCCGCGGCCTGCACTGATGGCATTGACGGTTATCTGGCCCGCAAGCGCGGGCAGATTACCACTACTGGCATTCTGCTCGACCCTCTGGCCGACAAGCTTCTGATCGCTGCGATGTTTGTGACGCTGGTGCAGTTCAATCCCAGCCTGGTTCCGGCGTGGGTTGCGGTCATCATCATCGGCCGCGAATTCCTGGTCAGCGGCCTGCGCTCGATTGCCGCGTCTGAAGGCTTCACCATTGAAGCCAGCGAACTGGGCAAATTCAAAATGGTGGTGCAGATCGTTTCCGCCGTCGCAGTGATTCTGGATCACCGCTGGAAAACGTGGCCGGTTTATGGTCCGTATGTTTTTCCTATTCACTGGATCGCCTTCGCGGCAATCTGGTTTATGGTTTGCGTTTCTTTGGTTTCGGCCATCGATTACTTTGTTGCGTTCTGGTCGAAGATTGACGGGCGCGTGGTGAAGCGCCGCCGCCGCGCCTTTATCCTCAGCCGGCGCAGGAAACCGGTACCGCCGCCACAGGCTGACCGCGATGTCGCTACCACAACCTAGCTCGATTTCGGTCGCAAACTCGCCGGAGAAACCCGCAGCCGGAGCGGACTTCGAGTTCTCGCCGGCCGAGCGAACTCTGCTGCTTAGCCTCGCGCATGAGGCAATCGTCTCTGGCCTGCAGCGCCGGGAAATTCCGCTCGACCCGCCTACCGCTCATCTCGCGGAACTGCGCGGCGTTTTTACTTCGCTCTACCGCCAGGGACAGTTGCGCGGCTGTGTAGGATATGTGTTTCCCACCACCCCGCTCTATCGCGCCGTCGCGGAAACCGCGCGCGCCGCTGCCTTCGACGACAATCGTTTCAATCCCGTGAAGTTGGACGAGGCGGTCGGCCTGCAGGTTGAACTGAGCATCCTTTCGCCCCCGCAGCCCATTACTGCCGACGCCGTCGAGGTAGGCCGGCACGGTCTGCTCATCAGCTCATCCGGCTTTCGCGGACTCCTCTTGCCGCAAGTGCCCCTAGAACATAGCTGGGACCGCACCACATTCCTCGAGCAGACCTGTCGCAAAGCCGGCCTTCCGCTCGACGCTTGGCAAAAGGGCGCCGCCATCGAGGCCTTCACCGCAGAAGTGTTCGGCGACTGCAGTGGCTAGTCGCTAGTGGTTAGTTGCTAGTAGAAACAGAAAAGCCGGAAACGGTTCCCGTTTCCGGCTTCTAAACTAGCCACTATCCACTAGCAACTGCCTTACTGCACCTGATCGATTTCCACACCGTCGCCAGCGTGCACATCTTCGAGAGCGAAGATGATCATGCCGGTTGCAGTCGTGGGAGTCACGCCGATCACCACGATTTCACCTACCGACCGTCGCGGCAGGTCGCGCACGTGAATCACTGGACCATTCGACTTGGTGAACATGTGTGGGTCCACCGATGGAGTCTTCAGCTGAGTATCTTCGGCGATCGCGGCCTTGAATGACAGGGAATCCACCGGATCCGCCAAGTCGGCGGTGTAGAAACGCACTGCCCGCAAGTAGTCTCCCACTTTCACTCCCTGGTTTGCCCCCACGTTCATGTAAACCTTGTGGCCTGTTCCCAGGGCGTAATCGAAATCCTTGGCCATCACGATCCGGCCCGTGAGCTTGTTGCTGGCAGGCAGAAAACGGTCGAACTTGATCGGACCATGGAAGCTGAACGTAGGCTTTTCCGTGAACGGGATCGCCGTGTCGCCGGGATTGATGCCGTCGCAGGAGTACTCGATCTGCCCAATCGCCGTCCGGCTGCGCGTATCGACAATGCGCACGCGGCCCACTTCTTCGTAGGGCTGTCCGGTCTCTTTCATCAATTTCTTCTGTCCCGGATACATTTCGTATTCGTTCATATCGCGCAGAGCGCGCACAATGTTGTATTCGGCGCCATCGGCGTATCCCGTGCCCTGCAGATAGACCATGTCGCCTTTCACGAACTTCGTCGTGGTGGGCGTTTCGAGGCCTCCCGCGATGAAGTTTGCGTCAGGCAAAGTCCGTCGGCTGACGAACCCGGCGCAATACAGGTCCGCATAGGTCGGCGTGGGTACTCGCTCGACGGGAAAGCTCTTTGACGTCGGCACACTGCCCTGCGGGGCATCGGCGGTGCTGCCCTCGCTGCTCGACTGAGCCCAGGCGGCCGTGGTGATCAGCAACACTAACAGTAATGTTTTCTTCATGTTACCTCCGGGCGACGCCGTCCAGCGCGCCTGCTCCTGGTGACCAATCTCGTTAAGTGCCAGAAAGGAAAGGCCTCAGCGCAAGGTAACAACTGGGTAAGGGTGGGTCAAGGTTACGACGGTGTCAGGCACGCTGCGGCGAAAGTTTTTGGCTGTCCCCGTTAATCGGTTGTTGCATATGCAATTAAGCCCCTGTAATAATTCGCCGTCATTCAACTGCTCATGAATTCTTCCCCGACCGCCTACATGCCACGCTTGCTTCCCCTGCGACTGCCGCGAGTGTGTGTGGCCGTGATTGGGTCCGACCCCGGCGAAATGCTGGAGAAGGCCGATGCTCTGGTTCGGGATAACTCCTTTCTTGAGTTCAGATTGGACTACCTTTCCAAGCCCGGGCTGGCGATTCCGAAGCTAAAGCGCTTCATCGAATCGCATCCCGGAGCGGTAGTCATTGCCACTTGCCGGCGAGTTGCTACTGGGGGTAAGTTCCGCGGTTCCAGCGTGTCGCAGCTCGACATATTGGCAAAAGCCGCAGCCGCGGGTTGCCAGATGATCGATGTCGACCTGCAAACGGCCAGCCAATGCAAGCCCGGACAGTTGCAGAAACTGCGGGGCCGCGCTGCTATGGTCTTGTCATTCCACGACTTCCGCGGCACCAGGAAGCTCGACGAGACGCTGGAAAAGATGCTGCCGATTCCCGCGGATTTCTACAAGGTCGTCAGCACGGCGCAAACCCTCGCCGACAACGTCACCATGATCAAGTTCCTGTCCCGTGAAAGTGACAAGCACTCACTGGTCTGCATGTGCATGGGAGAACAGGGGTTTATCAGCCGAGTGCTGGGAGTGCGGGCAGGCAGCGTCTTCACCTTTGCCTCGGCCATCGCCGGCGAGGAAACCGCCGCGGGACAGGTGACTGCGCAGGAACTGCGCAATTTGTACCGAATCGAGCAGGTCGACCCTGCCACGCGCGTATACGGCGTGGCCGGCGACCCGGTGGCGCATTCGCTTTCTCCCGCCATCATGAATGCGGCTTTCCGGCGTGAAAACGTCAACGCCGTGTATCTCGCCCTGCACGCCAAAACCATCAAAGACTTAATGACTTGCGTGCGGGACGTCCCCATTCACGGGATCAGCGTGACCATGCCGTACAAGCAGGCGATCCTGCCCTACCTCGACAACACGGACTCCCACACCACCAAGATTGGCGCCTGCAACACAGTAGTGCGGGCGCAGGATGGCAAGCTTTATGGCTTCAATACCGATACGGCGGGCGTGGTGCGTCCGCTGGAGAGACGGTTAAGTACTTTAGATGGAGCCAGAATTCTTGTTTTGGGGGCTGGCGGAGCGGCTCGAGCGGCCGTCTTCGGATTGAAAGAGCGTGGGGCCGAAGTTTACATCCTGAACCGAACCGTCGGCCCGGCGCAAAAGCTGGCGCGCTCGGCCCACGCACGTTCGATCAAACGCGTGGATATGAAGAAGTTAGCCTTCGACGTGATCATCAACGCCACTCCGGTCGGCATGGGAAACTCGCACGAAAGTCCGCTGCAGGAGAAGGAGATCAATGCCCGCTATGTCTTTGATATGATTTATGATCCGGGCGAAACCAAGCTTCTGAAACTGGCCAAAGAGCGGGGTGCGCAGGTGATCCCCGGCATTGAGATGTTCGTTCACCAGGCAGCGCGGCAGTTTGAGATCTGGACCGGGAAGCCGGCTCCGGCCGATGAGATGCTGCGAGTGGTGCTGCTGGCCCTGCAGGAGCGAGCGACGAAGGCCGTGGCGGCTAAATAAGGCACGTTGCGATGCTCTGCGAAAGGAAATAGTTGCTTTTTTCAAGGTCTCCGAAGTAATATGAAAGCAGGGGCTGAGATTGTAACTGGCCTCTGGTTTTAGTCCAGTACCGCCCGTCCCATACTTCCAAGAGCTTTTTCAAGCTTTTTTGACACGAGAGGTGGCCCGGTCCGCCTCCGTTCCCGGTTCGGAGAGTTCAAATATGGCGTGGTACGCGTACTGCCTTACCGAGCACCAAACCCTCCCAAATGGAACCCGCACCCGCCGCCCTTTCCTGTTAGAGGGCGTGCAAGGGGTGAATGGAGCCGCAGTTCTGAGTTATCCCAGTGGTGAATTCGCAGTGATTGTCAGCGAATTTGACCACACAACCGGCGAACTCGATCAGAAGTCAGCCATCGAGCACGCGCGCGTAGTCAGTTCCTGTTTCCGCAACTCCACCGTACTTCCGTTCCGTTTTGGCACGATTTTTGAGAGCGACGACGCTCTGCGGCAAGCGGTTCGCGTGAACCGGCGGGCTTTCGGCTTGAGCGTAGCGAAACTCCGCGGGAAGTCCGAAATGCACATCAAACTGGTGGTGCGCGACGGTTCCCTGCGCGAGGCCATGATCGACATCGAACTGCCGGACACCGTCGGCGGCGATTACCTGTCGAAATTAAAGGTGAAAGCGTCCCGCGAACGTGAACGGCAAACCAAGGCTCGGGCGCTTTCGGTGCAGGTGCACAAGCTGTTCAACCCGCTGGAAGAAGAAGTGAGCTGCAAGAAGGTTGCGCCGGAAGGCATGCTCATCGACATTGCCCACCTGATCGACTCCAAGAGCGTGGAAAAGTACCAGAACCGCTACACGACCGCTGCCAAGCAGTTGAAGAACTGCGAAGTAGCGATCAGCGGTCCCTGGCCGCCTTACCACTTCCTGCCCGGCAAGCTGCGCACCGTGGCCGGCAACAGCTAGAGTCCAGACTTAGAAGTCTAAACTTAGAAGTCCAGGAAAGTTCGCACCTCCGCAAAAAGCCCCTGGTCGGCCAAAACCAGCCAGGGGCTTGACTTTTGGGCTGAAGCGGACTTCGCGGTGCACCCTGCCTTGTGCAGCGTATGTGCATTGTTCTGCACTTCCATTTTTGGACTGAACCCAGCCCCGGCCTGATGCGCGGCGGAGAAAAATCCCCCTAACTCCCTGCCAGTCATTCACTTATTGCGGAAGGCTGGCGGAACGGAACGCAGGTTGGCCTTTGGCTTGAGAAGTGCTTCGTCTACCAGTAATAAAAGAGGCCGCAAAAAAGCACCATGACCTTCACTCTCCAACGTTTCCGACATTTCCCAAATAGCCGTTCCGGCTGGCGGAACGGTCTCATGCATCGCCTTTCCTGACATCACCTTCCTATTGCCTCTTTAGACTGTGGCCCCAGAAATGGGGCCACTTTTGTTTGGATGGAGAGCAAAAGGCACAAAACGTTCACCACAGAGGACACGAAGTCACACGAAGGACACGAAGGAAACCCTAACCCGCTGAACCTTTCCGATGCCACCCCGCCTGAAAGAGCGTAGAGCGGCCCTGGATACTTTGGGCCATCTCGCGTTCACTTACCGTGTCGTGCAGGGGGCAGGATGGGTGGTCTCCTGGCACGATCTTTGTCAGGGGCCTCACCGGGCTCGGGAGGTGGTTCTGAAGCTCTCTTGGCATGGGGAGTTTCGTTCTCCGCTCTCCGAGTCGCGTGTACTCCGTCGTCATCATGAAGAAGAACATTGAGCAGCGAACTGTCTACGTGCAAATTATTCCCATGGCGGTAGTTGATAAAGCCCAGGTTCCTGAATCGGTTCATAAAGAAGCTGACCCGCGAGCGTGTCGTCCCAACCATCGCCGCCAGAGTCTCCTGACTTAGTCTTGGGACTGACATTTCCGGCGCGCCTTCCTTGCCGAAATGCGCCATCAACAGAAGAACGCGCGCCAACCGCTTTTCGCTGGAGTTGAATAATTGATCGACCAAATCATCCTGATACCGGATGTTCCGCTTCAGCAGGTATTTGACGAACAAGGCCGACAATCTTGGTTCCTGGCTCATGGCATGCGCCATCGTATCCCGCTCGATGTGCAGCAGGACGCAGTCCGTCAATGCGGTAGCAGACGACATGCGCTGGGGCTGACCGGCCAGACCGCCTTCTCCAAAGAAATCGCCTTCGCCTAAAATGGCAAGGGTTGCTTCTCTCCCGGCTTCCGATACCACGCTGAGTTGTACCTTCCCGGTTTGGACGAAGAATAGGCCGTCCCTGGAGTCACCTTGAGCGAAGATTGTCTGCTTCTTTTGAAAAGACATCATCTCCCTGCCCTTCCCCGCCGTTGAAAGAAAGGCGAGGGGACTGAAATAGGGCTTTTTCTTAGCGGTCGTGATTTGCTTTGTCAAAAGGCCGTCCTAACTGGAGACTCCACTTCTTTGATTATCGGGGTAGGGCCAGACCGAAGGCTGGTCTGTAATGCTCATCACTGCGGAAAGAAGAAGGCCGAACTGGTTTGGGTTCAGCGGTAAACATGAGCATCTTGTAATCCTGCCAAACAAAGCGGCCGTGAGGGTCCCGATTGAGTGGGGCGACTATGGGTATACATCCGTTGACCGAGAGGCGTACAACTGGGGCGAATGAGATGGCGCGGTCGGCTGCTTCACCCGCACAGAGGAGCGATTCGTGGGCGCAAAGACTTGGATGCTGGTGTACGCAGATGCGAAAGTCGGAGAAGCATTGAGGAGCAATCCGCAACTGGATCGCGCCGCAACACTGCGACTCGCAACCAGCTTGTTTCCCAAGGACAAGCTTGAGCCGCTCGGAGAGGGAGATCTCTCTTATACCTGCCCACCCAACAACGAACTTCACATTGGGTGCTTTCCAGACGTTGCTATTTTGGCGGCGAAGGAGTTTGGAATCGACTATCCGTCCAAACTGGCGGAGCGGTTCATTTCCGCCGGAGGCAGCGGAGCAGTCTACCTGCACGCGATGCACAGCGTTGTCGATTGGTTTGCCTTTGCCAAGTGGATGAACGGTAAACTTGTTCGGTCTCTCAGCTTGTCTCCAGACAACGGCATTTTGGAAGACCTAGGGCAACGGCTACCGTTTGAAGAGCTATTCTGGTCGGGAAATAATCCCGTTACGAACGATGACGGAGAAGATGAGTACCCACTGCCGTTCCACCCCCTTGAGCTGGGAGAAGCAGCGCTAAGAGAGTTCTTCGGCTATCAGCTCGAAGGCTTTACGGATTCTGCGCTGCTGCAACCCGAATCAATACCGCTCCTCAAATACAAGCGTGGGCGGTATCGGTGGAAGGTGTGGTGAGTGAGGGCGCAGCGCCGCGGTTTTGTTGGTTCCAATAGTTGACTGAAAGCGGCCACTCGACCATGGCAGGAGTTGTCTTGCGTTGGTTTTTGTTTGGCGCCTTTCACGAGCGTACGTGGGGGCAGTTTTTCCTGGAGCGCGAACTAGCCTTGCCGTCTGGGGGGGACTATCGGAAGTTGCTGATCAGAACCACGTCGCTGGTCTCGCTTCCTCTGGCGACAAACAGTTGCTTACCGTCGCGTGACCAGGAGAAACCAAAGATATGGCCGGAAGTGAAGTCGGTGACCTGATGCGGCTGGCCGCCTGCCAGCGGCTGCTCCCAGATATTGGTGGCGCCTTTGCGAGTCAGTGTGTATTGCAATCCTTTGGCGTCGGGGGACCAGCGCGGCTGACCAGCACCGGTCGGGCGCGGGAACTCATGAAGCCGGGCGCCACCCTCCGCCGGAATTACAACTAACTTTCCCTGGGGCACGGGACTGCCTTCCTGGATGTCGTAGGCGATGAATTTGCCGTCGGGCGAGATGCGCGGGTTTCCCCCGCCCCCGGGCGCACTCGCAATTTCCGTAGGACTGCCTCCTTCCACCGGCATACGGTAAAGCTTGGTTCCCGCCTCCGTATTGGTGTCGTAGACGAGCCACTTGGCATCCGGCGAACAATCTTCCTCCCCGATGTACTCGTCAACCAGCCGAGTGGGGTTCGATCCATCCGCGTCGGTTCGCCAAATGTCTGACTTCGTGCCGTCGTAGGAATCGAACAAGAGATAGCGGTCTCCGCAAGCTGACATCGCGCCGTAATTGCGTGCCTGCGGCATCACGATGGTTCTCTGGCTGCCGTCGCTGTTCATCAGATCCAGCTCGCTGTCTCCACTGCGTACCAGCAGCTTCCCGTTGGGCCCAGGCGCGACGGCAAGGTCCGGTTTCGCCCCAGAAGTGATCTGCGTTGCCAGGGCGGCCTTGCCTCCCGGCACGCGCCAGACGTTCGAAATCTGTGTGCTATCGACCGCCGCCAGTATCTTCCCATCACGAGTGAGGTCGAGACGCGCGCCGTAGTTGGACAAGTCGTTGGTGAACCGCAGTGATTCGCCCTTGGGATAGGAAACCTGCCAAAGCTGAGTCCGGCGTTCTTTGGGAACGCCCATCGGGATGAGCAGGGAGTCGCCCTCGGGCAGCCAGACTGGCCGCCCCAGAAAATCGGCGCCGGAGTTGAGCGTCGTAACACCACCGTCTGCGACGCGGATGACGTCCAACACCCATTTTGTTTCTTTCCCGCTTTGCAGCGCAGCCAGGGCAATCGTTTTGCCATCCGGAGACCAGCTCGCCCCCCACATGTAGACCGGATAGATTGGCAGGCTGGCCAGCAGCCGTTCGCCGCTGCCATCGGCCGAGGCGACGCGAAGTTCCACCGTCGCCGCGTCCGGTAATCCACGCATGAACACGATCCGCGTTCCGTCCGGCGAGAACCCGACTGGCGCGTCAATGTCCCGAATCAATTGCCTGGGATTTCCACCCAGCACCGGCATCTGGTAGAGGTAGCTGTAGAGTTGCGTGGTCTTGTCGGAACGCACGTAATAAATGAAGTTGCCGTCCGGAGAAAACGTCACGCCCTTGAAGTCCACATCATCGGGCGGCAGGACCTGCACGTCGCTCTTGGTTGCGACGTGGCGCATCCACAAACTCTGCTGCTCGCCGTCGCGCAGAACGTACACCACGTAGCGTCCGTCGGGCGCGATCGCGACCAGGGTAGCCTTGCCGCTCTCGGTGAGCTTGGCGATCTGCATGTTCTGCAGGTTCAGAGCGTGGGTGCGGTTCAGAAGCTTGTATCCAACGAAAGCGGCGATCAGCAGGATCATTGCGGCGGCCGCAACGGCGATTTTGCCCCGCCCTTTTTTCGCAGGCGGCGCCAGGACTGGAGCGGATGCCAGTTGTGCCGACGAAATCTTGCCGGAATCTGCTGCCGCAACACCGCTGCCTGATCCGCTCTCGACAAGAACGTGCCCTGAACTGGTGTCCCGCTTAACGCGCTTCAGGTCGGCTCGCATCTCGGCGGCGCTCTGGTAGCGCAGGTCGCGGTCTTTTTCGAGGGCCTTGTTGATGATCTCTTCCAACTTGGGAGGCACGTCGGGATTGAGCCGCACCGCGGGCACAGGAGCGCGGTTCACGATCGCTTCGCAGATCATCGCCGAGCTTTCGCCACGGAAGGGCAACGCCCCAGTCGCCATCTCGTAGAGTACGGCCCCGAAGGAGAACAGATCGGTCCGGCCGTCCAGTTCCTTGGCGCGCACCTGCTCCGGCGACATGTAGGCCACAGTTCCCACCGTCGTGCCCGGACTGGTCAAATGCTGTTCGTCCACCGTATGCGTCTGCGTGTTCGCGGAACCCATCTGGCTCGCGGAACCGCCGCCGGGCGCGACCTTGGCTAATCCAAAATCAAGAATTTTTGCGTGCCCGCGTTTGGTGACGAACAGGTTTGCGGGCTTGATATCGCGATGCACGATGCCTTCCGCGTGGGCCGCGTCGAGGGCGTCAGCGATCTCGATGGCCAGCGAGAGAATCTCCTCGATCTCCATGGGACGCCCGCTGATGCGGTGTTTCAGCGTTACGCCATCCAGGTACTCCATGGCGATGAACGCCTGCCCATGATCGTCGTCAATTTCGTGGATGGTGCAGATGTTCGGGTGATTGAGCGCCGACGCGGCCTGCGCCTCGCGTTGAAAGCGGGCCAATGCCTGAGGATCCTTGGCGACCTCATCGGGCAGAAACTTCAGGGCCACAAAACGATGCAGCTTTACATCCTCGGCCTTGTAGACCACACCCATCCCGCCGCCACCGAGTTTTTCGATGATGCGGTAGTGCGAGATAGTCTGGTCGATCATGTGCTGCGCATCTTACGTGGGGCGAAAGGGGCAAGTCAATGAAAGCCGTGAACTTGGTGGCGTTTAAGAGCCACAGGTGGCGAAGCGAGGACCAAGAGTCCCACGGGACGGCCGCAGCCAAGATCACCCGTCCGTTTCGCGACTGCGGCACTTCTCAGATACACTGAGCAACGACCATGCCAAAGACATCGTGTTGCCGCAGTTTCTCTCTGACCATATTCCTTGCCCTGGTTTCGAGCGTCCTCAGCCAGGCTCAGAACCAGACTAAGCCCGGTCCTCCTGCAGGAATGCCGGCCCCGTTTGCGCAGCCGCATCAGGCGAGTCTCCCGCCGCAGTTGTTGGAAGAGCTGGGGGCGATCAAGTCGGCGGCGCTGGCCGACGATTACGCTTACCATCAGCTCGCCCACTTGACGGAAAACATTGGCCCGCGTCCGACTGGATCTCTGCAGGCGGACGCGGCGGTGGGTTATGTTGCCGGGGAGTTGCGGCAGCTTGGGCTGGACGTGCATCTGGAAGACGTGAAAGTGCCGCACTGGGTGCGGGGCGCGGAATCCGCGGAACTGGTGGAATATGCGGGTCAGGTGAAAGGCACCGCGCAGAAGATCGTGCTAACGGCGCTGGGCAGCAGCACTGCAACGCCGGCTGAGGGAATCACCGCCGACGTGGTTGTGCTGAATAACTTCGACGAGCTCAAGACGCTGGGTCACGGAGGCGTGGCGGGCAAGATCGTGCTGTTCAACGAGCCCTTCGACAAACAGAAAGCGGCGGCCGGCATGGCATTTGCCGCGTATGGCGAGGCGGTTCGCTATCGGGCTGCGGGCCCGAAGGCGGCAGCGGACCTGGGCGCCGCGGCGTGCCTGGTGCGGTCGGTGGGCAACACGGATTATCGCCTGCCGCACACTGGCTTCGCTTTTCCTGCCGGAATCCCGGCCGGCGCCGTCACTGCCGAAGATGCCTCGCTTATCGCGGACCTTGCCGCGCAGGGCAAGATTCGCATGCATCTGACGCTCACTCCGCAGAAGCTGGCTGACACCACCAGTCATAACGTGGTTGCGGACGTGAAGGGCAGTGAACATCCGGAGCAGATCGTGGTGATCTCCGGCCATCTCGATTCCTGGGACCTGGGCACAGGCGCGATCGACGACGGTGCGGGAGTGGTGATCGCCATGGAAACTGCGGAGTTGCTGCAGCGGCTGCATCTGCATCCCAGGCGCACCATCCGCGTGATTGCCTGGATGGACGAAGAAACCGGCGGCTCCGGCAGCAGGGCTTATACGACGGAGCATTCGGCGGAATTTCCCAACTACGTGGCGGCGATTGAAAGCGATGCGGGAGCGGCGCATCCGCTGGGATTTGAAATCAAGGCCAGCGCGGCGGCTACGGAGATGCTCAGGCCCGTCGCAGATGTTCTGCAAAGCTTTGGAGCAAACATCCTGCAGGAGAGCAGTTTCGCGCCGGGTGCGGATATCACAACCATGTCAGACGCGGGCGTTCCCGCGCTGGGCGTGATGCAGGACGGGCGCACCTACTTCAACTATCACCACACTGCCGCTGACACGCTGGATAAAGTAGTCCCGGCGGAACTGCGGGAGAACGCCGCTGCGATGGCGGTGATGGCTTATGCGCTGGCGAACTTGAAAGAGCCGCTGCCCAGGTAGCTCTGCGCCTGGGGCCGAAAAAAAAGGCGAGCCGCGCTCGACGGACAGCCGAGGGCGGCTGTGCCACATTAGCATCTCACCGCGAAGCGCCCTCTGCCTGTTGACGCATGTCAATTTTGGCGCTTATTATCTTCGTTTGGCCTTAATGACAGGGACGCCTCCGGGAGGAGGCGTCCCAACAAGTTTGCAGCGGGCATAATTTGAGTGGGTGTAATTGGCGTGGCCCATTTTTAAATGACCCAGTTTTGAAGTGACCTATGGATAAGAAGAAGTTGGAAGCATTCAAGAAGCGGCTGGAGACGCGGCAGCAGGAACTGCGCCGCACGGTGAACCGGACGCAAAAGGACGGACGCTCGGCGGACGAGGATACGGCGCAGGACATTGCCGACCGCGCCGCCAGTTCCTACACCAAAGAGTTTCTGTTCAGCCAGAGCAATAACGAGCGGCAACTGCTGCAGATGGTGGAGAAGGCGCTGCTTCGCATTCGCGAAGGCAGCTTCGGCGAGTGCATCCACTGCGGAAAAGAGATTAATGCCAAGCGGCTCGAGGCGGTGCCGTGGACGCGGCACTGCATCGAGTGCCAGGAAAAACTGGAGCAGGGATTGCTGGAGGAAGCTCCGCGGTAGAGACAGGCTTGTGGCGAGCGACGCCGCCGACTTTTCTCGGCGGCGTTTGCTTTTGAACGGGATAGAAATTTGTCCGCCGGCCGCGGAAAAACGGTCGAGCTTCGCTCGACGGACAGCCCAGGGAGGCTGTCCCCGCATGAGGATCTTTGTCCCCGCACGAGCTCTCCCTACATGAACATCTCCCGAACGAGACCCTCTTGTTTTGACGGCCTTATTTTGTCCCTGTTAAACTAGTTGTTTGTCATCTTAGTTCAACCCTCCGTCGTTACCAGTAGAAGGGAAGTCCGTGCGCGCAGAGACCCGCCATCAACTCAAGCAAGACGCCTTCAGCCGCGTCACCATCGCGACTGCCGAGAAGACCGCTCATTGGACGGTGGAGCATAGATCCACGCTTCTCATCGTCGGCGTAGCGATTGCCCTGGTCCTGGCCGCAGTGCTGGGCGGCTGGTATTACCTGAATTCGCAGGACGAGAAGGCCAGCTTCGATTTCGCCGAGGCCGTGCGAACCATGGATACGCAGCTGCGGCCTGCCGGGTCGCCCGCGCAGCCGGATGTGCCTTCATTCACTTCGGCGAAAGAACGCGCCGACGCAGCGCACAAGCAGTTTCAGGCGATCGCGGATAAGTATCCGCATACCCGCACCGCCGATATGGCTCATTATTTTCTGGGAGTCACTGCCGCGGATGCGGGCGACAACGCGGGCGCGGAACGCGATCTGAAGCAAGTTGCTTCTTCAGGAAACGGCGAACTGGCGTCGATGGCGAAGCTGGCCCTGGCATCACTTTACGGCGATACCAATCGCACCAAGGACGCGGTGGCGCTCTATCAGGAGTTGATGAAAAAGCCGACGCGCTCGGTGAGTAAAGTGTCGGCGGAGTTGCAGCTCGCCGAGTTATATCAAACATCGAACCAGCCGCTCGACGCCAAGCGCACTTACGAAGAGATCAAGAAGGACAATCCGGCGAGCGAAGCGGCGCAGCTGGCCACGCAGAAGCTGACCGAGCTGAAGTAGGAAAGCTTTTAACCGCCGAGGACGCGGAGAAGGGCCGCGGAGGTCGCAGAGTTAGATCGAATCTTTAAGTTCTTCTCCGCGATCTCGGCGGCCTTTTTTGCGCTCTCCGCGGTTAAAAGCTCTTCGCTGTTCTTTCCCCATTTCCCCTTTTCGCGCAGGTTGAGTAGGATGTTGCTCCAGCGGGACTTCGCCCGCGGACCAACATGGCCGACATCTCCTTCCGGGTTAACGGCAGTGAAAAAAAAGTAAGTGTCTCTCCGCAGACGCCGTTGCTCTGGGTGTTGCGCGACACCCTCGAACTTACGGGAACAAAATTCGGCTGCGGCGCGGGATTGTGCGGCGCTTGCACGGTGCACGTCGATGGTTCGGCCGTCCGATCGTGTTCGACGCCGGTCGAGCAAGTGCAGGGAAAGAGCGTTGTCACCATCGAAGGCCTGGGTGCGAACGGGCTGCACGCTCTGCAGCAGGCCTGGATCGCGGAGGAAGTTCCGCAATGCGGCTACTGCCAGACCGGGCAAATCATGACGGCCGCGGCCTTGCTGGCCAAGACGCCGAGCCCTACCGATGACCAGATCATGCAGGCGATGAACGGCAACCTTTGCCGGTGCGGAACTTATGAGCGCATCCGCAAGGCGGTGCATCGCGCGGCGGGAAATGGAGGCGCGCGATGAGTCCGCTTTCCCGCCGTGAATTTGTCGCTGCCGGCGTTGCCGCCGGAACTGGGCTGGTGATCGGTTTCTATTTGCCGCACGGATCGCGGTCTGGCAAAAGAGCTTTCTCTCCCAACGCGTATCTGCGCATTTCGCCTGACAGCAAAGTGACCATTGTGGTCGCGCGCTCGGAGATGGGCCAGGGAGTGCGCACGGCGCTGCCCATGATTCTGGCGGAAGAACTCGAAGCCGACTGGAAGCAAATCGAGATCGAGCAAGCCGGAGCCAGCACGCTTTTCGGCGACCAGACCACCGGTGGAAGCGCCAGCATCCGTACCACGTGGGATCCGATGCGCAAGGCCGGTGCCGCCGCCCGCGAGATGCTGATCTCTGCCGCGGCGCTCACATGGGGCGTCCCGCGCTCGGGATGCACTGCGGAAAACGGCGCGATCAAGCATGCGGCGTCGGGCCGCAGCCTCGCGTACGGAGAACTGACTGAAAAGGCGTCCACGCTTCCCATTCCTACCGACGTCACGCTAAAGGCGAGCAAAGATTACAAAATCGTTGGGCAGCGGTTGCCGCGCGTCGATACACCCTCCAAGGTGACGGGAGAGGCCGTCTTCGGCATCGACTTCCGCCTGCCGGGAATGAAGTTTGCCGTGCTGTCGCGTTGTCTGACCATCGGCGGGAAGCTGGCGAATTTCGACGATAAAGAGTCGAAGAAAATCTCTGGCGTGAGCTATGTGGGCAAGATCAGCGATGCCGCCGTCGCTGTGGTCGCCGACAGCGTGTGGGGCGCGATGGAGGGTCGCCGCACGCTGAACGTCGCGTGGAACGATGGTCCAAACAAAGAGTTGAATACCGCCGCTGTGACGGCATCGTTGAAGCGAGCAGCCTCGAAAAAAAGCGCGAGCTTGTACTCGGCGGGCGACACCGCAAAAGCCAGCGGACGCCGCATCACTGCCGAGTACGAGTTGCCGTTTATGGCGCACGCACCCATGGAGCCAGGAAACTGCACGGCGCACTTCCAGGGCACGAGATGCGAACTCTGGGCACCCACGCAGGTTCCCCAAGACTGCCGCGATTCGGTAGCACAAGCGATCGGCCTGGATCCCGAGCAAGTAAATGTGAATGTCACGCTGATGGGCGGAGGCTTCGGCCGCCGCCTCGAGCACGACTACGCAGTGGAGGCCGCGCTGGTTTCGAAAGCGATCAACGCTCCGGTGAAGGTGATCTGGACGCGCGAAGATGACATGCGCTTCTCCACTTATCGCCCGGCGAGTCTGCACCAGTTGAGCGCTGCGCTGGACGGTGCGGGATTTCCGGCAGCGTTGACCCACCGCATTATTTCGCCATCGATCAGCGGACAGAAAGGCCAGCCCACACCGGGCGGCGTGGATCCCGATCTGCCCGACGAGGCGGGCCCGGTCTATGGAATTCCCAACTACTCGATCGAATACGTGATGGCGGAAACTCCGGTGCCGCTGGGGTGGATGCGCTCGGTCTACGCTCTGCAAGCGGCTTTCGCGCTCGAGAGCTTCATCGATGAACTCGCGGTGACGGCGGGAAAAGACCCGCTGCAATACCGGCTTCACCTGCTGGCGAAAGATCAGGACCTGCCCTACTTCACGACCACCTGGCACACCGCGCGCATGCGCGGCGTGGTGCAACTAGCGGCAGAGAAAGCAGGCTGGGATAAACCCGTGCCCGCCGGCCGCTATCGCGGAATCGCCTGCTTTGGATGTTTCGCCTCATACATGGCGGAGGTGGTCGAGATCACCATGGAGAACGATCAGCCGCGCGTGCATCGCGTAGTCGCCGTGGTGGACTGCGGCCAGGTGGTGAATCCCAGCATTCTCGAGCAGCAGATTCAGGGTGGAATCGTCTATGCTTTGGCGAACGCGCTGCGGGCGAAGATCACGATCGAGAAAGGCCGCGTCGTGCAGGGCAACTTTGATGACTACTCGCCACTGCGCATGGAGGAAACGCCAGTCGTGGAAGTTTACGCCGTTCCCAGTACTGAGGCGCCCTCCGGCATCGGCGAGCCGTCCGTACCGCCGCTGGCGCCGGCGCTGTGCAACGCGATCTACGCGGCGACGAAGAAGAGAATCCGCTCGCTACCAATACTCGGCTAGCAATTTCGATGGAAAGACATTTGAAGCTCACACGGGTCGGCCTTCTTGTCTTGCTCTCTCTCGTGTCGGCAGCGGCGCAGAACACCGCTCCACTCTCCTCCGTTCCCGCCGCGCGCCTCGCCCACGTCCGCCACGGCATCAATCTCAGCGCATGGTTCGCCCAGGTTTACGATCCCAAGGGATACACGAAAGAACATTTCCAGAACTGGACCACAGCCGCCGATATCGCTCTGATCAAATCCATGGGCTTCGACCACGTCCGCCTCAGCGTAAATCCGCAGCCCATCATGGACGCAGGCCAGCGCGGCGCCACCGCCGAATATTTCGGTTATCTCGACACCGCCATGAAAATGATTCTCGATGCCGGCCTCGCCGTCGAACTCGACATGCATCCCGAATCCGATTTCAAAGCCCGCCTCAAGGATGACGACTTCGTCGAGCAATTTGCCGATTTCTGGCGCACCGTCGCGCAGCGCTATTCGTCGTGGGATCGCGATCGCGTGTTCTTCGAAATCCTGAATGAGCCGGAAATGTCCGACCGCTATCGCTGGTACGGAGTGGAAGCAAAGCTGGCCGCGGCCATCCGCCAGGCAGCGCCCGCGCACACGATTATCGCGACCGGGGCGCGCTGGAGCGATGACGACGACGTGGTTTTCCTCGAGCCTCTCCGCGATCCCAACGTCATCTACGTTTTTCATTTTTACGAGCCGCATGTATTCACTCACCAGGGCGCAACCTGGGGATCGTATTACTGGCGCTGGGTTAAGGGACTGCACTATCCGTCATCCCCGGAAAATGCCGCGCAAGTTGCGTCCGCGCTTCCCGAGGCTGTGGACCGTCTGCAGGTGATTCGCTACGGTCAGGATCATTGGGATGCATCGCGCATCGAAGCCGAGATCAATCAGGCTGCCGATTGGGCCAAGCAGCGCAACGTGCCACTGATCTGCGACGAGTTCGGCGTGCACCGCCCCTACGCCGATCCGCACGACCGCGAGGCTTGGCTGAAAGACGTCCGCACCGCACTCGAACGCCACGGCATCGGTTGGGCCATGTGGGACTACTCGGGAAACTTCGGCGTGGTCACCAAAGAAAACGGGAAAGCCGTGCCCGACGAAACCACGGTGCGAGCGCTCGGCCTCAGAATGCCCTGAAGCCTCGCCGCTCTGCGGCACACTTGATACACAAGCGACCCCGGAATTCGTCCGGAGCATAAGGCCTGCCGCGTGCTGGATTCCGATCGGCAAGAGTGCGAATCGCTGGCCAGAAAAGTGATCCTCGCGCTGATCGTGCCTTGTGTGCTGGTCGTGGCGTTTCCAGCCTACGCGTACTTCGAGGGCCTGCGGGTCGCATGCATGCACACGATCCTGGTGCTGACATGGTCGGTGCTGCTGACGAATATCGTTCTCATTCGTTTCCGCAAGCTGCCGTTCACATGCACCCTGCCGCTGTTCAAGCAGCATTCCATCGTGACGCTGCTCGCCTGCTTATTCGGATTTCTCACCTATGCGCTTTCGACGGCGGAGTTCGAGGCATCGGCCTTATCGCAGCCCGCGCGCCTGATCGGCCTTGTGCCCGTGGCCGCCGTGGCGTGGTATATCCCGCACCACCTGGCGAAAAGCACGATCGATATCGAGAGAAAGCTGATCTTCGAGGAATCCGCCACGCGGACGATTGAGGCGCTGCGGCTCGGGGATTACGGTCGCTAGCGGCTCAGAAAGCTCCCAGCCATTTCACAGGGAAGCGAGCGGCAAGGGCGTTGGCTAGGCGCTCGTCCGCGGTGACCAGGTCCCTTTTGAATTGAACTGCCAAGGCCACATACAGACAATCGTAGACGGCGCGATCGTGTGCGAAAGCAATTCTTAGAGCTTCCGGCAACAAGACCAGAGACGACACGGTTTTGAAGTCGCGAGCCTGCATATCCGCCGCCACCGCCTCCGCTTCGTCCTGTCGCCACCGGCGCTGCCGCGTGCCCTTCCACAAAACATTGCCGACCTCGGCCCAGAAAACGTCGGGCACGATGAAGTCGACCTCGCCGTCGGCATAGCGCTTGAACAATCGCAGGGATTCGTCAGTTAACGGTTCCCGGGCCAAAGGCATTGCCCACTTTATGGCCACGCTGGCGTCGAGAACCAAACTCTTCAACGCTCGCGGTCCTCGCGAATCATTTCTTCAGCCGAGGGAAACGGGCCTGGGCTCAGCGGAGGCCGCGCCCGGAGTTCGGCCATCCGGTCATAGAATTCCTTGCGGCTCTTCAGTTCTGCCGCGGTCGGAATGTTCTGTTCCAAGAGTTCAATGACCTCCGCCGCAATCGACTTGCGGTTGGCGCGAGCCCGCTTGCG
>DATGHF010000079.1:0-11527 GCA_035308125.1 Candidatus Sulfotelmatobacter sp.
GAAAAACGGCGGCAACATGGCATCAGCAGGTGCCGTCGCGTATATGTTCCACAAGAAGGGCGACATCATCATTCCCAAGTCGGCGGCCAAGGTGGACGATCTGATGAACATCATCATCGAGGCGGGCGGCGAGGATGAGCCGATTGACGATGGCGAGAATTGGGAGATATTGACTGCGACTTCCGCCTACGAGGGTATGCTCGAAGCAGTGAAGAAGGCTGGCATCACACCTGTTTCTTCAAGCGTGACCATGATTCCCGATACCTACATCAAGCTGGAAGGCACTGCCGCCAATACTATGATCCGCCTCATGGAGGCGCTCGAAGAACATGACGACGTGCAAAACGTTCATTCGAACTTCGACATCGACCAAAAACTGCTGGAAGAGGTCGCCGGCTGATCGGCCGCGACACGACTTACTGCACAGCCGCCCTTCGCGGGCGGCTTTTGCATTGGTACTAATTTTGTGCATCGCGGAAAAGTTTTCAACATCTTCGTGGAAAAGTCTGAGGAAAAACCACTCGTGATCGCCGTAACTGCTTCGCTGAGTAATGTTTTAGCACTTTGCACTGCGCGGGGTGCGTGCGGCGACGGAGCAAGTATGCCGTGTGAAGGACGTTGACCCTCCTGTGAAACTCCGACTCGACAAGCTTCTGGTAGATCGTGGCCTGGCGGCCTCGCGCGAACGCGCGCAGGCGCTCATCCTGGCCGGCAACGTCCTCGTGGAGGATCAGAAGGTCGATAAAGCGGGCGCGCAGGTTGAGTCGGACGTTTCGATCCGAATGCTCGGCCGGGATCTCAAATACGTAAGCCGCGGCGGCTTGAAGCTGGAGCACGCTCTCGAACATTGGCGGATTCCCGTCGCCGGGAAAGTCTGTCTGGACGTTGGCGCTTCCACTGGCGGATTCACCGACTGCCTGCTGCAACACGACGCCGCTCGCGTCATCGCGATCGATACCGGCTACGGCCAGCTGGACTTCAAGCTTCGCCAGGATTCCCGCGTCCGCCTGTTAGAAAAAACCAACGCCCGTTATCTGACTCGTGAAAACGTTGGTGAGATGGTGGACCTCGTTACCATGGATGTGTCTTTCATTTCCGCAACCCTGGTTCTGCCTGCAGTAATCGACGCCGCATTTCCGGCCGCACGTGATGGTCGAGAAATCATTGTTCTGGTGAAACCCCAATTCGAAGCGGGCCGGGAACACGTGGGCAAGGGAGGCATTGTGCGGGACGAAGTTGCCCAGCACAATGCCGTGGAAAAGGTTAAGCAAGCTCTAACAAGCATGGGATGCTCCCGCACGGATGTGATCGAGTCGCCGATCCTGGGGGCGGAGGGGAATCGGGAATTCCTGCTGCGGGGAATTTTCTAAGTTTCTCCGGCTCCGACAACTAAAGCTTTTCTGACGCGACCCTGTACAATCTTGGTTTCACCATGGCCAGTTCGCAATCATCTCCCAAAGTCGCCGCGATTTTCTCCCGACCGGATCGCCCGGAAGTGGCGAAGGTTGTCCCTGGCCTTCTTGCCTGGCTGGGGGAGCACAATTACAAAGTTGTGATCGATCAGGAAACATCCAAATACACCAATGGCCCTGAAGTAGTCGCGCGCCCGCAAATGTCTTCCCGGACGCTGGACCTGGTAGTTGTTCTCGGCGGAGATGGAACCCTCTTGTCCGCCGCGCGAGCCACCGCCGCCGCCGACGTTCCACTGCTGGGTGTGAATCTCGGTTCGCTCGGCTTTCTGACCGAGGTCCCGCTGTCGTCGCTGTATCCCATGCTCGAGGCGATCGGGCAAGGCCGCGCCGCGGTCGAACGGCGTTCGCTGATGCAGTGCGAATTGCTGCGTGGGAAGGAAATTCGCGGCAGCTATCTGGTCTTCAACGATGCGGTCTTGAATAAGACTGCGCTGGCTCGTCTCAACACTTACGATCTCTACATCGACAAAGTGTTCGTCTCCAGCTACCGCGCGGACGGTATGATCGTTGCTACTCCCACCGGTTCCACTGCTTATTCCCTTTCCGCGGGCGGGCCGGTTTTGATGCCGACCGTTCTTGCTTTTGTGATTACGCCGGTCTCCCCACACTCGCTGACACATCGTCCGCTGGTCGTGCCCGATTCGGTCGAGATCGAACTGTCCTTTCGCAGCGACGAAGAGGTTGCCTATCTCAGCCTCGACGGCCAGCCAGGCCTCGACTTGCGCGATGGGGACCGCGTCCGCTGCCGGCGCTCCGAGCATAAAGTGAGCCTGTTCCGCACCGACACCGACTTCTTCCAGGTGCTTCGCACGAAGCTCAAGTGGGGAGAGCGCTAGGATAGGGAGGGCATCGAACTCGAAGCGGTGGCGGGCTGGTTTTCGGCCCCTCAGAAACAGAACGGTTACCGCTCGGCCCGCAGCAGATCCGCAACTTTCTCTCGCCGGCGAATGACCTTCACGGATTTTCCCGCTACCAGAATCTCCGCCGGGCGCGGACGCGTGTTGTAGTTCGAGGCCAGCGCCATCCCGTAGGCGCCTGCATCCA
The DNA here is from genome assembly GCA_035308125.1 of Candidatus Sulfotelmatobacter sp. Classification (GTDB taxonomy): domain Bacteria; phylum Acidobacteriota; class Terriglobia; order Terriglobales; family Acidobacteriaceae; genus Sulfotelmatobacter. Next base: position 2,517 of record DATGHF010000079.1, read on the forward strand.
AGATCGCCAACAAGTCTCCGTCTTTCACGTTGGGCAATGCTCGGTCACGGGCGAAGAAATCGCCGGTTTCACAAACCGGACCGACAATGTCCACAATTTCCGGGGGCGTCTCGGCATCCGCCGTCTGTCGAATCGGAACAATCTCATGGTAGGCCCTGTACAACGCGGGACGGATCAAGTCGTTCATGGCGGCATCGACAATCACAAAGCGCTTGCCGTCGTTCTTCTTTCGGTAGATGACGGATGTGATTAAGGCCCCGGCCGCTCCCACGATCGCTCGCCCCGGCTCCAACAGCAAGTGCACATCTAATCCTCGTAAAGGCGCTGTAATCGCCTGCGCGTAAGCGACGACGTAATCGGAAAAATCAGACTCATCGAACGGTCCACCCGCGCCCGGCTTTTCGTAAGTGATCCCGAGTCCTCCGCCAGCGTCGATGTAGCTGATCGCATGTCCATCGCCTCTTAGCTCTCCGACCAGATCCGCCACGCGCGCCATCGTCTCGCCAAACGGAGCTACATCGGTGATCTGTGACCCAATGTGAACGCTGACTCCCTCGGCCTTGAGATATTTCGCCTTCGCGACCATCGCGTAGAGCCGCCGGGCCTCTCGAATCGGTACACCGAACTTGTGGGCATGAAGTCCAGTCGAGATATAGGGATGGGTCGCCGCTGCGACGTCCGGGTTCACCCGCAGGGCAACGCGAGCTGCAGTGCGCAACCGCGCTGCGCACTCTGCCAGAACCTGCAGCTCCGATTCGCTTTCAACGTTGAAAAGAAGAATCTTGGCCTTCAGTGCCGCTGTGATCTCGTCGCGGGTTTTGCCTACTCCGGAGAACACTGCTTTCCTGGCCGCGCTACTGCTCACTGCCAGCACGCGTTCCAATTCTCCGCCAGAAACCACATCGAAGCCGCATCCCTCTTTAGCGAGCAGACGCAGAATGCTGAGGTTGGAGTTGGCCTTGACCGAGTAACAGATGGTGTGCGGCACGCCACGGAACGTCGACTGAAAGGCCGCCAGCCGCGCGCGAATCGCGGTTGCAGAATAGACGTACAGCGGAGTGCCGTATCGTGCGGCCATCCGCGAAAGATCGACCTTGTCGCAGTGCAGCGTGAACTCGGAGGCGCCGCGCGAACGCCGGGCGCGCTCCGGAACATAAGCAAAACCCGGCGCGCGCACAAATGACGTCTTACCGCGCGCCGTCATTTCTTCTTGGACGATCCCTGTCCGGGTGATGCGTGTCCGCCATCCTTGACCTTTATCGCTACCACCGTCTGGTCGTCGAACGTCTCCACGCCTGCCGAGTGTTCGGCCACGGCCTTGAACAGCAAGTCCACCACGCAGTCTGCTGACTTTCCGTTGCAGGTGGCAACAATCTCCTCCACTCGCCGTCGTCCGAACATCTCTCCAGCGCGGTTGCGAGCATCCAACATGCCGTCGCTGAAAAACACAAACATATCGCCGGGCTTCATCTTGAACTTGAACTCGTCGTAGTCCGCTTCGTCAAACAGTCCCAAAGGCAGGCCAGTAACCTCGATGACTTCGTTCTTTCCGCCATGCACATAAATCGGGCGAGGCAGGCCTGAGTTGGCCACTGTCAGCGTGCGGTGCTCGTCGTCCCAGACGGCATAGATCAGGGACACAAACTGAGCTTCGATGCGCCGCTCCGCCAGCGACAGGTTCACGGCCGAGAGCATCTCCGCCGGCATGGGTTCGATGGGCGCATGCGAGCGCAGAATGCCGCTGACCAGAGCCGCGTAAATCGCCGCCGGCGCGCCTTTGCCGCTGACATCACCGATCACAATTCCCAACCGTGACATGGAGTACGGGATGAAGTCATACAGGTCACCGCCGATCGCCCGTGCGGGAACAAATTTCGCCGCCACCTCGAGATGCTCCAGCGTGGGCGGAACCTGGGGCAGCAACCGCACCTGTAATTCGCGCGCCAGCGCCAGATCGCGCTCCAGTCGCCGTTCCTGCCGCGCGACCTCTTCGTAGAGCCGGGCGTTTTCAATGGCGATGGCGATCTGCGCCGCCAGCGTGGTCGTAGTGCGTTTGTGATCCTCCGTGAAAAACCCGCGTCGCGTATGCTCCAGATCGAGAACCCCGATCACCTTGTCCTTGTAGATCAAGGGAACCACCAGTTCCGACCGCGTCTCTGGATTGGCTTCGATGTAGCGCGGATCTTTTTTCACATCGGGAACCAGCACGGCTTGTCTGGTCTCGGCGGCGTATCCGATCAGGCCGCGCCCCAAGGGAATTTCGTGCTTAAGCTGGATGCTCTCGTTGAAACGCAAAGAAAAGCGGTGCTGCAACTTTTCTCCCGTGGCATCGAGCAGCAGAATGCTGAACATCTGGTAGTCGATCAGCCGTCGCAATAGTTCAGCGATGCGGCCCAGCAGTTCGTCCAGATTCAGAATCGACGTAAGTTCGCGCGCAATCTCGTTTAGCAGCAGCAGAATTCGCGACTGCCGCATGGTGCGCGTATAAAGCTGCGCATTTTCAATGCCCGCCGCCATTCGGGAGGCCACCAGGGTCAGAAGACGGCTGTGTTCCTCCGTAAAATACCCCGGCTCGCGCGCTTCGAGGTCAATCACTCCAATCACGCGGTTCTTGGTCAGCAGCGGCACCGCCAGTTCCGCCCGCACGTTGGGAATGGCGGCAATGTATTTCGGATCCGCGGTCACGTCGTCGACCAGCACGGCTTTGCGCAATTGCGCGGCTCGCCCCGTGACGCCCTCCCCGACCTTCAGCCGCGTCCGCTCTGCGAATTCTGGCGGATATCCAACCTGAAAGCGGAATCTCAGCTCCTGCGTTTTTTCATTGAGCAGGAGAATCGCGAAGATTTCGTAGTCGATGACTTTACGCACCACCTCGGAGACCCGCCGCAGGGTCGTGTCGAGGTCCAGCGAGGTCGCGAGCACGTCCGCCACCTCGAGCAGCAAGGGTTCGACCTGAAACTGCTGCAGTGGCTTGGAGAGTACAGATCCCATAGTTTCTTATGATAGCAGCCGTGTTTCGTGGGGCCCGGAAGCTGGCTTCGGAAAGCGCGTTCGGAAAGTTAGCGTCGCAGTGCGGGGCCCGCCTGCGAGGGCGCTTTGGCGAAGTGCAGCGCTTCTGGGCGCACGAACCCCTTCGGTTCCCGCTTTTATTCCCGAGGCACCACGCAGATATCCGCCAGATTGCGGTAGCGTTCGGCGTAATCCAGGCCATACCCCACCACAAATTCATCGGGAATCTTAAAGCCGACGTAATCGCCTTGCAGTGGAAGCTTGCGTCGCGAGGGCTTATCGAGCAGGGCGGCGATCTTGAGCGTCCGTGGCTGCCGGGCCAGCAGCATCTTCTTCAAATAGGTCAGGGTCAGACCGGTATCGAGGATGTCCTCCACCACGATGATGTTCTTATCTTTGAGAGTTTGATCCACATCCTTCGTCAGCTTAACTTCGCCTGTGGAATCCCACCCGCTCTTCAGTTCCTGAGTGGGGCTCGGACGGTTTCCGTAGCTGGAGACGCCGATGAAATCAAACGTGGCATCCAGGTCCAGCTGTCGCGAAAGGTCGGCCAGAAAAATCGCCGCTCCCTTGAGCACGCCCACCAGCATTACCGGCTCGCCCTTAAAATCCCGAGTGATATCCGCACCCAGTTCCGCGACCCGCTTCGTGATTTGGTCCCGCGTAATCAACACCTTGAGGTCAGCCATGGCGTTTCATATTAAACTAGGTGGGCAAATTCTAGCGCGTGGTTGGGACGTTTTTTTGAACCTGGTTTGGGACCGCCCGATGCGCCTTCAGCAAAGGGTTAGCCAAGAGCTAGGAGCTAAGAGCTAGGAGCTGTCTTTTCATGATTCTCAAAGGCATCAAACTTACCTGGCTGGGTCATGCGACTTTCCGTATCGAAACCCCTGCCGGAAAAACAATCATCGTCGACCCCTGGATCATGGGCAATCCCGCGTGTCCCGCCGCGGAGAAAAACGTCAAAAAAGTCGACGTGATGCTCGTCACCCACGGGCACGGCGACCACATCGGCGACGCGGTGGAGATCGCGAAAAAGCATACACCTAAGGTTGTCGGCATCCCGGAACTGGTGGGTTGGCTGGAGAAAAAAGGCGTCAAGCAGACCTCGATGATGAACAAAGGCGGCACGCAGACGGTCGGCGATATCAAAGTCACCATGGTTCATGCCGACCACTCCTGCGGCATTCAGGACGGAGACGAGTTGGTCTATGGCGGCGAAGCCTGTGGCTACGTCGTGGAGTTCGCCAACGGGGTGAAGATTTACCACGCCGGCGACACCAACGTTTTTGGCGACATGGCGATCATCCGCGAACTCTACGCTCCGGATATCGCCATGCTGCCCATCGGAGATCATTTCACTATGGGGCCGCGCGAGGCTGCCTACGCCTGCAATTTGCTTAAAGCGAAGACCGTGATTCCCATGCACTTCGCAACCTTCCCGGTGCTGACCGGAACTCCCGGTGCGCTGCAGAAACTGGTTCCCGGTGTCGAAGTCTTGGCGATGAAACCGGGCGAGACGAGTTCGTAGTCGAAACAAATTGCGTAGAGACAGCCGCCTCGGCTGCCCGGCCAGCGAAGCGAGGCCGCCCGGATCTAACAAGGAGACCGATGCCGAATAAAACCAAACTCAGCAAACCGAGCAAAGCCACCAAAACCAGCAAGCCTAACTGGCGCCACTACAACGGATTCACCGCCGCGCCGGTCGACGACTATCTCTACTCTATGCTCCCCAAACGCGACGACGTTCTGGCCGAGATGGAGGACTACGCTGCGGCTCACGATGTCCCGATCGTTGGCCCTGCAGTCGGGCGCATACTGCAGCAACTCGCTCTCATGATCAACGCGACGGCGGTTTTCGAGCTGGGCTCAGCTATTGGCTACTCCACCATCTGGTGGGCGCGAGCCGTTGGAGAGACCGGACGAGTCACCTACACCGATGGTGATCCCAAAAACGCCGAGCGTGCCCGCCGCTATTTCGAGCGTGACGGGGTAGCCAGCCGCATCACGGTTCACACCGGCGATGCGCTCGAATACCTCTCCGAGCAGAAACAGGAATTCGATATCATCTTCAACGATGTCGACAAAACAGACTATCCGCGCGTCCTGCGGCTGGTGTCGCCGCGCCTGCGCAAAGGCGGCCTGTTCATCACCGACAATGTGCTGTGGAGCGGCAGGGTCGCCGAAAAGAATCCGAAAGCTGCCGAGACCAAAGCCATCCTGGAATTCAACCGCCAGCTTTACTCGTCGCCCGATTTCATGACCACGATCCTGCCCATCCGCGACGGCGTGGCCGTGGCGTTGAAGAAGTAGATTGAAACTATACGAACCCGGATCGCGGCGTCCCGCCTGCTGAGCGTTGGGTGCGGTTCAATTCAGCAGGCCGTAGACATCGATCTCGGTCCGGGTGCTGACATAGACCTTGCCGTTAGCTATGGTAGGCGGAACGAATTTCACCGCGTTGCCTGCCCGGTCGCGGTTGTTGGCGGCCATCGTGCTATTCCAAAGCTCGGTGGCAAGATTGGTCGCGTCGTAGGCGTGCAGAATCGCCGGCCCGGTGCACGCGGCCGGGACGGGAGACACATAGCAATTCACTCCCCCGCCATTCGGGCTGGCATAGCCGTACAGGCCCGCGTCGATCGCCCAGACAATGCCGTTGGAACTCCCCTGCGACGACACCGACGGCGAAACATCCGGGAAGCCGTAGACCTGTGCCGATTGCGAAGCGGCGGTTTGGCCGAATAGCCCGGTGGCAGTGCTGAAAGGAAACTGCTTCAAGGTATCGCCGGCCCCAGCGAAGTAGAGGCTGTTCTGCCAGAACGCGGGAGTTCCCCAAAATCCCGGGTCGTTGGTTGCCGGGAAGAATTGAACCACCAGGTTCGTCCCTGAGTTGAAAGAACCTATGTTATCTCGGTTAATCAAATAGATAACCCCATCCTTGCCCAATTGAACGAGCAGATGCATTGGCCCTACCGTTTGATCGGGGAGGAGCACTGGAGCACCGGAACCGAGGTCGAGATCGGCTCCCTCGAGGTTGTACTCATCATCAGGGCTAAACCAGCCGTTTACCGTCATCGACGTGGACGGGGCGATTGCGGGAGCAAGACTGAGAACGGTGTCGCCGTAATCGTTCTGCATAGACATGCCGGTGCCCTGGTCAAATATGCCGTTCCCCGTGGCGACGTAGACATTATTTCCGCTGTCCAGCGCGGGAGCGCCTCCTGCACCCCAGATTCCGCCGTCCGCACCGCCATTCACGCCGCTCACTCCGTTCGGCGTCGTATTGAAAATGCTCAATTGTTTTGTGACGTCGGAAGCGCTGTAGCCGAGCAGCCAGCCGTGATAGGGCGTGGCGTCCTCGTGCGCGGCAAATGCGACATAGACGATTCCGTCGGTCGACAACGCCAGGCCTGATCGGTTGTGATGCAGTTGCGAGTTGAAGCTCACCACTCCGCCAGAAGACCCATCGCCGATTCCAGGAACAGATGCGGCGATCGTCACCGGCGCATTGAACTTCTCAGCTCCCGCAATCAAGTCAATGGCATGCAGCCGGTGAAAAAACGTCGCCGTAGAGCCGGAACAGTTTCCCGAAGTAACGGGATTGCTTTCCGATGCGCTGACCACGTACATCGTGTTCGTGCTCGGATCGATCACCGGTGTTCCGGTAATTCCGACTTCCGGATAAACATCCCCGAAGCAGTTGCCCACGTCATTCCAGGTCACAGGCTGCTCCCCTGCGTCGAGCAGGTTCTGATGCCAGTACGTCACACACGGATTGGCATCAGCATCGAAGGCATAAAGGCGGTCGTGCTGCGTGGCCACGAAGATGACGTTGTGCGTGCCACCACCAATATTCATCCCCGGCACCCACAGCGGCTGCGTGTAGACCGCGCCATCCGCCGGGCAGGAGAACAGCTTGCCAAAGGTGGTTGTGGTCACGGTCGAGGAATTCAGCGCGTACTCCTGCGTGTTCGCCCCGTCCCGCGACAAGTCATTGTGGTAGGTAAAGACACCGGGAAGGTCAGTGACCGCCACGCTTGCCGAACCAGAGTCGGCGGTGTTGGCGACGCTGGTCGCCGTAATCTTGTGCGTGCCGCCCGTGGCCGGAGGCGTATAAAGTCCGCTGCTATCGATCGTCCCTACTGTGGAGTTGCCGCCCGCGACGCCGTCCACGCTCCAGGTGACATTCAGGTTGGTGGTGTTGCCCGTGACAGTCGGAGTGAACTGCTCAGTCTGCCAGGTCGCCGCCACCGCGGCCAGTTGCGGAGCGACGCTGACATTCACGTTCGGCGGCGGCGGTGTCATGATTGGCGTGCTGCTCCCAGCGCAGCCAACCAGACTGAGTATTCCCGCCAGAGCTAAAGTGGAACCGAACCATACGGAGCGAAAACGAAATCCAAGAGCCATTGCCATCCCTCCCCAATGCAGGATGACCAATTAGCCCACCAATTATGCACCCGTTAGGTGCCCAGAGGAACCGGAATAAAGAGGAACGAGAAAAGAGGATGACGGCATCCGGCCTTTGGAGGCCTGACAAATCTTCAGATCGATTTCACCGGGATCGCCAACAGATCTTCCACCAGCCCCACTTCTTTCTGCAGAAACGGCTCGGCGTAAGTCACGCCGCCCAGCATGCCGTAATGCCCCGCCATAGCCTCCACTCGCGCACGAATCTCGTCATGGGCAGGGAACAGGTCTTTGCCCGCCTCCTGATCGCTGAACTGCGACTTGTAGGCCATGATGGAATCGAACTTCCTGGCAAACTGTTCGCTGATGTCGACCACAAACGTCGGCCGCACATCGTAGTAAAGTGTGGCGTAAATAATCTTGAATGGCCGATGGGGTGGAAGCGACGTGGCGCCGGCGTCCCGCCGGCTGTCCTGAGAGGGTCCCGCTCTAAGCGTGGCCGAAGCATCCGCTCCGGTGTCCTGGCTGAATGCTGAGTGTTGAGCGCTGAGTGCTGCGCTCGGGTCCAGCTTCGCCAAGCCGGAAAGAAAGCAAGCCTCATACCCCAGCACCGACGCCGTGTAATGATCCGGATGCCGTCCCTTCCAGTAGGGCAGAATCACCACCCGCGGCCGCGTCTCCCGGATCACGCGCGCCACTTGCAGCCGGTTCTCCCATGTGTTTTCGACACGCCCGTCGGGGATGTCGAGCGCTCGACGCCAGCTCACGCCCAGAATCGCGGCGGCTTCATGGGCTTCGCGAGCGCGGTCTTCGGCCGTGCCGCGCGTGCCCATCTCGCCCTGGGTGAGATCGAGAATGCCCGTCCGCTGGCCGCGAGTCGCGGCCTTCAGCAGCGTCCCGCCGCAGGTTTGCTCCACGTCGTCGCGGTGCGCCGCGATCGCCAGAATGTCGAGGGAGGGACCGTCAGAAAGGGAAGACATGTCAGTCTAGATTGCCCTGCTCCAGCACCACATTCTCCCGCACGATCAACCGGTGCGCCGCCATTTCTTTCAGCGTGGGCAACACGCGGCTCACGTGCTCGTCGGTATCTACGAAGACGATGATCACTGGCAACTTGCCGCCAGCCTCGATCAGATGGGCGGTCTCCACGCGATGCCGTCCCAGAAATCCCGCCACGGCATGGATCGCTGTGGCCGCGTACACGTTTTCCTTGCGCAGATAGTTGAGAATCTCCATGTGCAGCGGCCGGTGATGCCACTGGTCCGCCTCGTTCAGGTAGATGGTGACTTGAACCGCCATGGCTTCAGGCATTCTACTCGCGCCGCTCCCATTCCTGCCGCAGGATGCCATACAACTCAGAATCCAGGAGGCGATCCCACTTCCGAATATGTTGGCGCTGGCAGCCTTCATGCTGCATTCCAAGCTTCTGCAGGATTCGGCCAGAGACGGAGTTGCCTTCGAAGTGCGAAGCGTAGATGCGGTGTAACCCGAGCTGCTGAAATCCGTAGCGCAGCATTTCGCGCGCCGCCTCCGTCGCATAGCCTTTGCCCCAATAGGGCACGCCCAGCCAGTAACCAAGCTCGGCATTCGAGTGC
>DATGHF010000080.1:0-21581 GCA_035308125.1 Candidatus Sulfotelmatobacter sp.
GTCTAAGCGAACTTCCCATCGCCATCTCGATGCTGCTGATTTCTGCCCGCGGTGGGACGGATCCGAGGGTGACAGTGGGCGCGGCGGCCTCTGTTTTGCTTATAGTTTGGTGCGACGCGGCACTTGTGATGCAGGCGTTCAAAACGAGCCGTGCTCGACATCCGGAAAAAGCGGGTTAGGAAGGGCGATCAGGCTTCAGGGGACAGAGAAGAGCGGTACAGGTTCGTTGGACAATTGGTCGCATCACGATATAATAAATTCCGCAACATGGCGCAGTTCCTGCGCGCGGAATAAGTGGAATCCGTGTTTCCTAAACAGATACTTTCGTGCCTTAAATTCCATCGCCCATGCCTATCCGCAACCACCCCAGTGCCGTATAATTGAAGGTTCGCCTCACTACTCCAAATGCACCCCGAGCGGGCGAAAACTCGCTCCAGTCAAAGGAAGGACTAAGGATGGCCACCACGGATGTAGCGCTCCACGAAGCCTTTGGGCAACGGGAGCCAAAACGCGTCGTCAACAATATGAGCATTCAGGTTGCGACCGTGAACGGGTCGGGTTCGCAGAGTTCCAATACCGTGCTTCTGCGCAGTATTTTTCAGATGGGTGTTCCGGTGTCCGGCAAGAACCTGTTTCCTTCAAACATCGCCGGCCTGCCGACCTGGTACACCATTCGCGCCAACAAAGATGGCTACATCGCGCGCAAAAAAGAAATCGACTTTGTTATTGCGATGAACGCCGAGACCGCGCAGGAAGACGTGATGTCGCTCGCGCCGGGCGCTGCCGTGCTTTACGACGAGCCTCTGAACCTGAATAAGCTCCGCACTGATCTGATTTTTTATCCTGTGCCTTATGACAAGCTGGTCGCGCCTGTCTGTCCCGAAGCTAAGCTGCGCAAGCTGGTCAAGAACATGATTTATGTAGGCGTCGCGGCGCAGTTGCTCGGCGTCGACATGGCCGAAGTCGAAAAGGCCTTGCGAAAGCAGTTTGCCACGAAAGTAAAAGCAGCCAATTTGAATCTGGCAGCAGTCCGCGCCGGGTTCGAATATGCCGCTGCGAATCTTACCAAGCAAGATCCGTATTTCATTCAGCGCATGGACAAGAACCAGGGAATGATCATTGTCGATGGCAACTCGGCGGCTGCGCTGGGATGCATGTTTGCCGGGGTCACGGTCGTCACCTGGTATCCCATCACGCCGTCGTCGTCACTGGTCGAAACCATGATCGAGTACATGAAAGAGTATCGGATCGGTCCTGACGGCAAAGCGACATTTGCCATCGTGCAAGCCGAAGACGAACTCGCCGCGATTGGCATGGTTTTGGGTGCGGGATGGGCGGGTGCGCGTTCGATGACCGCGACTGCCGGACCTGGCATCTCCCTGATGGCTGAGTTCGCAGGGCTTTCCTACTACGCGGAAGTTCCGGGCGTGGTCTGGGACATCCAACGCGTCGGGCCTTCCACCGGCTTGCCCACGCGCACCTCGCAGGGCGACATTCTCTCGACCGCGTTCCTGTCGCACGGCGATACCAAGAACATCTTGCTGCTTCCGTGTTCCGTGGCTGAGTGTTTCAGCATGGCGCAAGACGCATTCAATCTCGCCGAGCAGTTCCAGACTTTGGTGTTCGTAATGTCGGATCTGGATCTCGGGATGAATAACTGGATGTCCGATCCGTTCGAATATCCCAAGGCACCAATCGACCGCGGCAAGGTGCTCTCAAAAGAAGATTTGGAACGGTTGGGAGGCTTCGCCCGCTACAAAGATGTGGACGACGACGGCATTGGCTACCGCACTCTGCCGGGCACGGAGCACCCGGCAGCCGCTTATTTCACCCGTGGCACCGGACACAACGAGAAGTCAGGCTACAGCGAGCGCCCTGACGACTTCGAAAAAAATATGGAGCGCATCAATAAGAAGTTCGAGACCGCGCGGGCGTTTGTGCCGCGGCCCGAATTGATGAGCAACGGCAAATCCGAGTCGAAGATTGGGATTATCGCTTACGGTACTTCGCACTGGGCCATCATCGAATCGCGCGACCAGTTGCGCGACGAATACAGTATCGAAACCGACTATCTCCGCCTGAAGGCCTATCCGTTCTCACGTGAGGTTCACGAATTCATCGAACAACACGACCGGGTTTACGTGGTCGAACAAAACCGCGATGCCCAGATGCTCAGCTTGATCAAGCTGGACATAAAGCCGGAGCTGGTTACGCGCCTCCGCAGCATTGCGCACATTCACGGGCTGCCGCTGGACGCGCGCTCCGTCACCGACGAACTCACGAGCATGGAGGGCAAATAACATGGCGACCACGACCGCGACACCCACGCCCGCACCCAAAATCAATCGCATCGGCTTGACCGTTCTCGACTATCGCGGGGGCAAGACCACGCTTTGCGCCGGCTGCGGTCACAACGCGATTTCCGAACGCATCATCGACGCCATGTATGAGATGGGCGTGCCTCCCGAACGGGTCATCAAGCCCAGCGGCATCGGTTGCTCCTCGAAGAGTCCCGCGTATTTCATGAGCCGCTCCCACAGCTTTAACGCCGTGCACGGCCGTATGCCTTCAGTCGCGACCGGCGCAGTGTTGGCTAATCACAGGCTGATCGCCCTCGGAGTGAGCGGTGACGGCGATACTGCTTCCATCGGTATTGGACAATTTGTCCACCTGATGCGGCGTAACCTTCCGATCATTTACATCATCGAGGATAATGGCGTCTACGGCCTGACCAAGGGCCAGTTCTCGGCCACTGCCGATCTCGGCTCCAAGACGAAGTCTGGCGTGCTCAACGATTTGCCCCCGATCGACACCTGCGCGCTGGCCATTCAACTCGGCGCCACTTTTGTGGGTCGGTCGTTTTCCGGCGACAAGCGCCAGCTCAGCGCGATGTTGAAGGCCGCCATCGCACACAAGGGCACGGTCATGCTCGACGTCGTCTCGCCCTGCGTCACCTTCAACGACCACGAGGGCTCGACCAAGTCTTACAAATATGTGAAGGACCACGAGGAGATCCTGCAGGAAGTCAGCTTCGTGCCCTCTTTCGAAGAAATCGACGTGGAATACGATCCCGGCTCAACCGTGGAAGTGACTATGCACGACGGATCGCATCTGCGCCTGCGCAAGCTGGAGGAAGACTACGATGCCACCGATAAAATCCGCGCCATCAGCCGTCTGACAGAAGCGCACGACAAGGGCGAAGTCCTGACCGGGGTATTCTACGTGAACACCGAAGCCCCGAACTTCCTGGCGATGCTCAACATGGTCGACCAGCCGCTGGCTACGCTGCCAGAGCACATGGTTCGCCCCGGTCCGGAGGCGCTGCAGGCCGCGATGGAGGAGTTGCGTTAGGCGGAAATCGATGTAGAATAACCCGGAAAGTCGACCGAGGTTTGGTATGAGGGTGTGTATGAAACGATTTCTTCTGCCGCTACTGGCGCTGGTGCTGACTTGCAGTGTGAGTTGGACTCCGGCGTTGGCCCAACCTGCGGCCTCGGTCACGCGCGTTAGAGCCACCCATGCTCACGTGAACCGGCACCGAGCGCACAAGGCTACGAGGCATCACTCCCCACACCGTCGTGCCCAACATCACCGCGGAGTTTAGCTGGCAGCAGTGTCGCGGTCCTAAACCAGGACTATTCGCCCTGCCCGGCTTTCGCGGCAACGCCCAGCTTGCGCAGCCGATCCCGGGCCTGCAGAGCCTCCGGAGAATGCGGATAGCGCTGCAGCAGATGCCGAAGTTCCGCCACGCCCTCATCCTGTTTGCCCAGTTCGATCAGGGCGAAACCTTTTTTCAGCTGGGCTGACGCAGCCTTGTTGCCGCTGGGGAAATTCTGCAACACCTGATCGTAGCTCTGGACAGCCTGCTGATAATTCGCCTGCCGGTATTGAATTTCCGCCAGATAAAAATACGAGTTCCCGGCCAGATCGGTGTTGGGATAGAACTTGATGTAGTCCGAAAATTCCTGGGTTGCCAGATCGTTCTTGCCGCCGTTGTAGTCGCGAATGGCGTTGTTGTAAAGCACGTCGGGCGGAGGTGCTGAGGCCTGTGCCTGCTGCAGGGCCTGCTGCTGCGCTTGCGTGGCCGCCGCGCTCTGCTGCGTCGCCTGCATGTCTTCCAGTTGCTTGCTCACCTTGGCCAGGCGAACCTTGAGTTCGTCCATGGTGTCGTTCAGCGACTGAATCTGGCCGGAGAGCTGGTCGAGCTTGGCCGACGAATCGCCCTGCTGCTTCTGCAGGTTCGTCTGCAGCGTGGCTTGCAAGGCGTTGAGCGCGGTGGCCGCCTTGTTGATCGCGTCCGTGTCCTGTTCCACAAGATTCTTCATCACGCCCATGCGCTCGTCGAAGCTGCGCTGCATGGCGGTCATCTGCTGCTGCAGTTGCTCGACCTGCGTCTGCAACTGGACCATTTCTTTGTTGACGCCCCACGCCGGCTGCACGGCCAGCCAAAGCATTAAGAACATTGCGAAAATTGGCGAAACACGGTTTCGTTTCATAGAAAATTCCCTGAATAGAGGCTTTACGGACTTTAGATGCGTTGAGTATCCCACACGCGCCGAAGATTGAGGCATGAAAACGCAGGTGAGGGAAACTAAAAAGTTCACCGCCGGCGGGCACAACTTTCCCGCCAGCGCCGCGCGGCCAGCCGCGAGCGCGGAAACCTCAAGGCAAAACTGGGGAACGGCGTGCCGCCGTTCCCCGATGAGCCACATATGGCTGAGTCCCTACTTCTGGTAGACGAAGTGCCCGCGGCGGTTCTGCTGCCAGCATGCTTCGTTGCTTTCCGTACAGAAGGGCTTCTCTTTTCCGTAGCTGATCGTCTTAATCCGGCTGGCGCCCACTCCCGCCGCGACCAATGCATTCTTGGTCGCAGTGGCGCGTTTGTCGCCCAGGGCCAGATTGTATTCCGTCGATCCGCGCTCGTCGCAGTGCCCCTCCACCGTGAAGCTGATGGCAGCATGCTGGTTCAGGAACTGCACATCACTCTGCACCGAGCCCTGCTGATCGCTGCGAATGTCGGCCTTGTCGTAGTCGAAGTAGACGTCTTTGATGTTCTGGTTGAACAAGTCCTCGTCGGTGGGTGCGGCAGCCGCCGGTGGCGGAGGCGCAGCCGCCTGGGTTACCGTGATTCGCGCCGTGGCTTCCTGACTTCCGCCCGAGCCTTTCGCGGTGAGGTGATAGGTGGTGGAATCCGCGGGAGTCACCTGCTGCGATCCGTTGGCCTGGACCGCGCCAATGCCGTCGATGGACACATCGGTGGCATTGCTGGTTTGCCAGGACAGCGTGGCGGATTGTCCCGCCTGAATGCTGCTGGGATTCACGGACAGCGACGCCGTGGGCGAAGGCGGCGGTGGTGGCGGCGGTGGTGGCGGCGGCGCTGCCTTCTTGCTGCAGGCGCCCAGCGCCAGGATGGCCCCCAGTGTGACAACGAGTGCGAACCACTTCTTGCTTGCGTGCTTCACGTTTTGATCCTCCCTGGGACCTCGGGCCGTTTAATCGTTAATCTCGATCATCGCCCGGGGTCGAACGAAGCGCATTTATTTCCAACTCCAATTGGGCTGCGTGTTGCGTCCGGTAAAGGTCAACTGCCGAAGTTTATCCCCGTTCGCCAGCATCATCCAAATTTCTTCTTTGCCGGACCGGCTGGACTGGAACACGATATGCCGTCCATCCGGCGACCACGAAGGCGAATCGTTGCGCCCGCCATCGTGCGTGAGCTGTACCCACTGCTTGCTCGCGATATCCATCAGGTAGAGATCCAGCGCGCCCGGATCTCCCGGCCCGTATTTCCGTACCCACGCCAGCACCAGAAACTGCCCATTCGGCGCCCAGGACGGCGAAACCGCGTAGCCCTGATCCGTCATGCGCTGCTGGTTGGTGCCGTCGGTTTCCATGGTGTAGACCTGCGGCAGCCCCGAAACTCCGCTCACGTAGGCGATCTGCGCCCCGGTTTTGCGGTTCCAGATGGGAGACACATCCGGCCCTTTATTGGCCGTCATGCTGCGCAGGTTGGCGCCGTTGGCGTCTGCAATGTAAATTTCCGGGGTTCCGCCGCGCGAGGAGGAGAATGCCAGCTTCAACCCGTCCGGTGACCACGCGGGCGAAAGGTTGGTCCCTCCTAAATGGGGGAAGGCGACCAGGCGGTTCAGCTCCAGCGAGTACATCATGATTTCCCATCCCGTCTTAGTCAGGGAACTGAAAGCGATGCGGCTGCCGTCCGGCGAAACCCGCGGAGAAAGCGAAATGGACGCCGTCCGTGTCAACTGCCGCTGGTTCGAGCCGTCATAATCCATCACCCAGATTTCTTTGTGGCCGGACCGGTCGCTCACAAAATAGATTTTGCTTTCGGCGATGCCCGGAATGCCGCCGCCCAGCCGGAGGATAATTTCGTCGGCGAATTTGTGCGCCATGACCCGGGCGGCATCATCACTGGGAGCGTCCGTGTATTGCTTGCCCAGAACCTGTGGCGACGCCGTATTCTTCACGTCGTAAAGCCAGCCTTGCACCACCAGTTTTCCGCCAGTCACGCCAAAGTTGCCGAAGGCCAGCATGGCCGCGTTCGGTGGCGGCACATTCCAGGCTGGGAAGTTTATATCCACCGGTTGTCCCGGCACCTGGAGGGGATAGAAACTTTTCGAGACTAGCTCCACCACACCCGATACGTCCAGATCGTTCCACAATGTGTCGTTGAAAGTCTTAAGCAGTGCTTCGTTTTGCGGATCAGCGCTCGAAGGCTTGAAGTCGGCCACCGCCAGCCGGACTTTGTCCACGCCCAGGCTGGTCCCCGTCTTGACCCAATCCTGCGCCTGCGCGCCAGGCGCCGCCAGACAGAAAAAAAGAGCGCAGATGAGAACGAAGAGAACGTGCGGTTCGCGCAGAACGGCCGGTCGGGGCTCTTGCGGCGTCGCTGGTCGTGCGGGGTAGTTCATCCCCGGGCCGGAACGGCAGCTGGAGATAGGGTCTCCATACGACAATATCGTAACCCGATATTTATTCCTTGGCAAGGTTTCGTCCTCGGGAGGCTGCGGCCAGCCATATCTGTTGGGATGCATCGTGCTCCTTTAGGGTGCACAAAATATCGGATTGATCCGATAACCTCTGAAAAACCACCGGACTCACTTCTTGCTGTAATCGAACCAGAATTCAACGGAAATCTTGCTGCCGGAATAATCCGGCGGCAGCGGCCCGAAGGTATCGATACGTTGCAGTGCGCGCGTCGCCGAGATGTCCAACGCCGGCACGCCGCTGGACTGCTCGACCTGCACGTTCATGGGATGCCCGTCGTGCGCCACATCAAACGTGATGTAAACCCGTTGCGCCGTCGTGATCTTGGGGTCAACTTCGTAGCGCAGCCAATTCTCCGAAACCTTCTGCTGGATCACCCGCACGTACCACGCATATTTCGTTCCGAAATCTCCGCCGCCGCCGGTGATGCCGAATCCGCCCTTGGCCGCCCCCGCCGCGAAATTGCCATACGGCCCGCTGACCGGGCCGCCTTCGCCGAACGCCACCTGGTTGTTCTCTTCCTCCGCTTCGGGCTGAGGTTGCGGTTTTTCTTTGGTTGCCGTAGAGGTTTTCTTCGGAGGCTTGATTTTTGTGTTCTTGCCCTGGATTTCAATCGCGTCCGGTTCTTTCTCCACCGGCTTGGGCTCTGACTTTGTAACTCCCTTCGATTCGTTGGCGACGACATTCTGGGTCGGGTTCGGGTTCGCGGGCAACGGAACCGTGCTCACCAGGGTGGCGCCAATCGCCTCCCCACCCCCGCCCGAGCCCCAGCCCTCACCCCGGTTGCTGGAAACGAAGGTTGTGTAGACCAGAATCGCCAGCGTGACGGCCACGTGGAAACCCGCCGACCACGCCAAGGCGCGTCCCCAGCGTTCGTGCTCGAAAAAAATCTCAGCGTTTGCTGCCATTTTGTTCCAGAGGCTGGGTCACAATGCTCACGTTGACGATGCCCGACTGCTTGACCGCGTCCATCACGGTGGCGAACGCGCCAAAGGGCACATTCTCGTCGGCCCGTACAAAAATCGACTGGTGGCGCGGATCGCGAATCTTCTGTTTCAGCTTCTGCGCAATCTCGTTGATATTGACCGCGTCGTTGCCCAGAAATACCCGCTGATCTTTATTGATAGTGATCACCACATGTTCCTCGGTGATCTCCTTGACGGTGCGGGTTTTGGGCACGCTGACATCGATTCCCGATTGCAGCACCGGCGCCGTCACCATGAAAATAATGAGCAGCACCAGAACCACGTCCACCAGCGGAGTGATGTTGATATCGGCGAGGGCGGTTTGCGTGCGTCCGTTCGAGGTGGTGAAAGCCATTAGCGCCTCGCTTCGGCGGCAGGTTGCGAATGCGCATGCTCAACCGCGTTCAATATTTCCAGCGCGAAATCGTCGCTGCGCGAGGCGAACTCGCGAATCGAGCTGCCGATCAGGTTATAGGCAATCACCGCCGGAATCGCGGCGGCCAATCCCGCGGCCGTGGTGATCAGCGCTTCCGAAATTCCCGGCGCTACCGCCCGCAGTGTTGCCGCGCCCGCGGTACCCAATCCGTGAAACGCATCGATGATGCCCCACACCGTTCCGAACAGGCCCACGAACGGCGTTACGGCTGCAGTGATTGCCAGCCAGGGCACGTTCCGCTCCAGCCTCGTGATCTCTTCCGACGCTCCAATCTGCATCCCGCGCTGGATTCCGGTGAGGCTGCGCACCATTCCGCCCGAGGTACCGACTTGCCTCTTGTATTCTTCGAACCCGCCCTCGAATACGCCCACTAGCGGGCTGGGACGGAACTGGTCGGCCACGGCCGCCACATCCTGTAGCCGCTGCGCCTTGCGGAAAGCGCGCACGAAGCGGCCGCTCTGCACTCGCGCCCGCCGCAGCAAGCCCCACTTGGTGAGAATGATGGCCCAGGAAATTACGCTGAAAGCCAGCAGCAGCACCAGGACCAACTTGGCTACCGGGCCACTATCGGAGATCATGTCGACGATTTCGCCGCCGATGAAAGCTGCCAGCAAGGGAAGGAATGACATGGTTTTTTAGTGAGGAACTCTGTTCCCGATTATAGATGACCCCAGCCCTAGCTTCTTGCACACGTACACCATTCATAACCCCAATCGGTCTCCGGTTATCCAGGAGAGCGAAAGACTGGCCCCTAGCCACTAGCCACTGGGCCCTGCTTTTCATGCTATCCTGCGCACAACTCCGCATCCCGACTCGTCGCACCCAGGACAGCCTATGCTGGTTGAACTGCGCCTCGAAAACTACGCCGTAATCGACAACGTTGCCGTGGAGTTCGCCCCCGGCCTCAACCTGCTGACCGGCGAAACCGGCGCCGGAAAATCCATTCTGCTCGATGCGTTAGCGCTTCTGCTTGGGGAAAAAGCGTCGAATGACGTCATCCGCGCTGGCGCCGATCGCGCGGTAATTTCCGCCGTCTTCGAAGCCGAGGCCGCATCGGAAACCTCGCTGGCCCGTGTTCTCGAATCCAACGGCCTCGACGAATCCGATGAGGGCTCTCTTATCCTGCGTCGCGAAATCGCGGGCGGAGGCAAAGGCCGGGTTTTCGTCAACAACCAGCCCGCAACTGTAGCGGTGCTTCGCCAGTTCGCTCCCTATCTCGCCACTATTCACGCGCAAAACGAATCCATGCTTGCCTTCGACGGCCCGGCGCGGCTGGCGCTGCTCGATGCCTTTGCCTGCAGTCAACTCGATCCAGTCGCGGCCGCGTTTTCCGCGTGGAAGCAGATTCGCACCCGCATCGAAGAACTCGAACACGGCGAGCAGGACCGCCTCCGCCTGGTCGATCTGTGGACCTTTCAGAAGCGCGAGATTTACGAAGCCAAGTTGCAGCTCGCGGAAGACGAACAGCTCGAAACCCAAAAACGCGTGCTGGCCAACACCGAGAAAATCTACAACGCCGCCATGAATGCCTTCGATCTTCTGTACGAAGGCAACGCTTCCACCGCGTCCTCTCTCCGCGCCGCACAAAAACAGATCGACGAACTCTCCCGCTTCGAGCCCAAATTTCAGGAGGCTCTCTCGGCCCTGGAAACCGCGCGCATCAGCGTGGAAGACGTGGGCGCAACCCTGCGCGATTACGCCGGGGGCATTCAAGCCTCGCCCGAGCGTCTGGCCGAAGTGGAAGACCGACTCGCCCTGCTTGATCGCCTGAAACGCAAATACGGTCCGTCCCTGCAGGATGTAATTCAGTTCGGCGCAGATTCCGCCCGCAAGCTCGACGAAGTCGAAAACAAAGACGACACCCTGCGCCAGCTTCGCGCCGAACTCGCCCAAGCCGCCACAGAATATTTGCGCGCCGCCCGCGCCCTGGCCAAGAAGCGCGCCGAATCTGCCCGCAAGCTGGAGAAGTTGGTCGAAGCCGAAATCAACGACCTGGCGATGAAATCTACATTTGGCATCCAGATCACGAGTTCCGAAGAAGAAGGGAACTGGACCCCCTCCGGCCTCGATCAGGTCGTCTACATGATTTCCACCAATCCTGGCGAGCCCTTGCGCCAACTGGAACACATCGCCTCAGGAGGGGAATTGTCGCGCGTTATGCTCGCGTTGAAAGTGAGCGTGGAAGCCGGGGCCAGTGGCGGAACGCCACGCGAAGCAAAGAGTGGAAGAGCGGCCCTTCAGGGCCGCGTGAGTGGCACAAAATCACGGGCTTCAGCCCCCGCCCAGCGCACCCTGGTATTCGACGAAATCGATACCGGCATCGGAGGCCACGCCGCCGAATCTGTCGGCAAGAAGCTCAAAGCCCTGGCCCGCTCGAATCAAGTGCTGTGCGTCACTCACCTCCCACAGATCGCTACCTTCGCCGACCATCACTACGTAATCGAGAAAAAGGAATCGGCTGGCCGCACCCGCACCAGCATTCGAGCCGTCACCGGCGACGAACGGACCGAAGAAGTTGCCCGCATGCTGAGTGGCGCCAAGCTCACCGAAACTTCCCGCAAACACGCGGAACAAATGATTAAATCCAACGCCTAAGGACTCGGCTTGCGTAGCGTGTCTACTTTGCCGCGGCCGCGTTGCGGGAAACGGCGCTCAATGGAATTCCGAGCGTGCCCACACTGCCTCCGCCAAGGTCGTAGATGCCCGTCCGCAAATAGACATGCCCCGCCGGGACGTCGATTTCCTGCCGCAACGGTAATCCCATCTTCTCCATCTCGGCGTACACCTTCGGCGGCAGCGCGATTTCGAATTTCCCGGCCACATAGTTCAGCGCTTTGCCTTCGAGGTCGTAGGCCAACAGCATGGCTTCGACGCTGCCGTGGCGCACGCCGTCCGGCGTAGTCTTGAGCGCAAGGTCCTGCGCCATGATGGCGTAGTCTACCGCGTAACGCGTGACCGGCCCTTTGATCTCTGTGTTCGCGCCGGCGCGCGTCGCATCCGCCGCGGGCTGCGGGTCAGTTGGCAGCACGGTTACTTTGTAGACGACCTGCGTGGAATCAGGCAGCCCGAAACGCATGAGCGTCAGAAGATGATCGTCGGCTTTCTGTCGCTCGGCCTCTTGGTTGGCCCCAGGCCCTGTTTTGTCCTTCTCCGCGTAATAGCCCCGGCGGTAAGCCAGCTTGTACTCGCCGTGAACCAGCTTCACCTGGATCGCCCGGTATTTCCCATTCATCTTTTTATCGGTGGGTGAATAAGCCAGCCCGTAGTAATGCGAACCGCTATTGATCGCGTGGGCCATGGCATCGCTCAGGCCGTTGGTGTTGTAGAGAGCCAGGCCGCCGGTATCCCTTGCGAGTTGCTCCATGGCAAGCTGGTTCTCGGCCCGTCTGGCGTTCTCCTCGGCGATTGGCGGCCCCTGCGCATACTCCGCGTAGTAGGTAGCATCTCCCGCGAGACCCGCCGCCGACACAGGATAGATGGCTACCCGGCCCGGCGTGAGCAGATCGGCGGTTTGCCGAATCTCTCCCTGGTACTCGCGTGGGCCACCCGCGCCGGGAAAAATGCTGATGGGGAAAGAACCGGAGAACCAGATCACATTCTTGCGGCCGGGCATGCCGGAAAGATAGCGCGCGAGTTGTTGCAGCGCCTGCAGCGTGAGGCTGACACGATCGTCGGTGTGCAAGGCCGCAGTCGACGCCATCTCCTGCCTCACCGCTTCAATAGCCGCCGGCGCCGCTTGATTCATGATCATCAGCTTCATCACGTCCTGCTCCGCGGCCGCTTGCGTTGCCGTATCGAGCAAGCGCGATGGCTGCACACCAGGTCCAGATTTTTTGTTGTCAAGCGCCGCCAACAGCACCGCCGGGTCCGTCGTGAATCCCTGCACCATGTGCAAGCGCGACCCCAGCGTAAAAACCGCGAGAGACGCCCCGGGGGGAACGCTCTTGAGGTAATGAATGGTTTGCGCGCGCACGTAAACCTGATCCGGCGGCTGCGTATTCAGCCAATCCAGCAGCAGCACATTCACGGAATCCGGCGTTTTGGTGATCGGATAGTTGGTGAAAACATTGGCCGGCATGGGGGAAAGCTTGGCCGGAATCGGCGCCGCGCCCCGGTGCTCCTCAAACAACGAGATTCGTTGCGGCTTGCCGTCTTCCACCACCTGAAAGTCTTCCTGGCGCAAGCCGGGAACCGGCTCGCCTTTCCCATTAGTCACCACCACGTCCAGCAAAACCAGACGCGCTTCCGCCTTGAAGGCGGGCACGGCGCTGGCCGAGTCGGGCGTCGAAGTCTGGGAGTCGAGAGACGCAGCCGTCAAAAGCAGCAGCGCGAGCCACGCCCAATAGTAGCCACGTAAACCCATCGTTGATCGTGTCCAGCCTGAAGTTTCTCATAAATGCAAGCTGCAAGCGTTCGAGGCCGCCCGCGCCAAATTCCCAGTTATCGAACTGGGCGCTGGCTTCTCCACCGACAAGTGAGGGGTAGAGCGGCTTTGGTAAACCAGCATGGCGTGGCCACGCTTCCCCCGTTCGCCTGCCGATTCTCCCCGCCCGCTGCTAATTCCCGCCCTTTCTTTGGCTTACGTTGACCAGCGGGGTACTTTCCGGTAGTTTATGAGTACCGCCACAATGGGGATTGTGTACCCTTGGCATACGTTTTTCTGACCTGATTTTGCATCTAAACGGAAGCAGTTTGGATCTCTTAGTAAACATTTGAGGGGGAAGCCTTTATCGTGACGAAAGTCCTCACCAACAACGACGAGAAAGTAGTTCTCCTGTTGAAGCCGCGGGGCTTCTGCGCGGGCGTGGTCCGCGCCATTGACGTGGTCCGCATCGCTCTCGAAGCTTTCGGGCCGCCCATCTACGTGCGCAAAGAGATCGTCCACAACCGCTTTGTTGTTGAGGAGTTACAGGGCAAAGGCGCCATCTTCGTCGACAGCGAAGAGCAAGTCCCCAACGGCGAGCGCGTAATCTACAGCGCCCACGGCGTTTCTCCTGAAGTGCGCGAGAACAGTGTCAAGCGCGGGCTGCGCATCATTGACGCCACTTGTCCGCTTGTCACCAAGGTTCACGTCGAAGCCGTAAAGTTTGCCAAGGAAGGCTATTCGCTCATCCTCATTGGCCATAAGGATCACGACGAAGTTATTGGAACGCTGGGCGAAGCGCCGGGAGTCACGCAGGTCGTAGGCTCGCCGCAGCAGGTTAAGAATCTGACCGTGCCCGATCCTGATCGCGTCGCTTTCCTGACCCAGACCACGCTCAGCCTCGACGAAACCAAGGACATCATCGCCGCCCTTCGAGCCAAGTTTCCCAACATCAAAGGCCCGGCCGCGCAGGATATCTGCTACGCCACGGAAAACCGCCAGGTAGCGGTGAAGCAGGTCGCTTCAGAATCCGACCTGCTCTTAGTCGTGGGCTCGGAAAACAGCTCCAATTCCAATCGTCTGGTCGAGGTCGCGCGCAACCTGGGCACCCAGGCGCATCTCATCGACAGCTTTAACGACATCGAGTCCCAGTGGCTGCAGGGTGTGAAAACCATCGCGCTGACCGCCGGTGCGTCGGCCCCGGAGTGCCTGGTCGAAGAAGTCGTGAAATTCCTTGCCGACAAAGGTTTCGCCAACGTGCAGGAACTCGAAGTGATGCCGGAGAACGTGCGCTTCGGCCTGCCGCCGGAGATTGTCGAAGCCATCGCCGCGGCTCCGGCCAGTTCCAGCGCGGATTAACGAATTCACGTACTAACGGAGCCGCACACAAGAATGGATACTAATTCCCCCGACTCCAACCTGGCTTCCGAGCCGCAACTTCGTTTCGGCAAGATCGAGGGTTTCGCCACTCGTGTCGGTTTGGCGCTGGAAGCCGCCCGCAAGTATCTTTTCTCGCAGCAGCACGAAGATGGCTACTGGTGCGGCGAACTCGAGGCCGATACTACTCTCGAATCCGATTACATCCTGCTGCACACCCTGCTCGGCACCGGCAATCCCGAGCGCTTTCAGAAAGCCGCGAACTACATTCTTCGACACCAGAACGAAGACGGCGGATGGAGCATCTACGCCGCCGGCCCCTCGAACATCAGCGCGTCCGTGAAGGCCTATTTCGGCCTGAAGCTGGCCGGCTATACCGCTGACCACCCGGCCCTCGTTCGCGCCCGCAAAAAAATTCTGGAGCTGGGTGGCGTCACCGAAGTCAATACATTTACCAAGATCTATCTATGCTTCTTCGGCCAGTACGACTATGACGCCGTGCCGGCCATTCCGCCGGAGATCGTTCTGTTTCCTAACTGGTTCTGGTTCAACATCTACGAGATTTCCTCGTGGTCGCGCGCCATCCTGGTGCCGCTCTCGATCTGCTACGCCAAGAAGCCGTTCAAAAAGATTCCCCGCGAAATGGGCGTGGAAGAACTCTTCGTCGGCGGCATGCAGAAATCTCGCATGCACCTGCACTGGTCGAAGAAACTGATTTCCTGGCGCAATTTTTTCCTCTGCCTCGATCGCATCACGCATTGGTTCGAACGCGTCCACGTGCGCCCACTGCGCTCCATCGCGCTCAAGACGGCCGAGAAGTGGATGCTCGAACGCTTCGAAATGAGCGATGGCCTGGGCGCCATCTACCCCTCGATGATGAACGCCATCATCGCGCTGCGCTGCCAGGGATATTCGCTCGACGATCCGCAGGTGATTCGCGCGCTCGATGAATTCGAGAAGCTGGGCATCGAAGAGGGTGACACTTTCCGCATGCAGCCTTGCATGTCCCCGGTATGGGACACGGCTTACGCCCTGTTCGCTCTGAGCGAGGCGGGGATACCGGCCACCGATCCGCGGATGGTCAAGTGCGCCGACTGGATTCTCCAGAAACAGGTCCGTAATGTCGGCGACTGGAAGGTCAAGAATCCCAAGGGCCAACCCGGCGGCTGGTATTTCGAATTCAACAACGAGTTCTATCCCGACGTAGACGACACTGCCATGGTCTGTCTCGGCCTGAGCCGCGTCGAGCATCCCAACGGGCGCTACCAGCGCGAGTCCGTGCAGCGTGCTATCGACTGGATTTTCTCCATGCAGTGCAAGAACGGCGGCTGGGCTTCCTTCGACAAAGACAACGACAAGATGGTTTTCCAGCACATCCCCTTTGCCGATCACAACGCCATGCTCGATCCGCCCACCGTCGACATCACCGGACGCATCCTCGAAATGCTCGCGACCTATGGCTATGACAAGAATCATCCTGCGGTGAAGCGCGCGATCCAGTTTATCCGCGACGAACAGGAACCCGACGGCAGTTGGTTCGGCCGCTGGGGCGTGAATTATGTTTACGGGACCGCGCTGGTGCTGCGCGGGTTTGAGGCCATGGGCGTGGACATTCATGAGCCTTGCGTCCAGCAGGGGGCCGAGTGGTTGCGCATGGTACAGAATTCTGACGGCGGCTGGGGCGAAACCGTCGGGTCCTACGACGATCCGACTCTGCGCGGGCAGGGTGAGAGCACACCGTCGCAGACTGCCTGGGCAATTTTAGGATTGCTGGCAGCCGACGACACGCGCAGCGATTCCGTCGCCCGCGGCATCGCCTACCTGCTGCGCACGCAAAAGAAAGACGGCTCCTGGGACGAGCCTCTCTTCACCGGCACTGGATTTCCGCGCGTGTTCTATCTGAAGTATCACCTGTACCGGCAATATTTCCCGCTGCTCGCGTTCACGACGTATGCCAAGGTGATCGAGAAGAGCGGTAACTAGGCGACCTGCTACGATTGTGAAACTCAGGCGACGGCCAATCAAAACATTTTTGCTGGGAGTGAGCTTGTGCTGCGGACACAACCCTGTTTTTCCGCAGACCCAAACTGATCTTGCCGCGGTTAAGGCGCTCTCAATCAGTGACGAAAATCGAAGCTTGCTAAATCGGCTGAAAGAATACCCGAACCTTGAGGTCTTAACCATCTACTGCGTTGAATCGTTGCAAGAGCTTCCAGAGGATCTCGGACGTTTGCAGAAGTTGCGGGAGTTCAATATGAACAATGGGAACGGCTGTTCAATAAACCCAAGGCTTCCCGAGTCTCTTGGCAACTTGCATCGACTGCAAAAGCTGGATTTATACGGAGCGCAAGACCCGCGTCCGGCAGGAGATCACTATGGTCCCCAACCGGTCGGCCGTCAAGATTTCCCCAAGAGCATGTCTCAACTTACCGCACTGACGTATCTCGACCTGGGGAGAAATGGGTTGGAAGGGATTCCGGATTTTGTGCAGAATCTAAAACATCTGAAAGTGCTAGGCTTTGCATGGAATATGAAAGTTAAGAACCTGCCACGTTTTCTTGCGAATCTGCCTGAGTTGCAAACACTGAGACTCGATGCGGATGGGTTGAGCGATATTCCTGATTTCGGGAAGCCACCAAAATTGTCGTTGATTACCCTTGGTGATAACTGCAACATTACTACCGACAACGCCAAGAAACAGGCTCTCCAACACCGATTTTCAGGGATCAAGTTGGACTTTAGTGACGAATACGACTGCCCGGAATAGACGGGACAGGGTAGTCTGGCACGGACCTGGCGAATGTCAACCGGCCCTTGAGAACTTCTCTTGAAGGTCTTCATAACTGGCGCTACGGGATTCCTCGGCTCCCACGTTGCTCGCGTCTTGGCGAGCCAGGGCGCACAACTCCGCCTGCTTGTACGCTCGACCAGCAATCTGAAAAATCTCGAAGGACTCAACGCCGAAACCGCCACCGGCGACCTCCGCGATCCGGCCTCGCTCGACAAAGCCATCTCCGGCTGCGACACCGTATTTCACGTCGCCGCCGATTACCGCCTCTGGGTGCGCGATCCGGACGAAATGTACCGTTCCAACGTCGAGGGCACGCGCGCTATTCTCGAAGCGGCGCGCAAGAACGGCGTCCGGCGCGTGGTTTACACCTCGAGCGTCGCTACGATGGGATTCACTCGTAACGGGAATCCCGCCGACGAAGATTCTCCCGTCGCGCTGGCCGACATGATCGGCCATTACAAGCGCTCAAAATTCATGGCAGAGCAAGTGGCCCTCGATGCCGGACGCTCCGGGATGAATGTTGTCGTCGTGAATCCGACCACGCCCGTTGGCGAGCAGGACATCAAGCCCACGCCCACGGGACGCATCATCCTCGATTTCCTCAAGCGCAAATTCCCCGCGTACGTGGATACCGGACTCAACCTGGTCGACGTGACCGAGTGCGCGCGCGGTCACGTGGCCGCGCTCGAGAAAGGCAAGAGCGGAGAGCGCTACATTCTGGGCGGCGAAAATCTCACGCTCAAGCAGATTCTCGATAAGCTGGCAGCTATAACTGGGTTATCTTCTCCCAGCGTGAAGCTGCCATATTTTTTTGCGTTCGCCGCCGCCGCAGTCGACGAAACCATCAGCGGCCGCATCCTGCACCGAGAGCCGCGCGCGACTATAGACGCCGTCCGCATGGGCCGCAAGAAAATGTTTGCCAGCTCGGCCAAAGCTGAACGCGACCTGGGCTGGAAGATGGTTGCGGTCAAGCCCGCATTAACACGCGCTGTGGACTGGTTCCGCGCCAACGGCTATGTATAGGAAACGCCCGCGTAGAGACAGCCGCCTCGGCTGTCCGGCCAGGGCGCAGCCCAGCCGCTCACCAGAGCTGCCGAAAGCGTTTGCAGGCCGGATTCTGTTTTTGATGGCCCGGTGCTCCAACGCTGGTTAAGATCAGGACAAAGCTGGTCCCTAGGGACGCCCGACTCGTGCCCGAAACACCAAAACTCGCCATCGTGGCCGCCCTGGAGCGCGAAGTCCGGCCCATGGTGCGGCAATGGACTGTGGTGAAAAAGCTGCACGCCGGCCGGACGTTTCGATTCTTCGAAAAAGGTCGGACCGTGGTCGTCTGTGGCGGCATCGGCGCCGAACCGGCGCGCCGCGCCGCCGAAGCCGTCATCGCTTTGTACTCGCCCGAAATTGTTTATTCCGCTGGTTTCGCTGGCGCGCTCGATCCTTCCTTGAAAGTTGGCGAGATCCTCGTCCCGGCCCGCGTGATCGACGCCAGCGACTGCAGCAGCGTCGATACGGGAGCGGGCCAGGGAATCCTGGTTACCTTCGGTGCTGTCGCCACGCCGGAACAGAAGGGTAAACTGGCTAAGTCGTTCAGCGCTCAGGCGGTGGACATGGAAGCGGCCGCGGTAGCGCGGGCGGCAGTGGCGCGGGGAGTGCGATTTGCAGCCGTAAAGGCCATCTCCGACGAGGTCGGGTTTTCACTTCCGGGGATGGAGGCGCGAACGTCGGAGGGATCGAATCAAGGTTTCATCAGTCCGTCCGGAGAATTCCTCACCGGAAAATTTGCGCGATTCATCCTGATCCGGCCGTGGACGTGGGCCGCTGCCCTGCGCCTGGCGCACAACAGCAAGCGAGCTGCGATCGCGCTTTGCGCCTGGCTCGGGGACGCGGATCGCGCGCAAGGAAATTTGCCAGAACGCGATTCGCCACAGAATGCGGCCGCGGGAAACGACTCGCAGAAAAGCAAAATGACGGAAAAAGACTCAAGGCCTGTGCTCTGAGAATTTCTATTCCACTATGAAGCCAACCTCCATCGCGGCACTGCTCGTGCTTTTCTCATTCGCCGCGCCCCTCGCTGCGCCCCTGGTTGCGCAAAAGGCGCCGGAGGTCTTCTACGCCGAGAGTTTTCGCCACGGTTCCACCCACATCACCGATGCCAGCTTCGAGGTCAAACTCAATCCTCAGAATTCGGTTTTCTTCGACCGAATTAAAGACACTTCCGGTACCGACCGCTATCTGGTCACCATCGTTCCACAGATCCCGGAGGGGGAAGACCACATCATCTCCTGGCAAGTGCGGTTGACGGACCTGCACCACTTGATCTATAACAACGTGCTGCTGGTGACGCAGGAGCCCTCGTCCGATCCCAGAAACACTCTTTGGTGGCTCAATCCCAGCCGATTTAGCCGGGTGCCGGCCCTGGCGCAGCGCATCATGAAAGTGGATGGCTTTTACGTCTTGCTGCAAATCACCGCTTACCACTTCACCCCGCTGGAGTCCCCATACCTCGATTCCATGACCGTGCAGGTGAAGTTCAGCAATTCCGATCCTCGTATCGCCGAATCGACTCCCGCGGGTCCTTGAAGCGAATCGGCTCGGGAGGTCATCAAAGTTGGGTTATGGCCATCGCCGGACAATACGCAGTCCAGGATCGCATGCGGACGATTCCAGCCACCATGCAGGCGGCGGTCTATCGGGGCGTGAATGATGTCCGGGTGGAGACGGTTCCCGTGCCGCAGGTCGGTCCTGGGGAGTTATTGCTCCGCGTGCACAGTTGCGGGGTCTGCGGCACCGATTTGAAAAAAATCGCCACTGGCTCGCATTCTGCTCCCCGCATCTTTGGACACGAGACCTCCGGCGTGGTCGCCGCGGTGGGCACGGGCGTACACGAGTTCCGGCCCGGAGACCGGGTTGTAGTTTTTCACCACATTCCGTGCCGCGATTGTTTTTACTGCCGCCATAAGACTTTCGCCCAGTGCTCTACCTACAAGAAAGTGGGTTGCACTGCCGGATTCGAACCCTCGGGCGGCGGTTTCGCCGAATACGTCCGGGTGATGGACTGGATCGTCCAAAAGGGAACTGTCCGCATTCCGGAGGGCGTTTCCTACGAGCAGGCCTGCTTCGTTGAGCCAGTCAACACCTGCATGAAGGGGATCGAGGCCCTGCGCCTCGTTCCCGGCGAAACCGTGCTGGCCATCGGGCAGGGTCCCATTGGCATCATATTGAGTGTCCTGGCCCGCCGGGCCGGGGCCACTGTTATTACTTCCGATTTGTATCCCGAGAGGCTTAGAATAGGGACAAGCCTCGGATTCGAATCGACAATTGACGCTTCACAGGCAAATGTAGTCGATCGCGTCCGCGACTTGACCGAGGGGCGTGGCGCCGACGCCGTGATTCTGGCCGTTGGCGGGAATAGTTTGATTCGGCCCGCCATGGATGCGGCCCGTCCCGGGGGGCGAGTGTTATTGTTTGCCCAGACGCAGCACGGGGAGGCCGTGATCGATCCGGCGGCTATCTGTGTGGACGAGAAGGCTTTAGTCGGTTCCTATAGCGCTTCGGTTGAATTGCAGGAAGAGTCGGTTCGCTTTGTGATGAGCCGCGAAATGGATCTGGAACAGCTCGTCAGCCACCGTTTTCCGTTGGCTGAGAGTGCCCAAGCCTTGGCGTTGGCAGCTCATCCGCAGCCTTCGTCGCTGAAGATTGTGATTCAGCCGGGCTGTACGTGGTAGTTAAGACCTGGGAAAAGTAGCACCTGGGAAGGAACTTCGCAGTGAATGGAAAAATGACCGCCGCCGTCCTGTACGGCAAAGAAGATCTCAAGATCGAAAGAGTGCCGATCCCCCGCGTGGGAGACGGTGAAATCCTCGTCAAAGTGCAGGTCGCGCTGACTTGTGGCACAGACCTCAAGGTCTACCAGCGTGGCTATCACGCCCGCATGATTGTTCCTCCCGCGCTGTTCGGCCACGAACTGGCCGGCGTGATCGAGGAAGTCGGCGCCGGCGTCAACGGATTCAAGACCGGCATGCGCGTGGTGGCGCTGAACTCCGCGCCCTGCCAGATGTGTTTCTACTGCTCCAAGCACCAGGAAAATCTTTGCGAAGATCTGCTCTTCAATAACGGCGCCTATGCCGAATACATTCGCGTGCCCAAGCGTATCGTCGAAGCCAATATGCTGGTGATCCCGCCCAACGTCAGCTTCGAAGACGCCGCCATGACCGAGCCTCTGGCCTGCGTCCTGCGCGGCCTGCATGAAACCGGAGTCGAAATCGGCGATACCGTCACCATCATCGGCGGTGGCCCCATCGGTTTGATGTTCGTCCAGGTCGCCCGCGCCATTGGCTGCAACGTGATTTCCGTGGTCAAGCGCGACGAGCAGGTTCAGGCCGCCAAACACATGGGCGCGCATGAGATCGTGCAGATCACCAAGGTCCCGAACGTGGTGGACGCAGTGCGCGCACTCTCTCCGCAAAAGCGCGGTTGTGACGTGGTCATCGAAGCGGTCGGCCGCCAGGAAGCCTGGGAGTGGTCGGTGGACATGGTCCGCAAAGGCGGCACCGTCAACTTTTTCGGTGGCTGCGCGGGTGGAACCAAAGTGCAGCTCGATACCGGCCGCCTGCACTATTCCGAGATCACATTGAAAGCCACGTT
>DATGHF010000081.1:0-92337 GCA_035308125.1 Candidatus Sulfotelmatobacter sp.
CCGCCGACGTGGTCGATGTGGGCGTGGGTGATGACGATCTGCTTGACTTGCAATCCGTGCTTGCGGATGATGACCAGCACGTCTGCAATGTCGTCGCCGGGATCGATCACCATGGCCTCGCGCGTGGCTTCATCGCCGAGAATCGAGCAGTTGCACTGCAGCGGGCCGACCTGGATGATTTCGTGGATCATGTTTTTGTAAAGCCAAGTTCGTAAGATCAGATTCCATTGTAGTGAGTCCTGAGTCGCGAGTCCCGAGACGCGAGGGGACCGGAAAAGCGGAACCCTCTCGGAGTGAAAGAATGAGACAGCTTGAAACATTCGGACAGATTCAAACATTGAGACTTGTCGTGGGGCGCCGCTGGCGAGACAATACGCCAGCGTGTTGCGGAGGGTTCTTTGGCCGCTAAATACCGGCAACATGGTTATCAGGACCGCGACCGCGATGAGTCGCGCAAAGGGTCAGGCGGCTCATCTGGCGAGCGATCGTCTGGCGAGCGATCGGGCTCGCCGCCTCCCAGGAAGGACAACACCTTCGGCCCCAGGCCGGTGAATCTTCCGGGCACGCGGGCAGTTTCGCGCTGCACGCAGTGCGGCACGGTGTTGCAGGGAAGTCCGCCCGAGGGCAGGTGTCCCAAGTGCGGGTTCGAGCTGCACTCCTGCAAGCAGTGCATGTATTTCGATCCCGGAAGCCATTTCGAATGCATGCAGCCGGTGAAGCTGCGCATTGCCAAAAAAGACGAGCGCAACGATTGCACGTTTTATGAGATCCGCGTGACGCGCGAGAAAGAAACCTCCACGCCGGCCAGCCTGCGTCCAAGCAGCGCCCGGGCGGCGTTCGATAATCTGTTCAAGAAGTAGAAAAGCGGACCTCAGACCTTGGACTTCGGACCTCAGACTTCAAACTTCAGCCGGTCTCTAATCTCCGGTCTGGAGGTCTGACGTCCGAGGTCTGACGTTCGAAGTCCGACCCTACGGCTTCTGCGTGGGCCGCATCAGAACCTCGCTTATGAACGAATTTGGAGCTTGTGTTACGAGCATGGCCACGGCGTGCGCAATGTCTTCAGGCTGCAGCATTTTGTTGGGATCTTTGCCGGCGTGCGGGCTGAGTTGAGTATCGGTTGAACCCGGACAAATCACCGACACCCGGATGTTGTGCACCCTCAGTTCCTCCGCCACGGAATACGTGAGGCCGTTCAGCGCCCACTTGGACGCGGCATAAGCGGCTCCGTTGGGCAGGGCATTTTTTCCGGCAAGCGAAGAAATATTGATGATATGGCCGGAGTAGGCGCGAATCATGATGGGAGCGAACGTCAGGATGCCGTAATAGACGGCGCGCAGATTGGTGTTGAGAATGCGCTCCCACTCCGCCGGCGGCAGGGTGTGCAGCGGTTCGTTGAAGCTTCCTACTCCCGCGTTGTTCACCAGGATGTCGACCCGGCCAAAGCTGCTCTCGCAGCGCGCAGCCGCATATTCAAACGAGCGCAAATCCACAACGTCGCAGGGAACCACTTCCACGCGGCCGCCATTTTTAACAATTTCGTCCGCCGTGAACTGCAAGTCGGATGCGGTGCGCCCACACAGCACTGCCGCCGCGCCCAGGCTGGCCAGTTTTTTTGCGATGGCTGCGCCAATGCCTCGCCCTCCTCCGGTTACCACGGCCACCTGGCCGGCCAGAGGCTTGCCGGGGTCCGTGATCTTTGATCGAATAGCTTCCTTCCTCGGGTCGTTCCTTGCAACCATGGGCGAAGGCTCCTGTAGCGCTGACGTGGCCCCGGGAGGTCCGAAATCGAATCATCCGAAATCGAACCATCCATGAGGCCTGACTCCCGCATCTTAACAATAAAGAAGCGGATGATGGGAAGTGGCTTGCCTTCGGCAACGGAGGTACTTATAATCCCGCCAACCGGGAATGAAGGCGCGAGCGGCCTTTTGCGTTCCAGAGCGGGGCTAGGATGGCACAGAGCCCTGCCAGGAAGCCCGGCATTCCGCAGCAGGAACAGAGCACGAGCGGTCCGAGCCGGAATGCAGTCTCGATTGTGCGGCGACAGAAGCGGCAGAAAAGCGTCGGAAGAACACGTTTTCCCAAAAAGCCATTTCCCGGAAGATCCAAGGAGCCATACTGATGAAAAAGATTCTGGTCACGGTTGTGCTTGGAGTTGCGGTAGTAGCCGGAGCTCAGACTGCTGCGCCGCCAGCACAATCCCAACCCGCCGCGCCGCAGACAGCGGCACCGGTGATTAAAGATCCGGCGGAGTACAACGCCTATGTGGGCGCGATCGGGCAGGCCGATCCGACGGCCAAGATCAGCGGTCTGGAAGCGTTTCTAACGCAGTATCCCAACAGCATCATGAAGAACCAGGCGCTCGAAATTCTGATGGGCACCTACCAGCAGGCGGGGAACTCGCAGAAGACTTTGGACACCGCCATGAAGCTGGTGGCCGCCGACCCGAACAACGTGCGCGCCATGGCGCTGCTCGCCTATTTCGACCGCATGGGAGCCCAGGGCGGAGCCGCCAACGGGGCCCAGCTTCTGGCCGACGCCAAGAAATACGGCCAGCAGGGACTGGATGCCCTGCCCAAGTTCACCAAGCCCGATGGCACATCTGACGCGGATTTCCAGAAGATGAAAGACCAGATGACGGGAATCTTTAAAGCGGCGATCGGAATTGCTGCACTGCAGACCAAAGACTATCCGACTGCAGTCGCAAATTTGCGCGCGGCCGGCGACGGCAACCCGGCTGACTTCAGCATCATCTACCCGCTGGCCCTGGCTTATCTCGGGCAGACTCCGCCCGACTATCAGAACGGCATTTGGTTCGCCGCCCGCGCCGCGGCAATCGCTCCGGCCCAGGCACAGGCCCAGATTGAGAAATACGCGCACTCGCAATATAAGAATTTTCACGCTGGCGAAGACGGCTGGCCCGAGTTTCTGGCTGCGGCCAAGGCAAACGCAGCGCAGGTTCCGGTCAAGCCGCCGCCGACTCCCGCCGAGCAAGCCCATACCATGGCCATTGCAACGCCGCCCGACAAGATGGACTTCGCGCAGTGGGAATTCATTCTCTCGAACGGCACGCAGGCAGATCAGGACTTGATTTGGACTGCGATTAAGGGCAAAGCCGTGCAACTGGGCGGCACGGTCATCAAGGCGACGGCCACGGAATTCGATATCGCCGGCAGCCTCGACGACATCGACGCCAAGAAGGCCGACATCACTCTAACCTTTGAGGCCCCGATCCCGGCCAGGCTGATTCCGAAAGAAGGAGCCAGCATCGACTTTCAGGGTGAGCCTTCCGCCTACACCCCGAACCCCTTCATGATGACCATGGAAAAAGGCTTGCTGGCGAAGCCGAAGGTTGCGCCGAAGCCTCCGGTGCATCACAAGCCCGCCGCCGCGAAGTAACGCTCCCGGCGAGATCGAACTCAAGGCAGCCCG
The DNA here is from genome assembly GCA_035308125.1 of Candidatus Sulfotelmatobacter sp. Lineage (GTDB taxonomy): Bacteria > Acidobacteriota > Terriglobia > Terriglobales > Acidobacteriaceae > Sulfotelmatobacter. The sequence goes on from DATGHF010000081.1 coordinate 3,436, forward strand.
CAAGGGCTGCCTTTAAGTTTTTGCATTTGACTTTTGTGATCGCTCAGGCTTTGGGTGCAGCGGCAGAGCAGCAACGAGCTTCCGTGGCCTCGCTCAGCGCGCCATCTTCTTCTCCATGGACTTTTCCATGGACATGGGGCGGGCGCTGCGAGGCGGACGCTTCACGCCATCGCGCAGCTGGCGGACATCGATCTTCAGCTCCGTGATGGTACGGCTCAGCGTGTTGCGATGCATGCCGAGTTCGCGGGCGGCGCGGCATTGATTGCCGCGGTTTTCCTGGAGCACGGTCAGAATGAAGCGCTTCTTGAACTCGCGCACTCCTTCGGAATAAAGAATATTGCTTTTGTACATCTGCAGGACGAGTGCTTCCAGTTGATCTTTCACGATGCGTCTCTCTCTTGTCTTCCTGAATTTTTCGCTACACTGCGTTACGTTGCCGGCGCTTATTTCGAACCGGCCGCGGGTTTTGCGCCCAGCTCTTTCGGCGCGCGATGCAGCAAGTCCAGCCCCTCGTTGAAACGGGCCCGAAGCCCGGCAGGTCCAGCCCAAATGGCAGCCCGCCCCACCACCAGGAAGTAGGGCGCCAGTTGCGATTTCGCCAGCAGCGGCGAGGTAGGGGTGAACGCCGTGACCGCCATCAAACCGATCGCCACCATCAATCCGCCTTTTGCCAGGCCTAAAACTCCGCCGAGAAAACGGTCAAACCCGGTGAGTCCCACTTTCTTCATCATCCAGCGTACGATCTTCCCGGCCACACTGAAGGCCGCGAGGACCACAAAAAAAATCACAAAAAAAGCAGCAATGTCCGCCAGTTGCGGGTTCTTCAAAAATGTCATCAACCAATCAGACAGTCCCTGAAACTGCCAGGCCGCAACCATGTAGCCTACGACCAGCCCGGCCAGGCTGAACGCCTCGGCAAAGAATCCCTGCACCGCGGCCAGCAAAACGTTCAGTAGCACCACGGCAACGATGATCAGGTCGGCCAGGTTCATCGACTTCTCCGCGGTATGGTTGCCAGGCTAGACATCCAGCTTGCGCCCCGTCAGCTGGAAATAAGCCTCCACGTACTTCTCGCTGGTGGCGCGCGCCACCTCTTGCGGCAGGGCTGGCGCCGGCGGTTGCTTATTCCAGCGAATTTGTTCCAGGTAATCGCGAACGTACTGCTTGTCGAACGATTCCTGCGACCGCCCGGGCGTGTATTTCTCGGCCGGCCAGAAGCGCGAAGAATCCGGAGTCAGCACTTCATCGGCCAGCGTGATGCCCTTGGGCGTGCGTCCAAATTCGAATTTCGTATCGGCAATGATAATGCCACGCTGGCGCGCGTAGGCGGCCGCCTTCGAATAAATTTTCAACGCCAACTCGCGCAGTTCGCTGGCTGCGTCGACGCCGACGATCTGGCACATCTGCTGGAACGATATGTTTTCATCGTGACCGGTCACCGCTTTCGTGGCGGGCGTGAAGATGGGCTCGGGTAGAGCGTCAGATTCTCGCAAGCCCGTTGGGAGTTCGATTCCGCAGACTCGGCCGGTTGCTTTGTATTCCTTCCACGCCGAACCGGAAACATATCCGCGGACTACACACTCGACGGGAAACATTTCCGCGCGCTGCACCTGCATGGAGCGGCCCCGCAACTGGTCGGCATATTTGCGCCCCGCCTGCGGATAACGATCCACGTCGGCGGTGATCACGTGGTTGGGCACGATGCCGGAAAGAAAATCGAACCAGAACAGCGAAATCTGGGTGAGCACGCGTCCCTTGTGGGGGATACCGGTGGCCAGAATGTAGTCAAAGGCCGAGATACGATCGGTGGCCACAAAGAGCAGGCTCTCGTTATCCAACTGGTAAACATCACGCACCTTTCCGCTGGCGTGAAGTTGGAGGTCGGGAAAGTCGGTTTGCAACAGGACGGAATCTAGAAGGTCAGGGCTCATGGTTGGAATTTTACAGGCAAGGAGCGAGGCGTATTCTAACCGTCCAGAAAAAAATGTCAATGTTCCGGATCACGGGATGGAAGACGCAGGCTTTGTCCGTGAGCAAAAAGGCATTGACAGCCAGCGCGAGCGGCGAGAACAGGCTTCCGGCGCGGCTTTTGGGGCGAAGCGAGTTGTGGAAAAACTGAGGATGGAGGTGGATAACTGGGGGAAAGCTTTTGGCTCTTGGCCGTTAGCTCTTGGCCTGTGCGGCGCGCACGATCAAAAGCAAGCGCCACTACATGCACGCTCGAAGAAGTCCAGCCACTGTCGTCGATCTGAAATCTCCTGCAAACTGCGTTGCCGTCTACTGCCCGCCGAACCTCACCGACACCAGCTTCGACACGCCCGGCTCCTGCATGGTCACGCCGTAGAGCACCGGGGCGATGCTCATGGTTTTCTTGCTGTGGGTGATGAGCACGAACTGGGTCTGCACGCTCATTTCTTTTACCAGTTCGGTGAAGCGCCCGATGTTGGCCTCGTCGAGCGGCGCGTCGACTTCGTCGAGAATGCAGAACGGACTCGGCGTGTATTGGAATATGCCCACGAGCAGCGCGAGGGCAGTCAGCGCCTTCTCGCCGCCGGAAAGCAGCAACACACTCTGCAAACGCTTGCCCGGGGGAGAGGCCACCACGTCGATGCCGCTCTCGGCGCTGTTCTCTTCGTCCGTCAGCTTCATGAACGCGTGGCCGCCGCCAAACAGTTTTTTGAACGTGGCCTGGAAATTCTGGTTGATGGTGGCGAAGGCCTCTTCGAATTTCTGCCGCGAAAGTTGATCGAGCTCGCGGATGGTGGCCGTCGTGTTCTCGATGGAAGAAATCAAATCCGTGCGCTGGGTCTCGAGGAACTCATGGCGGGCCGCGGTTTCCTTGTATTCTTCGAGCGCCATCATGTTCACCGGGCCCATGGCTTCCAGCTTGGCGCGCATGTCGCGGTAGAGTTGGTCTGCGGCAGCCAGTTCTTCGCCGCCGAGCATAGCCAGAGTGGTGTCGGCCTGCGTTGTTTCCGCCAATAAGGCAGCGCGTTCGATACCGAGTTCGTTGAGGCAAGTCTGCGCAATGTACTCGGCATCAGATTGCAGCTTCGCAACGGCCGCGCTGAGTTCCCCGCGGCGGTCGCGAGCCTGGTCGAGCAGCAGGCGGCCGTTGCGGAGGAGTTCCTCGATTTCAGCGAGACGCGCGCGAACCTGCTCGGTTTCAAACTGCAGCAAGCCTTCGCGCGCCTGGCCCGCATTATGCTCGGCCTGCAGGTCGGCCACTTGCTGTTCGAGTTGCTCGTTCTCTGATTCGCGCTGCAACTTTTCGGCAGCCGCAGCCTCGATCTGAGAGGCTAGCGCATACACGCGTTCACCAACTTCGCCAAAGAGCGATTCGATCCGCTCCAGGATGCCCGCAGCCGAGCGATGACGCTCTTCGAGAGTAGCCACGCGCGCGGCGCGCTGCGAGCTGGTTTGCGCCGCATCTTCGCGCCGCAGCCGGAGTGCAGTGAGAGATTCCTGAGCGGCCGCGATCTGCTGTTCGATCTGTAGGCGCTGCTCTTCGAGCACGGCGATTTCAGCGTGCCGCGCGGCGATGGTGTTTTCCTGCTCAACCCGCTCGGCTGCTAACCGTTGCAGTTCAAGTTGCGAAACGCCGAGGCGTTCGCCCACGCGAGCCATTTCCGAATCCAGCTGCTGCAGCATGTGGCCAGAAGTCATGGCCTGGTGCTCAGCCTCGCGCTTTTCGCCGTCAAGGCGGTCGAGCAGGGAACTGAGGTCTTTAATTTCCCGGCCCAGCGTGAGCACGCGCATTTCTCCGTCACGCAGGGCGCGCTCGAGATCTTCCAGCTGGCGCAGAACTTCGCGTAGCTCGCGCTTCATCGAAAGCGGGCCTTCCGTGCGCTGTTTGCCTCCGGTGACGGTGACATTGTGAAAACATTCGCCCGCCTGCGAGAGGAAAAACGCGTCAGGATTTTCCAGCGCCAAACCGCGCGCCACGTCCGCTCCGGGGACAATATAGCCGTCGCGCAGCTTGGGCAGAATCACTTCCAGCGACTTGCCGAAACCGTTGAGCACGCGAATGGTGTGCTTCAGAGGAACAATCGACGCCGTCGGCGGCGCGCAGTGCGCGGCTTCGTCGAGCACGAACGAGAACTTAGCCTGCGAATCTTCGGGATGCACCAGAAAAGTAGCCCGGCCGTCCACGTCGGTGCGCAGCAGGCGTAGACCCTCATCCGCCGCGTCCCACGACTTGACTACCACGTAGTTCAACTCATCGCGCAAAAAGTCTTCCACTACGCGTTCGTAGCGCGGCTCCACCTCCAGAAAATCACCCAGCACGCCTACCGGAGCCAGACCGCTTTGCATCACGCCCGACTGAAAAAGACGTTGCACCGATTCGGTGGAGTATCCATGCTCGGCGATGACAGTTTCGAGTGAACCCTTCCTCCCCAGCGCCGTCGCATATTCGGCCCGCAGAACGTCGAGATGAGTTTTAGCTTTGACCTCATCCAGCTTCTTCGATTCGATCAGGCGCCGCAGTTGGCTGATTTCTGCGGTGATGCCGCTGACCCGCTGGCTGACAGTTTCAAATTCGAGAGCGAGCTGCCCGCGCTGTCCGCCGAAAGCTTCAACCTGCACGTTGGCGTTGTTGATCTCGGCTTGCAGGCGGCGAGCCTCGCGATCGGCGCCCGCCAGGCGCTCTTCTGCTTGTGCGAGTTGGTTGCGCAGGCGAGACGCGGAAGAAACCGTGTCGAAGATGGCGAACCGCGATTCTTCCATCTGCCGTTCGAGTTCGGCAAGACTCGCGGCGGCCGCAGCCGCTTCCTGCTGGCAGAGAGCCAGATCATTCTGCGCCGCGGCCAGATCAGCGGCGGCAGATTCCAGAATCTGCCGATTAGAATCACGCTCCGCCTCCAGCGCAGTAAGACGATGCCGTGCCTGCGCCAACTCTGCCTCCGCGGAAGCCGACCGCACCAGCAACTCGGCGCAGCGCTCTTCGTTGTGGCGGCGCCGGGCGCGCGCGCGATCAATTTCCAGCACGATCTGGCTCAACCGGTCGCGGTTCTCGCGCAGTTCAGTCTCGATGGCGTAGCCACGCTGCGTGCGCTCGCCCTGTTCGCCTTCGAGTTGTTGCACGGCTTCGGTGCGGTGCTGCATTTCTTCCGCGAGCGCGTTGAGCTGCGAGTCGAGCTCGGCGCTTTCCAGGTCGATGGCCACGAACTTGCTCGCCAGTACAAGCCGCAGCTGCGCCCGCATTTCTTCCCGCAGACGCGCATAGCGCTCGGCCTTCGACGCCTGCCGCTTCAGCGAATTCATCTGCCGCGTCACTTCCTCGAAAATGTCGTTCACCCGCGCCAGGTTCAACTTGGCGTCTTCCAGTCGGGCCTCGGCAAGACGCTTCTTGGTTTTGAATTTCGTGATGCCGGCCGCCTCTTCGAGAATGGCGCGGCGATCGGTGGGACGGCTGCTCAGAATCTGGCCGATGCGTCCCTGCTCGATCAGCGCGTAAGATTCCGGCCCGAGCCCCGTGCCCATGAAAAGTTCCTGAATGTCGCGCAGGCGGCAGAGTTTGCTGTTCAACAGATATTCGCTGTCGCCGGAGCGGAACAGCCGGCGCGTCACCACGATTTCCCCGCTGTGGAATTTCTGCTGGTTAAACTTGCGGCGGCGAATTTTCAGCACGACGTGCGGCGCCACGGTTCCGGCCGACGCATCCGCAGCCGGAGCGGTGAGGTTATGCACCGCAAGCGCGAACACCGGCTCGTCGTCCGGGAAAGCGATGGCGATGGTATTGATTTTCGATCGTGGAACTTCGATTTCTTCGGTCTTGCCCGGCTGCGCTTCGTCGATAGCACGCTCGGTTTCTTCAGCCGCGCGGGCCCGGACGGAAGCTTCGTCCCAATCGTCGGAGAGATGAGCTTCGCCACCCGGCATGTCATCCTGAATATCGATTTCCGTCGGCGCGCCGGCGTCGCCGCCGCCATATTGCTCAGGGTCGATCAGCGTCAAGGACACTTCGGCCATTCCGGTGGCCTTGCGATCGCGCGTCCCGGCGAAGATGACATCTTCCATGCGCGAGCCGCGCAGCGTCTTGGCCGACTGCTCCCCCAGCACCCACGAGATAGCGTCGGCAATGTTCGACTTGCCGCACCCGTTGGGCCCGATGATGGCCGCAATGCCGTCCCCGTGAAACTTGAGTTCGGTACGGTCACAAAACGACTTGAACCCGAGAATCTGAAGCCGCTTCAGTTTGAGCAATGCAAACTCCCTTAAGAACAGTGGCTAGTTGCTAGTTGATAGTTGCTGGTCCTCTTGCTTTCGCAGCAACCATGAGCCGGGCGCCCCATTTCTCGCGCGTTTTCTTGCGCGAGAAGTGGGGCTTTTGAAGTTCTTCACGCACGACCGCCTTGCCGCCCCTGTTTACCACACGGATTCCTGGGGCGTCGAAAACGATGCATGCTTTCCTTGCCGACGAATTCCTCACCCCAGGCTGGAGAGGGCGGGCACAGAATGAAGCTACTGTAACGGCGAAATCGGGGCGGGGTCAAGCAATATAACACTATATATTGTATGACCTTACGCTCGACCGCGCTGGGTTGCACACACATTGCAGCATATGCCTGCTTTACGGCCGAGGACTAAGACGAGGTGGGAGAACCGCGAGAGCAGAATAAGGCTAGCGCAACCCGATCCATGAGCGCAATGCCAATTAGTCGTAGAGCGATTTCTCAAGCGCTGCGTAGTCGTTTGCGTTCAATTCTGTATGGGCGCTGCGGAGTTTGCTGCCGTCTCGGAGGGAGAAGTAAGTGTACGTATTCGGCGCATCGCAACAACCAAACTTCGTCACTTCATAAACTTCACCGCGCGCCTTTCCGCGCTCCCCGGCTTCTTCCAAGCTCCATCTGACAGCTTTGCCGTCGAGTGCTTCGACCTTCACCGCGGACCTATCGCCTTCGATTCCCTCTTGCCGATCAGTCACAAACCATTCGCGCAAGACAAGCTCCTCCGGGGCAGAACCGTGCCCACTCCAATAGTTCTACGATGCTGAACCGTTTGTTCCGCGTGATGAAATGTACTTCTTTCCCTTTTTCCCGAACCTCGCAGCTCGACACAGCAGGAACCGCGATCCCGAGGGATCAGCGGAATATCCCCGTAGCTATGCGGTCCTCCGCGCAGCCAACGGAGGCTTGCGGCGTGTAAGAATAGCGCGATGACCGCTGCCCGACCATCCGTTCCCGATTTTCTATACGGCACCGCGTGGAAAGAAGAGCGGACCCCGGCGCTTACCGAACTCGCGCTGCGCACAGGATTTCGCGGCATCGACACAGCCAACCAGCGCCGCCATTATTTCGAAGCCGGAGTCGGACAGGGACTGGCCGCCACCTATCGTGCGAGCCTGGTGACGCGCGCCGACTTATTCCTGCAAACCAAATTCACCTACAAGCGCGGACAGGATCATCGCCTGCCTTACGATCCAGCGGCCAAGCTCCCGCTTCAGGTGGCGCAGTCCTTGGCCAGTTCCCTCGAACATCTCGCCACCGACTGCGTGGACAGCTTCGTGCTGCACGGGCCATCGGGCTACGAATGGGCCGACGCCGACTCAGAAGTTTGGGAAGCGATGGTCAAAGAGCGCGACGCCGGCCGCACGCGCCTGCTCGGCGTGAGCAATGTGTCGCTGCAGCATCTCGAGCAGATGGCGGCCGGACATGCCGAACTTCCTGCATTCGTACAGAACCGCTGCTTCGCACGTCTCGCGTGGGACCGCGAGGTGCGCCGGTTCTGCCGCGAACGAAAAATCATCTATCAGGGATTTTCGTTACTCACGGCCAATCCGGAAGTGCTCCGCCATCCTCTAACCGCTGACCTCGCCGCGCGCGCGCATGCGACTCCTGCCCAGATTGTGTTCCGGTTCGCACAAGCGGTAGGGATGCTCCCGCTAACCGGCACATCGAACCCCGAGCACATGAAGCAGGACCTGGCCAGCGGCGATCTGGAAATCTCTGCCGCGGACGTCCGTGCGATTGAGTTCCTGTTGACGCCGGAGCTGTTAACGCCGGAGATTGACTAGAAGCCATCTGATAAATGGGTTCGGGAAGGGCACGGCTTCAGCCGTGCCGTTTAAGCGGCAAGGAATTGGGGCTTTAGCCTCTGAGGTTTCGCGCGCGTTCAGCCGTCGAAGATTTAAGAGATAGCTTCCCGATTCACCAGCGCCAACCGGAAAAAGTCGTCTGGGTTTACCGGCGAGCCTTGGGTTTCTTCGCCGTGACTGCCGCATCCAGCCGTGCGGCCAGCGCCGCGAAGGCCGGGGTGGGACCGTCCCACAGCAACTGGTCAACGTTGTCAAACAGCGGAATGTCGGTGCGCAGCGTGGCCAGCCTGCGAAACAGTAACGCACGCTCGCGTTCGCGCGTGAGCGTGTCGGCGAGAGCGCTGGCGCTCGCAGCCTTCACGTGCCACTCGCGCCAGTCCGCGGGGATGGCTTCCAGATGGATGAACTTGGCCAGCACCGCCGCCGATGACTTCGCGCCCCAGCCCGGCAGTCCGGGATAGCCGTCCGCCGAATCGCCCACCAACGCAAGATAGTCAGGGATCGATGTTGGTGAAACGCCGAACTTCTGAATCACGCCAGCTTCGTCGCGCGTAACGCGAGTGCGGCGATCGAGCTGAACGATGCGCGTTCCGCGCACGCATTGCGCCAGATCCTTGTCGGGTGTGCAGATGACAACGCGTTCCACCCGTTGGTCCCGAGCGGCCGCCTCTGCCGCAGCGGCCAGCGCATCGTCGGCTTCGAATTCCACCATCGGCCAGACGACCACCCCTGCCGCCGACAATACTTCTTCGAGCAGGTGGAATTGCGCGAACAGGTCGGGATCGATGCCGTCCCCAGTCTTATACCCCGGCCACAGATCGTTGCGAAAAGATTCGATGACATGGTCGGTGGCCACGCCAACGTGGGTGGCGCCCTCCTTCATCATGCCCAGCACCGAAGCCAGCACGCCGCGGACTGCGGCTACTTCACGCCCGTCCGGGTCGCGCGCGGAAGGAAGCGCGTAGTAGTGCCGGAACAATTCGTAAGTGCCATCAACCAGGTAGACTTCCAGGATGAACTCCGATGTGAACGATCTGGCACTGCTCGTGTGGGGACGGGCGCCCCGCCCGTCCGCCGAGCGCAGCTCGGCTTCTTATTCTTCTTTACTTCTTCAGCTTTACTTCTCTCCCAGCTTTTCGAAAAAGCGGCAGATCGTTTCGATCCCCTTATAAAAATTGGGAATGTGAAACTTCTCGTTCGGCGCATGCAGGTTGTCGTCAGGCAGACCGAAGCCCATCATCACGCTGGGAATCTTCAGCACGTCCTGAAAATCCGTGACGATGGGAATCGATCCGCCGCTCCGAATGAAAACCGTTTCTTTCTTGAACGCATCGTGCAAAGCCTCGGTTGCCGCCTTGATGTAGGCATTATCCGTGCCCACCACGCAGGCCGGCCCTTTGCTGTGAACGCTGATTTTGGTCTCGATCCCTTTGGGCGTGTGCTTCTTCACGAACGCGGAATACCTTTTGAAAATATCGTCGGCATCCTGATTGGGCACCAGGCGCATGGAAACTTTGGCCGCGGCCTTCGCCGGAATCACCGTCTTGGCGCCGGCAGCGATAAACCCTCCCGGCATGCCGTGAACTTCCAGGGTGGGCCGCGCCCAGGTACGGTAGAGCACGGAGTATCCCGGTTCTCCGGTGAGAACTTTCGATCCCACTTCCGTCTTGCGGTAGTGCTCCTCGTTAAAGGGCAGCCGCTTCCAGGCCTTGAGTTCATCCTTGCTGGGCGCCTTCACACCTTTGTAGAAGCCCGGAATCAGGACTTTGCCTTCCGCGTCTTTCATCTTGCTGATGATCTCGATCAGCGCGAAAAAAGGATTGGGCGCCGCGCCACCGTAAACCCCGGAATGCAGATCGGTCTTCGCCCCGACCGCCTGGATCTCGGTGTAAACCAGGCCGCGCAGCCCTACACACAGCGTAGGAAGATTGGGCGCGAACAGTTCCGTGTCGCACACCAGCGCAAAATCGGCCTTCAGCTTGGCTCTCTGCTTGCGCACATATTCGGCAATCGACTCGCCGCCAACTTCTTCTTCGCCTTCGAAAATGACCTTGACGTTGATTGGCAGCTTCCCGCCTCCGCTCTGCAGAAGAGATTCGAGAGCTTTCACTTCCATCCAGAGCTGGCCCTTATCGTCGACCGCGCCGCGCGCGTAGAGATTGCTATTTCGCTCCGTCGGCTCAAACGGCGGCGAAATCCACTCGTCCAGCGGTTCCGCGGGTTGCACATCGTAATGCGCGTAGCAAACCGCCGTAGGCTTGCCCGCAGCGTGCAGCCAATCGGCGTAAATCAGCGGATGCCCCTTCGTGGGGATGATTTCGACATTCTCCATCCCGATGCGCCGCAGTTCACCAGCCACAAATCCGGCGGCTTTCTGCACGTCCGGTTTGTGTTCGTCGGCCGTGCTGACGCTGGGAATGCGGAGCAGATCTTTAAGTTCATTCAGAAATCGCGGCTGATTCGTGCGGGCAAAATCCACTGCGGCGGAGGACATCGATACATCCTTTCTTAGGGGCGCACTGCGAAGACTGCGGATTCTTCAGATCGCGGAAACGCACAAGTATACCGCGAAGGGAACTGCAGCGGCTGTGATCGAAGCAGGCGTGGTGAGTCAATGTAACGATTTACAACTTCTGAAGCGCAAGTCGTCGTCCAGGCATTCAGACTCTCTGGATCAAGATCCCCAAGCCGCGTTGCGTAATCACTTCTGCTGCTATCGGCGACGTTCCTCCGAGGCTGGGTGCTCCTGTGGAAGAAACTTATTTGGCTGTAAGACGTCCGCCCGGTCTCAGAATCTTACGTTTTTTGCATTTAAGCAAAGCATGTATTATCAATAACATGGATAGATCAAGATTTACCTTGACTAACCCCGGCAAAACGGTACGATAGAAGCTGAAGAGCGAGGTGAGGGACCATGCCGGCCACGCCGACCAAGAAGTTCACGCCAGAGATCGACGCCCAGCTTTACGATGAGTTCGTTGCGGTTGCCGAGCAGAATGGGCAAACCAAGCGGCACGTTCTCGAGCAGGCGCTCGCGTTTTACCTGCACAACGTGGTTCCGTCCCAGCACCTGGTCCGCCCTGCGGTGATGGATGCCTTCGAGCAGTCGGTCGCGCGCAACCGTGACCTGTTGCAGCGTCTCGCCAAGTAAATGGCGGATTACCTTACGGTGGCGGAAGTCTACCGGATGCAGCATCGATTGATCGAAATGTTCGGCGGTGTCCATGGTGTCCGCGATAAGGGCGCTGTTGAGGCCGCCGTTTTTCGTCCTCAAACCGGCTATTACAATTCCATCGAAGAAGAAGCGGCTGCATTGATGGAATCGCTGGGTAATAACCACGGCTTCCTCGACGGCAACAAGCGCATCGCCTTCACCGCCGCCGATGTCTTCTTGCGGCGCAACGGCTTTTACATCGTGGTCGACGGCCTGGACGGAAACGCGTTCATCGTGGGCTCGATGGACCGGCACGAATTCCGCTTTGCCCAAATCCTCGACTGGGTTCGTCAGCACAGCAAGCCCCTGGTTTAGCTCGCCCTCCCCACCCCAGCGCTCATTTTTACGCTTAGTTGGAGAATCGTGACGGCGAGAACCCGGTGAGATCATGCTCCGGCTCTTTGCCGTTGACCACATCGGCCATCACCTGCGCCGTAATCGGCGCCAGCAGAATGCCGTCGCGAAAATGCCCAGTAGCAACGTAATAGCCGGGCGTGGCGGTCGCGCCGAGAATCGGCAGAGCGTCCGGCGTGCCCGGACGCAGCCCGGCCCAGTCCTCCAGAATCTTCGCGTTGCGCAGTTCCGGGACCAACGCGATGGCGGCGCGATGAAAGCGCTGCATGGTCGCCGGGTCGGTGCGCTTGTCGAAGCCGGCGTCTTCGGCGGTGGCTCCGGCGAGGATGCGTCCATCGCTGCGCGGAATCAGATAAACCTCTGGAGATCGGATCACATGCTTCAGTAGTTCGCGCGCCGGCGCGGCAAGGCAAAGCATTTGCCCCTTCACCGGACGTGTTGGAAACTTATGTGGCCCGATCTGTCCCGACCATGCTCCCGCGCAGTTGACGACTTTCTCCGCCAGAAAAGAAGTCTTAGTTGTAGTTACGCCGCTGACCGCGCCGTCCGAGAGATTCACAGCCGTAACCGCATCGCCCGAGGAAAAATCAACGCCGCGATTCTTGGCCGTCCTGAGCGCCGCAGCAGTGACCGCGCGCGGATCGACGCTGCGCTCGCTGAGAAAGTACGCGACACGATCCGATTCGGCGAGTGCCGGCTCAACTTCAGAGACGTGCGTGTCGAGCGCGCGCGCAGCAGAGAATCCTTGCCACTCGCTCTCATGCTCCGCGGCCGGAAACGCAATCGTCCCCTTGTCCCGCAAATCGACCTTCATCCCCGATTCCACTTCCAACTCGGAGGCGAACTCGGGATACATGCGCGCGCCGGCCGTGGCCAGCGGCTGTAAAGCAGCGTGCGTTTCCAAAGGACAATCGACCAGCATGCCGCCCGCGGCATGCGACGCCTCGCGGCCCGGTTCTCCGCGCTCGACCACCAGAACCGTCATCCCGCGCTTGCGCAGCGCGATGGATAACGACAGCCCGATGATCCCGCCACCAACAACAATCACATCCCAGGACTTCACGCGAGCATTGTAGAAGAGACCGCCGGGTTTGCGTTTTGCGACGAGCTAGGCACGACACGATTCGCAAACCAGCCTCATCTGCCCGTTACTTTCGTTACCCAGCTGGAATGCAGCTGGTTACGCGATGCACCGCGTTCGCTGCCTATAATTCCAGTTAGAGCTGTGAGGCACAACAGAGGCGAGTTGGAGCCCCCAAAGGGGCGCCATTCATCAGCCCGGCACGTCAGTGCCGGGTAGAGCGGGAGCGCCAAGCGAGTCCCAAAGGGACGACACGGGCCTCGCGCACAAAGCTGTAAGCTTGCGCCAACCTCGCAACATCGTCACGCAACACATTGAATGGCTAAATTTAGACAAGACCGCAGCGTCGCCGCCCCCTGGGTGTACGGACCAGCACTCGACCTCATCGTGGGCTGCGGCGCCTGGTCGGCCCCGCTGCTGGCGCTCGCCTATTTTTCCATGGCGTCCAGCACGCGCGCGTGGTCGATCGCCTTTTACGCGCTTGCGCTGCTTTTCAACTATCCGCATTACATGGCGACCATCTACCGCGCTTACCATCGTTCCGAAGATTTTCACAAATACCGCATTTTCACCGTCCACCTCACCGCGCTGATGGTGGCGACGTTGCTGCTGTCGCATTACTGGTATCGCATGCTGCCGTGGATCTTCACCATTTATCTCACGTGGAGCCCGTGGCATTACAGCGGACAGAACTACGGCCTGTTCATGATGTTCGCGCGCCGCGCCGGCGCGGACCCGGGCAAGGCCGAACGGCGTGCGCTCTACGGCGTGTTTATCGTTTCCTATCTCATTCTGTTTCTCGGGTTCCACACCGGCCCTTCGACGGACGCGCTCTTCATCTCGCTGGGCATTCCGGCCATGGTGAGTCGCTGGGAACAGATCGTGCTGTTCGTTCTGTTCATCGTCCTCACCGTGTTCGGTTTCTCTGGGCTCTCGCGCGCCACGGGATGGCGCAAGCTCACGCCGGCGGTCACGTTGTTTTCGTCACAGTGCCTCTGGTTCCTCGTTCCAGCCGCGATTTCGCTGATCAAGGGTCTGGACATTCCGCAGAGCCGTTATAGCTCTGGCGTGATGGCGGTGATGCACTCGGCGCAATATCTCTGGATTACTAGTTATTACGCGCGCCGCGAAGCCACGGCGGAAAAGGGGCGCGACTGGCGTCCGTTCGCCTATTTTGCCGTGCTGGTGATTGGCGGCATCGCGCTGTTTGTGCCCGGCCCGTGGCTGGCCAGCCGCATCTTCCATCGCGACTTCACTTCCAGCTTTCTGATTTTCACCGCGCTGGTCAACATTCACCACTTCATTCTGGATGGCGCGATCTGGAAGCTGCGCGACGGCCGCATCGCCGCCCTTCTGCTCAATTCGCGGGAACGCATGGCAGATGCCGCGGCCGAAGCCGGAACCGGACTGGCCGCCGCCTGGCGCTGGATGACCGGCAGCACGCCCCGCGCTCATTCTCTGCGGGTGAGCGCCGCGGTTCTCTTATTGGTTTGGGGAACGCTCGACCAGGCGCGCCACTATCTGGCGCTGCATTCCGATGATCTCAACGATCTGCAACACGCCGCCGCGCTCGATTCTTTCGACAGTGGGGTGCAGTTACGTTTAGCGGAAAACGAAATGGCCGCGGGGCAGGCCCATGAAGCCGAAGCGTCGTGGCGGAAGGCCATGCAGGTGAATCCCGTGGATCCTGCGCCGCGCAGCGAGTTGCTGCGTTTTCTCATCGATCAGAATCGATTCGACGAAGCCCTGGCGCTGACCGAGACTTCGCTGAAGTCTTCGCCGCGCGACCCCAACCTGCTGGTCGACCACGGATTCCTGCTGCTGCGAGTCGGTCATCTTGCCGAAGGCGTGGCCAGCTGGGAAAAGGCGATTGCCGTCGATCCTCAGCAGATTCCAGTGTACCTCTACCTCGCCGGCGAACTCGACCACGAAGGCAAGTCCGCCGCTGCCGCAGCTTACTACAAAGCGTTCCTGGAAAAGATTTCACACGCGCCGGCAGAAAAGCCGGCAGATCAAACTGTGGATCAGGCTACGGATAAAACTGCGGACAAAACCGAAAAGTCTAAAGTCAAGCGCCCGGCGCCCGATCAACTCATCGCCATCGTGCTGCGCATGGCTGACTGCCAGCAGAGAGCGTCGCAGACCGCGCAGGCTGTGAAGTCGTATGAACTCGCCCAAACGCTCGCCTCACGCACGAAATTGCCCCGGCTTGAAAGCGTCGCCGCAGTCGACGAAGCGTCCCTGCAAGCCAAAGCTGGAAGGCTGGGCCAGGCGCTCACTCTGTACCAGCGCGCCTTGCTGCTGGACGGCGCAACCGCCGACCGTGAGGCCGGCGCCGAAGATTGGTTCTCCTATGGCCGCTTTCTGGACGACGCCGGATTTCCCGCGCGGCTCGCCTATGCCTGCCTGGTGAAGTCCGAGGGCCTGATGCAATCGGTGCCCGGCGGGAAGCCGCCAGCGACGCTGCTGTCGGAGAAGGCCAGGCTCGAAAAGAAGATCGCGAATCAGGCAGTCGCGGTTCGCCAGGATCCAACTCGCGCGTTAGAGGAGGCTCTGGCGCTTCGGGAGTAACCGCCTGACAACAGTTCGACCCCGCGTTGCATCTACGAGTTCATGGCGGAGCGTGCGTTCGGATTCTGACCGGCGAGCGCTGTCGGAGCACAAACTGCACCACTCGCACTAATTGACACTGGTTGTCGTCCTGCTGAACAATATCTGATCAACTAACCACATCTGTCATCTATCTCAAGTTTTCCTGGAGGAAAGGTCTATATGTCCGACGAAGGCGAACACATTCAAATGGAGGAGCATTCCAACGCAGGCAAGTGGCTCCTCACCCTGCTGGCGGTTCTGTTCGTAGCGGTATCCGCCTACGCACACTACGCCATGTATTCCCACGTACAAAAGCTCAACAAGGACCTGGCCACCAGCCAGGCGCAGGTTGCCGAGTTGCAGAACCGCATGCAGGGCGCGGAAGCGACTGAGGAGACCATCGAGCGGCAAGTGGGACTCACCAAGAAAGACGTAGCCCAGCGCGTGGCCCAACTGCTGGCGGAACAGAAAGCCGACGAGAACCGGCTGGAGAAACAGGAGCAGGAGCAGAAGGCACAGATCAGCGCGGTCACCGGCGACATCGCCGGAGTCAAGACGGATGTGGGCGGTGTCAAGACGGACGTTGCTTCGACCAAGGCTGATCTGGAGAACACGAAAAAGCAACTGGAGAGCACGCGGGGAGATCTCGGCGTGCAGAGCGGCCTGATCGCCAAGACGGCGGGCGATCTGGACATCCTGAAGCACAGGGGCGACCGCAACTACTACGAGTTCACGCTGATCCGCGGCGCGAAGCAGCAGATGGTCTCCACCGTCGGTCTGCAACTCAAGAAGTCCGACGTCAAGAAAGGTAAGTTCACCCTGAACGTAACCGCCGACGACAAGACCATCGAGAAGAAAGACCGCAACGTCGCCGAGCCCATCCAGTTTTACTCCGGGCGCGAGCACCTGTTGTTTGAGCTGGTGGTCTGGAGTGTGGACAAGAACAAGGCCACAGGCTACCTGAGCACGCCGAAGAGCGCTCCCGCGGCGGTGACTGCCAATTGAACGGAGTGCTTCTGCCGGAGGCGTGGCACGTTCTTTTGCAGATCGTGCTGCGCACCGGTGTTATTTACTTAGTTGTGCTGATCGGCGTGCGTTTGAGCGGCAAGCGCGAAGTCGGCCAGATGACTCCGTTCGACCTTACGCTGCTGCTGCTTCTCTCGAATTCCGTGCAGAACGCCATGACCGGCCCGGACACGTCCCTGCTTGGAGGCGTGGCGGCAGCGTCCACGTTGCTAGTGCTGAACTATCTGGTGGCAAACCTTTCCGGCGTCAACCGCCGCTTTCGCAAATTGGTGGAAGGGCAGCCCAGCCTGCTGGTGCACGACGGGAAAGTCATCGAGTCGCACATGAAGAGGGAGTGCGTCAGCATGGACGAACTGCACCGTGCCCTGCGCGAACACGGGATCGCGGGCTGCCACGACGTGGCGTTGGCCGTGCTGGAAGTGGATGGATCGATCAGCTGCCTGAAGTATGACGAGATCAAAGCGGACGCCAATAACCATCTGGTCCGGCGCAAGGGAATCCAAAAGAAACAATAGGCGCGGGCAACGTTTTGGCAGGCTGCACCAAAAATGGTGCGGAGGCTTGGAACTCGATGTTTCTTCAGGGGCCATCGGGGCTGATTGCCTGTGCAAAACGTTGCAATTAAAGCTATTAAAATCAATAACTTACACGCAGCATTTAAACCGGTTTACCCAGCCCGTGCACGTCGCTCAAACCCGCCCCATCCCAGTCCTCAGCCAACGGCCCTTCAGGCTCGCAGCGGGCACGCAAAGCGCAGCGCGAGGCATTTCTCGGAGCGGGCGAGACTTCGATTTGCGAAGGCACGACCGTTTCGACGAGACGCCCGACTCAGTTCAACGCCACGAATTTCACGCACACCGGCGTGGGCACGTCGAGCACCTGTCCCGTAGGCGTGAGCTTCCCCGTCGTCTGATCAATCTTGAAGATGACGATGGTGTCCGACTTCTGGTTAGCGGCGAACAGCAGCGTTCCCGTGGGATCGATCTCAAAGCTGCGCGGGGTCTTGCCTTGAGTTGAAGCATACTCCACGAGCGTCAGCGTGCCCCTGCTGTCATCAATGGCAAACACAGCAATGCTGTTTCCATCGCCACGATTCGAGGCGTAGAGAAACTTGCCGGAACGATGAACCGCAATTTCGGCGTCCTCCTTCTCGCCCTTGTTGCCCGCAGGCAGCGTTGAGACAGTCTGCACCTTTTCGAAGAAAACCACTTTTTGGACGCGTTGCAAGACCGTCACGGTGCCTTGCATCTCACCGATCACGTAGGCAAAGTTTCCATTCGGATGCAACGCGAAGTGCCGCGGCCCGGTTCCGGGATCAAAAACGAATGGCGGGTTGTCCGTTGTCAAATCGCCCCTCGTCGCATCGAACCGGTGGATGAGCAATTCGTCCAGGCCGAGGTCATCGACGAACGCGAAGCGGTTGTCGGGCGAAAGATCGATCGAGTGCGCGTGGGGTCCCTCCTGCCGCTTGGGGTCGGTGCCGTGCCCCTGGTGCTGCACAACCTCGGATGGTTCGCCGAGCCTTCCGTCCTTGTGCACGGGGAACACGGCGACGCTGCCGCCCGTGTAATTCGCCACCAGGACGTACTTGCCCGTTCTATCGACCGTGATGTAGCAGGGGTCGGCGCCGCGCGACGGCAGTTCGTTCAGAAATGTGAGTTTGCCGGTGGTGTGATCGATCGCAAAGGCGCTGACGCCTCCGCTATTCGGGCCTTTGTAGTTGCCCAATTCATTCACGGCATAAAGAAACTTCCCGTTGGGGTGCACCGCCACGAAAGATGGATTCGTGGTTTCGGCGGCGAGTCCCAGCGACGTGAGTTGGGCTGTCGCCGCATCATAGCGGTAGGCATAAATGCCTTTGCTCTTCGAGCCTTCGTCGTTGGTATAGGTGCCGACGTAGACCAGGTATTTGCCGGATTGCGGAGCAGCGCTGGCGAGGAAAACGGTGAACAACACAAGAAGCAGCAGCAGGGAAGCGGTGCGGACAGATCGCTGAGTTCGGTTCATGGCAACAGTTTGCTTCATTGCGAGCTGGAAGCGCAATCGAGTAGGCAGCGAGACGGTGGATGAGCCCCAAAGGCTTTTTAACACCAAGGACACGAAGTCACACGAAGGAAACCCGTCCCTTCAAAATCCTTCGTGATACTTCGTGCCCTTCGTGGTTGACGCCTTTCTGCTGTCTCAGCGGGTCAATGTCACCGGCACCTGCTGGTCGTACGGTTGAATCAGCACGCTCACCGACTGGCGGCGGTAGAAAGCCTGCAGGTCCACGGGGAAGGCGACGATCACGGTGCGCTTCACTTCTTCGCCGGGCTGCAGCTTGGCCTCGGGGACGAGCGGCGGCAAGGATCCCTCTTTCAACTTGGGGAAAGCCTGGAAATAGCGATCGAAGTCGACGGCGGACACGGCCTCGCTGCTTGACTCCGTGCCCGCGGCTTGCAGCTTGGCGTGAATCTCGTGCACGTAAAAGATCTTGTTGCTGGTGTTCCTGAGAGTGAAGGTGAGCGCGACCATGGTGGAGGATTGTCCGGGGATTTCGACTTCGACGACGTTGTCGAGCGACCCGGCGCCCTGCGGCTGAGGGCGCTTTATTACGTATGCGATCGTCACCACCACCAGCAGCGCGCCAATGGCAATCAGCACAATCTTCGCCGGGGGGAGATTTCGTTTGGCGGTGCCGAACTCATCACCAATGTTGATGGTGGGGCCGGCGGGAGCGGCCGGCGGCGCGGCGGACGGAGTTGCGGCGGGAACGGCGGGGGTCGCATCAGGCATGGAGATTCCTCGTTCCGATTTTACGCTGAGTCAGGAGGGAGACGTATTTTTCAACCGCGAAGCATAATGCAAAGTGGTTTTAATGCGGTGACGATGCACGCGAGATCCCTCGCTACGCCTGAAGAACGGCTCCGCTCGGGATGACGCCGGCGGGTTATGAACGGCGGCGCGCGTGGTTACGCACTCGCGGCTTCGGGCAGGTCTTGAGTCTGGAATTCAGCCACGACTTCGAGGGCTGTGTCTCCGCTTTGCCAGACCAGTTCGCGAACGGCGCGGGGCTGGATGACGCATCCGCGGGAGGCGCAGCCGGGCGCCTCGATGGAGTCGCCGTGCATCAGGAAGCCACTGCGGCCGAAGGTATTGGTGCCGGTGTCCGGTTCGAGCCGAATGACGAACGGGCCATGATCCGGGGAATTGAACGGAGGGCCAACGATAATCCAGCTGCCTTGCGGGATGGGACCGACATCGGCGACGGCCTGCATGGCGGGATTGTTTTTGCCGTTATCGAATCCGGAGTAGCCCGTTCCTTCAAACTGACCGTTTTGCATTAAAGCGCCGGTTTTTTGAGAGTAGGTCCACATGGCGGTCCCTCGCGCGGACAATTGCGCATCATAACGCCGCGGATGACTCCCGGAACCAAGTCGCGATTTATTTTCCAAATTCCGGAACCAGAATGAAACGGGCGTCACCAGCCATGCTTCATCGCCGTGGCGAACTTTGCGGCGGGGAGGGTGTTAAGGACGTCATCTTTCGTGAGCCAGGCGCGGCGGGCTTGCAGGATGCCGTAGCGGATTTTTTCCATGTGCGAGGTGTGATGGGAGTCGGTGTTGATTACGATCTTCACGCCTTGTTGCTTGGCCTGGCGCAGGTGAACGTCGTTGAGGTCGAGGCGGTCGGGATAGGAATTTAATTCCATCGCGACTTTGTTCTTCGCGGCAGCGGCCAGCACGGCGGTCATGTCGAAGGGGTAGGCTTCGCGGCGGAGCTGGATGCGGCCGGTGGGATGGCCGATGATTGACGTGTTCGGATTCTCGATGGCTTTCAGCAGGCGGTCGGTCATCTTGGCCGAGTCCTGATTGAAAACCGAGTGCACACTGGCGATAACAAGATCCATCTGGGCGAGCACGTCGTCGGAGAGATCGAGATCGCCGTCGGCGAGGATGTCGACCTCGATGCCGGCGAAAATCTTGATGCCGTCGATACTCTTGCTCGCGTGGTGAATGCGCTGAATGTGGGCTACGGCGCGCGCGTCGTCGAGGCCGTTGGCGAAGGCCAGATTCTTGGAATGGTCGGTGATGGCCATGTATTTGTAGCCGCGCGCTTTGGCGGCTTCGGCCATTTCTTCGATGGTGTTGCGTCCGTCGGTTTCGACGGTGTGCATGTGGACGTCGCCCTGCAGATCTTCCTGGGTAATTAATTTGGGCAGCGTGTGTTTTTCGGCTGCATCAATCTCGCCGAGATTTTCGCGCAACTCCGGCGGGATGTAGTCGAGGTTAAGCCTGGCGTAGATTTCTTCTTCGGTTTTTCCGGCGACCGGTTTCTCGCCTTCGAGCGTGGCCAGGCTGTACTCGTTGAGGGTGTATCCCATCTTGAGCGCGCGCTGGCGGAGGGCCACGTTGTGCGCTTTCGATCCGGTGAAATATTGCATGGCGGCGCCGAAGGAATCGGGAGGAAGCAGGCGGACATCGACCTGCATTCCGCTGCGCAGGTGGAAACTGATTTTGTTGTCGCCGCGGGCAATCACGTCGATGAGCGGAGGATACTGCGCAACGTGATCGATGGCTTGCTGGCGGCCGGCTTCGGAGTCACAGATGCTGCCGGTGACGAGAATGTCGAGGTCGCCGGCGGTTTCGCGACCGCGGCGCAGCGAACCGGCCGGAGTGATCTTGTCGATGCCGGGAAACTTGTGAAGATATTCGGTGAGTTTTTCGGCTTCGGTTTCCGCGGCGTCGATGAGGAAGCGTCCGCTGACGCGGCGGTAGTCTTCGATGGCTTTGATTAGTTTGGCTTCGTGCTTTTCGCCCATGCGCGGCAGTTCGCGAATCTTGCCTTCGCGGGCGAGTTTCTCGACGCCGTCGACGTCGCTGATTTTGTAGGCGCTCCAGATCAGGGCGATGGTTTTGGGGCCGAGGCCTTGAATCTTGAGCAACTGCAGCATCGAAGGATGGTATTTCTGCAGCAGATCTGCGTGGGCTGAGAGCTTGCCGTCCTTCAGCAATTCCTGCAGATTCTGCAACATTTTCTTGCCGATGCCGGGAATGGCCAGCACCTGCTCGGGGTCGGCGATGATGTCCTTCATCTGCTGCGCGGAGTTTTCGATAGCCTGCGCTGCGTTGCGGTAGGAACGGATGCGGAAGGAATCCTGCCCATCGATTTCGAGCAGGTCGGCGGTTTCGTAGAGAGTGCCGGCGATGGCCTTGTTGTCCATGGGGTGAGATTAGGTTGTGCGGGATTAAGGTTAAACGAAGTTGGAGGGATGGAGGTTTCAAAGTTTCAAAGGGTTCAAGCTTCCAAGGTTGACGGCCTGCGGGAGACGTTGACCCTGAAACGTTGGGACCTTGAGACTCTGCGACCTTGAAAGCCGTGAAACCTTGCCTCAAGTAGCCTTGGTCACGTTCGCGGCTTGCGGTCCTTTCGCGCCCTCGGTGATCTCGAACTCTACCGGGTCGCCTTCCTGCAGGCTTTTGTAACCTTCCGATGTGATCGCGCTGTAGTGAACGAAAACATCGGGCCCATCGGCGCGGCCGATGAAACCATATCCTTTAGCGTTATTGAACCACTTGACGGTTCCTTTCAGGCGTTCCACGTACCCCCACTTTCCGCACGTCCCCGCATACTCGGGGGCCCAGGACGTGCCCACACCCTTTACGATGCATTTTGGAGCGAAGGGGTAGGCGTGTCAAGGGAAAGTCGGAAGGCAGAAGTCAAAAGGCAGAAGCAGGCGACCCTGCCGTGAAAGGCGAGGGGGAACTTCCATATTCTTTGCTGCGCTGCTGAAGGGCTCTCTCGCTTGCTGTCGTGCTAGAGCGGCATCGGCCCGTCGGTTCCATCTGCGATGCGATGCTGCAACCAGAGCACGCCGGAAATTGTTTTGCCATCGCGGATGGTTCCGCTGGTGACCATGCGGACGGCCGTGGGCAGCGCCACGAGCTTCTTGTAAATGATTTCGTCTTCTTCGGGCTGAGCGATTCCTTCCTTCAACCCGGTCGCTAGAAATACCGACATGGTCTCGGCCATGAATCCGGGACTGGCATAGAACTTCAGGATGCGGCGCCAGTGAGCGGCGGTGTATCCGGTTTCTTCCAGCAGTTCGCGCTTGGCGGCTTTCAGTTCGTGCTCGCCGGGATCGATGCGTCCGGCGGGAAGCTCCCAGAGATAGTCGCCAGCGGCATGACGATACTGGCGTTCGAGCAGGACGCGGGGGGTGGAGCCGGACTGGGCGTTTTTTTTGTCTTCGAGTTTGTCGTCGTAATCGTCGTCGTAGTGGTCGACCGCGAGGATGACGACTGATCCCGAGTGATGAATCAGATCACGGCGAACTTTGATGCCGCCGGGCTCCTGTACATGGTCGGTGGTGATCCAGAAAACCGGGCCGCGGTAAACCGTGCGGGAAGAAAGCAGACGGACTTTTGCTTTCTTGCTGGCGCGGGTCTTGTTAGTTTGAGAGCGGGAAGATTTTGGCATGGAGACAATATAAATGGCGGCTTCCGGCTTCCGCTATTCGGCGTCCAGGGGTGCGGACAGGTTCAAGATGGAGGAAGCCGGAAGCCGAGAGCCGAGAGCCGGTTCTGCTATTCTGCCCGGCATGCGAGGTCGTCTGCGGATCACGATTGCTGGAGCGGGAAATTTGGGGAGCGTGCTGGCGACATGTCTTCATCGGGCCGGATACGCGATCGACGAGATCGTGTTCCATAACAGTCGCGCGGCGCGGCGAAAAGCCGGAGTGTTGGCCAGAAGCGTTGACGCGCGGGCCGTGGACGTCGCGGGGGCGAACCTCGAAGCAGAGGTGTTTTGGTTCTGCGTGCCCGACGATGCCATCGCTGAAGTGGCGCAGTCGCTGGCGGAGAAAACGAATTGGAAGGGAAGAATCGCGCTGCATTCCAGCGGCGCGCTCAGCAGTGAAGAGTTGACGGCGCTGAAGCGGCGCGGGGCGCATGTGGCTTCCGTTCATCCCATGATGACGTTTGTGGCTGGTTCGAAGCCTTCCCTTGCCGGTGTGCCGTGGGCCATTGAGGGAGATGCGGTCGCGGTGCGCGTGAGCCGACGGATGGTGAAGGACCTCGGTGGCCAGGCGTATGCGATTCGGAAACAAGAAAAAGTCGCTTACCACGCCTGGGGGACGTTCGCGAGTCCGCTGCTGACGGCGCTGCTGGCGACGACGGAGCAGGTGGCAGCCGCGGCGGGAGTCAATCGAAAAGAGGCCAAGCGGAGGATGCTTCCCATCCTGCAACAAACTCTGGCGAATTATGCGGCGCTGAATGCCGCGGGCGCCTTTAGCGGGCCGATTGTGCGGGGCGATGCGGAGACCATCCGGCGACATTTGCGCTCGCTGCGCAAAGTTCCAGGTGCGGGCGAAGTTTATGTTGCCCTGGCGAGGGCCGCGGTGCGGTACTTGCCGGGGAAGCGGAAGGGGCAGGTGCAGAGATTGTTGCAGGGGTGAGGCCCAGGCAGGGGTCAGAGGTCAGGGGGCAGGGCTCAGAATGGAGAAGTAAGAATGCAGAAGTCAGAATTCAAAATGCAGAATTCAAAATGCAAAACAATTTAGGAGAACGCGCTGTGGAAGGTCAGGTGAGTTCTTCATTCTTACTTCTGCATTTTGACTTCAAACTTCTGCATTCTGACTCCTGACTTTCTATCTCGACGTAAACAGGTGGCCGAGCTTTTCTTTCTTGGTTTTCAAATACTCTTCGGATTGTGGGTTGAACTCCACCTCGCAGGGGACACGTTCGACTACCTTCACTCCGGCTCGATCCAGGGCTTCCACCTTGTCGGGATTGTTGGAGAGCAACCGCACTTGTGTCACACCCAGCGCTTTGAGCATTTCACCGGGCAGGGTGAAGTCGCGGTGATCGGCTTTGAAGCCCAGGCGCTCGTTGGCTTCCACCGTGTCCAGGCCCGAGTCTTGTAGTTCGTAGGCTTGGAGTTTGGCCATCAATCCGATGCCGCGGCCTTCCTGCTGTTCGTAGATCAGGATGCCCGCGCCTTCCTGGGCAATCATGGCGAGCGCCATTTCCAGTTGCTGGCGGCAATCGCAGCGCAGGGAATGAAAGACATCTCCGGTGAGGCATTGCGAGTGCACGCGGACCAGCGGAGGAGCCGAGTGGACATCGCCCATCACGAGGGCGACGGCCTCCTCGATGCGTCGATTCCCGTCGCCGGATTCGCCGCGAAAGCCGTGAATGCGAAACTTGCCCCAGCGGGTGGGAAAATCGGCCGAGGCGATTTGTTGAACTGACTCCTTATTCACTCTTTGATTATAGCGGCTTTGATTACGGGAGCGACGGTGGTGAATCTAGCCGCGGGCGCGGAAGTGAAAGATGCAGTCTTGTTTGGAGGGAATCGGAGCTCCATTGCGCGTGGCGGGACGGAATCGCCAGTTTTCCAGCGCCGCCAACGCCTTCTCGTCGAGCTTGGGACCCATACTCTGCAGAACGGTTTTACTAACAATCTGACCGAGTTGGTCAATCGTGACCTCGACCACCACGTTGCCTTCGTACTCCGGCAGGTCCCATGGGTAGGCCACGGGATCGGCGGTAGTGACGGGAAGCGCGGGGCGGATCTCGTCGCCGAATCGGGGCCCGCGGAACAGCGTGCCATAGGGAAGGCCTGCGGGCGTTCCGTGGCCGAGATTCGAAACCGTGGGCGTCTTTGACTGGTCTTCCGCGCTCGGGGGAGAGAACTGAACGGGTGGCGGACTCAGCTTTGCCAGCTGAGTGTTCGGTTTCAGAATCAGCTTTTCGTGACCCATGCGCTGGCGGCGATAGACCTGCGAGGCGTGTTCCGGAGAACTGTTCTTGCTGTCGTCCGGCGTTGTGGAGGGGAAGTACAAGCGGGCGAGCGCGTTGCCGCCGCGGCCGTGGGCGATCGATTCGGGGGTCAAGAGTTGAGGCTCGGGCGCATGCAGCAGCCAGGCCAGAAGCAGGCCGTGCGCGGCCAGGGAACTCCAGAGAATCTTCTTTCTTTGTGACGCGCTCGCACTCAATTGTCCAAACATGCTGGCCTACCCCACGCGGCCGATTGCTCTAGCTGCCCCGATTGCCCCAACTCATAGTTAGACGCATGAAGAGCGTTCTCGTCAAGATATTTTGCGGATGCGGGCAGCACTCGGGTGCTGCTTCAGGAACGCACCCTTGGTGGAGATTTGAGAACGCTGATAAAATAAAAACCAGCGTAAAACCCACACGTATGGGGCTATAGCTCAGCTGGGAGAGCGCATCGTTCGCAACGATGAGGTCGTCGGTTCGATCCCGACTAGCTCCACCAACGTTTCAGGCGATTGCGGGAGGGATGGTTGCAGGCGTACCAACCGTGATCGCGTCTTAATTTCAGTCGCGATTTCCAAGTCGTAGTTTCCAGTCGATGTCCGTTGCGCATGTCCTCGAACCTGGCTCGCCGATTCGGCAGGCGTTCCGCGGTCCAGATTTTTCTCGAAGCTTGCATGCCATCTCAGTTATAATCCGCGCCACTCGGGGCAGGAAGAGTCTCACCTGGCCGCCCCGGGCAAAAGCACGGGAAATCGAAAAGACGCGAGGGGGCGGCTGGAGGAGAACACGTGTGCTTCACACGTGTGACTGCCGGCGTTGCCTTCTTCACGGGAGGCTCTTGATGACGCGAATCCACGAGCGGTTGAGCAACGGGCGGCAGAGGTGGCAACGGGTCGGCAGTCGATGCGCGCAGAAAGCACGGCACGCCATTTGGGTGTTTGCAGGATTGGCGCTCCTGGCCCCGTTGGCGACAGCGCAATCGGCCAGCCAGCTGAACGGCAACGTGTCTGACCCCTCGGGCGCGAAAGTTCCCGGCGCGAAGATTACTTTGACCGACCCGGCTACGGGTTTGCAGCGGACGACCACAAGCAACGGGGGAGGCCTGTATCAGTTCCTGGATGTGCCTCCGGGGAACTATCGTCTGGAGGCCACGGCCAGCGGTTTTGCACCCTATTCGGCGTCCAACGTCACGCTCATTGTGAGGACGCCCTCCACCATAAACATTCAGTTTCACATTGTGGGTGTGGAGACATCGGTGACGGTCGAGGGCCAGGCGCAGCTCATCAATCGCACCGACGCGTCGCTGGGCAACACGATCCAGGAAGACCAAATCGCGGAATTGCCCATTGCCGACCGTAACGTGGCCTATCTCCTCAGCCTGCAGCCTGGAGTAGCGTATTTGGGGGGAGCCGCCGAGACGAATCAAGCGACGGACACGCGGAGCGGCGCGGTGAATGGCGTGCGCAGCGACCAATCGAACATCACGCTGGACGGCATAGGGGTCAACGACCAGAATAATGGTTACGCTTTTACCAGTGTCCTGGATACGCCACCCGATTCGGTCGAGGAATTCCGGGTCACCACCTCCAACTCCAACGCTGATTCCGGCTACTCCAGCGGCGGGCAGGTCTCGCTGGTCACCAAGACCGGCACCAACGCTTTTCACGGCTCGACCTACGAGTACAACCGCAACACCATCTTCAGCGCCAATGATCCGTTCTTGAAGAATTCCCAGTTAACCAGCAACGAATCCAATACGGCGCCGAAGCTCCTGCGCAACGTATTTGGGGTCACGCTCGGCGGGCCGATCGTGAAGAACCGTCTCTTCTTCTTTGCCAACTATGAAGGGCGGCGCGACGCCGAGGGCAGCAGCACATTGCGGAACGTGCCCAGTGCAAGTCTGCGCGCCGGCGACTTAGTGTATGAATGCCAGACGCTCTCGGACGGCAGCTTGGACACGGCCACATGTCCCGGCGGCACCGTCAACGGAGTGAGCGGTGTTCAACCCGGTTACTATGCGCTCGGACCGAATCAAATCAAAGGGATGGACCCGTTGGGCATTGGCGTCAATCAAGCGGTTCTGAGCCTTCTCAATCAGTATCCAGCGGCCAATGATTTCACCGCCGGCGATGGTTCGAATACTTTCGGGTTTCGCTTCTCCCCAAACGTTGACCGCAGCTTTAACATCTACATTACCCGTCTCGATTACCACATCACGTCGAGCGGTTCGGAAACTTTGTTTGCGCGCGGAGAGATACAAAACTTCAAGGAACCGGGACCGGAACAGTTTCCCGGGAAGCCAGCTGCTACAAACTTACTGGATGACAGCAAGGGCTTGACCATCGGACTCACCTCAATCATCAACCCCAGACTCATCAATGATTTTCACTGGGGCTTCATCCGCCAGGGACAGCAATACGGTGGTACGTCTGTTAATCCGGGAGTTTTTATGAATGGGATCGACCCCCTCGTTCCCTTCACTCGCCCTACGACTGCTTTTGTGCCCGTCAACCAGTTCAGCGACAGTTTGAGCTGGACGCGGGGAAATCACACGTTTCAGTTCGGCGCCGACTTTTTTCTGATTCGCGACAACCACCTTAGCTACCTGAACTCGTTCTCGGATGTTCAGACCAATGTGGTCTATCTCAACACGGGAGGAATCGCCAACGACAACAGCCCGTTGGATCCAGTCAACAATGGCTTCCCGAAGGTGGATCACAACTTTGGTCCGAACTACGACAACGCGACTGGGATCGTAATGGGTATTTTCGCCGAGGGGGACGGCATTTATAACTACTCGCGCAACGGCAATGCGCTTCCCCAAGGCCAGGCGGTAAACCGGCGTTACGCCATCAACGACTATGAGTTCTTTGGTCAGGACAGCTGGCGAGTCAACCGCCGCTTGACCGTCTCGTATGGTCTGCGCTGGGTGCTGGAAGCTCCGCCTTACGAAACCAACGGCTATCAGGTCGCACCCTGCGTAGAGACCTCCTACGGCGGATGCAGCAAGCAAAACGTCGCTGACTGGTTCAACCACAGCGCCGCATTAGCCACGGCGGGTCAGCCGGCCAACAGCGCAGGGGAGATTGGTTTCATCCTGGGTGGGCCCCAGAATTACGGTCCGGGCCTGTGGAACTGGGACCACAAGGATTTTTCGCCGCGGATTGCCGTGGCTTGGGCGCCCGATACCGGCGACGGCTGGGTCTCGAAGATTCTTGGCAAAAAGGACGAGTTCACGATCCGCGGCGGCTACAGCATTATGTACGACCACTTCGGCGTTCCGATCGTGAACAGCTTTGACCAGAATGGTTCTTTCGGCCTTTCCACGCGACTGGGAAACTCCGCTGGTTCGGTGACGGCCGCCAACGCCCCCCGCTTTACCTGTCTCGTTCCCGGGTCTGCCGGCCAGTCCTGCCTGCCTCAGCCGTGCGCGAGTCTAAACGTTGCGGGGTGTTTGTTCGGTCCCCCGCCCACGGGAGGTTTCCCTAACGTCCCCAGTAACACCGCCTTTGCCATCAACTGGGGACTCGACCAGTCAGTGAAGACGCCTTATACGCACACGTTCAATTTCTCGCTGGCGCGGCAGATTACGTCCCGCTCCTCGCTCCAGGTTGCCTATGTGGGCAGTATCGGCCGGCGGTTGCCGATGCAAGTGGACATGGGCATGCCCACAAACCTGAACGACCCGGCGAGCAACACCAGGTATTTCCAGGCAGCGACCATGCTGTCGAAGCTGGCTGCTGTTCCCAACTCGAAATCGAAAACGGGGGTCGGCACGGATGTGAACAGCGTGGCGCCCATACCGTTTTGGGAGAATCTCTTTCCGGCCTGGGCCGGGACAGCGACGCAGAGTGCACTTGCGAGCAACGGCCAGAATTGCAACACGGCCAACATCACCGGCGGTGTACTCCCTGCCAATCCAACGGCCACACAGAATGTATATCAAATATGGAATTGCTCGCCGCACAACGAAACCCTAACTTTGAAGTTTCTGGATTTGCCCAATTCAATAAACAATGCCCCGGCCGCGCTTCCCAACAGCAAGTTCGGCCCGTATGCGTTCTACCATGACCAGTTCAGTTCGCTGTACGCGTGGCGCGACATCGGCACTTCCGACTACAACGCGCTGCAGGTAACCTACAACGCCCGCTGGGGAGCCAACCTGCAAGGGCAGTTCAACTACACGTTTTCGAAATCGCTCGACGAAGCCTCGGCCGCGGAACGAATCGGCCCGTATGAAGGAACCGGCGGAACGGGCAACGACTTGAACGGCGGAGGGATTGTCATCAATTCGTGGGATCCGCTGGCGTTGCGCGGGCTCTCCGACTTCAACGCCTTCCACCAGGTCAACGCGAACCTGGTCTACCGTCTGCCCTTCGGGAGAGGCCAGATGCTGGCGGGGAACGCGAACCCGATCGTCAACGAGTTGATTGGCGGATGGCACGTATCCGGCATATTCCGCTGGACCAGCGGCTTCCCCATCACCATTGACAACGGCTTCACCTGGGCCACCAACTGGAACATCGAAGGCGATGCCGAGCCGAACGGTCCAGCTCCGGTGGCATCCAATCCCAAAAACGTTGTTGTGAACGGGGTGAGCGGCCCCGATATCTTCAAAGATCCGGCAGCGGCGCTGGCGGCCTACCGTCCAGAGTGGCCGGGCGAATCCGGAATTCGCAATAGCGTCATCGGCGAGGGCATGTTTGATATCGATACGGGCGTAGCCAAGGAATTCTCGCTGGGTGAGCAGCGGCGACTGGAATTCAAATGGGAAGCGTTCAACGCCACCAACTCGGTGCGCTACGACGTGCGCGGCGCACAACCTTCGCTCTCCCTCGGTGCGGCACAGTTCGGCAGATACCTTGGGACGCTGACTACGCCCCGCTTCATGCAGTTTGCGTTGCGCGTCGTATTCTGAGCGTGGCACGCCAGCGTTTGGGGTGTTGCCTCTAGTGGCGGAGTGCAGGGACATCGTGTTTCGATCGTCCCTGTTGCCCACGTGCTTCAGGAAGCATCTGGAACGCTGGCTTGGTGCTGGCAAGTCGGGGAGAGCCAACTGGATGCAATGACTTTCACCGCCTGCTGCTCAGCGGTGCTTGAGAGCTTCCAGTTCTTCCAGGGTGCGCGGCCAGTCTGATCCCAAGAGGCGAGACAGGCTTCGGTCCGCTAGAACTCGGCCGCCGGTCTGGCAGCGGGCGCAGTAGTTCGTTTCTTTGTCGGCATAACGGATGCGCAGAACTTTGTCGCCACATCTGGGGCAGGGTTCGCCATAGCGTCCATGGACAGCCATGCCTTTGCGAAACGCGGTCACTTTTTCTGGAAATTGAGTCTCCGCTTCGGCGCGGAGACGGTCGACCCACAACTTCAGCGTGTCTTTCGTAGCCGTGAACAGCCGTTGCCATTCCTGCGGCGTGAGCTTGTGGGTGAGCGTGATGGGGGACAGTTGCGCGGCATGCAGAATTTCATCTGAATAAGCGTTGCCGATGCCGCTTAGCAGTCGGGGATCGGTAAGCGCTCGCTTGAGCGTATGATTTTCAGCCGCGAGTGCGGCGCGAAACGAATCGAGGTCGCAAGAAAATACGTCGATACCTCCAGCATCGAGCGAACGCAAACTCGCTTCTCCCTGGAGAACATGCAACGATGCCCGGCGCTTGGAGCCGGCTTCGGTGAGCACCAGAGAGCCGCTGGGAAAGTCGAACGCCGCCAGATTCTGACGGCCTGCCAGCTTTACTTCGGGCGCCCGCCAGTGCAGACGGCCGGCAATCATCAGGTGAAGCACCAGCCAGAGATCGTCATCAACGGCGATGGCGATACGCTTGCCGATGCGTCGCACTTCGCGGACGGTGCGTCCCTCCACGCTCGCCAGTGGCGGTTGCGCGGTTCGCAGCAGAAAACTGCTGGCCAGCCGTATGCATTGAATTGGCTGGCCGATGATGCGTGGTTCGAGCGCGGTGATGTAGGCAGCAATATCGGGAAGTTCGGGCATTGCCAGCTTAGATGTTGGCCCGCAGTTTTTCGTTCCGGGCCTGGATGGGATAAATCCCTGAGCCGCTAAGAGCGCGGCCCAGGGACTCGAGTTACTTTGCCTTCGGGCTTACGTTGGCCGTCGTTGCCGCTGCTGTCAATCCAAAGATCTGCAGCTGCTGATAGCTGGCGACGAATACCTCACCGTTGGCGACGACGGGAACCAGATTCGCATTTCCACCCGTGTTGGGCCAGTTGCCGGCACTCGCCTGGAAAATGTGGGGCATGCTTGCAGTGCTCACCTCGGGATTGAAAGCGTAGAGACTGATCGGATACTTCTTGGAAGTATTCGGCGGACGGGAAATCGCCCAGATGATCGGATTGACGGTGCCATTGGACGAGATGCTGGTGAAGAATCCAGGATCCTGCCCACCCCCGACCCATCCGCTGTGAACTTTCTTCAGCAGAATTTTCGGTGAAGTCTGAAGCTTCCAGACTTCAACATTCTTGCCGCCGCTGCTGACCACGCGCGCCAGCCCGTCGGAGGGATCGACGAAATACGACTGGCCGCACCAGCATCCGCCGACGGTGTAGCTACCGAGCACATTGTTGGTGAGCGTGGAATAGCCGCCCAGGTGGTCTTCGTTCATCAAGTACATGGTGCCGACCTTGCCGGTGGCGACGGCCAGGTGTGGCGTGGTCCCCGGTTGATCGGGAAGAACCAGCACGCCTCCGGAGCCGAAGTCAGCATCGGCTTGGTCCAGGCTGCTCTGGTTGCTGGGCGTGAAGAGGTCGAGCACGGTGGTCAGGTTGGAAGAGACTTTGACCACGCTCTCCTGAATGTTGGTGACGCCGTCGTAGGTGGTGCCGGAATAATCCGAGTTTCCGGTCACAAAAAGAATGTTCCCGGAATCGTCGGCGGCCGGGCCGTAACCGGACATCCAGATGGACGAAAGGAAAAAGCTGTCGGGAGCCGAGGCCTGGATATCGTTGAGCCGATTCGCGGGCAGCGGAGTCAACGTGCCTGTATTCCAACCCAGAAGCCAGCCGCGGGAAAGGTTCGCATTAAAGTCGCAGAAGCTCCCGAAACCGGCGTAGACGTTGCCATTCGCAAGAAGCAGGCCGGGGCGTTGCCGCTGGTAAGTGGCGTTAAAGTTAAAGGTCGTGCCGTCGCTCAGCGTGTGCGACGCGCTCACCACTTGGGCTACGACTTTGTCGGTGAGACTGCCCAGATCGAGAGCGTGAATGCGGTAGGCCGTGCCCCCGCTGGCTTCCTGCGTGTAAATCACCACATAAAGAGTGTTGCTGGAAAGGTCGATGACCGGAGTCGAATTGATGCCAACGTTCGGGCCGTTATTTCCGCAGCCGAGCGGATACTGTACGGGCGGTCCGAAATTCGGGCTCAGCAGCACCGCGCCACTGTGCACGTCGATGGCGTAGATCGTGTTGCCTTCGGTGGCCACGTAAACCACGTCATGTTGACCCTGGCTGGTTCCGGCGGTGATGAGCACGCCGGGGACGACCAGAGGTTGCGCGTCGACCTGGTCGTCGAGCGGCACGTTATGGAGCAATCCGAAGGCGGCGCTGCCCACGTTGGCTGGAGTCAACGTGGTCTCCTGATTGTTCCATCCCGTGCGGTAGGTATCGTAATGATAAGTAGTGACGGTAGTTTGGGCCAGAGCGCTGACCCCGATCAAGGCCATGGCTAAAAGAACGGCTGCAAAAACAAAAGTGCGGCGAGGCGCAAGATTCCTCAGCAGTTGTGACATAGGAAGTGATCCCTTCTGATGGGGGGAGATCTGCGTCCGCCGTGATGCCTATGCCGAGAGCTCAGGCAGCGCCGACAGCGACCGCAGCTGTGCTGCGTGGGGGGGAACCACGAAAACCGCTTTAGCTTACGGCATCGTCCTTGTCGTGTAAAGGCTCTAGTGCATCGCTTTTTCGTGAATCGGATTCAGTCCGGTGCGTTTCTCAGATCATGCAATCTGAAAGCACATTTTGTGCAAAGCGCTGCACCCTCTGCTAGCATCGGTGCGCGGAGTGGTTGCGATTCCGGGCTTTTTCTCGCGCTGGATTGCCTGGTGATGGCATTCAAACTGCACGTATCAGTCCGGGGACGTGTGCGCATCGGCCGGGGTTGGCACTCTGGCGGGCGATCACGGGTTGTCCCCACGGAGTCGTGAGTGGACAACGGGGAACAAAACACAAGGATCCAGTTTCGACGACGCCCCACCCGGCGACACCGGCGGAATCGTCTGGTCCGGCGGATCGTTGTGGTGCTGGGTCTGGCGGTGTGCGCTGCCGGATTGTCGACTGTTGCGCTTCTATATTTAAGCCCGTCGCTGCTTCATTCTTCCGCCAGACGAGACAAAGACATCGACCGGCAAGTGGCCGAGGAATCGCGCGCGCGGCTTCTGCGCGCCACCGAGGAAGCCATCCGACCGCACGCCAGAAGCAGGCGTCCGGTTTACCCGTATTCGGTGGTGCCGGGCGGAGTGGAAAATGCCCGCGAACTGAAGTGGGCGGCGGAGCACGATCCCACCGTGGCAGAGCACTATGCGGGATTCGATTACGACCATGCCCGCGTGGTTCGGGTCGCGCTGGCCCAGACCGTGTACGTTTCCTACCGCATCGGCAATCATGTTTATTGGACGCGGCACCGCATCGCGCTGCACAAGGGCGAAAAGCTGATTACTGACGGAAAGATCACCGCCCGCGCCCGTTGCGCCAACCGCGTTGAGGAAGTTCCGCAGCAGTTGAACTCGGAGATCGAACCTTCGGCGGCAAAGTTTGACCAGCCCATTGCGCCGAGGATTGTGCCGGACATTATGCCGAACCCGGGCATCGCTATCGCCATCCCTGCGGTTGAGTTCCAATCTGCGCTGTTGAACCGTCCAGGGCTCGGCGGAATCGCTCCGATGCCGCCGCTGAGTTTGTACAGTCCTTTTTCCGGCGTGAACATGGTTGCCATCTTTTCGCCTCCAATACCCAGCGGAGTTTGTTCGCCGACGAAGAAGCCGGGCAAGGGCGAGGAGTTCGAAGTCAGCGGCGACACGCGCAAGAAGAAACCAGTGCCGTGCGGAAGCGGCGGCGGCGACGCAACCACTCCTGAACCGGCAACCTGGCTGCTGCTGATCACAGGGGCGGCTGCGATCTGGTGGTGCGCCCGTCGCAGGGCGATTCCAGTGCAGTCTTAGCATTCGCACCGTTCCCCCGGCGCGGTTTCCACTCCAGCGAACCAACCCGTAAAACTTTACCCTCCGCGCTTGCCGAGCTTCAGCCACTTCCGATAGCCTTCCTATCTGATTCTGGCTGGATTGCCTGGAGGCAAAATGGGTTCTTGGTTCGTTCACAGCGCTCGTCGTTTGTTCCGCTACGTCGGCTGCGATGATTTCCGTGTCGTTTCCTCGCCGATGGCGCTTCCGGCGATCCTCTGCCTGCTGACGGTTTTCCTGCTGCCGGGCGCGAGTCTCTCCCAGACGATTCAACTTCATGTTGACCTCACCGACGCGCCGCGAAACATTTATCACGCGCACTTGCGATTCCCCGCCAAGCCGGGGGCGATGACGCTGGTCTTTCCGAAATGGATACCGGGCAACCATCGCCCCAGCGGGCCGATTGGCGGTCTGACAGGAATCAAAATGGACGCCCTCGGGCGCCCCCTGGCATGGGAACGCGATCCTGTAGATATGTATGCCTTTCACGTGACGGTGCCGGCCGGCGCGAACGAGTTGCAAGTTTCGCTCGACGCCATCACTACCCAGGACAGCGCCGGCGCGGGCGGGCCGGCGGCGTCGAGCAACATTCTCGACCTGAACTGGAATGCGGTAGTGCTTTATCCGCAGGGCGCGAAGTCGGACGCCGTAGAATTCGCGCCTTCCGTCACCCTCCCCACCAATTGGAAATTTGGAACCGCGCTCACCGTGGCGCGCGCCGCCGGCGACCAAGTGGAGTTCGCCCCAGTCTCGCTCACCACGCTGATCGATTCGCCGCTGATCGCGGGACTTTTCTACCGGAAGTTCGAGCTGACTAAACCCGGCGAAACTCCCGTGCACGTGATGGACGCGGTGGCCGACAGCGAAGCCGAACTGGCCATGAAGCCGGATGATCTGGCCGCGTATCAAAAGCTGGTCGCCGAAGCTGGCGCCCTGTTCGGAGCGCGCCATTACCGGCAATACCATTTTCTCTACACCTTGAGCGATGTGGTCGGAGGCCACGGCGTGGAGCACCACGAGTCCAACGACAGCGTGGCGGCCGGGCGAACCTTGCTCGATCCCGACCTGAGCCTGCTCTTCGCCGATTTAGTACCGCACGAATTCGTGCACTCCTGGAACGGCAAGTACCGGCGTCCCGCGGGCCTCGCCACCGCCAATTATCAGGAACCGATGGTCGGCGATCTGCTGTGGGTGTACGAAGGTCTCACGCAATATCTGGGCACCGTGCTCGCCGCCCGCAGCGGGCTCTGGGCTGCGGACCAGTATCGCGAGGCTCTGGCTGAAACCGCAGCACAACTCGACCACCGTACTGGACGTACCTGGCGTCCTCTGGAAGATACGGCGCGCTCGGTGCAGATTCTGCGCATGATGGGACCGCAATGGGTAAGCTGGCGCCGCGGCCTTGATTACTATCCCGAAGGCGAGTTGATCTGGCTGGAAGTGGACGCGACCATCCGCCAGCAGACTCACGGCCAGCGCTCGCTCGACGATTTCTGCCGCCGCTTCCACGGTGGCGAGAGTAGTCCGCCGAAAGTGGTGCCGTATACGTTCGACGACCTGTTGCGCACGCTGAACGAAGTTGCGCCCGGCATTGCCAAGGACGACTGGGCAAAACTTCTTCGTGAGCGTGTGAACGCGACCAGCACTCGCGCGCCTTTGGGCGGGATCGAGCGCGGCGGCTGGAAGCTGGTGTACAACGATCAGCCCAACGCGCTGACGAAGGCTGCGGAAAAGCTTGAGAAATTTTCGGATTTTTCCTACTCGCTGGGACTCAACGTGGCTGAAAATGGGGCATTTTACGATGTGATCGTAGGCTCGCCCGCTTATGCCGCGGGGCTTGGTCCGGGCATGACGCTCATGGCGGTCAACGGCCGCAAGTTTTCGCCGCCCCTGCTGCATGCGGCGCTGAAAGCCGCGCAGGCCAGCGCCGAGCCGATTGAGTTGCTGGTGGAGAATCGGCAGTACATCAAAACCTACTCCGTGGCCTACCACGGTGGCGAGCGCAACCCGCATCTGGAGCGGGTCTCCGAGCAGCCCGACGTCTTAAGCGACATCCTGAAGCCGCTGACCCGGTAACTGCCAGGACCGTTTCGGAACCTCGCCCTTGGTACTAATACCTACGTGAGTGGTTCTTCTATAAAGCAGCGCCACAATCGGGTTACAATCGCACTCAGAACAACCCAACATCCACTTTTGTAAGGTGTACATGCCCACCCCCCGTGGCAAGACGCTTGGTCTTTTTCTCCTTGCCGGAATTCTTGCGGCTGTTGCCGCGTCACCCGCAACCCTCGGCCAATCTTCCGTGCCTTCGGTTCGTACCGTGCATGTTCTCGACAGCAAGAATGCGGTTGAAATTGAAGTCGAGGCCAGCGACCGCCTCGCACCGCAAACCCGCGTGTTGACCGATCCTGATCGTCTGGTGGTGGATTTTCCCAACGCCCTTCCCGGCAACGCGGTGCGTAATCAGGTGATCAATCGCGGAGAAGTGAAGAGCGTGCGCGTCGGGCTATTTCAGTCGAGTCCGCCGGTCACGCGAATCGTGCTCGACTTGAAGACAGCGCAATCCTTCCAGATATTTCCTTACGGGCGTTCCGTCATCATTAAAATCACGGGCGGCGCAACGAAAGCCCCCAGCAACAACGCGGCTGTAGAAGTCGATGATTTTCCGCCTGCAATCCGTCCGGGACTGTTGAACGCCAGCTTCGGCACCGGCGGCGAGCGCGTGCAACCTCAAGGTCCGGGCCAGCCCGCAATCAAGGCTCCGCTGGAAGTTACGTTTCGCGATGGGATGCTGACCATCCGGGCCAACAAAGCCAGCTTATCGGAGATTTTATTTGCGGTGCATCAGCGCACCGGCGCGGAAGTTGCCGTCGCCGCTGGAGCCGAGGCCGAACAGGTGGTTGCCGAATACGGGCCGGGGCCCGCTCCCGAAGTTCTGGCCCGGCTGCTGAACGGCTCGCGCTTCAACTTCCTGATTGTCAGTTCCCCCAGCAATCCACAAAAGCTCGACCGCGTGATTCTCAGCGTGCGCGGCGATAGCTCCACGATGCCGCTGCCGCCCATCCAAAGTGCCGAAGAAGTGGAGGCCGAGCCGCCCGTCGCCGCCAACACGCCCAACGATCCCGCGTCGGCGAACGCCGAGCCTCCGGCTCCTCCGCGCAATCAGCAGGAGATGCGGCCCAACGACAACACTCCGAACTGATCTGCTGTTTTTCGGCCAACAGTTTCGGCCAAGGGTTTCTGTCAGGAATTTCTGCCGAGCGTTCCTGCCAGGAATGTTTCTCTCTTAATTTTCTTACTGATTTGTGACCAGCCGAATCGGCACGGGAGAAGACCCGGTCACGCCCGCCGTCCCCGTGTTCCCACACCCGGTCACGTTCAGTACGGTTACGTTGATGTTGCCAGTGGTGGTGTCGACCGAATTGATAAAAACCTGCAGGAACCCAGTGATGGTCACGTCGGGTTGGGCGCCCGCCAGGGCAACGGTGTCATCGTACATGGGAACCGTCACGATGGAATTGCTGGCGGTGATGACCGCGCCGCTGGCAATGATCCCAGCTTTGACCAGCGGATTGCCACCCCCGGCCTGTATTTGAAATGGGAAAACAGGAGTGATGACCGTGCCTGTGTTAATCGAGTCCGCTCCACTGGCCGCGTGGATGAGACACTGTGCGCCGGTTGCGCTGTCGCCGCTGCTGCCGCCGGGATTGATGGTCAGATCAGCGGTTGCTCCGTTGGTCTGGCCGCAGGCATACACGGTAGCCTGATCGCATCCCGCGATCGCCTTCTGATAGTCCGTGGTAGCGCAAGACGGAACGGCGGAGGCGGGGGTTTGAATCAACGCTGGAACGTAGTCGAGCGTCTTGGGCGTCGATGCACCGTTCGCCGCTGGTGGGTTATCAGGCTTCGGTGGATTGCAGTTCGATCCCAGACAATCGGCCACCAATTGGAAACTCTCTCCAATGACCCCGCCCCCCAATTGCAAGACTCCGGGTCTGGTGATAGACCCGTCGCTGGTAGCGACGATCCTCCCGCCGAACGGATCCCGATCGGGAACGATCCACGGTTTCACGCACCGCGGCTGGATCGGAACTTGCAGGTTTGCGGCGTTGAAGTCCTTGGCATCGGAAGAGTTGAAGACCTCCGCCGTGCCGATGGCGCTCACGCTACTACCCTGCGTGCCCCAAACGCGGGCAAAAAAAGTGGGAAGATCGGTGCGTTGAATCTTCACCTGAACCATGGGATTCACGCCGAAGGCAACGGCCCCGCTGGAGGTGCAATCGTTGCCGTTCCTGTCCCTGAAAGTCACGGCTACCTGGCTCGCCGTGATGGCCGCGCCACCCATCGTGTTCTGTGTCGCGAGAGCGGTGGCGACCTGTTGCGCCAATGTGCAAGCCGGCGTCCAGCTATCGGTCGCGTTGAGCGGATCGCCCGTGATTCCGGATAGAGACAGCACTCGGGCTCCAGCCAATGCCGCCGCGTCCGCTGCGCGTTGTGCTTCGGCGTTGGCCAGATAAAGCGTAACCGCATCGATGGAAAGAGCCGCCATGGCCATGATAGCAACCAAAGCCGCCGCCACCAGGGCCATGGTGACGCCGCGCTCTCCCTGGCGGTGCGCTGGAAGCTGGCGGGGAATCAGGGTTGGCTTCATAACTTTTCAGTTCTCGTTATAGGCTACGGCGGTGGTGGTAAGGTTGCTCGGTCCCATGACGGTAGTTCCCAGCAGCGAACTCACGTTGCTGAACCGCCATGCGTAGGGATAAGTAATGGTCACACACGTGGCCACCATGCTGGTCGCGGTTCCGCCCAGAGTTTGCTGTGTCACGCAGCCGCGGTTGATGGTGAACGTGATCCCGCTGCCGGGACAACTGCCTTTGGACGTAGCGCTCCAGGTCAGGCCGCTGCCTAGCGCGGGAATCTTCCCGCTCAGGCCACAGTCGTTGATTTTCTGCATCGTCAAATAGTTATCCACGATCTGGAAGGCATCGCCGACCGAAGCCGGCACGCCGCTCGCGCTGCCCGAAAGGTCGTTGGCGGGATCGGCCGCCGCCACTCGCGCCCCTTCCCGAGCCGCGTTGGCCAGCTTCTGCTTCAAGGAGAAGGCTCCGCTGAAGTCGAAAATGCCCACGATGAAAACTACCAGCAAGGGAAGGGAAACCGCGAACTCCGCGATCTGCGAGGCC
Source organism: Candidatus Sulfotelmatobacter sp. (assembly GCA_035308125.1). GTDB lineage: Bacteria > Acidobacteriota > Terriglobia > Terriglobales > Acidobacteriaceae > Sulfotelmatobacter. Next base: position 42,862 of record DATGHF010000081.1, read on the forward strand.
TGCTCGTTTAGCCATGAGTGGCGCAGAGCGGCGGGAGTGTCGAAGGGCGGACGAATCGGCGTCATTGCGTTTCCGTCCTCATTTGCGCCTGCGCCGGAAGGCTCATTTGTCCCAGGTCCAGGGACTTACACGGCCATTCGGCGCATGGCAGATAGAAATGATGGGGATATTTGTACTGGAAACTGACTGACATGCCACACTCGCCTGCTCCGCTAGGAGTAACGCCAGAAAACGAGAGCTGCACATTTTCCTGGACGCAGACGGTGGTCTGACTGGGATCGCACGTGGCCACCGCACCGCCAGTACATTTGGAGTCGGTGCTGCCGCACGTGCACAAGGCCGGAGCCGTCGTAGGCTGCGACAACTGTCCCGGATCGAGTCGGGATGCGGCCAAAGCGCTCTGCACCGCGTTGTATGCGTTCTGGGCGTTCTGGGCCGGCGTGTTAGCGACACCGCAAGTTGTGCACACCGGGGCTAGGGCCGCGCGTGCCCCCTGCCGCGCCGCGTGGGTGATCGTGCCATACATGCTGAAGGCCTGTCCAAACCAGAAGATGGCCAGCAGCATCATGAACATCAACGGCAGAACCAGCGCGGCCTCGGCAATTTCCGAGCCCTGGGGTGAGCGCAGTAGTCTTCGGAGCTTCATCGGTGTCATGGCAGCACGTCGATGCGAACTCCTCCCCATGCGTACCCCGCTGTGTAGATGATAACTGCAACGGCCATGGCCACGCCAAATGGCACTTTCAGCAATCGAGGGTTTTCCAGCGTGAGTTCCGGCCCCGGCAAGTGAAGCGCTGCCAGGGAGGTCAGGATTCGCGAGAGATTGCGCGCGGTTTCCAGCACGCGCCGCTTCCAAATGACCGCGGCCACAGCCATCAGGAAGTTCACAAAAACCCCCAGGACTAACACGGTCATTAGATTTCGAAGCCCGAGGAAGGCGCCTAGGGACGCGATAAACTTCAAGTCGCCCATGCCCATCCCTCCCACAGCTGCCAGGGGCAATAGCAATATCAGGCCGACACCTGCGCCGAGCAGGGAACTTCCCGCGCCGGACAGCCCTCGGGTTGCCGAATTCAGGGCAATTCCGAGCACCAGTCCCGAGACATTCAGCCAGTTTGGAATCCGGCGGAACCGTAAATCGCTGACCCCGGCGACCACGGCAAAGAGCGCAAGCGCCCAAATGTTGACGGTGACCATCAAGGACAGGGCCGGTTGTGGCGTGCCAGGAGCCAAGCCATCAAAAACCTTTCCGAAGCGCATGCAATGCGCGGATTTTCACACAGGCCGGAACCGAAGTCAATGAACCGCCGGGTTATGTGGTGGCTGAGTCATTCCCCCATTACGACGAGTTGTGGCTAACCTGCCGGTTCTAACCACCCGAGACCATGTCTCCGAATCTTAAATGCGGTGAGATTCAACTTCTTCCCAGGTCCGTTACAATGACGGGGTAGACTGCTGCGATACTTTTCCGATACTCTGGTGTTCTAAAGAATAGGAAACGGACGCGACGTGAGCGTCCAGATCCAGTGGCCCGCATCCGAAAGACCATGTGGCGTTCGGGCGGGCCAGCAAGGAGTACCACGATGCGTAGTCTCAAGTATTTCGCACTGCTTGCGGTCTTTGGATTCATCCTGATGCCGGCACCCGCCGCTCACGCGCAGATCTCTTTTGGAATCGACATCGGCGGCGGTTACCCTGACGCCCCGCCCGTATGTGAGTACGGCTACTACGGATACGCGCCCTACGGTTGTGCGCCCTACGGCTACTATGGTCCGCAGTGGTTCAACGGCGGCGTGTTCCTCGGCGCTGGCCCCTGGTACGGCCACGGTTGGCGGGGAGGGGGCTGGGGCGGAGACCGTGGCGGATATCGTCGTGGCGAGGGCGGAGACCGTGGCGGTTGGGGCGGCGGTCGTGGCGGCTGGGGCGGCGGTCGTGGCTCCGTAGGCGGTGGCTTCCATGGCGGTGGCGGTGGCTTCCACGGCGGGGGGGGCGGCGGTGGCTCCCACGGCGGCGGCGGTGGTTCTCACGGCGGCGGCGGACATCGCTAAGTCTCAAGTTCCCACAACATTGAAACGGCTGCCCTCCCGGCGGCCGTTTTTCTTTGTGTGCCGAACATCTTCGACACAGCTTGGGTGTGGAAGTCCGTGCCCAACCTGATGGAGGTGAAGGATTGCGAAGCGCGACGGCGTCACCGCGAGGTGGCGTCTGAAGGAGAAGCGTGGAGCAAAGATACCGGCCGTTGAACAACAACCGGATCATGAGGCCTGTGGAGTGGCGAAGCTACTGTGGCGAAAGATGACCCGTATCCCCCGGCCCTCACGGGCATCTCGACCGAGGAGCAAAACACGAAGCGGGGATCTACCGAATACCGCGCAAGTTCTATTAGAATGCTGTAGGTATTTGTTTCAATCGAAATAGGAGATGCAAGAAATATGATTCAATCCCGAGTTCGGAAGAGTATCGCGTGGATGGCGATGGCAGCAGCGGGAGTAACAGCGGCCACAGTGGTGCGCGCCCAGGAGCACGACTCGGCGCCGAGCGGTCCTGCACCGATCCTGGTGACCGTGCGGGAGATGCTGAAGCCGGGAGAGGAAGCCGCCCATGCCAGACTGGAGGCCGAGTATGCGGCGGTACTGGACGCCGGCAAGGGCAGCCAGTACTACCTTGGCATGGGAGCGATCACAGGTGCTCCGCAGACCGTGTTCCTCTCGGGCTACTCCTCGCTTGAGGAGATGTCGGAGGTGCATGACGACGACGAGACCACCATGGGCGAGAAGCTGGACAGTCTCGATATGGACCACAGTGGAACGCTGTCAGGCATGGACACCGCAATCTGGCGGCTGCGACCGGAGCTGAGCAATCCGGGTACCGAGAACCTGGCCAGGATGCGCTTCATCGAACTGATCCATATTCACGTGAAGCTTGGCCACAGCGCCGAGTTTGCGGATGTGACCCGGCACATCAAGGAAGGTTGGATGAAGGCCGACCCGGATTTCCACTATTCGATCTATCGACAAATTTTCGGCAGCGCAATGGACGACTCGTATTTGATAGTCATCGCGATGAAATCGCTGGCAGACCTGGACAAGCACCACTCGATGGCGGCGGAGTATCAAAAGGGTCTGGGTGAGGATGTGCACAAAAAGATGCTGGAGGTCGAGAGCGCGGACTATAAAAGTACGGAGTCGAACCTGTTCGTCTTTAACCCGAGCATGAGCCGGCTGCCGGAGAGCTGGACGAAGGATGATTTGGAATTCTGGAAGCCGAAGCCGAGGCCGGTGACGGCTGCTCCGGCTAAGAAGCCAGCAACGCCGAAATAGACGCACGGATGCAGAGATACGGCGGCCCCGGAGATCTTCCGGGGCCGTCGTGCTTCAGCGACCCCAGCGGGCGTGACGGCGACGGGCCAGGAGATTTGGAGGCGTCCAACAAAACTACAGGTCGCAGCGCCCTTTCAGCTGCAGGGGTGGCTCTTCGTCAGCCTGCCTGGCTGGGCCTGTGGGATTGCACCTAGCGGTTGAATGCCGGGGCTGCGTTGTGCTCGGCGACGATCTTCTTGGCGTTGTCGGCCAGTGCTTTCGCCTGGGGCAGGAGTTCGAGCCCTTTCACCACCATGGGATCCGATTCGGCCCGCACTTTCAGGCCTTCATCCTGACCGAAGGCGTCGACGAAAATTTCCGTCTTGATGTTCGACCGCAGCCACTCGTTGTTGTCGAGCAGGTCGGCCTGGGTATAAGGCACGTTGGCCTCATCCAGCGACTTGCGAAACTCCACCATGGTGGCGTCATCCACTTCGAAGCTCTTGCTGGGATGATGGGTCACGACGTAACGCTTGGCGAAGTTGAAGAAAGCGTAGTGCTGCAGCAGCGTGTCCTGGAAGTGGTTGCTCTTGACCGGCGGAACGTTCACGTCGGGAGTAATCCCGCCGCCGCCATACACGGTGCGTCCGCTATCGGTGAGCTTCACTTCGCGATTTGCGTTGTTCGGATTCTCCGCCGAATCACGGTTGTAATAGTAGTCGTAAAGCGAAACGTTGCTGTAGTCGCGCTGGATCAGCCGTCCGCTGGGCGTGTAGTAGCGAGCCGTGGTCAAGGCCAGTCCGGTATTTTCCGACAGCGGGTAGACGGTCTGCACCAGGCCCTTGCCGAAAGTAACTTCGCCCACGATCAGGCCGCGGTCGTGATCCTGAATGGCTCCCGAAACAATTTCGGCAGCGGAAGCGGTCAGCCGGTTCACCAGCACAACGATGGGATAATCCTTGCCGCCGTTGCCGTGCTGCGCCACGTAGCGCTTCTCAGCCGAGGCGCGCCCGTGATGCGAGACGATGATCTGTCCCTTCTTGAGGAACTTGTCGGCCACGCCCACGCCTTCGCTCAACAACCCGCCGGGATTGCCGCGCAGGTCGAGGATCAGTCCCTTTAGGTCGCCGAACTGATCGAGCGCGTCGGCGACTTCGTGTTCCGTGGTCTCGTTGAAGCCGCTGACGTGCATGTAGCCCACGCCGGGCTTGATCAGGAAATGAACGTCAACGCTGTAGCGCGGAATTTCATCGCGGATCAGCGTGAACTCCATGGGCTTTTCCACGGCTTCGCGGGAAATGCTGATATGGACCGTGGTGCCTTTGGGGCCTTTGAGCAAGTCGGCAACGTCGCCGGTGCTCATGTTTTCGGTGGACTTGCCGTCGACGGCGATGATCACGTCGCCGGGATGAATGCCGGCCTTATACGCGGGCGTGCCCACGAAGGGGAATATCACGATGACTTGATTGTTGCGCGGACCGACGGTCATGCCCACGCCGTAGTACTTGCCGCGCTGGTCTTCGCGCATGAGCGCATAAGACTTGGGATCGAAGAAATTCGAGTGCGGATCGAGCGCGTGCAACATGCCCGGAATGGCCCCGTTGTAAATGGCCTTATCCGCATTCACCGGTTCGGCGTAGTTGTCCTCGACCACGGAATAGACGTCGGTGAACTGCTTGAGGCTGTCTTTTACGTCGGAATCGCCGGTAAGCGACGACTGCTGTCCAGTGCGTTGGGCAAACAAAATTCCGAGAAAACCGCAGACAACCAGAAAAAAAACAACGAGGAAGAGTGACCGGCGTGTACTACGTGCCATCTTGAGTATTCCTTCAGTTGAGGATGTAAGACCCCACCCCAGCTACTACGCTGAATACACGCAGTATATCACCAGCTTGGACGGTCCTGAGCCGGTCTGGTTACCGGTGGTAACCACCCCTCAGAACCTCGCTAACTAGTGAGATGCGTGCGGCCGTCCAGGGGATTCCTCGGAAGCCGTCAGGTCAGCCAGAGCTTTTACTGACCGCCGGTGGCTGAAACCGGAGGGGTGCCTCCAAAGGTACATCACATTGCTGTCGTCTTCCGCCAGTGGCCTCAACCCGTGCTTTCAGCTACTCCTTCAGCTCTTAACCTCGAAACCGTAAGCGCTTGTCATCCTGAGAGCCCGCGCGTTGCTTCGCGGGCCGAAGAGCCTGTTCTGAGCGAAGTCGAAGCAATCTCGGTCTGGCCGCTGCCGCGCGTCAGGCTCGACCTTTTCTGTCGACGCACCGAAAACCAAAGTTGTGCGGAACCTCTTCGGAAGGTTGTCAACGCAATGTCTTGCCGGCAATTGCCGCTTTTCGAACTCCGGCAGTATGATGGGGCATGAGTTTTTCCGAGACGATCTTCCTTTTCTTTTTGGCCCTCATCATCTTTGGGCCCAAGAAGTTGCCGGAGATTGCCCGCCAGGTGGGCAAGGCGCTCAACGAGTTCAAGCGCGCCTCGAACGAGTTCAAGGCCCAGATCGAACAGGAAATTGCTCATTTAGAAGTGGAGAATCAACAAACGATTTTGCCGCCCAGCCCGCCGCCCGAGGGCGCCACCAGCCGCTCGCGATGCGCGGCTACGGAGTTGGACGCGTCCGCCGAAACGCCGGCTTTGACCGCGGCGCCTTCCGAGGCTGCAACGGGCGAAGCGTCTTCCGGCCCTGCACTTGCGCCAGATCGGAATGTTTCGGCCACCACTACCGCGTCTGAAGACGTGACTGCTTCTGATCCTGTCGGCGTCGCTGCCGCGCCCGCTGATCACTCGCCGGAGTCACACCTCCCGGAGCCCCATATTCCGGAGCCCCATATTTCGGAGCCCCATGCCTGAGTTCGCGACCGACCCCGCCGACGGAGAGCGGCAAGCCGAATCCCTGCCCGCGATGGGGTTTCTCGATCATCTCGAAGAACTCCGGCGGCGTATCGTCTATTCGATCATTGCCGTGGCCGTTGGTTTCTTTGCCTGCTGGGGATATCGCGAACAGATCTACGCGGTCATGCAGAAGCCGATCATGGACGCGCTCAAGGCCAATGGGCTGTCGGAGAAGCTGGTCTATCTGAATCCCACCGAGCCCTTCAACCTTTACTTGAAGATTGCCGCGCTGGCCGGTCTTTTTCTGACCTCTCCGTTCGTGTTGTATCAGGTGTGGATGTTCATTTCTCCCGGGCTTTACCGCAACGAAAAACGTTATGTCGTGCCGTTTATGGTCTCGACCATTGCGCTGTTTTCTGCCGGCGGATACTTTGGCTACAAGATCGTGTATCCGGCGGCGCTGAATTTTCTGATCGATTTCGGCAAACAATTTCAGCCGATGATTACCATCGGCGAATACACGCAGCTATTTCTCAGCATCATTCTGGGCATGGGCCTGATTTTTGAGATGCCGATTCTGGTGTTTTTCCTGGCGCTGATGGGGATTATCAGCGCGGGCTTCATGTGGAAAAATTTTCGTTATTCGATTCTAGTGATTTTCATCATTGCGGCCATCGTCACTCCCACGACCGACATCCTGAATATGTGCATCTTCGCTGCACCCATGATTGCCCTCTACGCGTTGAGCATTGGTGTGGCTTGGGTGGTGCATCCTAAACAGCGCCGGGCGCGGCAAGAAAAAGCGAAACCGGCGCAGTAGCGTTTGGGCCTCGAAGCAAAGGAAATAGTTTGGTCAGCAAACCAACTCTCGCTTTCGCCCTTTTCTCTCTGCTCGCCGGTATGCACGTGGCCTGCGACCACGACAGAAATTCGGCGCAGACGCCGGGAGGGAGTGCGTCTTCGGCTGCGCCCGCTCCCGACCCGACGCTGCCCACGCTTTCGCTCCCGCCCGATAGCGGCGCCCCAGCGGCGGCGGATGGCGAGCGCGCTATGCGCTATGTGAAGGAAATTGTTGCGTTCGGGCCGCGTCCGCTGGGCAGCGCCAACCATAAGAAGGTGGAAGACTACCTCGCGTCGCATCTCAAGGGAGACGCGGTCGAGGAAGACGCGTTCACTGCGGACACTCCCGGAGGCAAGTTTCCGGTACGCAATTTCATCGCGAAATTTCCGGGGACGAAGGATGGCATCATCGTGATCGCCAGCCATTACGATACCAACTATCCGCTGCGCGATACTTCGTTCGTGGGGGCCAATGATGGTGGCTCGTCGAGCGGGCTACTGCTCGAACTCGCCGACCAGTTGCGCGGGTTGCACGATAAGCCTCGCGAAGGCTACAGCGTGTGGCTGGTCTGGGACGACGCGGAAGAGGCGATAAAACCCGAGACCGAGCTCCCCTTCGACGCCGACAGTTTGTACGGCATTCGTCATCTGGCCGAGAAATGGGAGGCCGACGGAACGCTGAAAAAGATCAAGGCGTTTTTGCTGGCGGACATGATCGGCGATGCCGATCTCAACATCGACCGCGATTTGAATTCCACACCCTGGCTGGAAGCCGTCGTCTATGAGGCGGCCACGCGGGTGGGATATCAGTCGCATGTTTTTGGGGTGACCAGGCAGGTCACAGATGATCACATCCCATTCATGCAGAAGGGTGTGCCTTGCGCCGACCTGATTGATTTTGAATACGGCTACAACAACGTGTTCTGGCACACGCCGCAGGATACAGTCGACAAGCTGAGCCCGAAGAGTTTGGAGATTACGGGAACGGTCGTGGTCGAGACCATTCACATTTTGGACAAGATGGATCCGCTCCCGCCTAAGTGAGCTACCCTGCGAGCCCAAGAAGCTTTTAACCGCGGAGGTCGCTGAGAAGTGCCGCAAAGGCCGCAGAGAAGATCTTTCAGTTGGCGGCAAAGAAGATCTTTCCAGCTATGGTTTTTTCGCGTTCTCGGCGGCATTTATTTGCGCCCTTCGAGGTTAAAGGCTCTTCTCACGGAGTGGCTGCGTCGCACTTTCCATTTTGCGCTTTTCCGAAAATTCATTTCTAATGCGTCGGGTATGCAGAACCCGAACCGCGGATTTCTTTTTCTAATCGCCGGTCTTCTATTCAGCTTCATCACGTTCGCGCAGACTGCGAATTCCGATGCGGATCGCCTGATCCATGAGGCGCTGCAACCCTCGCCGCTTGAGACGAACCTGCACCATCTGACGGACGAGATTGGCGGACGCATCCCGGGCACTCCCGCCATGCAGCACGCGGTGCAGTGGGGAGTGCAAGTGTTCAACGCGGCCGGCGCCGACAGCGTGCATACCGAGGGGTTTTCGATTCCGCAATCCTGGGCGGAAGGCGCGACCGAGATGATAGCCACCGCATTTTACGAAGTGGGCGAGGCCAAGGTCGGCGGATTGCTGCCCATCGTGATCCGCGTGCATGCCGTTTCCATCGCGTGGGCTCCCTCGCTCGCTCCTACGAAGCACATTCCAATCGTTGACGTGGGCGAGGGCACGGACGCTGATTTCAAAAAGGCGGGAGACATTTCCGGCAAGCTGGTTCTCGCGCACTCGGTCGTGCTCAAGACCTGGGACGATCTTTTTGCGGAATACACCAAGGCGCCACCCATCATCGACCTCGCGGTAAAAGGGAAGGCTACGGCCATCGCATTCATCGCGACCCGCGAGCACGATATTCTTTATCGCCACACCAACTCCGGCGCAGGAGAAATCGATCGGCTGCCCATGGTTTTGGTGGCGCGCGAGGATGGCGAGCGCATCGCGCGGCTGCTGGCTTCGCGTCATCCGGTGTGGGCGGACCTGTCGATTCCCAACCAGATTGGCGGCCCGGTCAAGACGGCGAATGTGATTGCGGAAATCAGGGGCAGCGAAAAGCCTGACGAGTTTGCGATCCTGGGCGCACATCTGGATTCCTGGGAATTGGGCACTGGCGCTCTCGACAACGGCTGCAACGCCGCGCTGGTGGTGGACGCGTTGCGCGCCATCAAGGCCTCGGGCCTGAAGCCGCGCCGCACCATCCGCTTCGTTTTGTTCTCTGGCGAAGAGGAAGGATTGCTCGGTTCCCGCGCCTATGCCTTCAACCACCGTTCTGAACTCGACCGAGCCGCGGGTGTGGTCATCTACGATTCCGGCACCGGAAAGACTACCGGCTTCTCCGTGGGCGGCCGCAAGGATGTGCTGCCGACTGCGCAAAGCCTGATCGCCCCGCTGCAGCAGTTCGGCGTGACTCAGTTGCTGACGACCATGGAATGGGGCACTGATCACTTCGACTTTATGCTGGAAGGCGTGCCCACGTTTGTGGCGGAACAGGATGAGGCGAACTATCTGGAAAACTACCACGCCGTTTCCGATACTTACGACAAGGTAGACTTCCCGCAACTCAAGAAACATGTGGCCGAAGCCGCCGTGCTCAGTTTTGGCCTGGCCAATCTCCCGGATAAAATCGGACCGCGGCTTACTCACGACCAGATCGATCAGACGATTCGCGAAACGCACAGCGACGACCTGTTGAAGGCCTTCGGCCTGTGGGACGATTGGTCCAGTAGAAAGCGCGGGCGGCAGAAATAGAAAAGCTGTTGTTGATTGTTGATTTTTGATTGTTGATTGAAAACTGTCGGCCCGCGAGGTTTCTTAATCAGCAATCAGCAATCAAAACCTGTCTCACTCCGGACGCCGATTGCTCTACTTCTGGATCCTCTTCAACCTGTTCGCGTTGGGCATGCTGGCGCTGGACCTGCGCGTCTTTCACCGGCCCGGCCACGTGGTGCACTTTCGTGAGGCCCTCGGCTGGAGCGCGATGTGGATCGCCCTGGCCGCAGCTTTCGCCGCGATTGTTTTTTTCTGGCAGGGACGCCAGTCCGCGCTTGAATTCGTCACCGGCTATGTTCTCGAACTCTCGCTGAGCGTCGATAATCTTTTTGTCTTTCTCCTGATTTTCCGTTATTTCACGGTCCCCGAGGAACAGCAGCATCGCGTCTTGTTCTGGGGGATTCTTGGTGCCCTCGTGATGCGCGGAATCTTCATCGGCGCCGGAGTCAGCCTGATGCATCGCTTCCACTGGGTTCTTTATGTCTTCGGAAGTCTGCTGGTCTACAGCGGAATCCGCGTCTGCGCCCTCGGCGAGCACCAGATAGATCCCTCGAAGAACCCGGTCGTGGGCGCGCTGCGGCGCTGGGTTCCTGTGACCGACGACTATCACGGCGGCAAGTTTTTTGTGCGACACTTGCCCGTCGACCCGCGTTTCTACGCCACACCGTTGCTTGTGGTTTTGTTCGTGATCGAAACCACCGACGTTCTGTTCGCCGTGGATTCCATCCCTGCGGTGCTTGCCATCACGCTAAATGCGTTTATCGTCTACACCTCGAACGTGTTCGCGGTGCTGGGTTTGCGATCGATGTATTTCGCCGTCGCCGGCCTGATGACGGTTTTCCGCTTCCTGCATTACGGATTGGCCGTGGTGCTGGTGCTGGTTGGCTTCAAGATGCTCACCGCGGACCACTACCCGGTCTCGACTCTGACCTCTTTGGCCGTGGTAGCGGGAGTTCTCGCCGCGTCGATCGCGGCGTCGCTGCTCTATCCGGAAAAACCTGCGGCTCCCACCACCTGATGGGCATCCTTCGCGGGGGGCTGCCGAAGGGAATCGCGGGTACGCATAGGCCGATTTTCCTCCCGAAAGCTATACGCTATGATGGACAGCGATGCCGCAAGTCACCATCCATGTGCCGCCGCGGCCTTATCAGGCACGCATTGAAAACGGTCTGCTGGCCCGGGCCGGCTCGGTGCTCGCCGAACTGCTGCCTCAGGCCAGCCGCATTTTCGTAATCACCGTGCCGCCTGTGCGCAGGCGCTGGGGAGCGAAATTCCTCCGCTCGCTTACCGCCGCGGGTTTCAAGCCGCAAGTGCTTTCGATGGCAGATGGCGAACCTTCCAAGCGCCTGGCGACCGTGGAAGCTCTCGCCGAAAAACTGGCGCGGCTGGGCGCTGAACGCAAGGCTGTGGTGATCGCCCTGGGTGGCGGAGTGGTGGGCGACGCCAGCGGACTGCTGGCTTCGCTCTACATGCGCGGCGTCGAGTTCGTTCAAGTTCCTACCACGGTGCTTGCCCAGGTGGACGCTTCCATCGGCGGCAAAACCGCGGTAAACCTCGCCGCCGGCAAAAATTTGCTGGGAACGTTCTATCACCCGCGCGTCGTGTTGATTGATCCGACAGTGCTCAAAACCCTACCCGACCGCGAATTTCGCGCCGGGCTCTACGAAGCGCTGAAGTGCGGCGTAATCGGCGATGTGGAACTTTTTCTGCGCTTCGAACAGAACCGCGCAAGGATTCTGAAGCGCGATCCTGTCGAGCTGGAATGGCTGATCGCGCAGTCGGTAAAGTTGAAGGCTGAGGTGGTTTCTGCCGACGAACGCGAAGAAGGCCTGCGCCGTGTCCTCAATCTTGGACACACCGTCGGCCACGCGCTCGAAGCCGAAACCGGCTACCGGCGACTGCTTCACGGCGAGGCCGTGGCCTGGGGCATGGTCGCTGCCACCAATATTGCGTTAACGGTCGGCCGAACGGACAGCGTCACCGCTGGCCGCATTGCCGATGCCGTGCTGAGCCTGGGGAAACTTCCAGAAGTGAACGTCAGCGCGAAGAAGATTCTCGCGCGCCTGCAGACCGACAAGAAAACCCAGAACGGTGTGGTGCACTTCATCCTGCCCCGAGAAATCGGCAAGGTCGAAGTCGCCACCGATGTTCCCGAGGGTGCAGTGCTGCAGGCAGTGGAAGAATTGCGCCGGGTTTCGCGCGGCGGCTGGGGCAGATGAAATTGCTGATTGTTGATTTTCGATTGGAAACCCCGCGACTTCTGGGAAATGACATTTGCTGAGTGCTGAGTGAAACCATCGATGCCTCACAAATGGGGACGGGAAGAGCACGGCTTCAGCCGTGCCGTATCAGTGAGTCGCAGCCGGGGCTTTAGCCGCTGAGATTCACCCCGGTACAGCTGCCGGGGATTGACTAACCGCTGATGAATTCTAGATGTACAAGTTTAAAGAGCTCTTAATCAACAATCAGCAATCAACAATTTCTTCTTCATGTCTGACCCCCGCAAACTCGTAACCGGCGCCGCCCCGCAAGGCGCGACTGACGCCACGTCCGCAGCCCACGCCGTGCGCGAAATGTTCACTTCGATCGCCCCCCGCTACGACCTGCTCAACCATGTGCTCTCATGCAACGTGGACCGGGTGTGGTGGCGGCGCACGGCTCGCACGTTTGATGACATTCTGTCTCGCTCCGAGGCTCGCGTGCTCGACCTCTGCTGCGGCACCGGCGACATGACTTTCGCGTTGCGGCGTCAAGTGGAAGAGTCTTCGCCCCGGTCATCGCCCCAGAGTCGGCCGCTGGCGCGGCCGTGGCGGGCAAGAGTGCCCGCCCCACACAATCTTACTTCGCCGCAGATTCTCGGCGCCGACTTCTCCCACGCCATGTTGCAGCGGGCGTTAAGCAAGTCGTCCGGCAACTCCCAGAACAATTCGTCTACAAATAATTCCTCGCCGGGCAAGCCTTCGCCAAACGGTAAGCCTGCTATGCCGACCTGGATCGAAGCCGACGCCCTCAGCTTACCTTTTCCTAGCCAGCATTTCGACCTGGTTACGTCGGCGTTCGGCTTCCGCAATCTTGCCGACTATGATGCTGGACTGCGCGAGATCGTCCGCGTGCTGCGCCCCGGCGGCGAATGCGGCATCCTCGATTTCGGCGAACCCAAAGGCATCATGGGCCAGCTCTATCGCATTTACTTTAAGCAAATTCTCCCGCGCGTCGGCACGATGATCTCCGGAGTGCGCGGCCCCTACGCCTATCTTCCCGCCTCCGTCGAGCGCTTCCCCGAGCCCGATGAAATGCTCATCCGCATGCGCCAAGCCGGCTTCACCGAAGCCAGTTGGACTCCCTACACGTTCGGAATCGCGGGACTGTATCGCGGGAGAAAATAAATGCGCAGTCGCACCTCCGCGACTGCACTCTCAGTAGAAACGTCAAGAGGAACTCGTCAACTGGAGTCACAAGTACACGAATGAAACGCTCTACGCGGCTGCCATCGGAGTCATGGTAAAGGTTCCATTGCCGTGGCATCCGCCATTGGTTCCCGCCACGGTCCAGGTGCCGGTGATCTTTCCGCCGCTCACCGTGCCGTCCAGAGTCAGCGTGCTGAGGGAGGTCCCCGTCGAATTGAGCACATAGTGGAACTTGCCCGAAACCTGGCCGTTGAAGTTTCCGCTGAGCGTAAATGTCCCGGTCTCCGTCACTGTGGGGAAACCGCAGGTGGTGTTGTTCACCGTGATGTTCAGGCTGCTCGTACCCAGCGACCCGTCGCCATTGACCGTGAGGTTCGTGACAAACGCTAACGCCTCTGCGCCCGAGTCGGTCAGGGTTGCGTTCCATGTTCCATTGATGTTGCCCATCCCATTCGAATTCGATCCACACCCGGAAAGGGCGAGACTCGAGGCGAGCAACAGAACCGCTGCAATGTTTTTCATAAGGGAACTCCTGGTTTTCCTGGGATCCGGTGCGGCACCCTGGAGGATGCCAGCGTTGGGGCGAGGTGTCCAGGTTTCGACACCGCTATCGCCCCTACAAGTAAGGAACCCCGACCGGGCAGGAAGGTTGCTCGACAAGGCGTAATAGCAGGAACTAACTATTTGTCCCGCCGCAACAGGATTTCGTGGATGCGTTGCAATCACAGCAAAACACAGGAGATAGAGTGACCCTGATAGGTTCGGAGTGAGGTTTTCTGTAGCTCATGCTGGCAGCGAAACCAGGACCGGCGTCTTGACCCTCGCTACCCCGCATCGCGCAGCAATTTGCTCAGCGCGGCTATATCGTCGGCACTCGCATCGCCGACCACGAAGTAACGCAGCCCGTTCTGCGTCCAACTCTCCGTGTTGAATGAGAGCGCGTTGACGGGGCCGGCCGGCAAGCTGGGCGTTTCCAGTCCACGCTCCGGAAAAATGAAAACTGAAATCTCATGCTTGCGGACCTGGTAGATCAAGTGTGCGCCCGGTGTTTGCTCCAGATAAGTGACGCGCCCTCCCACCAGCGTGAACTCCGAGCCCTGCAACTCCGGCAGATTAAACGTGAACGGAATCTTTCCCTGAAACCATGGCTTCACCGTGTGTTTGTCGGAAGAAATTACGTCGACCGGCGTTGCGCTGGCCAGCGTAGCCACATGCAAGTCGGCCAGCTCGCTGTAGACGCGTTCCCGCGCGGACCGCTCGCGCTTAACATAGAAGTTCGCCGCCAGCGTGAAGATCAGCACGAGAACCGCGGGCACGAAAACAATTCTCCATCCCCATCCGCTGGATTTGGCGGACGTCTCCGGGACCGCTTTTGCAATCGTCTTTGCAATTTTGGCCCGCAACTGCGCGCTCGGCTCATAGCGCTTGCCGGCCATCTGCACGGACCGCTTCAGCTGCACTCGATCCAAAGCATCGGCAGCACATCCGGAGCAACCTTGCAAGTGCGCGCGAAGCGCCGCTTCCTCGGCAGGCGCGAGTTCGCCGTCAACGTAGAGATCGAGCTTCTCGCGCCACTGCTCACAGGCCACGCCGACCTCCTTCTAACTTCCGCTGCAGCAAGCCACGCAAGGCTTTGCGCGCTCGGAACAGGCGCGACATGACCGTCCCCGCCGGAACCGCCAACGTCTCGGCAATCTCCTGGTAAGACATTTCCTCCACTTCGCACAGCAGCAATACCTCGCGAAAATGTACCGGCAATTCTCCCAAAGCCTGCTGCACCATCTCCCGATTCGCCTGGGCCAGCAGAAGGCTCTCCGGCGTTGTGCTCTCCGCGGGCAAAACGTCCTCCTGCTCTTCCGCGTCCAGCGCCACGGTGCTCTTCAGCCCAGTTCGCGAACTCAGAAACGAATTCCGCAGAATGCGGTACATCCACGCGCGAAAATTCGTGCCCTGTTGAAAGGAAGAGAATCCGCGCAGCGCCTTGGCATAACTTTCCTGCACCAAGTCTTCGGCCTCGGCGGTGTCCTGGGTCAGCCAGCGCGCGAAGTTGTAGAGCTGGTCGAATAGCGGCATGGCCAGCTCTTCGAACGACGACGCACTGGGGCGGTCCAAGGACACCGGCATAGAGTAAACCAGCTAGCCGTAGATTTATTCCCTCTCGATGGGAAAATAATTTGAGAGCGGTCAGGGAATAGATTTTCGCGGACTCCGGTATCCCCGCTGTGAGGGCGGGCCGCTCGTGCGCAGCCGATCGTTGTCGCTTAACTCGCGCTCGTACCGGGCAAAGCGCCGGCCCTCGACTTGAAACTGTCGGCGAACGCATCCGCAATCGTGTAGCGGATCACGTGCTCATACTCCGGCCCCAGAAACTTGCGCAGCCGGTCCGTGTTCATGGTGTATTCGCCGGTCATGTAGGGAACCGCTTCCGGGGGGATCGCGGAAATCTGCCGGTTCCACAAGAATCGCAGAACCATTTGCATGGCCCATTTTCCAGGCACGCGAATCAATTTTGCGTGCGCCATTTCCACACAGAGGCCAAAGGTGAGAGACTCCCCTCGTCCGGCCACATTCAGCACGGTGAGGCGCTGCGTCTCCGGTTCGCGGCGCAGGATGTGGTCGATCAGGCGCGCCATGTCGTCCACGTGTACAAACTGGATTTTCTTGTGCAGAAATTCCTGCCCGCGCGGCAGCATGCAGGGCAGCCGTTTCCCGGCGCTGCGCATTTTCTGGGCGCGCGCGCTTTTGCCGTTGGGCGTGCCCCGGAATGCTCCGAGCAAGTAGTTCTCGACGCTGGCTCCGGCAAAAATATGCGGGCGCAGAATATAAACGCTGCATCCCCGCAGCGAGGGCGCACGCTGCCGCACCACTTCGTCCGATTCCTTTTTGTGGATCGCGTACGGCAGCGTATGCGCGTGGAGGGGGAAGTCTTCTTCCACCGGGCGGGGCAGATCCGAGCCATAAGCCGAAACGCTGCTGGGGAAAATAAACTGCTTTACGCCGTCGTCGGTCTGCCGGTTGGCCTCGGTAACGGCTTCCATTACTCGCGCCGTGCCCGCGACATTGATCTGCCACATTCGCGTGGCGTCGAGCACGCCCGTGCGCACGGGATCAATTACAAATGCCAGATGGATTACCGCGAACGCGTGCGTGTCGCGCAGCAATTCGTAAAGACTGCGGCAGGAAGCTTCCTCGCCCAGATCCATGCGCTCGAACTGCACCGAGCGCTCAGTCTGGGGCGGACTCACGTCCACCCCGATGACCGAGAAACTCCCCAGCAGCGGCAACAGCCGGAGGCCCAGGTTGCCGCTGATGCCGGTGACTACAACGACAGGTTTGGCCATCAGTTCGGTTTCGCCGGCGGTTGAGCCTGAGGCTGCGCCGGGGGCTGAGCCGGAGGCGCGCCCTGAGTCGGCATCTTCATGTTGGGCGGCATACGCATCGGCGGCGCTCCCGGACGCCCCGCCGGAGTTGGCGGACCAAAGTACTCTTCATTGGTCACCACCGAGTACGAATTCTGGTACTTGTCCAGCCCTGCCCGCTGCTTCTGCCCCTGCAACATATTATGGATTTCGTTCTTCAACTGATCGTTCAGCGGCATCTGCTCAATCGCCTTCACCCGATAAATGTAATGCCCTCCCGAGTCGCTGATCACCTGCGAGACTTCGCCTTCCTTCAACTCAAAAACCGCAACCTGGCCCGGCGGCAGGGCGTTGCGGCGCACGCTGGGCAGGTTGATGGTGGGCACCTCGATTTTCATTCCCGCTGCATCGTATGCGTCCTTCTGCAGCTTCGTGAAATCTTCTCCGGCAAGCGCGCGCGTGCGCAGGGTGTCGGCCAGCTTGGCTTCATCCTGTTCGGTGGACTTAGGCTGTGGTTGGGCTTTTACTTTTTGCTGATCCGCCGACTTCTCGTCCTTCTCGCCTTTGTCGTTCTCATCCTTCTCCGTCTCCGTTTTGGCTTCGGCTTCATGCTGGAAGTGCGGGACGAAGACGCGGTCCAGGTTGAACTGCTGATAGGTGGCAAGGTTTGTCTGGTAATAGCTTTCGATGTCGGCGTCGGAAATTTTGGCCGCATCCTCTGAAACCTCGCGTTTCAATTCGTTGCCCAGGACCTGCAAGCGATAGAACTCCATTAACGTTTTGAAGCGGGCGGTCTTGTCCAGGCCTTCTTTATGAGCGGCCTGGGCGAACGCCAGAAGGTTGGGATAACCGGTCGCCAGCTGCTTCTTGAATTGGGGAGTTACGCGCGGCGAGAGACTATTCGCCAGTTTTTCAAATTCCGCGCGCGTGATCACGGTGGTGCATTCTGCGGGCGCGGTTTTGGCTGCCGGCTTCGCCGGGGCCGTTCCCGCTTTCGCCGCAGCCGGCTTCGGCTTGCACACTCCCTTGATGGTCAGCACCGCGGCCGTGAGCGGAACCGATTCTGCCGGATCCGCGGGTGCAGTTGCCGCCTGTTGACCGGCCGCGCCGCGCGGCGCCGGAGCCTGGCTCGGCTTGGCCGCGGGCGGCGTCCCGGGCTGGGCTTGTCCCCACGCCATCGCCCCCAACAACACACACATCAGCCAACTCTTCCCCATAAGAAAATTCCTCCAGGATTGGTACATCAGAATGTTGCAAACCTAAACCAAACATCGTAGCACACCGGGCCTCGGGCTCCAGGCTTCGGGCTCCAGCCTGGCAGGTGCTTGCGGGGTGGTTTGTGTGGCGCGGGCACTCTTGCCCGCGAAATCTATCCAGAAGCAAACCCCTGAATAACAAGCTCAGAGCTTGCCAGCCAGGATCCGAGGATTTGAAACAGCCGAGGCCCCAAGCCCGAGAGTTTGCCGCAATCCCATCGCACCAGCGATAATCCCAGCATGCCGGGCACTCGCGCCCTTTATTCTCCCGGATCGATGCGTGCGGAAAAACGCGCAGCCGCGGGCAATTCCGTTCTCGCCGCGTTCCTGATCACCGGGCTCAAAGCCGTTGTCGGCCTGAGCACCGGCAGTCTCGGCATTCTCTCGGAAGCCGCTCACTCCGGTTTGGATCTGATCGCTGCGCTCATCACGTTCTTCTCCGTCGGAGTTTCCGACAAGCCCGCCGACGCGGATCATCAGTACGGCCACGGAAAAGTCGAGAGTTTTTCCGCGTTCCTCGAAACTGGATTGCTTCTGATTACCTGCTGCTGGGTCATCTACGAAGCCGTGGAACGATTTTTTTTTCGGCAAGTCGATATCGAGCCTTCCCTCGCAGCCTTCGCGGTCATGCTGTTTTCCATGGGGATCGACTGGTGGCGTTCGCGCGTGCTCGGCCGCATCGCCGTCAAATATGACAGTCAGGCGCTGGAAGCCGACGCTCTGCATTTCTCCACTGACATCTGGTCAGGCGGCGTGGTCCTGCTCGGCCTGGTGCTGGTGCTAGTGGGGCGCACTTACCATGTAGAGTGGCTGCGGAATGCCGACCCGGTTTCCGCCCTGATTGTTGCGGGCGTGATCGTCCACGTCAGTTGGCGCCTGGCGCGGCGCACCATGGACGTGCTTCTCGATGCCGCTCCCGCCGGCGTTCGCGCCCAGATTACCGACGCCGTGTCGCGCGTCGATGGCGTGCTCGAAGTGGACCGCGTCCGCATCCGACGCGTGGGCAACCGTTACTTCGCCGATCTCGCTGTCGGCCTGGCCCGCACCGTCACCTTCCAGCGTTCGGAGCAACTGGTCGAAGCCGTGACCAGCGCCGTGCAGCGCGTTCTCCCCGACGCCGACGTCACCGTGCAGCCCCTGCCCCGCGCCCAGCGCTCCGAAAATACTTTCGACCGCATTCGCGCCGTGGCCACTCGCCACAACCTCAACGTCCACGACATCAGCGTGCAGGATCTCGCCGGCCAGCTCCACGTCGAACAGCACGTCGAACTCGATGAGCGCATGACTCTGAAACAAGCCCACGATCAGGTCACCGAGCTCGAAGCCGACATGCGCCGCGGCGTGCCCGAGATCGCCGACATTCTGACCCACATCGAAAGCGAACCCGCCACCATCGAAAAGCCGGAAGAACTCGTCAGCGACGCCAAACTCGAGCGCCGGCTCAAGGAAGTCGCCAGGCATTTCCCCGAAATCCTCGACGTGCACGAGTTCATCATCAAGCGCGTCCGCGGGCGCCTCTACGTCTCCTGCCACTGCACGCTCTCAGACGATCTTCCGCTTTCGCGCGTGCACGACATCCAGACCGAACTCGAAATCCGCTTCAAGCAGGACGCCCCCGAATTGTTCCGCGTCCTGATTCACCCCGAACCCAGCACGGATAACCGGAGGTAGCGCGTAACTATGATCGAAGCCAAAGCCATCTGGACCGACAAAGAGCGTTACATCGGCGAGGCCAGTTCCCGCCACGCTCTCGTGATGGACACCGCCGGGGAAAAAACCGCCAGCACCCCGATGGAACTCGTGCTGATCGCGCTCTGCGGATGCACTGCGTCGGATGTCGTCGGCATTCTGCGCAAGAAGCGCGAACCCTTCACCAGCCTCGAAGTCCGCGCCCACGGCGAGCGCGCCACCGGCTACCCCGCGGTTTACACCGAGATCAAGCTGACCTACCGGATCGGTGGTAAAGTATCGCGCAAGGCGGTCGAGGATGCGGTTCGCCTGTCCAAAGAAAAATATTGTTCCGTTTCGGCGATGGTTGAAAGAACCGCAAAGATCACCACCGACATCGAATACGTAGATGTTTAAATCGATTTTGATAAGCCTTGTCATCCCGACCGGAGCTTCTCATTCCCAAAGGGAATGGGAAGCGCAGTGGAGGGACCCTGTATTTTCGCGCAGTCAGAGCGACTGCACCCGGTCTAAAGAATTATGACGCTCAAGATCGTCCTCTTCACCCAACCCGGCTGCCTCTCCTGCGAGCTGATGAAGTTTTATCTGGAAGCACGGGAACTCGCGTTCTTAGAGCGCGATATCAGCGCCGACCCCGCCGCCCGCCAGGAGATGGTCGACGACCATGACAGTCTCACCACTCCCACTCTGGTTGTGATCTCGGGCGAAACCGTGGAAGTGATGGTCGGTTTTGATCCCGAACGCCTCGACGAATTGCTCGCCGCTGCCGAATCGTCGGAGCAGTCGTCCTACCCGGCGCCTCATCGATTGACCGGATCCTAAAGATGAAATCATAAAGATCAAATCATAAATTAAAGATTTGACCCTGAAGATGTTGATCCTGGCAGCCTGATACCGATAATCGAATCTGGTTCGCTCCCGAACCGCGAGGCCCGTATCCAGAATTCTGCCAATTTCAATTCGCGTGCGCCTCACCCCCTCCGCGGATATTTATTCATAGCCTCCGCCGCATTTCTCTGGGGAGTCTCCGCCGCTCTCGGCCGCGCCGTATTCACCGGGAAATTCCCTCTGACCGGAGAAGCGATTCGTCCGATCGACCCACTCATTCTGTCGCAGACCCGCACCACATTTTCGCTGCTCATTCTGCTCCCCATCCTGGCCGGCCGCCGCGGATGGCAGCGCATCCAGCTCCCCGCGCCCGATCTCGTGCAATGTCTCACGCTCGGCATGCTGGGCGTGGCCGCGTCAAATTATTTTTATTATGTCGCCATCCAGAGAACCAGCGTGGCCATCGCCATCATCGTGCAATACACGGCGCCGGTCTGGGTTCTGCTTTATGTAGTGGCGCGCCGCCAGCAGAAACTATCGCTGCAGAAAGCCGCCGCCGTAGGCCTCGCCGTCGCCGGAATCATCTTTACCCTCGGCATTGTCGGGCCGAAGTCGTCATCCCTCCGCCTCGATGCCTACGGCTTGTTCGCCGCGCTCCTGGCCTCGTTCTCTTTCGCCTTCTACAACCTTGCCGGACACCGCATCCTCGTCCGCTACGATCGCTGGCGCGTCCTGGTCTGGACCCTGACCTCGGCCTCCATCTTCTGGCTCATCGTGAATCCGCCCTGGAAAATTCTCGCCGCGCACTACGCACCCGCCCAGTGGGCATTCCTGTTCACGTTTTCCATGATCTCCGTCCTGGGAGCGTTCTCGCTGTATTTCCTGGGCCTGCAGCATCTCGAACCCACTCGCGCCATCATCGCCAGCTGCCTCGAGCCAGTTTTCTCCATCCTGCTCGCCGCCGCTTTATTGGGTGAAGTAGTCCGCCCTATCCAGACCGTGGGAATTATTCTGGTCCTGGCCGCAATTGTGCTGGTGCAGCGGCCAGTCGGCGGGACGCGAGAGCAAGAGTCCGTGGTAGTGGAACCGATGGAGTGAAGAAGTGAAGCGTTGAAGGCCTGCGGGGTGGGCTCGCGTCCGGCAAGCCATTGTCCGCTACTTCCGCGCCTCCACATACAAACTCTCATTCCGCCGCACTTCGAGTTCGATCGAATCAATCTCCGGAATCGCGCTTTTGCGATAACTGCTGACCTCCACATTCTCGAACCCCGCGTTGCGCAGCAGGTGAACCAGCGCCCGCGCGTCAAACATCTGCGAATGATTCGAGCCGGGATGAACGAAATCCTGCAACGAATGATTCAGCGACAGCCGCGAAAGAAACGTCTGCGCCGCCAGTGGCTTCGGGTCAGCCAGATATTCCCGCGCGATCAGCTCCAGGTCCGGCACGACGATTCGCAAAATCCCGTCCGGAGCCAAGGCCCGCCGGCAATCCCGCGCAAGGGCCAGCGAAGCATCGTAGGTGAAGTGCTCGAACGTGTGCGACGAGTAAATGTAGCGCACGCTGCCATCGGCAAACGGAAGGCCTTTGCGCACATCGTAGCGGCGCACGTCGCGCGGCCACGCCGGAATCTTCAGCAAGTTCCTGAGCCCAGGAATGCGCGACAGCGTGATCGTTGGCGAATTGTCCAGGTTATGCCAACCGGCAATCCCCGAGAGCCCACAGCCGATATTGACTTTGATTGCTTCAGACATGCTTCGATCAGACACACGCTTCGATCAGACATGATTTCGATCGAAGAAGACTTCGAGATGTTAGCATGCACACTGTCAGCCCCGTCCGGCGTGTCGGCCCTGCGTCGTCAGTTCCCCCAAAGTAACGTTCCTCTCTGGGTACCTTCGTGCTGGTTTTGACACCGTTTTTACTTCAGAATCGGCGATTCTTGGCTACGCTCTTCTCAGCCCCCGCTGATTCTGATTCTGATGAAAAACGAGAGGTTTGCGTCATGAAACTCCGCTCCGCCTTTTACGTAGTGACATTTCTCTGCGCGTCTCTGTCGCCCTGTTTCGCCCACCACATGGCGGTAGTCGTAAACAAAGACAACCCGGTGGAGAACGTCACCGCCCCGCACCTGGCGAAAATTCTGCGCGCCGAAATCAGGAAGTGGCCCGATGGCAAGGCTGTTGTCCTGGTGCTTCACCAGGACTCCGTCGGCGAAACGGAAACCCTGCAGCGCCTCAACCGGATGTCTGCGGCGGAGTGGAAGACCGTCCTCGCCACGCACAAGGACACGATCATATTTGTGGACACCGATGCGGATGTTCTCAAGGCAGTCCAGTCCATGCCCGGCGCCATCGGCCTGGTCGAGGAGCACTCCCTCGACAGCACCATCAACGTCGTAAAAGTCGACGGCAAACTGCCCATGGAGTCAGGCTACCTGCCACATTAAGAGGCGGGCTCCAGTCCGTTTCTCTGCGTCCTCGGCGGCGTTTCTTTGCGGCCTCTGCGGTTGAGGCTTTTGCTACGTCCCCGCAAGCGCGCGCTACTCTGGTGAGCGTGCGCCAAAAATCCGTCCATCACCCCGCGCTCATCCGTCCCAGCAACCGAAAATATCTCCGCGCCTTCCCCACATCCCGCCCAATCTGCCCGCGCAGCGCCTCCACCGACGGAAACTTGATCTCATCCCGCAGCCGCTCCAGAAAACAAATCTCCACTTCCGTCTCCGGAGCCAGTTCGATGGGATGAAAATTCAGCAGATGGGTCTCGATGGCAAATAACTCCGCCCCAAAAGTCGGACGATTCCCCACATTGGTCACCGACTCGAAGCGCTCCGCGCCCACCCGCGTCCAGGTTATGTAGACGCCGTCCTTTGGAACCAGTTCCTCATAGCGCGCCAGATTAATCGTCGGCACGGTGTGCTTCGAGCCATAACCGCGGCCGCGCCCCGGCGTGCCCAGAATGCAAAAAGGACGTGCCAGTAGATGCCGCGCCCGGCTCACCCGCCCCTCGCCCACTAACTTTCGAATGTGGCTGCTCGAAACCGGCTCACCGCGCAGCTTCATCTCGGGATAGGTCTTGACCGCAAATCCCATCTCGCGCCCGAACTCGGCCAGCATGTCGATATTGCCCGCGGCCTTGTGCCCAAACCGGAAGTTGTAACCCTCATGCACCTCGCGCGCGTGCAGCTTCTTTTTCAGGATCCGCTCCGCGAACTGCCGCGGCGTCATCAGCGACAGGTCGCGCCCGAAGGGAAGCAGCAGCACCGCATCCACGCAAGTGCTTTCGAGCAGCCGCAGTTTTTCCGCAGTCGGTGTAAGCAGTTTCAGGTTAGATTCCGGTCGCAGAATCCGCGCCGGATGCGGCTCAAACGTAACCGCCACGGCCTTCGCCCCACTCGACCGCGCCCGCGCCACAATTTCGCCCAGCACATGCGCATGCGCGCGATGCACTCCGTCGAAATTACCCACGCTGACCAGTGTGGGCCCAAAGTCGGCGGGAATGTCGTTGAGTGTGTGAAAGACGTGCATGCGAGTTGCTAGTTGTTAGTGGCTAGTGGCTAGTTCCGCCAAGCGAAGTGTTCTTACTAGCAACTAACAACTAGCCGCTAGCAACTGCCCTTCAAATCTCAAACTCCAGCTTCATCCCGTCATGCGACAGCCGCACGTGCCGGGGAAGCGTGGCGTTGGTCGCTTCGTGGGCCAGGTCGTGGCATATGTGCGTAAAGAACGCGCGCTTGGGCCTGACCCGGTCGACAATTCTCAGCGAATTCTGCACCGTCGAGTGCGTGGGATGCGGCTTGTGCCGCAGCGCGTCCAAAAACAGAATGTCCAGTCCATGCAGTTGCTCGAGCGACGAATCCGGAATCTCGCTGTGATCGGTTAAATACGCCGCCGACCCGAAGCGGTAACCGCAAATCTGGGTCTCGCCGTGCACCAGGATTACCGGGTCGAAACGCACGCCCAGCACGTCCACCGGCCCGTCAATCGGCTTCAACTCCAGCTGCGGCAAGCTGCCGAACTTGTAGTCGCCATCGAAGATGTAAGTGAACATCTTGCGTAGAAAGGCCGCCGCGTCCGGACGCGCATAAAGCGGCAGCTTGCCCGGCTTGTGGCGAAAGCTTAGCGGCCGCAGATCGTCAATGCCCAGGATATGGTCCGCGTGGGTATGGGTGTAGAGCACTGCGTCGACGCGCGTAATGTTTTCGCGCAGCGCCTGCGTGTAAAAATCGGGCGAGGTATCGATCAGCACCACCTTGCCGTCGTACTCGATCATGATCGAAGGCCGGGTGCGCCGGTCGTGCGGATCGGTCGAGTGGCACACGTCGCAGTCGCAGCCCAGCGTGGGCACGCCCATGGAGGTGCCGCTGCCCAGCACGGTGAGCGTAGCTTTCATGATCTCGCTTTCGTTTCGCAGCTACGCGACTGGGTTTGGGAAGGGCACGAGTTTACTCGTGTCATCAAGTTGCCCCGCAAATAAGTAGGCTTCAGCCCGTGCGCTTCGCTGGCACCGAACGGCCTGATGAAATAGATTCCCACTCGTTGATTCATCGTCCGCCGGTTCCCGTCGCCGGCCCGGGTTGTGGCGGACGGGCCAGCGCGTTGGTCACTTCCACATACGCCATGCGCAGTTCGTAAAGGCTGTTCTGCAGGAAGTTTTCTTCCGTGGGGGTGAGGTTGCCTTTGGTTTTTTCGCCAATCAGACTCAGTGTGTCGATCGTCTGCCGCGCGCCAATGATGTCAATGCGCGGCTGTTGTCCCTGCTCCCGCATCATCCCCAGCTGCAGCATCGCCGTCATGTAGAGCGAAGCCAGAAAGCGCTCGAACGTCATTTCAAACTCTTTGGCAGAATGGCCACTCAATTCCACTCGCGAGTCCAGATCGCGCGCCGACTGCCGGTAGGCTGCGGCCTGCGCATCCTGCTCCGCCGCGCTGGGCGGAGGCGGAATATCGCGTTCCGCGACCAGATCAGGCGTCGCCACCGCAGCGTCCGGCGCGGCCGCGGCTTCTTTCGCCGCAGGCGCCGACGTTGCCGGCGTTGCCGGCGGAACCTCCACTTCTTCGACAACCTCGCTGCGCAAAGCCCCGTCCGACGTAAACAAACGTCGATCCGTTACGGTAAAACTCGATTGCTCGTGTTTTTTATCAGCCATAAAGACTTATTCCTCAAGAAATTCTGTTCATCGTCCGGAGCTCGTGGGTGGCCGGAGCAGATTACTCAAACGGCAACTTTACTACCTTCGCCACAGCCGCACCAATCCTGACCTCGCGCCCTGGCGTGCCCACTTCGCGCCGAATGTATCCCAGGGCCAAGCTTCGCCCAGCCAATCCCGGCAGGGAAGCGACGCTGGTCACCTCGCCGACTTCTTTGTCTGCGCCATGGTTACCCGCAACAATCCTCGCACCCGGCGCGATCGACGCGTCGTCTCCCGCGACAAATCCTGAAAACATGCGGTGTACACTCCCGCGCGCGCGAATGCGCTCAACAATCTCCTGCCCAATGTAGCAGCCCTTGGTAAAGCTCAACGCCCGCCCCTGTTCGGTTTCCTGCGGCAGTTCGCGTTCGCGAATATCCACGCCATAGAGCGGAATGCCCGATAGAATGCGAAAAGTCTCCAGCGCCTCGGCTCCCACCGGCGTCGCTCCTGCCGCCAGCAGCGCATCCCAGACCACTTTCACTTCGCCCGGCGCCAGCCAGATCTCATACGATGCGTGCGGCGCGTTTTCTCTGCCGTCTTGATGGCGCACGAGCGTGCAATCCACGCCCCGCCACTTCACGTCGACCATTTGCAAATCGTTCGCCAGCAGCGATGCCGTTTCCGGCGATTCGAATGCAGCGGCGGCCATGATTTCGCGCGCTTTCGGGCCACTCACGCCCAGAGCGGTCAGCTTTTCGCTGAGGTCGCTGACTTCAACTTTGTCCATGATGATGTATTTGCGGAAGATAGCAAGAATCTTCTCCACCTGGCTGCGATCGGTATCGACCAGCAGCGTCTCGCCGCGATTGTAGGCGTTGAGATCGCCGAGGATGTGTCCCTGGGGATTGAGAATAAACGCATACACGCCACGTCCAACGGCCAGGTCGCGGATGTTGTTGCTGACCATGCCGTTCAGCCAGCGCACGCGATCCTTGCCCGCCAGAGCGATCTTGGCGCGAAAACCCAAATCGTAAATGCCGCAACCCGTGCGCAAGGCGGCAAGCTCGGTTGCCGGGTCAGAAAAGGCCACAGCCGTGTTGGCGCCGCGATAGTCGCCCAGGCGAGCCGCGTCCAGGCCTTCGACGTAAGTCTGCAAAGCAGCCTTGCTCATGGTGATCTTTCGATTATAGCGATTGGCCGAGGGTTATGTGGCGCGGGCACTCCTGCCCGCGAGTGCGTGGAGTTCATGAGAATCTGGTGTCTACCACGGATTCAACCAGGGAAGCTCTTGACTCCTGGCAAGTTCGCAATATGGAATTACAGTCTGTGGTCATGGATAGATTTCGCGGGCAAGAGTGCCCGCGCCACACAAGTCCTGCCCCACAAGTCCTGCCCCGCAAGCGCTTCCACGCAGCGTCAAGGACTTAGACGAAGACTCAATAACTTAGCTCGAAGATAATCAGGAATGCGATTAGAGGCGATTCTGGCCTGTGGAAATCTCTAGATGACCCTTGAGGTCGAGTCGTCCTGAAACAATCGCACCACGGGATCGCCAGCGGCCCTGGCGTCGGTTTTAGGAAGGCGGGGAGGATTTTACTTCTGCATTCTGCATTCTGACTTTTGACTTCGGCGCGCCGCTTGCTTATCCCGCGATTCGCTCCTCGTCCAACTCATCGGTCTTACTCGTCCCCTCCCGGTTGTGCTAACGTTCTGCCGTGAATTTGCCGGCAGCTTCCAGAAAGCGCATCGCCGTCATCCCCGGGGATGGCATTGGCCAGGAAGTCATTCCCCAGGCCGTCAAGGTCATCCTAGCCACGAATGCTGCAGTCGAGCTGACCGAATTCGACTGGGGTGCTGATCGTTATCTGCGCGACCGCATGACCGTTCCGCCCGACGGCTTCGAAATGCTGAGCCGCGACTTCGACGCGATCCTGGTTGGAGCCTTCGGCGATCCCCGGGTTTCATCGAACATTCACGCCAAAGAGATTGTGCTCGGCATGCGCTTCAAGATGGATCTTTACGCCAATCTGCGCCCGGTGCGTCTGCTCGATAGCGTGTTGTGTCCACTAAAAGGCATTGAGCCCAAAGACGTTGACTTCGTGGTCGTCCGCGAGAATACCGAGGGCGTGTACACCGACGCGGGCGGCGTGTTCAAGCAGGGGACGCCCGAAGAGATCGCGATTCAGGAGGACATCAACACGCGCAAGGGAGTCGAACGCGTGATCCGCTACGCGTTTGAATATTGCGAACGGCACACCAAGCTCGACGGCTCGCCGCGCAACAAAGTGCTCATGTGCGACAAGTCGAACACCATGACTCACGCCGGCGGCCTGTGGCAGCGCGTATTCAAGGAAGTGAGCGGAGAATATCCGCAGATCATGGCGCAGCACATGTACGTGGACGCGCTGTGCATGCACCTGGTACGCGATCCGCGGCAGTTCGACGTGATCGTGACGAATAATATGTTCGGCGACATCATCACCGACCTGGCGGCGGGATTGCAGGGTGGCCTAGGTATGGCGGCCAGCGGCAATATTCATCCCGGGAAGACGTCAATGTTCGAGCCAGTACACGGATCGGCTCCGCCGATTGCTGGGAAAAATGTGGCGAATCCGTGTGGAGCGATTCTGACTGCGGCGATGATGCTGGCGCATCTGGGGATGGCGAAGGAAGCCGGGAAGATTGACGGTGCCGTGCTGGAAGCAGTGCGGCAGAAGAAGACTACGCAGGACATTGGCGGAACTCTGGGGACACGGGAAGCGGGGGAGTGGGTGGCTAACTTTTTAGGGCGCGACTGAAATGTCGCGCACTTCCCACTACGCTCAGAATGACAATTTGTTCTTGGGGCGCATGCGCTGATGCCCAGGCCGGGGTTACGGTTTCCTGCCCACGAGCAGCGCCAGCTCGCGCCACTTCCAGGCGCAATCCACATCCACGAACCCGATTTCGCGCAGCCATCCGAGTTGCGTTTCTACGTCCAGCAGTTTGTTGGAAGGGTCTTCGGTTTCTACGGTGAAGCCGATGCGCTGCAGGAATTCTTCGTGCAGGCGGGGCGTGGGCGAGGCGACGTGTTCCAGATTGCAGAAGACGCCCGCGGGGTTGAGCAGGGCGTGGATTTCGGCGTAGAGAGCGCGCTTGCGCTCGTGCACCACATGATGAATGGCGAAACAGGAGATGACGGCATCGAACTTGTCTGATTTCTCTAAACCGAGATTCGTCAAAGGTGCGTCGAAGTTGTGAGAGATCACGGTGACCGAGGAATCTTCGGCGAAGCGCTTGCGGGCGGCTTCGAGCATGGACGGGGAGAAGTCGATCGCGACGGATTCGGTCTCACGCGGCGTCTGCGTCACCAAATATTTCTTGACCAGGGCGAGCAGTCGCCCGTCGCCGGTGCCCAGGTCGAGGATGCGGCGGGCGTCTTCCGGAATGAATTCGAGCAGGGCTGCTTCGCCTTCGGTGCGGTGCGAGATGGAGTCGGCGCGTTCCAGGTAGTTGCGGGCGTGGTCGGGAGAGGACCAGAGATTGATCGGGGTTGTGGTCATGGGCTGCTTCCTGTTTGGTTGTGCTTCCTTGCCGCCTTTAGTCAGTTTGGCGCGAACGCAAAAACCTTGAACCACTAAGGACACGAAGGATCACAAGAGATTTGGCGGCCAGACTTCCTTCGTGTGACTCGCATTCTTCGTGGGTACATGTACTGACGCTGATCCGCGACCGGGCCTTCTTGTGGCTGGGGAGAGTATAGGGAAACAGGGTAGACTCGATTCTAATGAATAACGGTAAAGGGGTTGGACGGAGAGTTCTGCGGCGATTTTATGTGGTTGTGCTGCTGGCGGGAGCTAGCGGCGCGGTTTGGGGGCGGGGGCGGGATCAGGCTCTGCAGCAGAGTCAAAACCTCGCGGGCGAGGCGCCCGCGGCCACACGGACTCAGGCCGGGCCGGGAAAGCAAGATCAGGCGCAAGATCAAGAACAGACGCAAGATCAAACAAATCAAAGTCAAAAGCAGGCGGGCAAGAGTGCCCGCCCCACACAAGCCAACCCCACACAAGCCAACCCTGCACAAGCCAGCCCTGCGCAGGCCAGCCCTGCACAGGAAGAGACCAAGATTACGCCCCGGCAAGCGGCGGAACTTTTTCATTCGGTGGACGAGATTCTTGCCTTTGACAGCAAGCAGACCGGGTTGGCGGTGAAGCGGGAAGTGAAGCGCACGTTGACCAGCCGGGAAGAAGTGGTCAGTTATCTCAACAAGAACAAGGACGACAAGGATACGCAACGGCTGCGGCGGTCGGAACTGGTGCTGAAAAAATTTGGCCTGTTGCCGCGCGACTTCGATCTGGAAAAACTGCTGGTCGATCTTCTGCGCGAGCAGGTCGCGGGTTATTACGATCCGAAGACGAAGACGGTGCACCTGCTGGACTGGGTTCCGATCGAAGAGCAGGAGCCGGTGATGGCGCATGAGTTGACTCACGCCCTGCAGGATCAGGCGGTGAACCTGGACAAGTGGATGGGGAAAGGCGAAAAGGATCTGGCGGAGACGCGGAAAAATCCTACGCCGCTCGATATCGAAAACGACGAAACGGACAACGCGAGGCAGGCCGTGGTGGAAGGGCAGGCTGAGGCCGTGATGCTGCAATATGCGCTGGCTCCGGTGGGACGCACGATCGTGGATTCGCCCGATCTGGTGGAGGACATGGAATCGAGCATGACCAACGGCACGCCGGATTCGACGGTGTTCAAAGACGCACCGATCTTCCTGAAAGAGTCGCTGACGTTTCCTTACCGGTACGGCCTGGAGTTCGAAGTCAAGCTGCTGCAGAAAGGCGGGCGGGAGAAGGCGTTTGCCGGGGTGCTGGCGAATCCTCCGCACACTACGCGGCAGATCATGGAGCCGGAGACTTATCTCTCAGGAGAAAAGATTGCGCCCATGGCTGTGCCAAATTTCAAGCGCGACTTCAAGAACTATCAGAAATTCGATATCGGTGCGATGGGCGAGTTCGATGTCGCGGTGCTGATTGAGCAGTATGCGAATCAGGAACTGGCGAAATGGCTTTATCCGGAGTGGCGCGGAGGGTATTACTATGCCGCGCGGGTGAAGGGAGACGCGGCCGCGCCGTTGGGGCTGCTCTATGTGTCGCGCTGGTCGAGCGCGGAGAAGGCGGCGGATTTCGCCGGGATTTATGCGCACTCGCTGGCGAAGCGGTACAAGAAGGTGGAGGAAGTGGGGAACGCGAACGTGGCTTCTGGAAAATCGGGCGGTGAGGGAGCCAGGGATGTGCCGGCGAAGGACGCCCCGGCGAAAGAAACGTCGTCGAAAGAAACATCTTCGAAACATAAGGGGTTCAAGGTGATTCCGTTGCAGGGGCGGCACGCGTGGTCTACCGAGGAAGGCACGGTGGTGATCGATGAGCAAGGCGACACTGTGCTGGTGAGCGAGAGTTTGGACGCGGCCACGACCGAGACGCTGGAGCGGGAAGTGTTTGCGACGGCGGCTGCGAAGTAGGCGTCAGCGAACTCAACTAACGCGGATCATTCTTAACGCGGATCATCCAGGATGATACCCGCAGGTGAATGGGTCAGTTGACTCCCGACAATGGAGGTTGGGGGGAGATCCTTCGCTCTACCTGAAGAACGGCTGCGCCAGGATGACGCCGTCCTTGGCGTCAACAGTGGGGAATCCAACCACCACCGTCAATCGGCTCAATTTTTCCTGGATGATTTTTTTTTGCTGTCTTTTTCCTCCGGTGGTTCTCCCAGAAAATGTCGCACCTTGGCCGTGACGTCAAATTTTTTGCCGTCGCGCTCGAGGGTGAGTTTGCGTTCCTGTCCCGGAGTGCCTTCGAGCAGCGACCAGACTTGTCCCATGGTCGAATCGGGGACGGGGACGCCGTCGACTGCGACTAGATGATCGCCGGGTCGAACGCCATCGGGAGGGCCGGGCACGGAGGGTTTGCCCTCGATGTCGGCGATACCGAGGATGGTGAAACGGCCGTCGTCTTCGGGGCGGAGGGTGAAACCGATGACGTCGAAGTCGGGAGCTTTGAAAGTGCTGCCGATGTCGAAGTAGACGGTGGCGTGGGCGTAGTCGAGGCCGACGCGATAATTCAGAAGCGCGTTTGCCCCGAGCAGGCCGATGGTGGCGACGCCGGCGCGTTTTTCAAACCACGCCATTCCTTCTCTAAGAAAATCGGCCATGGCTAGGCTGGTGAGGTAGAGGGGGCCGAATTGCAGGCGGTCCACGCGCAGCAGCTTCCACTTCGGCTCTTCGTCCAGTCCCCACATGTTGGCGGGGCCCACGGCGCTCGTCATGTGAGGCAAATCAGGATGAGCGGTCTGGAGCTTGTCGAAAAGCTCTTCGGACAAAAAGCTGATGGATGCGCCCACGTCGAGCGCGAGATTGTATTTCTTGTTCTCGATCTGGCTTGGGATCTGGATGAGGCCGTTCTCGGCGTTGATGAGGGCTTTGCTGGTAACGCCCTTGAACTTTAATGTTCCTGGTTGGGCGATGGTGAATTCGCGGTCGGGGAAGTCGACCAGGACGTCATAGTGGCGAAGGATCGACGAAGGAATGTTGATTTCGGCGGACATGCCGGGGAACGCGACCGCGGCGGCGCTGACGGGCTTGAGCGGAATTTTTGCTTCTTTAATGTTGGCGAGAGAAATCTTCATGCCGCTAGTGGTGGCATCTCCGGTTTTCGTCGCACCTAGCGTGATTTCTGCGGGTGGGGGAGCGGAACAGGCTTTGTCGTCGCAGGTGACGTTGAGTCCCAGCAGCGTGGCGGCGTGGCGGGACATTTCGAGATCGGGATTACCGTTGTCGACCCATCCGCGAATGCGTTTGGTCGAGCCGTCGGGAAGCGCGAGGTAAACGTCGATGACTACGCGGTTGTGGTCGAGCGTGATGGGGACGGTGACCGACTTGGCTGCGGGCTGGGGTGCGGCTTTTGGTGCGTCCTGGGCTATGGCGGCGGTCACAAGAACGAGCGCGATGAGGATGCGGAATCGCATGGAAAGATTGTAGCGGGTTGCAGAGGAATCAACGAAAACTTGAAATCTAAAATCTAAAATCTAAAATCTAAAATCCTCAACCACCAAGGACACTAAGGTACACGAAGGGAAAAGCTTAACCACGGAGGGGAAAGCTTAGCCACGGGGCACAGGGGTTCACGGAGGGTCTTGTATAATCGCGGGTTTGGCCTTGAGGGTTGAACTTTTCTGGGGGAACGGTGGCACAGGCGGAAATTGGGATCATTGGGGGAAGCGGGCTGTACTCGATGCCGGGACTGAGCCGGGCGAAAGAAGTGCGGGTGAAGACGCCGTTTGGCGCGCCTTCGGACGCCTACGTGTGCGGAATGCTGGAGGGGCGCAAGGTGGCCTTTCTGGCGCGGCATGGTCGTGGGCATCGGATTTTGCCGAGCGAGTTGAATTTTCGCGCGAATATTCATGGGTTCAAGCAGCTGGGAGTCGAGCGGATCGTTTCGATTTCCGCGGTCGGATCGCTGAAGGAAGATCACAAGCCGCTGGAGTTTGTGATTCCCGATCAGTTTTTCGATCGCACGCGGCATCGCGTGGATACTTTTTTCGGCGGCGGAGTGGTGGCGCACATTGCATTTGCCGATCCTATATGCGGAGAGCTGGCGGCCGTGGTGGAAGCGGCCTGCAAGCAGGCCGGCGTGGTGGGCAAGCGCGGCGGAACTTATCTGTGCATGGAAGGTCCGCAATTTTCTACGCGGGCGGAATCGAATGTGTATCGCGGGCTAGGCATGGACGTGATCGGCATGACCAACCTGCAGGAGGCCAAGCTGGCGCGCGAGGCCGAGCTCTGCTATGTGACGGTCGCGATGGTGACGGATTATGACTGCTGGCATCCGCATCACGATTCGGTGACGGTGGACCAGATTGTGGCGGTGCTGCTGAAGAATGCGGAGAATGCAACGAAAGTGGTGCGGGCCACTGTGGCGGCGATGCCGCGCGAGCGCTCGTGCAAATGCGGGTCGGCGCTGGCGCATGCGATTTTGACGGACCGGAAGAAGATTCCGGCGGCGACGAAGAAGAAGCTGAGGTTGATTTTGAAGAACAGTGGCTAGGGATTAATGGCTAGTCGTTCCAGGGAACGACGGCTCTTACTAACCCCTGGCCCCTAACCCTTATTATTGAGAGAGGATTCCGGCACTCCTAATGAGCATTCTAGTTGTTGGTTCGGTAGCGTTTGATGACGTTACGTCGCCTTCGGGCAGCATGAAAAACATTTTGGGCGGGGCGGCGACTTATTTTTCGCTCGCGGCCAGTTATTTCACCAAGGTGCGCGTGGTGGCCGTGGTGGGAGAAGATTTTGGAGTGGCGCAGGAACAGGTCTTTCAGAAGCGGAGCATTGACACGCGGGGCATCGAACGGGCCGCGGGGAAGACGTTTCGCTGGGGAGGAAGTTACAGCGACAACTTGAACGAGGCGAAGACAAATTTTACCGACCTGAACGTTTTCGAAAAGTTCCAGCCGCGCATTCCGCAGGAATATGACGATACGGAATTTCTATTCCTGGCGAATATCCAGCCGACGTTGCAGGCGGACGTGCGGCGCACCATGCACGCGGTGCGGTTGACTGGCTGCGACACCATGAATTACTGGATCCAGCGGACTCCCAAGGAACTAGCCGAAACGTTGAAGCTGGTGAACGTGCTGCTGATCAACGACACGGAAACGAAGATGCTGGCGGGCGAGAGCAATCTGCCGCGGGCGGCGCACAAGGTGCTGGCCATGGGGCCGCAGGCGCTTGTGATCAAGCATGGGGAATATGGGGCGACAATCTTTTTCCGCGAGGGTGCGTTTGGCATTGGGCGGCATCCGTTTCGCGCGCCCACGCTGCCCATTGAAGAGGTGAAGGATCCCACTGGGGCGGGCGATTCGTTTGCCGGCGGGTTCATGGGCTACATCGCTTCGCAGGAGGAGTTGAATCGCGAAGTGCTGAAGCGGGCGCTGTTTTATGGCGGCGTGATGGGATCGTTTGCCGTGGAACGGTTCGGCACGGAGCGGTTGCAATCTCTGACGCGTGAAGAAATTGACGAACGCTTTCAGGTGTTCCGCGAATTGACGCATTTGGAATGATGAGGCTATTGCGCGACGACCCCGATCCCTCAGGGGCTAAGGCCCAGCCGGGGGCAGCTGCCAGCGGCACGGCTAGAACCCGCGCCCTTCCCGAATTCACCTCGTGCTGGGATTCTGAAGTCCGAGTGCTGGCGTGGCTGGCGCTTTGGGTTTCGGTCTTTTCCTTCCTGTTTTATTTCCGGCGCGGCGAAGTGTTGCTCTACGGCGATGCCGTGGCTCACATCAACATTGCGCGGCGCGTGTTCGATTCCAGGACGCCGGGGCTGTTGCAGTTGGGGACGGTCTGGCTGCCGTTGCCGCATCTGCTGATGATTCCGTTTTTGATTTCCGACGAAATGTGGCGCCGCGGCGTAGGCGGTTCGATTCCGTCGATGGCGGCGTATGTGTTCGGCGTGCTCGGGATGTTCCGGCTGATGCGCGGGATATTGTCGCGCGGGAGTGAGCCGAGCGGCGCGGCACGAGTTGCGGCCTGGACGGCGGCGGCGGTTTATGGCGGGAATCCGAATCTGATTTACATGCAGAGCACCGCGATGGGAGAGGCGCTGTATCTGGCGCTGTTTATCTGGGCAGTCGTGTATTTCGCCGAATATGTGCGCGGGGATGCGCGGGCGCTTGCTAAGTGCGGATGGTGTCTGGCGGCGGCTTGTTGGACCCGGTATGACGGATGGTTTCTGGCGGTGGGGATGGTGGCCGGGGTGGTGATCTACCAGGTTTGGCAGCGACGGCGTGGAAAGATCGGAGGAAGCAGTGGAGCCGGTGCTCAGGTTGGACAGCCGAGGCGGCTGTCACTACGGGATTCATCTTCGCATTCATTTCTGTCGCGGCGCATCGCGGGATTCTTGCTGATTGCGGCGGCTGCGCCGGCGCTGTGGCTGGCTTACAACGCGATCGTCTATCGCAATCCACTGGAGTTCGAGAACGGGCCGTATTCGGCGAAGGCGATTGAGAAGCGGACGCAGAGCGCGGGAGCGGTGGGCCATCCGGGGATGGGGAATGTTTACGTTGCTGGCTTGTACTTTCTCAAGGCGGCGCAGGCGAATGTAGCTGACAACGAATGGTTGCAGAGATTGTGGATTCTGTTGGCGGCGGCGGCGGGGCTAGCGGCGATCCCGCTTCGGGGCAAGAATCGTCGGACTGCTACGTCGGGGAACAATGGAGCAAGTGACAGCACGACGCCGCCGTCGCGATGGCCGCTGATTTTTCTCTTAATTCCCGTTCCGTTTTATGCGCTGTCGATCGCCTACGGGGGCGTGCCGATTTTCATTCCGGCGTGGTGGCCGTTCACCCATTACAACGCACGCTATGGATTGCAGCTGCTGCCGGCATTTGCGGTGGCCGTTGCGATGCTGGCGCATACCGCCGTGCGGTCGAAGCAATGGCCAAAGATGTGGCGGCGTGCGGCGCTTCTCGCATTATTTGCCATCGTGGTTCTGAGTTACGGATCCATTTGGCGGGCTGGGCCCGTCTGCTACAACGAGGCGGCGATCAACATGCGAAGCCGCGTTGCGCTGGAGAGGCAAGTTGCGGGCTGGCTGCACGCGCTGCCGCCGAACGCCGCGCTGCTGATGGATCTGGGTGGGCATCCCGGAGCGGTGGAGCAGGCGGGGATTCCGCTCAAGCGCACCATCAACGAAGGCAATCACCGCATGTGGATGCGGCCGGCGGACCCTGAAGGCTTGTGGGAACGCGCGTTGGCGAATCCCGCGGGCTTTGCCGATTATGCGCTGGCGTTTGACGGAGACGATGTCTGGCGGGGGGTGCAGGGGCGCGGCTTCAAAGAGTTGGTCGAGATTAAGGTGAGCGGGCAGCCGCGGGCCGTCCTCTACCGCCTGTGGTAATCAACTCTGCGGTAATCGACCTGCGGTAATCAGCGGCGTTAACCTCGCGAGCCGCGGGGAAGCGCGAGTTGCGGTGATAAAATCCAGCCACCGGAAAGCTGCCTCTGAGTTTCTGGCCTTTGGAATTGCGCAATGCACTGGCAGAATATTGGCGAGCTGCTGCACCGCGAGATGGCGAGCGGCATTGTGATGACCTCGCTGGCGCGGCTCGTGTTGGCGGCGATTCTGGGCGGGCTCATCGGACTGGAACGCGAACTGCGCCACCGGCCGGCGGGACTGCGCACGAATCTGTTCATCTGCTTTGGCGCGGCCATGTTCACCTTGCTCTCGAGCGGATTGGCGGCAGAGCGCTCCGACTATACGCGCATTGCGGCGCAGATTATTCCCGGCATTGGATTTATCGGTGCGGGGTCGATTCTGCACATGCGCGGGCTGACCACCGGACTGACGACGGCGGCGACTTTGTTTGTGGTGGCATCGGTGGGAATGGCCACTGGTGGCGGGCTTTACCTGACCGCGATTTTTGCCACGGGAATGGTTTTGATTGCGCTGTTTGCACTGGGCCATCTGGAACAAACCTTCAACCTGAAGACGCTGCTGATGAGTTATGAAGTTACGGGCAAGAGCGTGGACGAGATGAGCCAGGAGGTCAACCGCATCCTGGAACGCGAGCATCGCATGATGCAGAACGTGGTGAGCGGAAACACAGGCCAGTATATCCGGATGCAGTTTGACGTGATCGGATGCCGTCGCGAGCAGGAAGATTTGCTGCGGCGGCTGAAGGCGTCGGGGGCGCTGGGCGGCGTAACGTCGCTGGGCCCGGTGGAATTGGAGTGAGGGCAACAGCGGCAGTGATTCCGTTCGTGAAGGCCAGCGGCTGCGGCAATGACTTTCTGCTGATCGATGCGTCGTCGATCGAGGGATCGTTGGCTCCGGTAGATATTGCTGGGTTCACCCGCCGCATCTGCGACCGCCACGCAGGCGTGGGGGCCGACGGAGTGGAGTGGATGCTGCCCCATGCTACGGCGGATGTGGAGGTCAAACTGATCAACGCCGATGGCTCCGCGGCGGAGATTTCCGGCAACGGTACGCGTTGCGTGGCAGCGTATGTGTGCGCGCAGCGCGGCAAAGAGACCATCAACATTCAAACCGGGGCGGGATTGAAAGTGTGCGTCCTCACCGCGCGCAGCGATTCCGGATACGAGTTTGAGGCGGCCATGGGAGTCGCGGAGGTCGGGAAAGAAAAAAGAGTCGAGACCACCTTTGACGAGTTTTTGGGGACTCCAGTTGCGATGGGGAATCCGCATCTTGTTGTATTTGTGAACCGCTTTGATGTGAACTGGCAGGAGCAGGCGGCGGAGGTTCAGCGCTTTTCCGGATTTGAGCAGGGCGTAAACGTGGAACTCGTTTTGCCTGAAAGCAAACATGAGGTGCGGGCCCGCTTTTTCGAACGTGGCGTGGGGGAAACGCAATCTTCCGGAACCGGTTCCTGCGCCGCGGCGGTGGCGGCCATGGCGACGGGCAGGGCGCAATCGCCGGTGAAAGTCCTTACTCCGGGAGGAACGCAGATTGTGCGCTGGGAAAATAATGAGGTGTTCCTGCGCGGCCAGGCGCAGTTAGTGTGCCGGGGAGAATTCTTCTTACACTCAGGCGGGCCGCTGATTTCTGCTGATTTACGTCGATGAACGCAGATCGATGAACGCAGATCGATGAGCGCAGATCGATGAACGCAGGAAGATGAACGCAGATATTGGAGCGAGGCCATTTCGTCGCTGCTGACCTGCCTTGGCTGCATGGATCCGCAGGGTTGGCGAACCGACAACACCTGACCGCAAAAGATTTCTGACCTCCATGCCTCCCGCAAACTCTTCGCGCGTAAAGCCGCCGGCCCTTCGAGCCGGGGATACAGTTGGCATCGTCGCGCCTGCCAGCAACATGAAGCGCAGCGAACTCGAGGCTGGATGCAAGGCCTTGCAGCTTGCCGGGTACAAGCCGTTTTACTTCGATTCGATTTTCGAGCAGGATCTTTATTTTGCGGGATCGGTGGAGCGGCGCACCCGCGAGTTGCAGGAAATGTTTGCCCGGAACGAGGTGCGAGCAATTGTGTGCGCACGCGGCGGATATGGCGCGAATTATCTGCTCGAAACACTCGATCTGAATGCGATCCGGTCCAACCCGAAGATTTTCGTTGGTTACAGCGACATCACGGCGCTGCTCACTTATTTTTGCGATGCGGCTGGGCTGGTGACGTTCCATGGTCCGATGGTGGCCAAGGACTGGGCGCGGCCCGACGGCGTGGATGTGGCATCGTGGCAGGCGGCGCTGGGAGGCGTGACGGCGTGGGAACTGGAACTGGACGCGGATTCCGGTGTGAGCGGATTGGTCGAAGGCGCGGCGGAAGGAATTCTCTACGGCGGATGTCTCTCGATTCTGGTGGCTTCGCTGGGCACGCCTTACGAGATCAAAACCGACGAGACGATTCTGTTTCTTGAGGACGTTGCGGCCAAGCCTTATCAGATTGATCGCATGCTGATGCAGTTGAAGCTGGCGGGAAAGTTCGACGGCGTGCGCGGCATTATTTTTGGCGAGATGATGGATTGCGTTCAGACCGCGAATCAGGGCTACAAGCTGCAGGATGTCGTCATGCGAATTGTCGCCGAGATGGGAGTGCCGGTGGCGTATGGTTTCCGGTCGGGGCATGTGACGGGCAGCAATATCACGCTGCCGTTTGGAGTCCGGGCGAGATTGACGGTACGCGGCGGGAAGGTGGGGCTGGAGATTCTGGAAGGGGCGGTGACGGGTTCCTGAGGGTACGAGTTTCTACACGAGGGAAGACCAAGACGAAAGCAAAAGCAACCAAAAGAGCAACCGCAAAAGCAACCGATAACCGCTGAGGTCGCGAAGGGTTCGCCGACGGCGCGAAGAAAGACGCACGACTCGAAGACGAATGAACGACAAGAAGCACATTCATATGATTGGCATCTGCGGGACGGCTATGGCTTCTCTAGCGGGCATGCTGAAGCAGCGCGGGTTTCGCGTGACTGGGTCGGATGCGGCGGCGTATCCGCCCATGTCCGATTTCCTGCGGGAGTTGGGAATTCCTGTGGCGCAGCCATTTGATGCGCGCAATCTTGATCCGTCAAACCGAGCACCGGCGCCGGATCTGGTGGTGGTGGGGAATGCGATTTCGCGGGGCAACGCCGAACTCGAACACGTGCTCGACCAGCGCATTCCATTCTGCTCGCTGCCGCAGCTCTTGCACGATGAGTTTCTGCGCAGCAAAGAAGTGCTGGTGGTGGCCGGAACTCATGGCAAGACTACGACCACTTCCATGCTGGCGTGGATTTTTCACAGCGCGGGATTGCAGCCGTCGTTTCTGATAGGCGGCATCGCCGAGAATTTTGGGTCGAGTTTTTGTTTGGGGCAGGGAAAGCATTTCATCCTGGAAGGCGACGAGTACGACACGGCCTTCTTCGATAAAGGTCCGAAGTTTCTGCATTATTTTCCGGACTCGGTCATTTTGACTTCGGTGGAATTCGATCACGCAGATATTTATAAAGACCTCGACGCGGTGGAGACCGCTTTTAAACGCCTGGTGAACCTCATTCCGCGGCGGGGATACATCGTGGCGTTTGATGGAGTCGCAGGGGACGCGACCGGGAGTGCCAGCCTGGAGCGGTGTTTGGCCAAAGCATTTTGCCCGGTGGAGCGCTACGGCGCGGGCGCGCGGTCAACCTGGCAGGTTACCAACCTTCGCCTGGAGCCGGGGCGAACTGCGTGGTCAGTGTGGCGCGAGGGGCGTCCGTGGGCGGACTTTGAGTTCGCGCTGGCCGGCGAATACAACGTGTGGAACGCGACCGCGGCGGCTGCGCTGGCGGCGGCATGCGCCATTCCGACGGATGAGATTGCGGCTGCGCTGCAAACGTTCAAGAGCGTGAAACGGCGCCTTGAAGTGAAGGCGCAGGTGAACGGGATTACGGTGATCGACGATTTTGCGCATCATCCCACGGCGATTGCCGGGACGCTGAAGGCGTTGCGAGCGCGATATCCGGGGGCGCGGCTGTGGGCGATTCTCGAGCCGCGATCGAATACACTGCGGCGGCGGGTGTTGCAGAGTGATCTGGCGCGCAGCCTGGCGTTGGCCGATGAAGTGATCGTGGCGGGAGTTTTCCGTTCCGAGGCCGTGCCGGAAAATGAACGGCTGGAGTTGCCCGCGCTGGCGGAGGAGATCCAGCGAAACGGCCGTCCGGCGCGCCTGTTGGCAGACGCCGACGCGATCATCGAGGCCGTCGCTCCAGAGATGCGTAGCGGAGATGTGGTAGCGATCCTTTCCAACGGCGGCTTCGGCGGAATCTATGAGAAACTTCCCGCGAGACTGAAAAGTTTGGCGGGAGAAAATCCAACTGGCTAGTCAGGGAGTGCGACGGCAAGACATGGGAAAGACATCTACGAAATGCAAGTGCAGTTTCGCGGGCGTCCGGGCGCTGGTGGTTTTGGCCGCGGCGCTCGGGTGTACGTGGATTGCCCACGCGCAGGTTTCCTCTCGGCCGGGTCCAGTGACGAACTATGTGATCTCGCTGGCCGCGCCGGAGCAGCATCTGGTCGAAGTGCAAATTGTGTTGCCGGAAGGAGCCGCGCAACGCGAGTTGCAGCTTCCGGTGTGGAACGCGCTGTACCAGGTGCGCGATTTTGTGCAATACGTGAACTGGGTGCGCGCCAAGGATCGCGCAGGTCGGCCGCTGGCTGTCCGCGAACTGCACAAGAGCTGCTGGCAGGTTGCGGGAGCGGAGCGTGGAGCGATCGTTGAGTATCAGATCTTTGTCGATTCGTTTGGCCCGTTCGGCGCGCAGTTCAACTCGCATCACGCTTTTTTGAATCTGGCGCAGGTTCTGATGTATCCGGTGGATCTTCGCGGTGCGCCCATGTTTGTGCGCTTTAACCGCGTGCCAGAGACCTGGCATATCGCTACGCCCCTGATGTCGTCGCCCGACGGCGGATTCATCGCCGACAATTACGACCGGCTGGTGGATTCTCCGGTGGAGATTGGAAGTTTTCAGGAATCGGATTTCGACGTAGGCGGTGCACACTATCGCGTGATCGTGGACGCGGAGGCGGCCGACTATGACATGGCACAAATTGTCGGCGAGCTGCACAAGATTGTCGCCGCCGCCACCAGTTGGATGAATGACCGCCCCTTTGACTCTTATATGTTTCTCTATCACTTTCCACGCGGACCTGGGGGCGGCGGCATGGAACACGCCTACTCAACCGCGATTGATCTGAACGCGGAGGCGCTGGCTCGCAGCTCCGAAGTTCTGACGACGGTGACGGCGCACGAATTTTTTCATCTCTGGAACGTAAAGCGCATCCGGCCGCGCACGCTCGAGCCAGTGGACTACACGAAAGAAAATTACACGCGCGCGCTGTGGTTCAGCGAGGGCGTAACCAGTACGGCTGAAGGCGTGATCCAGTTGCGCGCGGGCCTGCTGGATGAAAAACGCTACCTCGTTCTGCTGGGCGACGAGATCACCGAACTGGAGCGGCGTCCCGCGCACCTGACGCAATCGGCGGAAGAGTCCAGCCTGGATGCGTGGCTCGAAGGGGACCCCTACTATCGCCGTCCCGAACGGAGTATTTCGTATTACAACAAGGGCGAATTGTTGGGCGTGGCGCTTGATCTTGTGATCCGCGATGCGACCCACGACCACGCGTCGCTGCGCGAAGTGTTGCAGTGGATGAATCAGAATTACGCGAAGAAAGGACGCTTCTTCGCGGATTCTGACGGCGTGCGCGAAGCGGCCGAGGCGGTAAGTCACGCGGACCTGGCGCCGTTTTTCGCCAAGTATGTAGCTGGGACCGAGGAAATTCCCTGGGATGATTTGTTTCGCGGTGTGGGACTCAAGGTAATTCAGGAGTCGAATGCCGTTCCCGACGCGGGCTTTATTGCGTCGAGGAATTTTGATGGACCCATGTCGGTGGGAGCGGTCACTCCTGGAAGCGACGCCGAACGTGCGGGCTTGCAGGTGGGAGAAACAATCCTCGAAATTCAGGGCAAGACCGCGGGGCAAGACTCGCGGCAGGAGTTGTCGCGGCTTGCTCCAGGCGATGCGCTTACGCTGAAAGTCCGCGGCCGCCGCGGCGCGGAGCGCGAGTTGAAATGGAAAGTGGGTAGCCGCCAGGAAATGCTCTACCAAGTAAAGGATCTGGAAAATGTAACTGCAGAACAACGTGCGCGCCGCGCGGCGTGGCTGAAGGGTGAGGCGGAGGCGGACGCGCGCGCGGAATCTGCCGGGGCAGTCGGCAAGCCGGAGTCTCATCGGCCGGAGTCTCATCCACAATGATCCGGACCATCGTGATGCTGACCTTTTGGGGCCTCGCGGCTCCGGTGGCGGCATTGATCGGTTTTCCCTGGACCTTCATCACCGGCGACATTCGCTTGCTCTATCGCCTGTTCATGTGGGGATGCAAGGGGGGCGTGTGGCTCACAGGCGTGCGGGTGCAGACGGTGGGGCTCGATCAGCTCGATAAAGCTCGCAGCTATATCTTTATGACGAACCACGTTTCGAATCTGGATCCGCCGATCCAGATTCCGCTGATTCCGAGGCGCACCTCGGTCATGGTGAAGAAGGAACTGTTCAAGACTCCGATTCTCGGCCAGGCCATGCGCATCGGTTCGCTGGTGCCGGTGGATCGTGGCAATCGCGACGCCGGCATCGAAGCGGTGAAAGCAGCGAAGGCCGTGGTGCAGCAGGGCCTCAACATGACGATTTATGTGGAAGGCAAGCGCTCCTTCGACGGTAAGCTGCTGCCCTTCAAGAAAGGACCGTTTTATCTGGCCATGGAATGCGGCGTGCCGGTGGTTCCCATCACCATTGTAGGCACGTTCTATGCCATGCCCAAGTCTCGTTTCGCCATCAAACCGGGGCTGGTGCAGGTGATTTTTCATCCTCCGATCGAGCCCAAGGATTTCGGCAGCAGGGAATCGTTGATGGAGAAAGTGCGGGCGGTGATTGACAGCGGATTGCCGAAGGAGTTCCAGAGCGTGAATGTCGAAGTTCCGTGGGAAGATTCCGGGCGATCGCAGGATGCGATTGGGTAGTGCGCGAAACGGTGAGCACCGGCCCGGGCAACGAGCCCTTTGCGATTCTCGATCTCACTTTTTCTCGGAATCCGATTGTCCTTCCAGCAAGACCGTAACCTCGTTTGACCTAACCACCTTTCCATCTGTGTCGGATAGCTCCAGCCGCAGTGAGTACCGACTTGGGGGAACTGTGCCCAGAGACTGCGACGGCCAGCAGCAAGAGATTTCCTTGGCCCATTTAGTATTGGCCGCATCAATCTTAAAGTCGGAGGAGCTCTGCTTGTCCAGATGCACTTTCAGGGGCGCTTGCTTGTGTTGAATATCGAAGGCCCTGTTCCGAAGGATGTCGACCGGGGACCAGTATGTGTCCTCCTCTGCATTCGTTAGGTATAACGACGGGGTGATCGCGAGATCCAAGTCTTTGTCAGTCAGATTTTCAAGTCGGACATGAACCATGGCTGGCCCATTGTGCTTCCACACGGCAGCGTCGACGCTGAGAAAGCAACGCACCTCATGAGATAGCGGTTGCTCGTAGAAGTGCCATTGTTGTGGCGCCGGATCGCCAACAACCGCGTCTGGCATGATCAGCACCAGGAATATCGTCAGAGCTGCTGATCGAACCAACAGTGCGGTGCGGGTTCGTCTCAAGTGGGGCACAGTCAAATCGTACCGCCCGATACGAACGCCGTCCAAGTTACTGGCGCGTGGCCCAGCCAGCAGTCCCGGCCCTTCAACCCTCGCTAGCTTTCTTCCGCAACGCACGCGCCATTTCCGGCAGCCGGGGCAGGATCGCGGAATACTTCAGCCACAATTTGTGATCTACGGCGGGAGCGCCGCTGACCAAGGCTCCTGCCGCAACATCATTCGCCACTCCACTCTGCGGCGTGACAATGGCGGCTTCACCAACTTTGCAGTGGCCGACCACACCGACTTGTCCGGTAAGAATCGCCCGCGCGCCGATTTCCGTTGAGCCGCCCAATCCGACCTGCGAGCACAAGAGCGCATCTTCTCCCACCGTCGAGCCGTGTCCCACTTGAACGAGGTTATCGACCTTCACTCCGCGCCCGATGTGGGTTTCGCCTACGCTGGCGCGGTCGATGCAGGAGTTCGCCTGGATTTCTACATCGTCCCCGATCACCACCGGAGCCGGCTGCGGAATCTTGTGCCAGCGGCCTTCGGCGGTTTTAGCAAAGCCGAAGCCATCCGCGCCGATCACGACTCCGTTCTGCAACAAAACGCGGTTGCCCAGCCGGCAGTTTTCCCGCACCACCGCATGCGCGTGGGCGAAGAAGTGAGTCCCAATTTTCACTCCGCGATAGATGACCACGTGCGCCAGCAAAACCGCGTGCTCGCCGATCACAACGTGCTCGTCGATCACCACGTAAGGGCCGATATGGGCATGTGCTCCCACCTTCGCCGTCGGA
This sequence comes from Candidatus Sulfotelmatobacter sp., assembly GCA_035308125.1. Lineage (GTDB taxonomy): Bacteria > Acidobacteriota > Terriglobia > Terriglobales > Acidobacteriaceae > Sulfotelmatobacter. Next base: position 87,763 of record DATGHF010000081.1, read on the forward strand.
TGCACCACGGCAGTCGGGTGCACACCCGCCGCATAGCGCAAGGGCTGATGAAATAGTTCCAGCGCGCGGGCAAAGCTGAGATACGGATTTTTTGCGCGCAGCATGGCCGCCGGAATAGCAGGGAAGTTCTCGGCCACGATTACCGCGGAAGCCTTGGTAGACCGGGCCGCGGCCGCGTATTTGGGATTCGACACAAAACTGAGTTCGCCCGGTTTGGCCTGTTCAATTCCGTTGACCCCGGTGATTTCCAGATCAGGCGCGCCGTTTTCCAGACGCGCGTCGAGTGCTGCGGCGATGGCAGAAAGTTTCATGGGGATGATCGTTTTACGATGATCAGGGGAACGAGTAAATCGTACACTACGAGCCGTTGCGGCTCGCGTTGCTCCTAAGCCTACTCTTCAAACATGGGCACTTGGCGCTGATCGTCGGCGTCGCGGCGACGACGGCGGGCGGCTCCGATCACGGCCAGCACGGTCAGCGATTCCAGCGCGCTGCGGGGAACGAAGATGCGCTGCGTGTTCGTCCGCATATCGGGAGGGTTCACCAGATATCCCTCTGGCATGTTTTGGGTCAGGTCGGCGGGCATCAGGCCTTCCAGAATCTCGTTGTCTTTGAAGCGCAGGCGCACCCAGAGGCCTTCCGAGCGCGGGCGGGAAGTGAACGTCTTGCGGGTGAGCGACTCGGAATCGCCAAACTCGCGCACGAAATAAACGCCTTTGATTTCACGCAGATCCATGCTGATAACCGTGCCGGAAGTATTGAGCAGTTCGAGCTTGCCGTCTTGCACAAACTGGGCCGCCACGTAGCCCGAGACGGAGTCCCGGTCCATTTTGCGGACGACGACTTTTTTGTGCGTGGATGGCATTGGTCAGCTTTCTACCGTCGTGCGAGCGCTAGAGGGGCTTCGGGCTTCGGCTATCGGGCTTCAGCTAAACCCGACCTCGGACTTCGGACCTCCGACCCAAAACGTCCCGACCTCAAATCTCAGTACAAGCCGCTCTGGCTCGGAGCAAAGTCTGCTCTGTTTGTTCCAGCCGAAGCCCGAAGCCACGATTCAGCTGAAGCCCGACAGCCGAAGCCTGAAGCCCGGGATTCAGGCGAAGCCAGACAGCCCGAAGCCTGCCTTTCGATTCTCGCACCTTTTTCGAAAAAACTCGCGGCATACACCTTGGCAGTAGCCAAATTATAAACGTTGTGTTATTTTCTTAAGTTTGTCGCTGTCTACCTAGGGTATCTAAGTACTTTGAATCAAGGGACTTGCGTGTACAAGGTGGAATATGCACGCGCTCCGGTCCAGGGCCCTGTGGAAAACCTGTGCAAAAACGTCCGATTAGTTGCAGGCCCGGCTGCAGATGCCCGCGCGACTGACGGTTTGAAAGTGCTCTAAAGCGAATGGCTGACTACATTTACACCATGGAGATCCGGCTGACGCCGGATCAACTCAAAGGGGTCAGCCTGATCCAGGACGTCGCCCGCGCTGCGGGCATGAACCTGTACCTGACGGGCGGCGCAATCCGCGACATTATCAGCGGTTTCACCATCCGCGACCTCGATTTCACCGTCCAGGGCAATCCCCTCAAGCTGCAGAAAGATCTGGAGAAGGCCGGGGCGCACGTCTCTGCGATCGAAGAAGATTCGCGGACCCTGTTTCTGTCGCTGCCCGGAAATGCTCGCGCCGAGATCAGCATGGCGCGGACCGAGCGCTTCGAAAAGACCGGGAAACCTCCCATCGTCGCTCCGGCGACCATCCATGAAGACCTGCGCCGCCGCGACTTCACGGTCAATGCGATGGCGTTGTCGTTGAACGAGGGATCGCGCGGGCTGCTGCTTGATCCTTTCAACGGAGTGGCCGACATTGAAGCCAAGCTGATCCGCATTCTGCACAACTATTCGTTTCTGGAAGATCCTTCGCGGATGATCCGCGCCACGCGTTTTGCGGCGCGTTTTCATTGGCAGATCGAAGAACGCACGCAGGCCCGCTACGATGCGGCCAAGGAAGGCAAGTACATCGACCACATCCTGCGCAGCTCCATCGGGCATGAGATTGCCGCGCTGGCCCACGAAGACGACCCGCTGCAGGTGGCCAAGAATCTTGAAAAAGAGGGCTGGCTCGATGTTCTGCATCCGCACTGGAACACGTCGAAGATCGACACCAACGGGCTGACCCAGCTGATGAAGACCCGCCAGCATATGGTCGATCTGGGCTATACGCCGGACGCCGGACCGGCAGTGATGTATTTTCTGACGTCGCGCCTTTCCGAAAAAGACGTCGCGGATCTATGGAAGCTGATTCCGCGCAAAGATCTGGTGGAGGCCTGGCGCGACATCGAAACCCACGCCAAAGAACTGGCGAAACGCTTGACGGGGAAAGAAGCCGCCACGCCCTCGCGTACCTGGAATCTGCTTTCCACGGCGCGGCCGGAGATGATTCTTTTCCTCGCCGTGACCGCGAAGCAGCAAGCAGTCGAACAAAAGATCAAGAATTTCCTGACCAAATGGCGTCAGGTGCAGCAGCGGATTCCTCTGCCGGAGATGACGGAACTGCTGATCACGCCGCAACTGCCGGAGTATCCGAAGATCGCGCGCGATGTGTTCATGCTGCTGCTCGATGGCAAGCTGCGTTCCCGCACCGAGACGCTGAAGTTCCTGAAGCCGTTCGCGCCCCCGCCCCCGCCTCCGCCGCCTCCACCGAGGCGCGGTCGCGCGGCTAAGGCGGCGCCCGGCGCTCCCGCGCCCGCACAGCCCGCGAAAAAAGGTGAGGCAGCTGTCAAAGGGAAAGGCAAAGCTGCGGTGGTCGCGCCGCCTGCAGCCGCGCCGGCTGCTGTCGCCAAGGCCGAAGCCAAGGGTAAGTCCAAGCCTGAGACGAAGCCCGCTGCCCAGTCCAAACCGGCGGCAGTCCCGCAAAAAGCGCAGCCTGCCCAGGCTGCGGCCAAACATTCCTCGAAATCCGTCTCGAAGCCTGTCCCCAAACCTCCCGCGAAAAAGGCCAAGACAAAAAAGAAGCGGTAGAAAGTCTTCTGGGTCAGTGCCTTGGAGGGCTGGCGATTTTCCGCTGCCTCATGCCGGAAACGGGTCTATAATCTACGTATGCGTCGCCTCTGTGCCTTCGCGACGTTCGTCTCGCTGGCCTTCACGCTGCCTCTGTTTGCGCAGCATGGAGGTGGGCATGCATCCTCTGGTGGCCACGGTGGCGGGTTTGCGGGCCACAGTGGTTTCAGCGGCGGACACAACAGCTTTTCCGCACCTTCATCCAGTCACTTTTCCAGCGGCACCAGTTCCAGAGCGGGTTATGGCGCCCATGCTCTTTCTGGCGCCCGCCCTCTGGGCAGTTCCATGGCCGGGTCGCGGGCTTACGCTCCGGCCTTTCCCTCACCCCGTAGCGTTGAGGCGGATCGCATCGCCTCCGCGAATCGCTTTAGCTATGCCAATCGCATCGACGGGCGGAGATTCCGGGTTCGCAACCGCGGTTTTGCTGGTCCTTGGCGCTACGGATATCCCGGATGGTACGGATATTACGATCCGCTCTTCTACGATCCTTACTGGTGGTGGGATTCGTCCTCGTCTTACGATGCCGACCGCGAACAGGATATTGCTCAGGCCAACGAGATGAACGAGCAGAGCCTGGAAGAGCAGAGTGCGCGCGAGAACTACGACAACAGTGACAATCAGGATCTTTACGCGCGCTCGCAGCCCTACGAGCCGCGGCATTCGGAATTGACCGCGCCTTCGCCGCCAACTACGCTGGTTTTCCGCGATCAGCACAAGCAGGAGATCCAGAACTACGCCATCATCGGCAACACGCTGTGGAATTTTTCGTCAGGGCGTACGGAGAAGATTCCGCTCTCGGATCTCGACATTCCCGCGACCACCAAGGCGAATGACGACCGCGGTGTGAACTTCAAAGTGCCTGGCGAAGGACATTAGAGATTCTTCCTGTTCCTTTCCTGTGGATATCTGTCCGCTACTCGTTGCACGTTACCCGTTAGAATGGCGCACCACGTAGAATCAAACTGAGCCCATGTCCCAATTCGTCCACCTGCACCTGCATACCGACTACTCCCTGCTTGATGGCGCCTGCGATGTCGAAAAACTCTGCCAGCGTGTGAAGGAGCTGGGCATGCCCGCCGTGGCCATGACTGACCACGGCAATATTTTTGGCGCGGTGCATTTCGTCAATGCCGCGCATAAATTCGACGTGAAGCCCATCGTCGGTTGCGAGCTTTACGTCTGCAAGAAAGACGATCACCGCGCGCCGCCCGAAGGCGATACCTACAACCACCTTCTGGTGCTCGCGGAAAACGACGAAGGCTATCGCAATCTGGTGAAGATCACCTCCGAGGCCTCACTGCATGGCTTTTACTACAAGCCGCGGGTGAGCAAGAAGTTTCTGGCGGAACATTCTCGCGGGCTCATCGGGCTTTCAGGATGTTTGAAAGGCGAAGTCGCCGAGCGGCTTACAGAAGGGAACTACGAAGCCGCGCGCGCGGCCGCCGGCACGTTCACCGACATTTTCGGCAAGGAAAATTTCTATCTCGAGATTCAGGATCAGGGCCTCGCGATGGAGCACCGCATTCA